>CAVBXD010000007.1:0-132791 GCA_963599465.1 Oscillospiraceae bacterium | reverse complement strand
GTGCGTACGAGATTCGAACTCGTGACCTCCTGCGTGACAGGCAGGCATTCTAACCTACTGAACTAACGCACCTTGTTTGCTTTATTTCCTTTTTGCGAGTGCAAAGGTAGTAAGTTTTTTTTATTCCACAAAACTTTTGCCCGTTTTTTTACAAAAAAAATGCATCATATAGACATTATGGTAGTTTTCGCCATCAAAAACCCAGTCTTTGAGCTCCGCATCACGCTCAAATCCCGTTTCTTCAAAAAGTTTTACGCAGCTTATGTTATCTACGTTCATATAAACATAGAGTTGATGGATGTGGATAATTTTTCTGGCGTAGCTAATGAGTTCCAGCAATGCAGCCTTACCGTATCCTTGGTCACGGTAAGCTTTTCTTATGATGATTCCAACTTCCGCCCGTTTATGTTGTGGGTTGAAATTGAACAAGTCTATCATGCCTATAAATACTTTCCATTTATCGGTAATAACAAGTCTGACCTGCTTGTCGGTGTAAATGTCGCCAGTGGCGTTGGCAATGAACTCGTGCAGCAGAAAACGAGAATATGGGGTGTTGATATCAGTGACGCTCCATGTGTCGCGATCGTTTTCTATTGTATACATCATGTCAAGATCCTCAGGCTCCATCGCCCTTAGGATGACAGAAGGCAGTTTCTCTTCTTTCATTTTCTTAATTTCGTATTCCTCGCGTCACGTCCACGCTTCACGTTTAATTATCTCGTGTTCGGTAATAATCATGTCTTCGTTGGGATGGTATACCGCAAGAAATGCCTTCCCTTCATAGTGGTGGTGCATGATAGACAACATCTCGGTATAGGAGAATGTTGAGGCATCGAAGGCTATGTAAGTCTTTTGACTTTTTTGATGTGGTAAGGTGGTATTCAACGATTTCTTGTTGGCGTCATGAAACTCCGCCCACAATCCCTTTTCGGAAATGAGTCGTTGGCATCTTTTCATGTTGTTGGGGCTGACGTGGATGACAAAGAATGGGTCATGGATGTCCTCGCATACAAAGCCTAAACTTTTCCGTGTCTTCTTTAACGCGACGGCGCAAAGTGCGATCATGGCTTTTGCGTTGACGGCAATATTCAGGAATGGCAGTAACAGTCTGCCCATGCCTTTATAATGCTTCTCGCAGAAGATGAGCATGGCTTTATAGAACACGTGGACATAGCGGAAACTTGATTTTTGAGTTGACTCGCCCTTGTAATGAAGAATGCGCAAGGGTAAATACCAGTTTTCCCAACGGCCTTTCAATAACCGATAGCTCAGGTCTACGTCTTCACCGTACATGAAGAAGTTTTCGTCGAGCAAGCCAATCTGCTCCAAGGCCGTACGTCTGATAAGGAAGAAGGCTCCGCTAATGATTTCTATCTTTGCTTCTTTTTCCCATGGAAGCCATCCCATATAGTAGCGACCGGTGTGCTTGCCTTTGGGGAAACGGGAACAAAGTCCTGTGAACTTGAAAAGAGCCGTCAGTGGGGTAGGGATGCCACGTCGTGATTCCTTGGCGTCCGTGCCGTCAGGGTTGGTCATTCTCACGCCGGCACTGCCTGCTTGTGGATGTGTTTCCATGAACGCCAAGGCTTGCCGGATAGAATCTTCGGTAACAATGGTGTCGGGGTTTAACAATAGTACGTATTTGCCCCTGCTTTGCCTTATAGCGTGATTGTTGCCTTTAGCGAATCCTAAATTGTGATTGTTGCTGATGAATCTGACATCGTTGAACAATGGCTGAAGGCATTTCACCGTCTCGTCGTGGGAATGATTGTCAAACACTATCACCTCGGCATCAATGTCCCTCAAGGATTTCCGTAGCGACATGAGGCATTGCCATAGATAATCCTTGACGTTATAGCTTACTATGATAACGGATAACAACATTTATTTCCCAGTGTTGCAGGATGTGTCGTTTGCGGTGTCTTTTGTTGCTTCTTGCTTGGTGTTGTCTGAGATCTCCATTTGGCATCTGTCTTTTGATGGATATACAAAACACAGGCACAGGACACCTATTATGCCCATGTAGCCAAAGGTTACGTTCACGAACATATAATATAGCCAACAATTGACCATCATTGGCAAGATGAGCATGCATAGACGCATTGATCCCCATGTGCCAAGAGCATGGGTCGGGCATGACAATAACTGTCGTTTGACGAAGCCAAACTTAAACAATCTCAAGGATAGCGGAATCAGGGTGATGGTCAGAAGCTCCATGACTATCGCCACGTAGTATTCTTGCACTTTATTGTCAACCCAACCGCCGGAGGGAAGCAGGTCGTTCTCGAATAAGATGATTGTGCAGAAGCAGATGAAAAGAGAAATCCAAAACTCTACGAGGAGTAGCTTTCGGGAATTGTTCATCAAGAAGATATATATGATTTATTGGTTTTAAGATAATCACTCTATTGGCGTGCGGTTGACGATTGAGCGACCGAGGGTTACCTCGTCGGTGTATTCAAGTTCGTTGCCAACGCTGATGCCCCTTGCAATGACCGTTTGCTTGACATTGAAAGGCTTGAGTTGTCTCGTGATATAGAAGTTGGTGGTGTCTCCCTCCATCGTGGAGCTCAGTGCGAGAATCACTTCCTTGATGTCTCCCGCTGCCACCCTGCTTACGAGAGAGTCTATCTCTATTTCGCCAGGGCCAATGCCATCCATTGGAGATATTATGCCTCCCAAGACGTGGTAGAGCCCGTGATAAGCCTGCGTGTTTTCTATCGCCATGATGTCTTGCACGTTTTCAACGACACATATAGTGGAATGGTCGCGTCGCTCATCACAACAGATTGGACATGTGTCCGTATCGCTTATGTTGTGGCAGATATGGCAATATTTAATGTCATGTCTCAATTTGCTGATGGCATCAGCGAAAGAATCGACCGATGCCACAGGCTGTTTGAGAATGTGCAAGGCAAGGCGCAAAGCGGTCTTTGGCCCAACTCCGGGCAGTTTCCCAAGTTCATCGGTGGCGCGGGCAAGCAACACGGATGGATACTGTTCCATCATTTGCCAAGGTAGATGCCAAAGCCGATGCGTAGACCGATGGTGGAATAGTCGGAATGCTTCTTTATACTTTGTTGGTAATAGATGCTTGGCTCAATTGTTAAGGTATGGCTTAGGAAGAAGGCGTAGCCCACCTCAACGCCTGGCATGAAGTCGTTGTAGCTTTTTGCGTGGACATATTTGACATTTGCCCCGAGGAAAATGCCGTTTTGCGTGATATAATAGCGACCGCCCACACCAAGGTTTAGGGAGTTGCTTTGCTCCTTGCCGGGATGGTCGAAGCCTGCTTGTGCGTAAACCAATAGGTTGTCGGCGGCAAAAATGCCTGCTTGCGCGTTGATTCCGAATTTAGCTTCGTTGATGCCATTGTAGCTGAGGTCAAGCCCGGATAGTGAGGCCCCGATATATATCTTTTCCTGTTCAAACTGTGCGCTTGCCGAGATGGAGGCGAGCACGGCGATGATTAAAGTGAGAACCTTTTTCATAAAATCCAATGTTAAAATGTTAGTTTGCCTGTGAGGTATATTCTTGTTGGGGTGCTGGCCGTATGGGATTAAAACCTCAGCTCCTTGAGAATGTCGGCCATCTTTTGTTTTGTTTCGATGTTTGTCGGAACAAGTGGCAGGCGAAGCACATTCTCTATGAATCCCATGTCGTTGAGCAACGCTTTCACGCCGGCTGGGTTACCGTCGATAAAGAGCAGCTTGTACAGTTCGGTAAACATGTGGTGGATCTTACGTGCAGGCTCATACTCGCCATTGAACTCCAAGCGTATCATTCTTGAGAACTCCTTTGGCAGGGCGTTGCCGATGACGGAAATGACACCTTTTGCTCCACTTGCTATCATGGAAAAGGTCAGCGAGTCGTCACCGCTGATGACATCGAAGTGGCGTGGTTTGTTCTTTAATATCTCGTCAACCTGCTCCAGGCTGCCAGACGCTTCCTTGATGCCAACGATGTTTGTGAACTCTTTGGCCAAGCGCACTGTGGTGCTGGGTTTCATGTTGACCCCCGTGCGTCCTGGGACATTATACATCACTATTGGCAATGGCGCGTTCTGCGCGATGGCCTTGAAGTGTTGGTACAAGCCTTCTTGGGATGGCTTGTTGTAGAATGGGCAAATGCTCAATATTCCGTCAATCCCGCTCCAGTCGGTCGACTTCATGTCTTCAATGACGGCGGCAGTGTTGTTCCCGCCACAATATTTGAGTAACGGTACACGCCCATTGTTGACATCCTTGATTACTTCGGTTATCTTGTCTTTCTCCTCGCGGGTAAGGCATGGAGCCTCCGCCGTTGTAGCGAGTATGCATAGAAAGTCGGCGTTGTTGTTTATTTGATAGTCCACGAGTTTTGCGAGGGCCTTGTAGTCGACCTCTCCCTCTTTTGTGAACGGTGTTATTAAAGCAATGCCTAATCCCTTGAAAATGTTCTGTGCCATTATGTACGAAGCTATGTTTCTCATGGACGCCTTGGCGTCAGTCATTTTGCAAAGTTAGCCTTTTTGTGTTTAATATCAAAGAAAAAAGCCTATTTACTTCCTATAAATAATAAAACCATGGATAAAAGTACTAATAACAAGTCAAAGGCCTTGCCTTTAAGATTGCTCTCGTGGAAGAAAACTGCTCCAAAGAGGAAGCTTACGAGCACGCTGCTTCGCCTTATCATGGATATTATGGAAATCATGGCGCTTGGCAAGCTGAGGGCATAGAAATAGAGAAAGTCGGCTCCGGAGAGGAATATGCTTATCCCTACTATTGACCAACTCCAATGAAACTTGTCGCTGTTGCGCCGTGGAAACCAGATGATGGCGAGCATTATGAGCATCATGGCCGATTGGTAGATGTTGTACCACGACTGCACCGCCATTCGGTCGAGCCCCACGCCGCCGTCAGAGGGTGATGCCATGAGGTATTTGTCGTAGAGGCCACTGACGGCTCCAAGCACTGCCGCCAGCACGATGCATCCTATCCACTTGTTGTGCGCGAAATTGATGCCTTCCTTCTTGCCAGACCTGCTGAGCAGTAGAAAAGACGTGGCAGCCACCGCCACACCCGCCCATTGCCAGGCGTTGAGCCTCTCGCCATAAACCAGTAAGGCTCCCATGAGAACCATCACGGGGCGGGTGGCGTTGATTGGCCCCACTATTGTCAGCGGCAGGTGCTTCATTCCGATGTAGCCGGCAAGCCAAGAGGAGAGCACTATGCCACTCTTGAGGATGACATAACGATGCATCTCCCAACCGCCGCCGCCGACATGGAAAGGACTGCTTGACGGCAGGGTGCCCGTGGCGGACAACACTATCAAGGGCAAGAAGATAAGTGAGCAAATCACGGTGTTGATAAACAGCACGGGAATGACGGCGTTGCCCTGGAGAGACTTTTTCTTGAATGAATCGTAAAACCCTAATAGGGTAGCGGACATGAATGCTAATAATAACCACATGATGATGGAAATCTGTATAAATGATTGTCCCTACCAAGGCTCAGAGGTCTTGGTAGGGACGGATAATGTTTTGTTGTCTGGTTTTAGAAAGGCAAATCCTCGCCATTGGAACTGTCGTCGCCACCGCCGAGTGGATCTGCCGTTGGCTGCTGTGGAGCGCCAATTGGAGCGGCCTGGACGGGTCCGCCTAGTTGACTGCCTTGCATTTGTGGAGCACCCATGTTCACCGCGTTAGGGTCTACATGCTCGCATTGATAGCAGTTGATATCGGTGAAATAGCGGTCTTGCCATGGACGGGCGTTAATGTCGAGCCACACGTGAACGGTATCGCCTTGGTGGATGTTGAATTGCTGAATCCTGTCAGCGCCAAACACACGGAAAACACATGCGCGGGGGTATTGGTCTTTTGTCTGGATTACGAACTCTTGTGATTTCCATGCGTTACCAGAGCGTTGTGATACGCCTTCCTTGGCAGGATACTCTTTTATGATAACGCCTTCAACTTCTATTCCTTGTAAAGCCATAGTTGTATAAATTGGATTTGTGAATTCTGAATATTATGCGAAATTAGAGAAAAAATCGCTTATGGCAAAGCGTTTGGCGATTAAAAAATGAAAAAAATGAAAAAGCCTTTCCGTTTTCTGAACAATTCAATAAATAATATGTATCTTTGTGCGATAAAAGTAGTTGAATATAACAAAACTAAAGATACGATGAGATTCACACTTTCCAGTACGGTTCTCAACAGCCGTTTGCAAACCCTTGCGAAGGTCATCAACAGCAAAAACTCCCTTGCTATCCTTGAGAGTTTCCTCTTCCAAGTCCACGATGGTAAGATGGAAGTCACGGCCTCCGACAGTGAAAACCTTATGAGGACGATTATTCCTCTTGACGAATGTGACGCGGAAGGCGATTTCGCCATCCCAAACCGCACTGTCCTCGACGCGGTGAAGGAGCTTCCTGAGCAACCTCTTACGTTTGAGGTCAACCCTGAGACTTATGAGGTGGCAATCGAATATCAAAACGGACGATACAACTTCACGGCTCAAAACGCTGAGGAGTATCCACAGAAGTCGCCTATCGGTAACGATGCCAAGACGTTGACCATCAGTGCCAAGGTCTTGTGCGAGAATATCAATCGAACACTCTTCGCTACCGACAACAACGACATTCGCCCCGTGATGAACGGTATCTACTTTGACCTTCTCCCCGACTGCCTCGCTTTCGTGGCATCGGATGGACATAAGCTCGTGCGTTGTCGTTATATGAGCATAAAGAGCGAGGAACACGACTCGTTTATCCTGCCGAAAAAGCCGGCGACGCTCCTTCGTACCGTTCTCGACAAGAAGGAGGAAGAAGTCGTCGTCAAGTTCAATTCCAACTGTGCCGAGTTCCATTTCCAGGACGGCATGCTTTCAAGTACGCTTATTGAGGGAGTGTTCCCCAACTATAATGCCGCCATCCCGACAGACAACACCAACGAACTTGTCATAGACCGCAAGGCCCTTCTTGGTGCCATCCGTCGTGTGCTGCCATTCGCGAGCATGAGCTCTCAGCTTATCAGGTTCTATCTTGACAATGGTTGCCTTGAGCTGTCATCGGAAGACCTCGACTTCGCCACGAGTGCCAAGGAAAAGATTGTTTGCGAATACAATGGCATGCCATTGCAGATCGGATTCCGTGGCGACTTCTTCTCTGAGATACTTAATAGCATAACTACCGACGAAATCAAGATGCTTCTTGGCGACCCGAGCCGTGCCGGTGTAGTTTACCCGATGGAGCAGCCCCAGGAACAGGATGTGCTGATGTTGATTATGCCATTGCTTTTGGGTGATTAGAGCCATGCGGTTGAATCTTACTAAACCTTTGGTGGTCTTCGACTTGGAGACCACCGGTCTTGACTTGGTCAACGACCGGATTATCCAAATTTCATATGTCAAGGTTTCCCCTGGCGACAAGGATGGCGAGGAAGAGCGGAAAAGCATCTTCGTGAACCCTGGCAAGCCGATACCGGTTGTCGTTCAACAGCTTACGGGGATAACCGACGACATGGTGAAGGAAGCGCCAATGTTCAAGCAGTTGGCAAAGCAACTTGCCGGCAGCTTCATGGGATGCGACTTTGCTGGCTTCAACAGCGATCGCTTTGATGTTCCGATGCTTGCCGAGGAGTTTCTGAGGGCAGGTGTCGATTTCGACTTCTCCAAATGCCGGCTCATTGACGCCCAAAACATTTTCCACAAGCGCGAGCCGCGTAATCTCGCGGCAGCTTATAGGTTCTATACGGGGCATAAGATGGAAGATGATTTCCGCGCTCACCGTGCCGATCAGGACGCGGAGGCTACTTACCGTGTGCTGATGGGTGAACTGGACAAGTATGCCCCGGCAAATGTTGAAGACCCATCGCAGGCGCTTCCCAACGACATGGAGGCTTTGGCTGCGGAGTCGAGAATGAACAACAATGTCGACTTTGCTGGTCGTATGGTATGGGAAGTCGTGAAAGACAAGAATGGCAATGCGGTGGTCGATAAGGATGGCAACCCTGTGCGCCATGAAGTCTTCAACTTCGGAAAATACAAAGGCCACGTGGTTACCGACGTGCTTCATCGTGACCCCGGCTATTACAGTTGGATGCTCAACGCCGACTTCACGCTCAACACCAAGCAGGTGCTGACACGCATAAGGCTGAGGGAGGCAAAATTGAACATGAATGCGTAGACTCCTGCTCGTGTTTGTCGCTCTCGTGATGGTCTTGGCGGTAAAAGCCCAGGAGCTTAACGCCAAGATTACGATAAACCACAATCAGATAAGTGGCACAGATGCTTCTGTCTTTGACAATCTGCAGCAAACCTTGACGCAGTTTGTCAACGACAGGCAATGGACAAGCCTGCAGTTTGCGAAGAGGGAGCGTATCACGTGCAACTTCAACATCACTGTGACAAAATACGACCAGGCGAGCGGGATGTTTACGTGCAAGGCCATAATCCAGGCCAACAGGCCTGTGTACAATGCATCCTATAACACTACATTATATAATAATACCGACAACGATTTCAATTTTGTTTTCAGGCAGTTTGACCAGTTGGAATTCAACGAAGAGACGATAGACAATCAGCTCACGGCTCTCTTCGCCTATTATGCTTATTTAATTATCGGCATCAATCTCGACAGTTTCTCGCCTCTTGGCGGAAACGATGTCCTGGAGCGTTGCATGAATCTCGTGAACAACGCGCAGAACCTCGATTTCACCGGATGGAAGTCGTTTGACAACGATCGCTGCCGCTTTGCCATAATCAACGACTATCTCAACGGTGGAATGCAACCATTCAGGCAGTTGCAGTATGATTATTACCGCAAGGGGCTCGATGAAATGGCGGCAAACGCCGACAGGGGGCGGGCGGAGATAACGGCGGCAATAGAAAGCGACTTGAAGAAATGCCATGAGGATCGTCCACAGAGTTTGCTGCCGCAAATATGGACCGACTACAAGCGCGATGAGCTTGCCAATATATATAAGGGCAAGGGCACGCCGAAAGAAAAGGAGAAGGTCTATGACATTCTTTTCTCTATCAATGCCTCGCAAAACAATGCTTGGGAAAAGATAAAGCAATAAACAAAATGCTCAAACAACTTTACATAAAGGACTTCACGCTGATAGACGAGCTCAATATCCAGTTTAACCCTGGCTTCTCTGTTATCACTGGCGAGACGGGTGCCGGAAAGAGCATCGTGATAGGCGCGCTCCACCTTCTCTTGGGCCAGCGCGCCGACTCCAAGCAAGTGAAGTTGGGAAGGAAGAAATGTGTCATCGAGGCACATTTCGATTTGTCGCATTACGACATGGAATCTTTCTTTGACGACAACGAGATCGACTACGACGCCACCGATTGCATATTGCGGCGAGAGGTCAGCGAGAAAGGTAAAAGCCGTGCTTTCATCAACGATACACCAGTGTCGCTAACCACTTTGCGCGACCTTGGCGACCAGCTCATTGACATCCATAGTCAGCATCAGAACCTCTTGCTCCAGAAAGAAGACTTCCAACTCAATGTCGTGGACATCATCGCAGGCGACTCTTCCCTTCTTGCCAACTATAAGGAAAAATACTCCCTATGGCTTCAGGCCAAGAAAGCATACGCCGACTATGAGGAGGCATGCAAGCGAAACAAGGAGAACGAGGAGTTTCTGCGGTTCCAGTTCACAGAGCTCGACAAGTCGAAAATCGTGAAGGGTGAGGAACAAGAGCTTGAGCAACGCTCCCAGACCATGAGCCACACCGAGGATATAAAGAACGCGCTTTTCACGGCTTCGGAGGCGTTGTCGAAAGAAGACGTTGGCGGAATGGCCATGACACGTGATGCCGCTGACAGCATGCGCGATATTGCCGAGGTCTATCCTGAGGCAAAAGCCATTGCCGACAGGCTCGACTCGGCATATATTGACCTTAAAGACATCTCGGGTGAGATAGAGGGGTATCTTGAGGACGTTGATTTCGACCCACAAGAGATGGATGCCATCAACGAGCGGTTGAACCTCATTTATTCGTTGGAACAGAAGTTCCATGTCTCTTCGTCCGACGAGCTCATTGCGGAACGAGAAAGATTGAAGACGGAGCTTGGCAGCATAGATGGCGGCTCTGAACAGCTTGCGGAGCTCAAGGCGGTGAGCGATAAGGCTTATGCCGATTGCCTCGCGGTTGCCAAGGAACTCAGCGAGGTGAGAAAAAAGGCTGCCGTCAAGGTGGAGGAGGAAATGAGGCAAAGGCTTGTGCCGTTAGGCATCCCCAAGGTGCGCTTTGCCATCGATTTCAAGGATGGCGATTGCATGGCGTCCGGAATCGACAGGGTGCGATTCCTCTTCAGTGCCAACAGCAGCACGGCATTGCAACCTGTGGCGCAAGTGGCATCAGGTGGCGAGATTGCGCGTGTCATGCTGTCGTTGAAGGCGATGATAAGCGGCGCGGTGAAGTTGCCGACGATTGTTTTTGACGAAATAGATACAGGCGTGAGCGGCAGGGTAGCCGAGAAAATGGCGCAGATAATGCGAGAAATGGGCGACCGCAACCGCCAAGTGGTCTCTATCACTCACTTGCCGCAGATTGCGGCCATGGGAACCACTCATTACAAGGTGAGCAAGGAGGAAACGCAAGATGGAACAGTGAGCCACATGCGCTTGTTGTCAAATGCCGAAAGAGTAGACGAAATAGCGCAGATGCTCAGCGGGAGCAGTATTTCGCAGGCGGCAATTGACAACGCTCGTACGTTGCTCGACAACGCAAGGTAAAATATTGAATAATGATTAATCGAAACAAGACAACAATGAGAACAAAGATCATACGACTTCTATTGGCAACGGCCATTGTTCTGCCAATGATGGCAAAGGCACAGCCTGCCACTGTGAAGAAGGCCGCGCAAAGCGTCTTCTCCCTGACGACATATAATGCCGATGGTACCATCCATACGTCATCGCATGGTGTCTTCACCGGAGCCGCTGGCGAGGCTATTGCCATGTGGCATCCTTTCAAGGGCGCGGCGCGAGCAGTGATTATCGACAGCAAGGGCAAGCAGTATGACGTGGATGCCATGCTCGGCGTGTCAGAGAACTACGACGTGTGCCGTTTCAAGATTAAGGGCTATACCAATAATATTGGGCTTCTCCCTGTGACCGACAACTCGCTTGCCACCTCAATGTTCTTGGTTGGTTACGATATCAAGAAACCCGAGATAAAGAGCGTGTCGCCAGTTCGTACCGAGAAGTTCATGACCGATCTCAACTATTATGTCTTCAAGGATGAGGAAGTGTCCGGTTCCATGTTGGGCTGCCCTGTCGTGAGTGCCGACGGCAAACTGCTGGGCATTGTCCAAAGGCCAGACAACGGAGGCGAGGCGTTTTCTGCCGACGTGCGCCTCTCCACCACATTCCAGCGTTATGGTTTTTCTATCAACGATCAGGTCTTCCGTGCTACAGGCATTCGTGTTGCCTTGCCGTCAGAGCAAAAGGAGGCGTCGCTGATGCTGGTACTTGCGGCGAGCATGACCGACAGCGTAAGGTATAATGAGTACATCGACGACTTTATCCGTTATTTCCCAACGGCTACCGACGGCTATAACGCCAGGGCCACACAACTTGTCAACTATGGCAAACTCGCCGAGGCTGACGATATGCTTCAGACCGAGACGAAACGTGCCGCTGACAAGGATGTGGCGTACGGTAACTATGCCGCTCTCGTTTATCGTGCTTCTGTCTATCGTGTTGACACGACGTTTACTAAATGGAACTTTGACAAGGCTTATAATTTGGCAGGCGAGGCTTATAAGATCAACCCGTTGCCAGGCTATCAGCATCAGCAGGCGCAGGTGTTGTTTGCCAAAGGTAAATACCAGGAAGCGCTCGACATGCTTACAGCTCTGCAGAAAACAGACCTTGGCAAAACGGGTGAGGTGTTTTTTGAGTCGGCACAGTGCAAGGCGCATCTCAATGCTCCCAAAGCGGAAATCATGGCGTTGCTTGACTCGGCAGTCAATGTTCAGCCAGGACGCCCCTCTGCATCATATGTTCTCGCACGAGGCAGGCAATATGATGCTGACGGCAATTATCGTCAGGCTTTCCTCGATTATCTGAAATACGACTCATTGATGAATTTCAATGCCACGGCTGATTTCTATTACATGAAATTCAAGTGCGAGATGAAGATCAGGCAGTTTCAGCCGGCTCTCAACGACATCGCCCATGCCATAGTGCTCACTCGCACAGAACCTCTCTATTATGCTGAGATGGCAAGTCTTCAGCTTCGAGTCAATCATCTCGAAGATGCGGTGAAGACTTGCGACATGGCCCTCGCCATCAAGGATGCCGACAAGGTTTCCGACTTTTTTGTCATAAAAGGCATCGCCCTTTGTGAGCTCAAGCAAAAGGAGTCTGGATTGGAGGAGTTGAAAAAAGCCAAGGAATTGGGTGATGGACGTGCCGACGATTTGATAAAGAAGTATTCAAAGTGATAGTTTTATTATAATATAATGTGTGCCCCACGAAACTTCATCAAATGTTTCGTGGGGCTTTTTCATAAAAAAAAGAAAGAAAAAACATGGCAAAACTTTGTCAGAATAAAAAAAAGTCCTAACTTTGCAACCGCAATCGCCGATATGGCTCAGTTGGTAGAGCAACGCATTCGTAATGCGTGGGTCCCCGGTTCGAGTCCGGGTATCGGCTCAATGTGTGTTTCGCACATTGTGCGGGATTAGCATATCGGTAGTGTACGGGCTTCCCAAGCCTGTGAGGCGGGTTCGATTCCCGTATCCCGCTCAAATACAGGAAGGCGTTGGAAATTTGCTAAATGCAGTTTCCAACGCCTTTTTGCTATGTGCAATTGTGGCTACCACGTTTGGGTATGGTGATTACCACGGCGTGGTACTGCGTCTACCACGTTTCGGTACTGTGATTACCACGGCGTGGTATTGTGTCTACCATGCCGTGGTACACCTCTTGTTTGGCACACGCGCCTACTCTATATCGTAGACATTGCAGTAATGGTCAAACTCCAGGCCGGTAGTGTAACCACGATTCTTGAAGAGATTGATGATTGCCTGCTGCTGCTCGGGCGTGAGCAGCCTCTCGCCGTTGTGGTAGCGGTAGTAGGTTCCGTGCCCGCCGAGATACTTCTTTATGGCACCGCGCAGGGGAGTGCTGTCTTTCATCTTTACCTCGCTGAAGAGAGTGTCGAAACCCCATGCTGCCCGAATCTTCCTGATGGGCTTGAAATGGGGGCAAGGGTCCGTGTTGGCAGCGGTGGGGTATATGGCTCTGCCAACGGTCGCCTCGGCCGGTATGACGCATGAGGAGATGTGGCGGATGCATTCCGCTTCGTTTTTGCAACCGTTTATGAAACAAAACGCCCACGATTGTGGCAGCATGTCGTAGGTCAAGTCGTTGTAGTCTTCCATGAGTTTTCGGTACTTTAATACACGCTTTTGCGCTTTTCCCCCTTGACATAGCCCACTGTTCCAAGAAATATGGACATGACGGCAAGGAAGTTGAGTATGTTGTAGTTGGAAAGTCCGGTGAGGTAAAACAGTGCGAGAGCCGCTACCCCTCCGTAGACAAACGGAAGCCCGATGTGGCGCATTGCCACGGCGTAAAGACGTGAGGCGGTGCCCCACACTGCTTTTGTGGCTTGGTATATCTTGTGCATGACTAAACTGCGGTGTTGATTTCTTGTTGTTGGTAATAATGTGGATGCAAAAGTACGAAGAAAAGCGGGACGTTGGCATCATGAATGTTAAAAGGAATGTTAAATATTTGGGAAATGGATGGATAGGTCATTGATATTCAGATAAAAAAGTGTACCTTTGCACCGCATTTTTGCAAAACAACAAATTATTCATTTCAAAGTAGTATGAATCAATACGAGACCGTTTTCATTTTGACTCCCGTTTTGTCTGATGAACAGATGAAGGAAACGGCCGCTAAGTTCAAGAAGCTGCTCACCGACAATGGTGCTGAGATTCTTAACGAAGAGGCCTGGGGATTGAAGAAAATGGCTTATGCCATTGAGAAAAAGTCAACAGGCTTCTATTGCCTGGTTGAGTTCAAGGCAGAGCCTACAGTAATTGACACTCTCGAGACTGGCTTCCGCCGCGACGAGAAGGTGATTCGTTTCATGACAGTGAAGCTCGACAAGTATGCTGTCGCTTATGCGGAGAAGCGTCGTGCAAAGCTGGGTAAAAAGTTGGAGGCATAATCATGGCAGAGCAGAACAACACACGCGCTAACAACAGTGAGATTCGCTATCTCACCGCTCCTTCCATCGACACAAGGAAGAAGAAGTATTGCCGTTTCAAGAAGAGCGGCATCAAGTATATCGACTACAAGGATCCTGAGTTCCTTAAGAAGTTCCTCAACGAGCAGGGTAAGATTCTTCCCCGTCGTATCACTGGTACTTCATTGAAGTATCAGCGCCGCGTGGCGCAGGCCGTGAAGCGTGCTCGCCAGATTGCGCTGCTTCCATTCGTAACCGATCTGTTGAAATAATAAGAAGGAGGCTAAGACATGGAAATCATACTGAAAGAAGATATCATCGGTCTCGGATATAAGAACGAGATTGTGAACGTGAAGAGCGGTTATGGCCGCAACTATCTCATCCCTACAGGCAAGGGCGTTATCGCTTCTGAGAGTGCCAAGAAGGTGCTCGCCGAGAACTTGAAGCAGCAGGCTGCCAAGCTCGCTGCCAAGAAGGCTGAGGCTGAGAAGCGCGCTGAGGCTCTCAAGGATGTTACTGTTACAGTGGTTGCCAAGGTGGCTGTGACTGGTCATCTCTATGGCTCGGTTGGCCCCGCTAAGGTGGCTGAGGAGCTGGCTAAGCTCGGCATCGAGATCGATCGCAAGATTATCACAATGCGTGAGGCACGCAAGGTGGGCGAGTTCGAGGCTACTGTTCATTTCCACAAGGATGTGGAGGTTAAGGTTCCTGTTATCGTTGTAGCAGAGAACCAAGAGCCTAAGGCTGTTGAGGCTGAGGCTCCCAAGGCTGAGGAAGCTCCTAAGGCAGAGGAGGCTCCAGTCGCTGAGTAATCGCTTTATATTTGCACTGTAAAGCAAACAAGCATAATGGTCCCATTCGCTCTCGTAGTGAATGGGATTTTTATTAAGATAATTACACTAATTAACATTTATATCAGAATTCTAAGATGAAAGCATTCGTTTTTCCCGGACAAGGCTCACAGTTTGTGGGTATGGGCAAGGATTTGTATGAGAACAACGCATTGGCAAAGGAACTCTTTGACAAGGCTGATGAGATACTTGGTTTCAAGATTACCGACATCATGTTCTCTGGCACCGATGAGCAGCTCAAGGAGACCAAGGTGACACAACCCGCTGTCTTCCTTCACAGTGTTATCTCTGCCCTTTGCCTGGGCGATGACTTCCAGCCGGGCATGGTAGCAGGCCATTCACTCGGAGAGTTCTCAGCCCTTGTAGCAAGCGGCGCTCTCGACTTTGAGGACGGCTTGAAGCTCGTTGCTGCCCGTGCCAACGCCATGCAGAAAGCCTGCGAGAAGAACCCTGGCACCATGGCTGCCATTATCGGATTGCCCGATGAGAGCGTGGAGCAGGCGTGCGCCGAGATTAGCAAGGATGGCAAGGTCGTTGTGGCTGCCAACTATAATTGCCCTGGCCAGCTCGTTATCTCTGGCGACAAGGAGGCTATTGCCGAGGCTTGCGAGAAGTTGAAGGCCGCTGGCGCAAAGCGCGCGTTGCCTTTGGCAGTGGGCGGCGCTTTCCATTCTCCGCTCATGCAGCCAGCAAAAGAAGAGTTGCAGGCCGCTATCGAGAAGACGCAGTTCTCTGCCCCTAAGTGCCCTGTATACCAAAATGTGGACGCAAAGGCTTACACGGATCCTGAGCAAATCAAGGCAAATCTCATTGCCCAACTCACCAGCCCTGTGCGTTGGACAAAGAGCGTGCAGAACATGATTGCCGATGGTGCCGACGACTTCACGGAGTGTGGCCCGGGCAAGGCTTTGCAAGGCATGATTCATCGCATCGACAAGGCGATTGTCGCTCACGGAATCGCTTGATTGCTCGATGAATAAAAAGGTTATCATATACCAAGTCTTCACACGCCTTTTCGGCAATCGTAACACTTCCCTTAAGAAGGATGGTACGTGTGCCGAAAATGGAGTGGGGAAGATGAATGATATTGATGTTGTCAGGCTGAGGAAGATACACGACTTGGGGTTCACCCATGTGTGGTTTACGGGTGTCATCCGTCATGCCACGACGACCGACTACTCGCGGTACGGAATTCCGCGTCAACACGCTTGTGTGGTAAAGGGTAGGGCAGGTTCACCCTATGCCATTACCGATTATTATGACGTTGATCCTGACATTGCCGAGAACGTGCCTGAGCGTATGGCAGAGTTTGAGGCTCTTGTTCAACGTACCCACAAGGCTGGCATGAAGGTGATAATCGACTTCGTGCCCAATCACGTGGCGCGCGAGTATCACAGTGTAAATCTTCCGGAAGGAGTTTGCGACTTGGGCGCCAACGATGACAATACCAAGCATTTTGACCCCAATAATAACTTCTACTATTGTCCGGGGCAGGCTTTTGTGAGCCCTGTGGCACAGGCTGACGGCGAGGAGCCTTACGTGGAGACCCCGGCTAAATGTACGGGCAACGACAAGTTTAACGCTGACCCAGGCGTATACGACTGGTATGAGACGGTAAAGCTCAACTATGGCGTAGACTATTGCGATGCCGGTGGCCGAAGCTACCATTACAACCCGGTGCCCGACACATGGAAGAAGATGACAGATATCTTGCTCTTTTGGGCAGGGAAAGGCATCGATGGTTTCCGTTGTGACATGGTGGAGATGGTGCCGACTGATTTTTGGGCTTATGCCACAGGTATAGTGAAGGAGCGTTATCCCCAGCTTGTATTTATCGGTGAGGTTTACGACTCTAACCAATACCGCAGGTATGTGGCTTCAGGTTTCGATTATCTGTACGACAAGGTTGGAATGTATGATTGCCTTCGCGACGTGGTATGTGAGCGTCGTCCTGCCAATAGCATAACCTGGTGTTGGCAGAGCACCGATGACATAAAGGATCACATGCTCTACTTCCTTGAGAACCATGACGAGCAACGCATAGGCAGCGACTTCTATTGTGGAGATGGTGCCAAGGCAGTGCCAGCCCTTGTTGTGGCCGCACTCTTGCAGAAGAATCCTTTCATGGTTTATTTCGGTCAGGAACTTGGCGAACGTGGAATGGACGAAGAAGGCTTCTCGGGCAAGGACGGGCGCACGACCATTTTCGACTATTGGAGCGTGGACTCTGTCAGGCGAGAGTTTTTCACTTCCAACGGGCTTACGGAGAGTGAGAAGAAATTGCAGAAGACCTATCGTGAGGTGTTGCGAATAGCCAACAAGGAAAAGGCGGTAAGGGAAGGAGAGTGCTTCGACTTGATGTATGCCAACAACCAGACATGGCAGTTCAACCCCAGGGAGCAGTTCGCTTTCATGAGGAAGAAAGACGATGAGGTATTGCTCATTGTGGTGAACTTCTCACGTCCCGACGTGCGTGTCTCAGTGGTCATACCTAAACACGCCTTTGACTTCCTTGGTCTTCCAGAGCGAGAAGTAGCGGCTTCTGACCTCTTGAGTGGTGAGAAACTGACGCTGGCTTTGGAAAAAGACGCAGCCGTGACCCTGGAGTTGCCTCCTTATGGCGCAAAGATTCTTAAATTCAATATCAATATGAGAACAGACTCATTAGCCCTTAACGAGCATGGCAAGGACGAGTTTCCGCCTGCTCACACCGCTGAGCATTTGCTCAACCAGTTGATGATAAGAATGTTCGGTTGCGAGCGGTCGAACAATGCCCACATAGAGCGCAAGAAGAGCAAGATAAGCTATGTTCTCGATCATAAGCCGTCGCGTCAGGAAGAGAAGACCATTGAGGTTGAGATGAATCGCTTGATAGAGGCTGACATGCCAGTGGCTTATGACATGCTGGACCGCGAACACTTGCCCGAAGGCATAACGCTTGACCGCTTGCCAAAGGATGCTTCTGAGACAATACGCATAGTGCGCATTGGCGACTATGACGCTTGTCCATGTATTGGCAAGCATGTGAGGTCAACATCGCAGATAGGCAAGTTCGTGTTGCTCGGCACCAACTGGGATGAGATGAGTCATACGTTCCGAATAAGGTTCAAGGTGATACCAAACGCATAGCCATAGGTCGTCATAAGACAAAAGAATATAATATAAAAACCGCCGCGCTTGTAGTTAAGCGCGGCGGTTTTTATGTTGGTTACTTTGTTTCGATTTCTTCTTTCATGTCGATGAATTCCCCATTGGGGTCATAGAATTCATATTGCAGGAAAGCGAGTTTCTGTGAGGAGTAGACGTGTACTCCCAATCCATACTTCATTTGCCATTTGCGTTTAAGGCTCACGATGCCTTGGTTGATAAAAGCCGCAACGTATGGATGAACGTAAAGATAGAACTTCTTTATGCCTATCTTGTTGACGAGTTGGTCAATTTTTCCTTCAAGCTGATCGGTGAATAAGAAGCTGGCGCGTATCTTTCCTGTCCCTCCGCAGGATGGACAATCTTCTTCAACGTTGACATCCATGGCGGGACGCACGCGTTGGCGCGTTATCTGCATCAGTCCGAACTTGCTCAGCGGAAGAATGTTGTGTCGTGCACGGTCGTTCTGCATGTTCTTGCACATTCGCTCATAGAGCATTTGCCTGTCTTCGGCAAGGTTCATGTCGATAAAGTCGACTACGATGATTCCTCCCATGTCTCGCAGTCTCAATTGTCGGGCGAGTTCGTCGGCTGCCCCCAGGTTGGTGTCGAGCGCCGTTGCTTCTTGCCCGTTTTGGTTTTTCGACCTGTTACCGCTGTTTACGTCCACTACATGCATAGCCTCAGTGTGCTCAATGATGAGATAAGCTCCATGGGCATAGTTGACGGTCTTGCCAAAGCTGGCCTTTATTTGCTTTGTGACATTGAAATTGTCAAAGATGGGAACTTTCCCAGTGTACGTCTTTACTATCCCTGCCTTTTCGGGGGCAATCATTGACACATAGTCTTTTACTTCCTTACAAATATCTTCGTCGTTGACATAGATGTTTTCGTAAGTGGGGTTGAAGAGGTCTCTCAGCATGGCAACGGCCCTGCCTGTTTCTTCATAGATGAGTTGTGGGCGGCGCTGTGTCTTCTGTGCCTTGTCGATGGCGCTCTGCCATCTGCTTGTAAGCACTTTCATCTCGGCGTCGAGTTCTGCCACTCTTTTGCCTTCCGCGACAGTGCGCACGATGACTCCACAATTTTTTGGCTTGATGCTCTGGATGAGTTGTTTCAGTCTTGATTTCTCCTCGCCGCTCTTTATCTTCGATGAAACCGACACTTTTTCCCCAAAGGGTATAAGCACGAGAAAACGTCCGGCGAAACTAAGTTCGGCTGTCATGCGAGGTCCCTTGGTTGATATGGGTTCCTTCACGATTTGCACCAATACTTCCTGTCCCACTTTCAGCGTTTGTTGCACGCTTCCGTCTTTTTGCAAATCCGGTTGGCGTGACGCTTTAGCGAAAGGGAAGGGATGTTTTCTGTCGCTTTCAATCTGCTTGAGATACTTAGCGTAGGAGTTGAATTGACTACCCAAATCAAGATAATGCAAGAAAGCATCGCGTTCATAACCTACATCCACAAAGCATGCGTTGAGACCTGGCATGAGTTTCTTTACTTTCGCGACGTAGATGTTGCCCACTGAGTAGTTTGCCGCACGTGACTCGTTCTGGTATTCAACCAGCTTCTTGTCTTCCAGCAAGGCAATGGATATCTCCTTAGGCTTGACATCGATAATTACTTCACTTGTCATTTCTGATGGTGTTTTTCTCTCAGTTGTCTCTCCGACAACGTGTTCAACAAATAAAAAAGGGGCAAGCCCTTAGGGCGAGCCCCTTTTGGAACAGTCTCTCGGGCTTACTTGCTCTTATGACGGTTCTTGCGCAGTCTCTTCTTGCGCTTATGAGTAGCCATCTTGTGACCCTTTTTCTTCTTACCGTTTGGCATAATTGTAAAATTAAAATGTTGTGATATGAAAAATATTCTTGTTGCTTATTCGCCTTTCATCTCGTCCACAAAGACTTTCGCTGGCTTGAAAGCTGGAATGTCGTGAGCCGCGATGGTGATGGTCATGTCTTTGCCAATGTCACGAGCTGTCTTTGAGGCACGATGCTTTATTATGAAACTGCCGAATCCGCGAAGGTAGACGTTCTCCTTCTTCTTGAGCATGGTGCTCTTTACAGTTTCCATGAAGGCCTCCACCACTACGGAAACCTCTTTTCTCTGTAATCCTGTTTGTTCAGCAATCTCGTTGATGATATCTGCTTTTGTCATCTTGTTAATTATCTGATTATATCTTGTTAATTTTCAAACTACTATACTGCATGCCTTTCGAGTTTGCAAAATTACTAATTATCTTGGTTATAACGAAATCTTATGCTGTGTTTTTTCTTTTTTTTATATATTTGGCAAGTTCTCTCCTATCTTTCTTTGCAGCATTTTCGCCATTTTGAGGCCGCGGCGCGTCTGTCTTGCTATGTCGTCTTGTATGGTGTTGAGGTCGTTGAACATTTCGCAAGCCACTTTCTGTAACGTGTTGGGTTTGCGCTTGCTCTTGTCGGCGTCGGCGTTCACCATCACCTTGATGCCTTTCGGCACAATGCTTATGTCAACGTCGGCTCCAGCCATGACAGGCTCCCCGTCGTAGTGGATTGGACCTTCTGTTGAACGGTGTATGTGGAGGTGCCTTGTGCGGAAGGTCTTGATGCGTGAGCTCTTGTTCAAGGTCTTGCTGAACATGTCTATCACGATCTGTGGTATTTCCATTATGTTGAAAGGCTCTATGATGACCACGTCCAATAGTCCGTCTCTCATGCTGGCCTGTGGCGCGATGTAGGCGTTGTTGCCGTATTGTGAGGCGTTGGCGCATGTCACGAGCATGGCCTTGTATTCTTTTGCGTCTTCTTCGGTAGTCAGCTCGTAGGTCTGTGGCCTGTATTTTAGTCCGGTCTCAAGCACTTGTTGCACGTAGGAAATCAATCCCCGCTTTCCCGACTCGGCGAATTTGAAACTTATGAAGGCGTCGAACCCCAGTCCGCAAGTGCAGAAGAACTTGTGCCCGTCTATGAGGCAATAGTCAAGGTCATGGATGACACACTGGTTGATAATCTCTATGCTTTTCTTTATATTAAGAGGAATAAAGAGGTGGCGTGCCAATCCGTTTCCCGATCCGCACGGAATTATGGCCAAGGCAGAGTTTGTGCCTGTGAGACTCTGCGCCACTTCGTTGACGGTTCCGTCGCCTCCCACGGCCACGACAATGTCGATGCCCTCTTCTGCAGCTTGGCGAGAGAGCTCCGTGGCGTGTCCGGCGTATTGGGTTTCCACGATGTCATAATGGAATTTAGCCTTGTCTAAATACATCTCTATGGCCTCGGGAACCTTAGACTTGCCAGTCGTCCCTGAAATGGGATTTATGATAAATCTTATCGTAGTCATTGAATAGAGCTTTTTAAAGACAAAAATAACTCTTTTCTTCATTAAAGAGCCTGTATTTTTTGGATTTTTTGTTAAAAAGTTGTTTTATTGTCAATTCCTTATTGTTTATAAAGAGTTTTTTGTAACTTTGCAAACTGTTCATTACAAAGAAATTTCTTCACCTATTTTAAAATGGGACAGCTAACAGAAAGATACAAGCAGTATCGTGTACCACAAGAGTACATTGATAAAGGTGTATACCCTTATTTCAAAGAGATAACGAGTAAGCAAGGGCCAGAGGTTGTCATGGATGGCCGTAAGATGTTGATGTTTGGCAGCAATGCCTACACGGGTCTTACAGGTGATCCAAGAGTTATCGAGGCTGGTAAGGCCGCCCTTGAGAAGTATGGCTCAGGATGTGCCGGAAGTCGTTTCCTGAATGGCACGCTTGACATTCATGTCCAGCTTGAGAAAGAATTGGCAGCGTATGAGCATAAGGATGCTGCTCTCTGTTTCTCAACCGGCTTTACGGTCAACTCGGGTGTGATACCAACGATCGTTGGCAGAGGCGACTACCTTATTTGTGATGATCGTGATCATGCGTCTATTGTAGACGGACGTCGTCTTAGCTTCGCCACTCAGCTCCATTACAAGCACAACGACATGGCAGACTTGGAGCGCATTCTTGAGAAGCTACCTCACGAGGCAATCAAGTTGATAGTGGTAGACGGTGTGTTCTCAATGGAAGGCGACCTCGCCAAGCTCCCTGAGATAGTGGAGCTCAAGCATAAGTACAACTGCTCCATCATGGTTGATGAAGCTCATGGCCTTGGCGTGTTTGGTGAAGGTGGCCGTGGTGTTTGCCACCACTTTGGCGTAGAAGATGAGATTGACCTCATCATGGGCACGTTCTCCAAGAGCCTTGCTTCGATTGGTGGCTTCATAGCTTCCGATTGGGATACAATCAATTATCTTCGTCATACGTCTCGTACTTACATCTTCTCAGCGAGCGACACGCCTGCTGCAACAGCTTGCGCATTGGAGGCTCTCCATATCATAGAGAATGAGCCGGAGCGCATTCAGCACCTGTGGGATGTCACCAACTACGCCTTGAAGCGTTTCCGTGAGGAAGGTTTCGAGATTGGCGAGACCGAGAGTCCTATCATTCCGCTTTATGTGCGTGACAATACCAAGACGTTCCTCGTGACGAAGTTGGCTTTCGATGCTGGTGTGTTCATCAACCCTGTGGTTCCTCCAGCATGCGCTCCACAAGACACTCTCGTGCGTTTCGCGCTTATGGCAACACACACCAAGGAGCACGTAGAGCGTGGTGTCCAGGTGTTGAAAAAGATCTTCGTAGAGCAAGGAATCATAAAATAAAGAAGAGAGCAGGTCTCTGTGAGATAGAGACCATAGCTCCTTATATAAGAAAAAGGCATTGCGGAATATACCGCAATGCCTTTTTTAATTTCTGTATTATCGTTGTTTAGCCATCTGTTAAGGCTAATGTTGACGTAGCCTGTAACAATTGTTTTTGCGACTTGAAGACGTTTTTGGGGTAGGTTATTTCAAGCCGAACAATGCCTTAAGTCCTATGTCTACACCGCTGAATCCCATGAAAGCCAAGGATAATAATCCTGCCGTCACGAGCACTATCGGCATTCCCTTCATGCCCTTTGGAATGTTGACGTAAGCCAACTGCTCGCGTATTCCGGCAAAGAGTACAAGTGCCAGCGCGAAGCCAATTGCCGTGGAGAACGCGTATACAATGCTCTCGATGAGCGTGAAATCCTTTTGTATGACGAGTATGGCCACGCCAAGCACGGCACAGTTGGTAGTGATGAGCGGCAGGAATATACCGAGCGACTGGTAAAGGGCAGGGGAGACCTTTTTAAGGATTATCTCAACCATCTGCACAAGGGCGGCAATGACCAAGATGAATGCTATGGTTTGGAGATATTGCAGGCCAAGAGGGTCGAGCACGCATTTCTGCAATATGAAAGTGACCACCGTAGACACGGTCAGCACGAATGCCACGGCCATGCCCATGCCAAGCGAAGTCTCTATCTTCTTAGACACGCCGAGGAAAGGGCAGATGCCAAGGAATTGTGACAACACTATATTGTTGACGAATATCGCGGAGATGAAAATCAGAATGTATTCCATTGATTTGATGCTATTATGTCGTTATGCGATGATTATTATTTGGTTCTCAGCCGGTTGACTACGGCTATAAGATAGCCCAAGGTTATAAAAGCTCCGGGAGGAAGGATGAACAACAACATGCCGGCTGTCTCTGGCAAAAGTCGGAAGCCCATCACGCAACCTGTGCCGAGAAGTTCCCTAAAGAAACCGAGAAGGGACAGGCCGAGCGTGAAGCCCAGTCCCACGCCGATGCCGTCGAGCATGCTGTCAAACGCTCCATGTTTGCAGGCGAAGGCCTCGGCACGTCCGAGGATGATACAGTTGACCACGATAAGCGGTATGTAAAGTCCTAAGGAGGAGTTGATAGACGGGAAGAAGGCCGCCAGACACATCTGCAGCACCGTGACGAAAGACGCTATCACCACCACGAACACGGGAATCCTCACTGCGTCGGGGGTGAGGTTCTTGATAAGCGATATGGCGATGTTTGAGCATATCAATACGAAAGCCGTAGATAGTCCCATTGATATGCCGTTGATGAGCGAAGTGGTCGTGGCGAGGGTTGGGCACATGCCGAGGAGAAGCACGAAAGTTGGATTCTCCTTAATCAACCCGTTGACAATGATTTTCAAACTGTTCATTTATAGTATGTTTTTCCACGCTTGATGACTTTTTGAGCCGTCTGCGTCGTGTGGTTTATGGTATGTTTATGAGTCAAGTGATGACCGGTAAGCCTTGTAAGCTTGGTTTACGGCATTCAGAAAAGCCCTTGACGTGATAGTGGAAGACGTGATGCCATCGACATCTCCGCCGTCCTTGCTCACGCTTAGAGGCTTGTCGTCGGACAGTTGTCGTCCGATGACATTACCTTTGCCATCTTTTTGAAACCATTTGTCTGCTTTCTGTCCCAATCCTGGAGTCTCGCTTGATTGTAATATCTTGTAGCCTAATACCTTGAAGTCGCTTGACAGTCCCACCAATACTTTCAAGTCACCGCCAAAGCCCATTACCGAGCTCTCTATGGCAGCCCCAAGTGGTTTGCCGTTTGCGGTCTCGGCGTTGTGGATCACATACACGTTCTCTGTCCCGTCGTTGTTTATGGCTATGGTGTCTGTTTTTGTCACCTTGAGGCTCGACGTGCCCATTACGTCTTTTATGCCATTGTTTATCTCATTGATGGCTTGCTGCCTTATAGGTTCCGTGGTAATCTCGTTGACCCATGCGAGCACGAGGGCGGCTATGAGCGACACGCCCGTCAGCACGATTACCATATTCTGGATAGAAGATTTCAGCTTTTCCATTTCATGTCTGTTGTATAGTTACCTTTCGTCTTGCCGTCCGTGGCGTTATTTGTTGCTGTATCGGCGAGGCTTTATGTAAGTGTTTATCAGTGGGGTAAAGGCGTTCATGATGAGTATGGCGAACGACATACCCTCCGGATATGCGCCCCAGTTGCGTATCACCACTGTTATGGCGCCAATGGCTATGCCGTAGATTATTTGTCCGCGGTGGGTCATTGGGGATGTCACGTAGTCGGTTGCCATGAAAACGGCTCCCAACATAACGCCACCGCTCAACACAGATGCCAAAGGATTGGCGTAGGCTGGGTTGGCTACGTGCAGCAACGCGCTCAACACAAACACCGTGGCAATGATGCTCACGGGAATGTGCCATGTTATGACTCGACGCCATAGCAGGTAGACAAGTCCAATGATGATGGCGATGCCACACACTTCGCCAAGCGAGCCTGCGCCCATGGCGTACGTGTCATTGCCGAGCAAGAGGCTAAGCGAGTCGGGCAAGCGGTCGAGCAACGAACCGTCGCTTTCCTTCACGGCCCATTTCATTATACTCAGAGGTGTAGCGCCAGTCTCTGCGTCGGTATATTTCAGCAATTGTCCGGCCAGAGGCCATGATGTCATTTGCGACGGAAACGACACAAGCAGGAAGCAGCGTCCCACCAACGCGGGGTTGAAGATGTTGCACCCAAGTCCACCGAAGGTCATCTTGCCCACGCCTATTGCCACTATCGCGCCCAGCACCACAATCCATGCAGGGATGTTGGACGGCAGGTTAAAGCCTAAAAGCAAGCCTGTTATCACCGCAGACCAGTCGGTGATAGTGGTGCGTTGCGTGTGCATCACGTATTTGCCAATTATCCATTCTGTTGCCACGCAAGCCAGCACGCTGGTTGCGCATACTATCAGCGAGCCAATGCCAAAGAATAATAGCGAGGCTGCCAATGTCGGAATGAGAGCTATAGCCACGTCGCGCATGTCATGCTCCATAGTTCGTGGAGTGTGGGCGTGTGGCGACTGCGATATGATTAGATTCGACATGTTTGTTTGTTCTTTCAATTTTATTTCTTTGTCGTTATTGTTTTCACGGCTTAGGTTGTTGTTTCCTTGCCTTGACGATGCCCATCACGGTGGCCTTTCCCTTCCTTATGTTGTCGAGCAAGGGACGTGCCGAGGGGCAGGTGTATTGGCAAGAGCCACACTCTATGCAAGAGGTTATGTATTCGTGCTCCGCGCGTTCCCAATCTTCCATGGCAGAGGCCGTGGCGAGAAGGTAAGGTTCGAGGCCCATTGGACACACGCCTACGCATTTTGCGCAGCGAACGCATGGCCTTGGTTGTTTTCGAAGCATGTCATCTCCCGTTAACACGGTGATGGCGTTGGAGCCTTTCACGATGGGAGCCTCAAGGCTTGTCAGGGCCTTTCCCATCATAGGGCCGCCGCTGAGCACTTTGTTGCGTCCTTCAGGCAGGCCTCCGCACAGGTCTATGAGACTTGCCGCGCTTGTGCCCATCCTTACGAGGAAGTTGCCCGCCTGCTTCATTTCCATACCCGACACCGTAACCACGCGTTCGAAGAGTGGCTTATGCTTCATCACGGCCTGGTATATGGCGAAAGCTGTCGCCACGTTGTCGACCACCGCTCCCACGTTGGCTGGAATGGCGGGCGGCATCGGCACGCGACGGTTGATCACGGCGTCGATGAGTTGCTTCTCGCCACCTTGAGGGTAGGCTTGCTTTAGAGGCACCACCTCTATAGCGTCATCGTTGGCGGTAGTCTTCTCCATTATCTCTATGGCATCGGGCTTATTCACCTCAATGCCAATGTATCCACGTTTCACCCCTACAGCGTGCATGATGATGCGCAGTCCTTCCACGATTTCCGCCGCGTGTTCCAACATGAGCCTGTGGTCGGAGGTGATATATGGCTCGCACTCCACGCCATTGAGGATGACGCATTCCACAGACCCCTCGGGAGGCATGAGTTTCACGTAAGTGGGGAATCCGGCTCCGCCCATTCCCGTAACGCCTGCTGCCTTTACCCGTTCCACAATCTCCTTGGCGTCAAGTTCGGGATGAGAATCAAGGTTTTCCAGCTTCTCGCTTCTGTCGATGGCTGGCTCCCAATCATCACCTTCGACATTGACAATGATGACGGGTTTCTGGTATCCTGACGCGTCTACGGCCTGATCAATCTTGAACACTGTTCCTGATACGGAAGAGTGTACGGGTGCAGAGATGAATCCTCCCGCTTCCGCCAACAGGGTGCCAACCTTCACTTTGTCGCCTTTCTTGACTACAGGTTTTGCTGGCGCGCCAATGTGCTGAGAGAGTGGAAAAACGGCTCTCTGTGGCAAAGGTGCGGGCTCTATGGCCTTGCCTGCTGCTATCTTGTGGTCGTCCATGTGGATGCCACCTATCTTGAATGTCTTTATCTTCATGGTGTTTAGTGTCATTAGTCCTTGGCGGTCTTGTCTGGTGTCTCAGCCTTGTCTTGTGTGTCTTGTTTAGCTTGCGCAGCAGGTTTTACAGGAGCGACAGGCTTTGCGGGTGGGAATCCGCTTGCCACTATTGCCTTGCGTGGGCATGCGGCTACGCATTTGCGGCACATGCGGCATTTCTCTGAATCGATTGTCGCCACGTTGCCGTTGATGGTTATAGCCTCGAAGGGGCATTCCTTGGCGCATTTGCCACACCCTATGCATGAGTGGCCACACACTTTCATGGCTATGGGACCGCGGTCGTGGTTGCTGCACGCCACGATGACCATCCTGTTTTTCACTCCCACCTGGCGTATATCAAGCAAGTGGCGAGGACATGCCTTCACGCATGATCCGCATGCCACGCATACGTCGGCGTTTACCTCAGGAATGTGTTTGTCGGGATTGATGGTGATGCCGCCAAAGTCGCAAGCGTTGGCGCAGTCGCCGCAACCTAAACAGCCATAGCCGCACGCTGACTCACCTGAGCCACAACGGTTCATGGCATCACAGGTGCGGAGACCGTCGTATGTGGCTATTGGCGCGAGGTCGCAACCGGCACATTTAAGTGCCGCCACTCGTTTTTTCCCACTGCCAGCCTTGTTTTCAACGCCGAGCAGCGCATAGATTTTCGACATGGCATCGTTGCCGCCCACTGGACATGTGGGAATGTCGCCACCTTCGTTGGCAGCCTTTACGATGGCTTGTGCGAGCGATTGGCATCCTGCGAATCCGCATCCGCCACAGTTGGCCTTGGGAAGGCACTCCTGAACGTCGTCGACGCGCGAATCGGTTTTCACTGCGAATTTCCTGCTGCAAATGTATAACAGCAAGGATGCGGCAAGCGCGATGGCGCAAAGCACGATTAATGAATTAAGGATTATCATAATGTTTTGTTGTATTCGTATTAAGAATGAGGGCAATGTTCATGGGATGGTGGGCGTGTGTCGGTGCAAGGAATAGCCCGGCAACCAAACGCATGGTCGATTCGAGACTTGAAAGCCCACAATATTAGAAAATAAACAACCATGGCACATAGTCCACCGACAGCCGCGGTGATGTCCGACTTGGTTATTGCTTTTGTCGTCATGCATCCCATGATGAGCATTATCATGGGCAAGCCATATCCTAACATTATGGAAGTCATGGGGCTTTTGCCGCTGCTGACATACACCGCTTCGCCAACTTCAACGTGATAGCCGGGCGAGATACGTGCTTCCACGGCCATCTGCTTGCGTTCTGACGTGCCGCAAGTAGCCGCGGCATGACATGAGGCGCATGCCGAGTATCTGTCTATGGCGACTGTGAGGCGTGAGCCGTTTACCGATTTCACTATGCCTCGCTTGAGAATGTCATGATTCATATATATGAACCTGTTTAATGTGCAGCCGTGGGTTAAGACGGCGTTAATACTTTGCAAAAGTAATGTTTATATTTCACAAGAGCAAGCAAAATGTGCATTTTTCATACTTCGATTTTCATGCTTTATGGCATAATTGTCCATAAAGAGCAAATAGGTAACATATTATTACTTTTTTCATGGCTGTTAGGGTTGCCATGTCATAAAAAAGTACTAACTTAGTGAGCGAAAAGCCAAATGCTCATAGAATTGAGAAAACATAAACGAAATATGAACAAGAAGACAAGAAACATTCTGCTCGCCATTGCCGCCATTATTCCGACAGGCAATGTACTAGCGCAGATTCCTGATGGTTATTACGACGCGTTGAAAGGCAAGAAGGGTGCTGAATTGAAAACAGCAGTGCACGACATTATAAAGGATGCCAACGTGCTAAGCTATGGTTCGGGCGCGGGCGCGACATGGTGGGGCTTCTACTTGACCGACAACGACAACGGCTACGTGATAGACCGATATAGCAACAACAGCGTGAAGTTCGGCTCACAAGGGACGGTTGCCTCGGGAATGAACATAGAGCACTCGTTCCCCAAGAGCTGGTGGGGCGGCAGTAAGAACCAGGCCTATCAGGATTTGTACAACCTCATGCCAAGCAACTCCAATGCCAACTCTTCGAAGAGCAATTATGGCATGGGCGTTGTCACAGACGCCACTTACGACAATGGTTGCATAAAGGTTGGTATGGGTGATCAAGGCTTTAGGGTTTGGCAACCGAGCACGGAATGGCAGGGCGACTTCTCGCGTAGCTATATGTATATGGCAACGGCATATCAGAACTTGACATGGACGAGCGAAGGTCTTAACTCGCTTGAGCAAGGTGACTATCCAACGCTTAAACCATGGGCATACAAACTATACATAAAATGGTGTAAGGAAGACCCCGTAAGCAAGACAGAGATTGCACGCAATGAAGCAGTTTACAGGATTCAAGGCAACCGCAATCCGTATATCGACTTCCCCAACCTCATGGAATACATCTGGGGCGACAGCATAGACTATGCGTTCAATCCTGCCACTACCGTGAAGTCGGCAGAAAACAATGGAGGTGACGTGACCCCTGGAGTGACAGAGACTGTGATCTACTCAGCCAACTACCATTCCGCTGACGGCGACTGCGTTACTACCGATATCGCACAGCCGCAAACAGGCATAGAGGTGTGGCAACGCTCAAGCAGTTATGGCTGGAAGGCAACAAGCTCAATAAAGAATAGTAGCGGCACCTACGTTAAATATAACGCAGAGGGCACTCTCGCCTTACCCGAAATGGACCTTGCCGGATACTCCTCGGCGTCGTTGTCGTTCACTCATATGCTGAATTACTGCAGCTCGCCCGACGACTGTCTTGGCGTAGAGGTGCAATGTGAAGGCAACGTCGCCAAGCTGTCGGGATTCACATGGCCAGCAGGTACCAAGTGGACGTCGGTGGAATCGGGTGAAGTCAGTCTCGACCAATATGTTGGCAAGAAAATACAGATATTGTTCCGTTACACCGGAACGACTTCGGTTTCTGCCACTTGGGAGATAGAAAAAGCTGTCGTGACAGGAAAGAAAACAACCACGGGCATTAACGTCGTTGACAATTCTAGCAACTTTGATTCCACCAAGCCATACGAAGTGTTCGACCTGTCGGGCAAACGCCTATCGCAAGATGATGCAAGGCGTGGAGTTGTCATTGTCAAGCAAGGAGGCAAGACATTCAAAAAGGTCATGAAATAAAAGACGTTGCCTTTACGTTAGAACTCCGTTGCGATTCTAACGTAAAGGCAACACCATATCAGCGTAAAGGCAATGCCATTCTAACGTAAAGCCGATCAGCCTTGTTTTCTTAAGAATTCCTCAGCCTTTTGCAAGTCATCGGGCGTGTCTATACCTACCGTTTCAACGTCGGTGATACCCACGCGGATGCGGTATCCGTTTTGCAACCAGCGCAGCTGTTCAAGGCTTTCGGCTTTCTCAAGCGAAGACATGGGAAGACTTGTCACCTCGCTCAATACTTCGCGCCGATAAGCATAGATGCCAAGATGCTTGAGATAAGGATAGTTGTCAAGCCATGTCTCTTCATCCTTGCCACGCACGAAAGGAATGACGGAGCGTGAGAAATAGAGAGCGAACCCATTGTTGTCGGTCACTATTTTTGGAGAGTTGGGATTCTTCACCGCGTCCATCGAGGCGAAAGGCTTTCCCAGGGTCGCTATCTGGGTTGACGGGTTGTCGAAGAGCGCACAAAGCGTCTCTATCTGCGATGGCTGGATAAAAGGTTCGTCGCCTTGGACGTTGACGATGACATCAGCGTTGGCACCGATTTTCTCGACAGCCTCTTCTATTCTGTCGGTACCGCTTTTGTGGTCGGCCCTTGTCATGACTGCTTTTCCGCCAAAGCGTTCTACGGCATCAAAGATGCGATTGTCGTCGGTGGCTACCCAAGCCTCCGGCAGCACCTTGGTCACTTGTTCATACACGTGCTCGATAACAGGCTTGCCGGCAAGCAAGGCAAGCGGCTTGCCTGGAAAACGCGTCGAGGCATAGCGAGCGGGAATAATGGCTATAAACTTCATGATTTGTTGGTTTATTATGATGCAAAATTACAAAAAACAAATGCTCATAAATGATTAATATTGTTAAATCTTTACATTGTTGTAATAAATAGGAATGTTGTATTGGGCTTTTTCGTTTTTTATGCTTATCTTTGAACCAACATTGATATAAAGATTATAATCGTGAGACATCATATATTATTTTTCTGCTTCTTGGCGTTGCCTTTGTGCGTCTCTGCCCAGAAAATATCCATTGGCACCTGTGAGATAGAGGAGATGGGTGTAAAGGGCACTTACAAGGGCGAAATGTCTTCGGGCAAGCCCAATGGCAAAGGCAGCGAGGTGTTTGAGAATGGCAATGCCTATGACGGAGATTTCGTGAAAGGTAAACGACAGGGCCATGGAATTTATATCTTCGCCGATGGCGAGAAATATGATGGTCAATGGGTATTGAACCAGCAACACGGAAGGGGTACTTATTATTTCAGCAACAACAACAAGTATGTCGGGCTTTGGTTTCGCGACTATCAACAGGGTCATGGCGTGATGTACTATTTCAATGGCGACGTGTATGACGGTGACTGGTATCACGACATGAGGCAGGGGCACGGCAAGTACACGTTCTCCACGGGGGCTTACTATGATGGCCAATGGAAGAACGACAAGAAGGAGGGAAAAGGCTTCTTCGATTGGGGCGACGGCAACACATACCGTGGCAATTGGCTCGACAACCAACGTTCTGGCTATGGCGTGAACAAGTATGCCGACGGTGACGTTTACAAGGGCATGTGGAAGAACGACATCCAACAAGGCCGCGGCATATATGTCTTCCAAAACGGCGACCAGTATGAGGGTGATTATGACCAAGGCGAACGCACCGGAGAAGGAATATTCAAGTATGCCAATGGAGACCGTTACACAGGTCATTTCAATCAGGGTGACCGCGATGGAGAAGGCACGTTTGTCTGGGCCAACGGTGACCAGTATGAAGGACATTGGAAAAACGACCAGATCAACGGTCACGGAAAACTCACCAAGAAGGACGGGGATGTTTATGAAGGCATTTTCCGCAACGGTAAGATTGACGGCGAGGTGTTAATCCACTATGCCGACGGTTCTCGCTTTAAGGGCATCTACAAGAATGGCAAACGCAACGGCAAATGCATAGAGGAGGCCAAGGACGGCAAGCGTTTTGAGGGCACCTACCTTAACGACATACGCGACGGGCGTTTCGTGGAGAAAGACGCTAACGGGCAAGTGACTTGCACGGGTCATTACGAGAGCGGCAAACGGTTCAACGACCAGTAGGTCGTGTCAGGTTATAAATAATAAGGCAACTATCAATTCAACTTAATACAATGGTAAAAGTAAAACATATCGGTATTGTGGCTCACGACCAGTATCTTGAGCCTTATGAGGATGCCATAAAGGGGCGTCACAATCATGCTGAATGGAAAATAGATCAACTTACGCAACATGGCAAGCAGTCGCTTTCTGACTTTGCCAACGGTCACGAATACTTTGGCTTGCATAAGGTACGCGGAGGCTGGGTTTTCAGGGAATGGGCACCTAACGCCACCGATATTTATCTTGTAGGCGACTTCAACGATTGGAAGGAAAGCGAGGATTACCGTTGTAAGAAGGTTGAAGGAACTGGCAATTGGGAATTGAAGGTCCCCACGAAAGCCATGCACCACGGAGATTTGTTCAAGATGCATGTCAAATGGAACGGTGGCGAGGGCGAGCGCATTCCCGCATGGGCCACGCGAGTGGTGCAAGACGAGCAAACAAAGATATTCTCGGCTCAGGTATGGGCCCCCAAGAAATACCGTTGGAAGAAGCTGAAGTTCACCCCGTCTAATGATCCATTGCTCATCTATGAGTGTCATATAGGAATGGCCCAAGACGCTGAGAAGGTTGGCTCGTACACCGAATTCAAGGACAACGTGCTCCCGAGAATAGTGAAAGACGGCTATAACGCCATGCAGGTGATGGCCATACAGGAGCATCCTTACTATGGCAGTTTTGGTTACCATGTGAGTTCATTCTTCGCGCCTTCGAGCCGCTTTGGCACTCCTGAAGAACTGAAGGCGCTCATCGACGCTGCTCACCAAGAAGGCATAGCGGTAATTATGGACATAGTGCATTCTCATGCCGTAAAGAACGAGATAGAGGGATTGGGAAACCTTGCCGGCGACCCTAATCAGTATTTCTATCCTGGCGAAAGGCATGAGCATCCGGCATGGGATAGCTTGTGTTTTGACTATGGCAAGGATGAGGTCATGCATTTCCTGTTGTCCAACTGCAAGTATTGGTTGGAAGAGTTCCATTTCGACGGATTCCGTTTCGATGGTGTCACGTCGATGCTCTATTATAGTCATGGACTTGGCGAGGCGTTTACCAACTATGGCGATTACTTCAATGGCCATGAGGACGACAATGCCATCTGCTATCTTACCATGGCAAACAAGCTCATACATGAGGTCAACCCTAAGGCCATAACCATAGCCGAGGAGGTTAGTGGCATGCCTGGCCTTGCTGCCAAGTTCAAGGATGGCGGCTATGGCTTCGACTATAGATTAGCCATGAACATTCCCGACTATTGGATAAAGACCATAAAGGAACGGAGAGACGAGGAATGGAAGCCAAGCAGCATATTCTGGGAGGTAAAGGATCGTCGTGCCGATGAGAAGACCATCTCGTATTGCGAAAGTCACGACCAGGCTTTGGTGGGCGACAAGACCATCATCTTCCGTCTTATAGACGCCGACATGTATTGGCATTTCAAGCATGGCGACGAGACCAACCTTGTGAACCGTGGCATTGCCTTGCATAAGATGATAAGGCTCGTTACAGCAGCCACGATGAATGGAGGCTACTTGAACTTCATGGGTAATGAGTTTGGTCATCCGGAATGGATTGACTTCCCACGTGAGGGTAACGGATGGAGTCATAAGTATGCGCGCCGTCAGTGGAACTTGGTCGACAACCAAGAATTGGACTATCATTATCTCGGCGACTTCGACAAGGCCATGCTTGAGGTAATAAAGAGTGAACCGAAGTTCAACCTTACTCCAGTGCAGGAGATATGGCACAATGATGGCGACCAGATTCTCGCTTTCGAGCGTGGCGACCTCGTGTTCGTCTTCAATTTCTCACCTACGACGAGCTTTGCCGATTATGGCTTCCTGGTGAAGAAAGGCGAGTATCATGTGGTTCTCAATACTGATGCCAAGGCGTTTGGCGGCAATGGATTGGCAGACGACAGCGTGGCACATTTCACCAACTATGATCCACTCTATGAAAAGGATGGCAAGGAGTGGCTGAAATTGTATATCCCGGCACGTTCTGCCGTGGCTTTAAGAAAGAAATAATTTGAGATGTCAAATTCAGGACAATACAAAGATGGCACAGGTATAATGAGATTGGTCTGTGCCATCTTTTTCATACTATTCACGTTACTTTATTTGAATAAATACCAGCCAGACATCTTGGCTGTCACCCAGCACGTGTTGTCTCATGGTGTCACACATTATAATAATGTGGTGGGTACGATTCTCATAACGTTGGTGTTGTGGCTGATTCAGGTAGCCATATATGCCGGCACGAGACTTAACCACCGTGCGCACGCTCTGACCTATTTGCCATCAATGCTCCTTTTGGCGGTATTGACCGACGTGTCACCCAACTTAACCACAGGCAACTACTTAGGTGCTTGGGTGTGGCTCTTTCCGTTACTTATGATTTTGTATGCCTGCGCTGTGTGGTTTTTCAAACAGTTGGAGCCTATGGAGCCGGCAACGTTGACAGTTGGCATTTTCTCAAGGCTTACATGGGTGAACCTTCTTCAACTGACGGTGATAGCCTTTGTAGTTTGTTCCATAGGTTGTTCAGACGCCGTCTTCCATAGTCGTATGCGCATGGAGAGTGAAATGATGAAAGGCGATTACAAAGCGGCTGCTGGCGTGGGGAAAACGATGACAAAGGTTGACAGCAGCCTGACGATGCTGCGTATCGTGGCATTGACAAAAGACCATGCCCTTTGTGAGCGCCTGTTTGAGTATCCGCTTGTTGGAGGGTCAGACGCAATGCTGCCCAATGAAACGTCGGTAAAGTTGATGATGCTTCCAGAAGATAGTGTCTATGCCATTTTCGGCATAGTGTTTAAGGAAAAAATGAAGCCATTGACATACCTTAAATATGTGAACAAGAGCAAGTATGCCAATAAGGATTCAAAAGACTGGTTGTTGTGTGCTTATTTGCTCGATTGTGACCTTGACCGGTTTGCCCGGGCCTTGCCACGGTATTATGAGGTAAATAACTCCTTGCCAAAGTCTTTTCGTGAAGCCTTGGTGTTATATAACCATTTGAGAAAAAAGCCGTTGATTATTTACAAGGAATCCACTATGGATGCCGATTACGAGGATTTCAAGAAAGTGTATTATAAAACCTCAAATGCCATCGCGAGGTTATCGAACGTCAAGGACAATTATGGCTCAACTTATTGGTTCTATTATTTGTCCCACTCGGGTAGCTTGCGCCATTGATTATTGCCAAGTGGCTTAATGGCGAGCTACTTTGTCGTTGATAGTTGACACTATGACATAAATCAACACAATAATCCACCATGACCCCAAGAAACCTGCCATGAATCCCTTTCCGGCAATTCCTTGATAAATGGTGGATGCTATTATGATGATAGCAGACAAACCAATGAAAGAAAAGCGCAGCTCGTTTCCTTTCCATGCCCAATGTTTAAACTTCAATGCGAACATTGGTATCTCGGAAATAAGCAGGTAGGAGCTAAGGAGCATCAGCAAGATTACGATGAGCGCGCCTGCGGCCAACGTGTTAAGCCAACCGCCAATGCTGAGAATCAATGAGCCCCAAAATAATGCGTTGGCAGGTGTTGGCAAGCCTATGAAACCCATCGACTGACGCTCGTCAAGGTTGAACTTCGCGAGTCTCAAGGCGGAGAACGCCGCCATGATGTAGGCTATAAAAGGAATGTAATCGGTGAATGCCCCCATCCATGAGGGGTATTGCATTATCAATAGTTGTGAAAAGATAATTGTCGATGGAGCCACGCCAAACGTCACGTCGTCTGCAAGAGAGTCAAGTTCCTTGCCTATTGGTGAGGAAACGTGTAATGTTCTTGCACTCATGCCATCGAAAAAGTCGAACACGGCGCCAATGACAATCCAAAGCATTGCCAGGTCGGGACTGGCGAAAAAAGCAAAACAAGTTGCGATGCAACCCGATATAAGGTTGCAACAAGTCAATATGTTAGGAATGTTGATTAATTTCATTTTTTCAATTTAGCGATAATCGTCTGGTCGCCAACAGTTTTTTGGTTCATTTCAACGCACACCTCCGAGTCGATTGGCAGGAAGATGTCAACGCGTGAGCCAAGCTTAATGAATCCTAAGTGCTCATCAATATAGCATTCCTCGCCTTCCTTGGCGTAGGTCACGATTCTTCGGGCCACTGCACCCGCTATCTGGCGGCAGAGGATGTCAGTGCCGTCTTCGGTTGTTATCATGGTGTCGGCGTGCTCGTTTTCCATACTCGCCTTTGGCAACCATGCCTTATGGTAATTGCCATCGAAATGCTTGACGAATTTTACGTGACCGTCAACAGGGAACCAGTTGGCGTGAACATTGGTGACACTCATGAATATGGAAATCTGTATGCGCTTGTCGTGGAAGTAAGTGTTTTCGTTCACCTCTTCAATGACCACGATCTTTCCGTCAGCAGGAGCTACAACAATGCCGTCGGTGTCTTCTTGATTGAAATAGCGCACTGGGCACTGATAGAAATTCACGGCAATGCCGTAAATGATACCAGATATAATTATAAATGTCCAAAAGGGCCAAGGCGTGGCAACGAAATACCAAAGCAAGAAGCCGATTACGACAATCGCGGTAATTCCACCCACGAGCTGGTCTATTCCTTCCCTGTGTATATGTATTTTCTTTAGTTTCTTGATTCTTTTCCCCATGATTATTATTTTGTCTGTAAAAGACGAGGTTTCAATATTATACTTATGCAAAGGTAACCTTTTTCTGTTAAATACGCAAATAGTTTTCAGTTGAATGTGAAAATATTTTCATCCTTCTTTTGGGTATATCAATTATTCGGAGTAACTTTACACTCATAATCGCATCTTTCATGGAAGATTTTGTACATCTGCACGTTCACACACATTATAGTATTCTTGACGGACAGTCGAAAGTAAACCACCTTGTCGACAAGGCAATCAATGATGGCATGAAGGGCATGGCCATCACTGACCATGGTGTCATGTATGGCATAAAGGAGTTTTCAGACTATTGCGCCTCTGTGAACAAAAAGCGCAAGAAGGAAGGCTTGGAACCTTTCAAGCCTATTTTGGGATGCGAGATGTATGTGGCTCACCATAATAAGGAAGACAAGGACAAGTCGGCAGGCGACAGCTCCGGCTACCATCTCATTGTGCTTGCCAAGAATTATCGTGGTTATAAGAACCTTATCAAGTTGGTCAGCAGATCGTGGGTGGATGGCTATTATTACAAGCCCAGAACCGACCGCTACGACCTTGAGAAATACCATGAAGACCTTATAGTCAGCTCCGCATGCCTTGGCGGAGAGATACCGCAGAAAATCCTCGCGGGCGACATTAATGGCGCAAGGGAGGCGGTGGAGTGGTATCACAATTTGTTTGGCGATGATTTTTATTTGGAGCTTCAGCGTCATCAGGTCACAGATCCTTCGTTGCACGCTAATCGTGAGACATACCCTTTGCAGCAGAAGGTCAATAAGGTATTGATGCGGTTTGCCAAGGAATATGGCATAAAGCTTATTTGCACAAACGATTGCCATTTCGAGGACAAGGAGACGGCAGAGGCTCACGACCATTTGCTATGCCTTTCCACCAACAAGGACTTGGACGATCCCACCCGTATGGTTTACACGAAGCAAGAGTGGTTCAAGACACGCGCGGAGATGGATGCCATATTCTCGGATGTACCGGAGGCATTGTCCAACACCCTTGAAATACTCGACAAGGTGGAGATTTACGACATTGACCATGGTCCCATAATGCCGTTCTTCCCGATTCCTGAGAGTTTTGGTACGGAGGAAGGGTGGCGTGCCAAATTTACGGAGGAGCAACTATATAAGGAGTTTACCAGCGACGAGAATGGCGAGAACCCATTGCCCGCTGACAAGGCTGATGCCGTGATAGAGCGACTTGGCGGTTACGACAAGGTTTACCGCATAAAGTTAGAGGCCGACTATCTTGCCAAGCTTGCCTATGATGGAGCCCGTAAGCATTACGGCGACCCGATACCGGACGATGTGAAAGAACACGTCAATTTTGAGCTTCACGTCATGAAGACCATGGGTTTCCCGGGCTACTTCCTTATCGTGCAGGACTTTATCAATGCCGCTCGCGACAAGTTGGGCGTCTGGGTGGGGCCAGGTCGTGGTTCCGCTGCAGGTTCCGTGGTGGCTTATTGCTTGGGTATAACCAAGATAGACCCACTCAAATACGACTTGCTTTTCGAGCGTTTCCTCAATCCAGACCGTGTTAACTTGCCTGATATTGACACCGACTTCGACGACGATGGCCGTGGAAGGGTCTTGCAATGGGTTATGGATAAGTATGGTAAGGAAAATTGCGCTCATATCATTACCTATTCGAGCATGGCGACGAAAAACTCCATCGCCGACGTGGCGCGAGTGGAGAAGTTGCCTTTGACACGTTCCAATGAACTGAAAAAAGCCATACCTGACCGCTTGCCTGATGGCATGAAGATGAATCTTGCCAATGCCATCAAGTGTACGCCTGAGCTTCGCGAGGCTGAAAGCTCCATGGACCCGAGGGAACGCAACACCATAAAATACGCCAGAATGCTTGAGGGTACGATAAGGGGAACGGGCATTCATGCCTGTGGCTTTATCATTTGTCGTGATCCTATAAGTAACTGGGTGCCGGTGTCGACGGCGGATGACCCCGACTTCCCTGACAGGAAGTGTGACGTGACGCAATACGACGGTCATGTCATTGAGTCGACAGGATTGATAAAAATGGACTTCCTTGGCCTGAAAACCCTCTCGGAGCTTAAAGAAGCGGTAAAGGTTGTAAAGCAAACCACGGGCGAGGAGGTGGATTTGGATACAATCCCTATCGACGATGAGCTTACTTACAAACTCTATCAAGAAGGCCGCACGATAGGCACGTTCCAGTTTGAGTCGCCTGGAATGCAGAAGTATCTTAAGGAGCTTCATCCTACCGTGTTTGAGGATCTCATAGCAATGAATGCCCTTTACAGGCCGGGACCAATGGATTACATCCCCGAGTTCATTGCCAGAAAGAAAGACCCTGCCCGCATCAAGTATGATATTCCCTGCATGGAAAAATACTTGAAAGACACTTATGGCATCACCGTCTACCAAGAGCAGGTCATGCTTCTGTCGCGACAACTTGCCAACTTCACCCGAGGCGAAAGTGACGCGTTGCGTAAGGCTATGGGTAAGAAGAAAAAGGCCATCGTAGACGCGATGAAGCCTAAGTTTCTCAAGCAGGGAGCAGAGAATGGCCACGACGCCAAGGTATTGGAGAAAATTTGGGGCGACTGGGAGAAATTCGCCTCTTACGCCTTCAACAAGTCGCACGCCACTTGCTATTCGTGGGTAGCTTACCAAACGGCTTACATGAAAGCCCATTATCCTGCCGAATACATGGCTGCCCTCATGACGCGCCGCTTCTCCGACATTGGAGAGATAACGAAGCTCATGGAGGAATGTAAGTCGCTGGGTGTGCCCACGCTTGGCCCCAGTGTTAACGAGAGCTATGCTGAGTTTGGTGTCAACGGAAAGGGTGAAATAAGGTTTGGCCTGTCTGCCATCAAGGGAATGGGCTCCGCTGCCGCTGCTGCCATTGTCAGCGAGCGAAAGGCACATGGGCCATATAAGGACATATATGATTTTGCAGAGCGCGTAAGCTTGAAGGATGTTAACCGCAAGGCGTTCGAGAGCCTGGCCCTTAGTGGAGGTTTCGATTGTTTTGGTCTTTTGCGTGAGCAGTATCTTGCGTCCAATTCCAAGGGAGAACCGTTTCTTGACTGCATAGTGCGCTTTGGCCAACAATACCAGCAAGACAAGAAAGAACAAGCTAATTCGTTGTTCGGCTCAATGGGTACGGAGGTTGCCGTGGCACTGCCGCAAGCCCCGAAGACGGAGGAGTGGAGTAGCATTGAGAAATTGAGCAGGGAAAAAGAGCTTGTTGGCATTTACCTCTCAGCGCATCCTCTCGACGATTTCTCCATAGTGTTGAATAACATGTGCAACACGACGTGTGTAGAGGTGGGCGACCGTGGGAAGCAAGAGGAACTGGCGCAACGTGAGGACATCACCTTTGGTGGCATAGTGACCAAGGTGACACAGAAATTCACCAAGCGCGGCAGCCCCTTTGGTCTTGTCACGCTTGAGGATTTCAGCGGATCGGGAGAAATAGCCCTCTTTGGCGAAGAATGGGGAAAATGGAACGGAAAACTTTCCATGGGTTGCTCTGTGTTTGTAAAGGCAAGATATGTGAAGCTATACCCTACGAGCCAGTCTTATTCATTGGCGATACAGAACGTGGAATATCTCCAGACTGTGAAAAGCGAACGCATAGAGAAATTCACGATAAATGTGCCCAGCAAGGTAATAGACGACACGTTGGTCAGCGACTTGATGTCAATCATCGGTGACGAATCAGGCCCTACGGAGCTATATTTCAATGTAATAGACGAGGAGAGCCATGTCAACGTCCTCTTGCGGTCAGACAAGCGCCAAATAGAAGTTGGCAAGGAACTGGTGCAATATATCGATGAGAGATCAGACATGAGCTATCATGTCAATTAACCATAACAATAACAACAAAAAACAATAATAAGCAACAATGAAGATTTCGATCAAGTCATTGGACAACATCCATGAGGCAGCCCGGGAGTTTATCCAAAACATGGGCAATGGCAATGTCTTCGCCTTTTATGGCAAGATGGGAGCTGGGAAGACGACGTTCATTAAGGCTGTGTGTGAAGAGCTTGGCGTGGACGACGTGATTACCTCGCCAACATTCGCCATCGTCAACGATTATACTTCCTCCAAAGATGACAGCCACATCTTCCATTTCGATTTCTATCGAATCAAGAAGTTGGAGGAGGTTTACGACATGGGCTATGAAGACTATTTCTATAGTGGCAGTCTTTGCTTCATCGAATGGCCGGAGCTTATAGAGGACATACTTCCAGGAGATGCCGTGAAGGTTACTATCTCGCAACTTGATGACGGCAACAGAGTAGTGGAGTTCTAATATTTATATTTTTTTGCGTAAAGTTTGCCAGAATAAAACTATTTGCTTACTTTTGCATCTAAACATTAATTAATTAAAAAAGGAATACACAATGACAGTAGAAGTAACAGCAGATAACTTTGAGAAGCTGAAGAATGGTGACTTGCCACTTGTTGTTGACTTGTGGGCAACATGGTGTGGCCCATGTCGTATGGTTGGCCCAATCATGGAGGAACTCTCAAACGAATATGAGGGCAAGATCGTGGTAGGCAAGTGTGACATTGAGGAAAATGAGGATATCCCCATGCAGTTTGGCGTGCGCAACATCCCTACTATCTTGTTCTTCAAGAACGGCCAGCTCGTAGACAAATTTGTTGGTGCGGCTGCAAAAGGCAAGTTCCAAGAGAAGTTCGACAAGCTTATCGAGGGATAAGCGGCAGACTTACCTTCTATAAGAATAAGAAGTAATAAAAGAAAGGCGAAAGCCCTAAGAGAGACCTTTTTCTCTTAGGGCTTTCGCCTTTTTGTCTTTAATGTGGTGATGGGGGAGGGCATGGTGTCCTTTTCCCTCAGTCGTGATAACCATCATGCTATGCCGTCGAGGAAGAGCAGCAGCCTGTTGGTGACATTCACGGAAGAAACGCCACTGTCGAAGTCGAGTGACACAAGGTTCAACTGTGGGAACATTGCCTTCAATTTCTTTTCAATGCCTTTTGACACTATGTGGTTGGCTATACATCCGAAAGGTTGCAAGCTTGCCACGTTGTTCACGCCTTGCTTTACCATGCTTATGATGTCGCTTGGCAACAGCCATCCCTCGCCAAACTGTGCCGCAAGTGAAACGATGCCATTAACATCCTTTGCCTCGTCAAAGATATTGGTGAAAGGACGGAAATATCGGAACCGTGACGCTATGCGGTTGACTTTCTTCTGACGTCGCCAAATGAGACTGTATGCGCTTTTAATCAAGAAGTCGGGCACGTTGCTGCATTTTAGTCCCATGTGTTTTTGCACGATGGTATTGACAAACTCCTGAAGGAAGAAAGGCAAGAGCAGCGGCGGGACCACCTCGCACCCACTCTTGATGATGCGGCGTTCGAGGAATTGATGGGCAAAAGGATTGAACTTCAAGAATATCTCGCCCACGATGCCAACCGCCGGCAATTCCTTGTCGGCTGTTATGTCGTCAAAATCCTTTGCTGCTTGTGCTATGAGACGTGTTAGTCCTTTCGGGTCATTTTCCAATATTGGCTTGGCTGCTGCGGCGAGGTATTTAGCGCGCAACTGCTCTGCCTTGTTGCTGAATTGTCCGCCCACGATGATGGCATCTTTCTTCAGTCGGCTCACCGAGCCATGATACAATTTCGATATAGTGTCGCCATAGATGAATGTCATCACTATGATAGGAGCCATTTTCAGCCAGGGCACGTCCAGCGCGCCATCTTGTTCCTTGTCATCGCTGGCGCTTGTAGAGACTCCTAAGGTTATGAGAGGCACATTCTTGAATCCGTTGGCATCCAAGGCACGACGTATCAGGGCGGCGTAGTTGGTGGCTCGGCATTGTCCCCCCGTCTGTGTCATCACGGCGGAAATCTCCTCCGGGTTATATTTCCCTGATCGCAACGCTTTCACGAAGTCGCCAACGATGAGCGTGGCAGGATAGCACACCTCGTTGTTGGCATATTTCAGCCCAAGCTCGGCACTGGTGATGTCGCTTGGCGGCAACACTTCCACGTCCCAGCCAAGGAGTTTGCAGAGTGGGGTGAGGAGTGGGGTGAGGTATTCGGTGAAATAGGGTGCGAGTATCTTCTTGTTCTGTGGTTTTACGCTTGCCTCATTGGTAGTGCGCTCGTCGTTCATGTCCCTGTCAGCGACCTTTCCCTTGCCAGTCTTTCCATTGAGGCTCTCAATCAGTGATCTCACTCTGAGCCTTAGAGAGCCTACGTTGCTCACGTCGTCAATCTTCAGCAAGGTGTAAGGCTTGCCGTTGATACTCATTATGTGGCGAATCTCGTCTTGTATAAATGAGTCGGGTCCGCATCCAAACGAGGTCATCTGTATGAAATGAACGTCATCGGGTTGAGTGGCGCACCATTGTCCCGACTTGATTATGCGGTTCATGTAAGCCCACTGTCTCACGAGGTAGGTGTCGCCTGTGCCCGTTTGCATGTCGTTGCGCACAATGTCATCGGAAATCACGTTCACGCCGAGTGATGCGATCATCTCTGAGAGCTTGTGTTGTATGAGAGGGTCAGTATGGTATGGACGGCCCGCGAGCAAGATGGTGAGCCTGTGTTGGCGGCGGCTGTTTGCCAAAATCTCCTTTGCCTTCCCGTTGATGGCTTCCGTGTATTCGTTTTGTGCCTTTACTGCTGCATCGAGAGCCTTCTTGCGTGTTTTGACGCTGATGCCGTAGCCTTTCAAGAAACTGTCAAGTTGCTTGACCAGCAACTTCTCGTCACGGAAATTTATCACAGGCGACACTATCTCCGTGCGGAGGCTCATAGCCGACTTGATGACATCCGAGTAGGCCGACACTATGGGACAATTGTAGCTGTTGATGTTTCGGTCATCGTCTTGATGCTCGAACACAACGTAAGGCATGAAGATAAACTTGCTTTGGTTTTGCGATGCAGCGAGTCTCTCGTCGAGTTCTTTCACGTGGGAGTGGACGAGCTTGGCAGGGAAACATATGTTGTCGCTCATCACTGATCCCAATGCGCTCTCGTAGCGGTGGAAATTGCTCTCAGAACTTAAAACAACTTCAAAGCCTGCCGTGGTGAAGAGGGCGTGCCAAAAGGGGAAATTCTCATACATGTTGAGGATTCGCGGAATGGCAACTATGGTCTTTGCCTTCTTCGGCTTGTCGTCGGTCGTGTTGTTTTGCTCCTTGTACCTGTCGAAAAGCAAGTGATACTTGTAAGTGTATATATTGTCACCCTTGACGTTGTCGTTGCCCTTGTTGTTAAACACCCGTTCACATTTGTTGCCAGAATAGAATTCCCTGTCTCCGGCAAAAAGATATCTCGTCACAAAACAGTGGTTTTCGCAACCTTTGCAGTTGAGCAACTTGGTGTCGTATTCTGACATGTCGAGAAGGTCGTCCACGCTGCTATTACGGTGCTGTTCCGTTATGGCAATGTCGGCCATGGCGTGCAACGCGCATCCGTATGCGCCCATCATCTCAGGCATGTTGCTGCGTGCCACCTCTTTGCCTGTGAGAATCTCGAATGCCCTTACCACGGAGTCGTTTTTCATGGTGCCGCCTTGCACTACGATGTGCGCTCCAAGGTCGTCGTTGCCATGCAGTTTGAGCACTTTAAACAAGCAGTTGCGCACCACTGAGTAGCTCAAGCCGGCGGCAATGTCCTCTACCGTGGCCCCCTCACGCATGACCTGTTTCACCTTGGAGTTCATGAACACGGTGCAACGGGTGCCGAGGTCGCATGGGTTGCCGCCTTGACAAGCGGCCTTGGCGAAGTCTTCTATCTGGTAGCCCAGTCCCTTGGCGAAAGTTTGAATGAACGTTCCGCAGCCCGACGAGCATGCCTCGTTGAGCTCCATGCGTGTCACGGCGCCGTTGTCCACGAAAATGGCTTTCATGTCTTGGCCGCCTATGTCGAGAATGAAACTCACGTCGGGCATGAGCTTTTCAGCCGCACGATAGTGTGCCATGGTTTCTATTATGCCGCCGTCAAGATTGAAAGCGGCCTTTATGAGCTCCTCTCCATAGCCAGTGGAGCAAGAGCCTACAACGTGGATGTCGGCTCCTGCATCGGAGGCTTTCGCCTTGAGACGTCGCAAGCCTTCTTTCACGGCATTGATTGGATTTCCGAGGTTCATGGAATAGTCGGAGAACACAATCTGCCCTGCATTCTCGCCCTGGGCGCGCATGGCAATGATCTTTGTCGTGGTGGAACCGGAGTCTATTCCTATGACCACCTGCTCATTGCCTTTGCGTAGGGGATGAACCTTGGTGGTATATCTGTCTTTGCTTCTCAGCCATGCTTGGTGTTTTTCCTCTGATTCGAACAACGGATAGAGCTTTTCCTCCACATCCACTTTCAATTCCCTTTCGCACGAAGACGCATGATCGCTTCCACTTGTCGTATTGAGGCGCTCCTTGAGCTTGTTTAGGCTCACGGGGGTGGCATTCTCTGACCTTATGGCGCATCCGAGAGCGGGAATAAGATTGCCCTCTTCCAAGACAATAAAGTCGGAAGGAGCCATGTTGAGATAGTCGGCGAAGGCTTTTCTTAGCGCAGGCAGGAACGTGAGAGGCCCACCGCAAAGGAGAATTGGCGCGGAGAAATCGCAACCGTGACTGAGGGTTGTCACCGTCTGCACCGCAATGCTATGAAAGATGCTTGCCGCTATGTCGGTCTTGGGAAGGTTGCGCGCCATGAGGTTTTGAATGTCTGTCTTGGCGAACACGCCGCAACGAGCGGCCATGGGGTAGAGGTGCGTCGATTGCAGGGCAAGCTCGTTCATTTGCTGGTTGTCGCAGCCCATGAGCACCGACATCTGGTCGATGAATGCTCCCGTACCGCCAGCACAGTTGCCGTTCATGCGAAGTTCTGTGCCCTTGCCGTTGAAAAACACGACTTTGGCATCTTCTCCGCCAATGTCTATCAAAGCCTTTGCCTGGGGAAACCTATTGCGGGCGAAAACAGTGGCAGCGACGACCTCTTGCACGAATTCGGCATTGAGAGTCTCGGCTGTAGACATGCCCACCGAGCCTGTGACACAAAGGCTCAAGCGGATGTTGGCTAGTTTCTGTCCTATCTCGTCCAAGTAGCTGCTTACAAGCTCCTTGACCTTGGCGTTGTGGCGTTCATAGCGTGAATAAACAATCTTGCCTTGAGCGTTGATGACAACCATCTTGGCGGTTGTAGAGCCAACGTCAAGTCCTGCCCTGAAAAAATCTTCCATATTTACCAACAATCAGTTTCCTTGTATTTTATGTTGCAAAGTTACTAAATTTTTCATGCAAAACTTGAACTATCGCAACAAGTTTCCTATAAAACGACAATTGCCCACGTACGTGAGCGCTATGGTTCGCGTGCGTGGGCAATATGGTTCACACACGTGGGCAATACGGCTCACGCACGTGGGCAAATTCCGTTTCCTTGAGAAAGAGAGTTCTTATTTTGAGTTCTTATTTAGTGTAGAGGAATCTTTTAATTGAGCGTTTTGGAGTCTTCTCGAATTCCTCTTCGTGTATTCTTATTTCCGACAGTCTGCAATAGGCAGGCTGTTCCGCGTTGAGGGTCTTGCGGTTTTGCTCCATCACGTCCTTCAGGTCGTTGTCGCTGATGCCCATACCCTTTGCCGCGTCATAATCGGGATATACCAGACCCACGAGCTTGTCACCTTCCTGTATGACTACACTCTCGTTTACAAGGGCCATAGAGTTGAGTTTGTCCTCAATCTCCTCAGGGTAGATGTTCTGTCCATTCGAGCCGAGGAGCATGTTCTTGGAGCGGCCTTTTATGAAGATATTACCGTTGTTGTCCTTCAAGCCGAGGTCGCCCGTGTGGAACCATCCATTGCTGTCGATGGCAGCATTGGTAGCCTCTTCGTTCTTGTAGTAGCCCAACATCACGTTTGGTCCCTTGCACAGGATTTCTCCCGGAATCGTTGTTGGGTCAGGGCTGTCTATTTCCACTTCCATATGGTATGCAGCCTTGCCGCACGACCCTGGCGCAAAGCGTGCCCAGTCCTCATAGCCTATGATCGGGGCGCACTCTGTGGCACCATAACCAACGGTGTAGCGGAAGCCGATGCGATGGAGAAATTGCTCCACTTCTTGCGAGAAGGCAGCTCCGCCAATGATAATCTCATAGAAGTTGCCACCAAAGGCCTTGGTGACTTGCTCGTTTATGCGCTCGTAGAGCCGCTTGTTCAATCCAGGCATCTTCAGGAGCAGGCGTATGCGTGGGTCTTGAAGCTTTGGAAACACTTTCTTCTTTATTATCTTCTCGATAATAAGTGGCACGGAGATGATGACCCGTGGCTTTATGTCGGCGAAAGCGGCTGCAATGATAGCCGGTGACGGTATGCGCGTGAGGTAGAAGACGTGGCAACCTTTGATAAACTCGTACAGGAACTCAAATGCCATGCCGTACATATGAGCCATTGGGAGAATGCTGATGATGTTGTCGCCTGGGGTGAGGGCCTTGCCGAGCACGTGCTCGGCGAAGTCGGCATTGCTCCACATGGCGCGGTATGGAAGCATAACGCCCTTGGAGAAACCAGTGGTACCGCTGGTGTAGTTGATGAGTGCCAACTCGTCGGGGTTTTGCTCTATGTAGTAATTGACGTGCTCCTTACGGAAATATTTTGGATACTTGCGTCCGAATATCTCGTTGAGGTGCTCACGAGCGTATGTCAGTTTCTCCGTGCGTGATACAACCAAAGAATAGTCGGGAATGTAGATTATTCCCTCAAGTCCAGGCATCTTTTCCGCGTCAATCTGTGTTGCCACGACATCGCCCACGAAAAGGAGTTTGGCATCGGAGTGATTCACAATGTTGTGAATCTGGTCTGGCGTGAATTCATGGAGAATGGGCACGGCAATGGCTCCATAAGTGAGCACGGCGAGGAAAGCTGCGGCCCATGCGGCGCTGTTGCGACCGCATAGGGCGATCTTGTCGCCTTTTTCGACGCCCGAGTTCTCGAACATGATATGGAGCTTCTCTATCTTGCGTGCCACGTCGTGGTATTGCAGTGTAGCACCCTTGTAATCGGTGAGCGCGTCACGATCCCAGTTCTTGACAATGCTGTCTTGGATGAGCTGGTTGAAGCTTGGAATCTTTTCCATAGGTCAATATCTTCTGAGTAAACAGTACTTTGTTATTTCTTCTCGGCATAGAGATACCTCTTGATCGACTTCTTGGGCGTTTTCTCAAACTCCTTGTCTTGCAATTGTATCTTGCTGATTTTGCAGAAAGCGGGCAGTTGCTGGTTGAGCTCTTGCCTGTTTTGTTCCATGATGGCATCGAGATCGCTGTCCTTGAAGCCCAACTGTTGTGCGGCGTCGGTGTCGGGATATACCAAGCCCACGAGCTTGTCGCCTTGTTGCACGATGAGGCTCTCGCCCACCATTGCCATGGAGTTAAGCTTGTCCTCAATCTCCTCCGGATAAACGTTCTGTCCGTTTGAGCTGAGAAGCATGTTCTTGATGCGCCCACGGATGAAGAGGTGGCCATCGGGTGATATTTGCCCAAGGTCGCCTGTGTGGAACCATCCGTTTTCGTCAATGGCGGCTTTTGTGGCTTGTTCGTTCTTGTAGTATCCAAGCATTACATTGAGTCCGCGCGACACCACCTCTCCGGGAATGTTTACTGGATCAGGGCTGAGCACCTTCATTTCCATGTTCTCAACTACCGTGCCGCATGAGCCTTGCTCAAAGTCGTTGCAATCTGCCCAGGTAATCAATGGGGCTGTCTCCGTGGTGCCATAGGCCATGCCGATGGGGAAGCCTATCTCCAAAAGGAACGACTCTATTTCCTTATTAAGTCCGGCTCCTCCGACCACAACCTCGTATGCGTTGCCGCCCATCTCCTGTTTTACGATGTCGCAGACGTGTTGGCGCACTTTCTTGCCAATGCCTGGCATGTGCATGAGCAGACGCAGACGCGGGGTGATGAGAGGGAATACCTTTTTGCGAATTATTTTCTCTATGACGAGAGGCACGGAGCATACAACGCACGGGTGAACCTCTGCCAATGCAGCCTGGATGACCGTTGGACTGGGCAGACGTGTGAGAAAAAAGTTATGGTTGCCGATGCAGAACTGCAAAAGGAACTCGCACGCCATGCCATACATGTGGGCCATGGGCAATATGGAGAGGGTGTTGGCGTTCTTGGGAAGTTTGCTGCCGAGGATATGCTCAAGGAAAGTTATGTTGCTCCAAAGCGCGCGGAAGGGCAGCATGACACCCTTTGAGAAGCCAGTGGTGCCACTTGTATAGTTTATAAGGGCGAGATCCTCTTCTTGGTCTTCATAATAGTGCACGTGTTCCTTGCGGAAATACTTTGGGTATTTCTTGCCGAAGACCTCGTTGAGGTGCTCTCGGGCATAGGTTATTTTCTCTGAGCGGCTGAGCACGATGGAGTAGTCGGGGATATATACTATGCCTTCAAGGTGAGGCATCTGCTCGTAGTCGAGTTGTGTGGCCACGACATCGCCAACGAAAAGCAGACGGGCATCAGAGTGATTTACCACATTATATATTTGCGGTTGGGTGAATTCGTGCTGGATAGGCACGACCACGGCTCCGAAGGTGATCGTGGCCAAGAATGCGCATGCCCACATCGAGCTGTTGCGACCGCAAAGGGCTACTTTGTCTCCCTTGGCAAGTCCAATGCTCTCGAACATGATGTGGAGCTTCTCTATTTTGCGTGCCACGTCATGGTATTGCAATGTAGCGCCCTTATAGTCGGTAAGGGCGTCTTTATACCAGTTGTTGACAATGGCGTCTTCAATCAACTTGTTTAGACTTCTTGTATTTGTCATTGCACAAATTTCGAATTTTCGTGCAAAGTTAATATCTAAACTGCTCAATAGCAAAAAAAATGTGCATTATTTTCTTTCAAACACTCTTTTTTGCTATTGCACTTGTTGAATTAGTGGTTTAAAGTTATGTGGGTGTTATCTTATGGGCGTTTATCTTGTTTTGTGCTTAGATGCTGTAAGAGAAACCTATTGAGAAATATTCCCTGAACATCCAGTAGCCAAGTTTGTCGTCACGTGTCCGGCCGTCATCAAACCTCGGGTAAAGGAAAATCTTTGTGGCGAGGTATCGGTTAAACTGGAATGAGAGCGTGTTTTCCCATTCGGCTTCCACGCGCTTATAGGTTGTATAGCCATAGAGTCGTGTCTTCCACGAGATGTTGTCGGAGAAGTTCCATGTCAAGTCTATTGTGGTCTGCGAACCGAAGTCGTGTAGCGAATGGTGTTCGCTTTCTATGCCATTGTTGGCGGCAAGGGCAAGTCTGCCAACATACTTGAAGTTGTATGCAAACGGCGCAATATGAAAACTGCCCTTTAGCTTGCCCTTCAGCCAGTTGACGCTGTAATCCATACCGACAGACAGGTTGACGTTGAGGGGAGAGAACAAGTCCGACTTTACCTCTCTGCTGTTGGAGTCGTAGTGGCGTGCCCACTGTGTTTGTGCAATGAGCTGGAAAGTATAGTACCACTTGCTGGCAGCTTGAAGGCCGAGCTTGCCAGTGTATCGTAACATGTCCTCTGTGGGCTTAACGCTGTGTATAGAGTCGCTCTTTGAGGTTTGCATGCCAAATTTCATCTCCAACATGTTGTCCCATTTCACTTTCTGCTTGTTATTGTAATTTGCGGATAGTGTTACCGAACCCATCATGGAGTAGTTGCTCTCCCCGCCTTGATACCAGTTGCTGGAGAGATAGTTTTGCAGGAATTGCAAGTAGTAGTCACCGCCGAAATGCCAGAAGTCTGGCTTGAACACCACGAGGTCAACTTGTTGTCTGACTGGCTCTTGAGGGAGAGTCTTTTCTATAACTTCGGTAGGACTTTCCTTGATGGTCTTTGGCTTTATGACAGGGCCCGTTGTCTCAAGGCGGTGCTGCGTGTTGGTTACCCATTCGGGGTGCGTTAGGTACAGGTAAAGCAACGTGCTGTCGGTGTCGCTCATTTTCTTGTCGAGGGAAAGGGCATTGCCCGCCACGCCCTCGTAGAACGTGAATGGCAAGAAATAGGGTGCCATCTCCAAAGGCTTTATGGATGCGGCGTGAACAGTATCGCGATACAAGGAGTCGCGGAATAGGAGCAAGGAGTCGGCATAGTTGTGCATGAGCCTTGATGTGGCGTCGTCAGAATAAACGTGAATACGCCGTTGGTTCGAGGCTGAGACAAGCAAAGGAATAAATGCCAACGTTAAAATGAAAAATGGCATTGTTTGCCAGCCGGGTAGATGTTTGCCGGAGAATATGTTGAGTTTTTTTAGTGACATAAAGCAAGATGAACAATAATTTGATGCAAAGGTAGTAAATGTGAAACGAATTTCAAAAGGAAAATACTAAAATGATTTGTTGTTTATCTCATAAAATAGCCGTATCTTTGCAACAAATTTTTTATTATCATTATTAATCCTCAAGATTGTGGCAGAAACAAAGTACATTTTCGTCACGGGCGGTGTGGTTTCCTCTTTGGGAAAAGGAATCATATCATCGTCTATAGGAAAGCTCCTCCAAGCTAGGGGCTACAACATCACTATCCAGAAATTCGATCCTTATATCAACATTGACCCTGGCACGCTCAATCCTTATGAGCATGGAGAGTGTTATGTCACCGTTGATGGCATGGAAACCGACCTCGACCTTGGTCATTACGAGCGTTTTACCGATATTAAGACCACCAAGGCAAACTCCATGACCACAGGCCGAATCTACAAGTCGGTAATCGACAAGGAGCGCCGTGGCGACTATCTTGGCAAGACCATTCAGGTGGTACCGCACATTACAGATGAGATTAAGCGCAACATCAAGCTCTTAGGCACAAAATATCATTACGATTTCGTGATCACCGAGATTGGCGGAACCATTGGCGACATTGAGAGCGCGCCTTTCCTTGAGGCTATTCGTCAGATGAAGTGGGAATTGGGCAAGAAGGCCGTAAACCTCCACCTTACCTACATCCCTTATCTCAAGGCTGCCGGTGAGTTGAAGACCAAGCCAACGCAGCACAGCGTTAAGGAGTTGCAGAGCGTTGGTATACAGCCCGACATCCTCGTGTTGCGCACGGAGAAGCATCTTGAGGACGGCATTCGCAAGAAGGTAGCCGCATTCTGTAACGTGGATCTCGACTGTGTGGTGCAGAGCGAGGACTTGCCAAGCATCTATGAAGTGCCCGTTAATATGCAAAGCCAAGGCCTTGACGCAGCCATATTGCGCAAGGTGGGTGAACCTGTAGGTGAGACGCCTGCCCTTGGCCCGTGGAGGGCATTCCTTGAGCGCAGAAACCAGGCGACCAAGGAAGTGCACATCGGTCTCGTGGGCAAGTATGACTTGCAGGACGCTTACAAGAGCATACGCGAGAGCCTCTCGCAAGCTGGAACATACAACGACCACAAGACGGTTATCACATTCATCAACTCAGAGTATCTCACTCCAGAGAACGTTGCCGAGAAGGTAAAAGGACAGGATGGTATCGTGATTTGTCCGGGATTTGGCCAACGTGGTATAGAAGGCAAGGTCATTGCCGCAAAATACTGTCGTGAGCACGACATCCCGACGTTGGGTATCTGTCTTGGCATGCAGATGATGGTTATTGAATTTGCGAGGAATGTGCTTGGATATAAGGATGCCAATAGCCGTGAGATGGACGAGAAGACACCGCATAATGTCATTGACATCATGGAGGAGCAGAAGAACATCACCAACATGGGTGGCACCATGCGTCTTGGTGCATATGAATGTGATTTAAGACAAAGTTCGCGCGTGTTCAATATTTATAAGAAAGAGCACATACAGGAACGTCACCGCCATCGTTATGAGTTCAACAACGATTATGAAAAAGAGTTTGAGCGTAATGGCATGATGTGCGTGGGACGTAATCCAGAGAGCGACTTGGTGGAGATTGTCGAGATTCCTTCTCTTAAATGGTACATAGGCACACAGTTCCATCCTGAGTATCAGTCGACGGTGCTTCATCCCCATCCGCTCTTCCTCGACTTTGTGAAGACAGCTATTGAAAATCAAGAGAAATAAATGGACAAGAATTCAATAATAGGATTTGTACTTATCGCTGCCGTGCTCATTGGCTTCAGCATCTATTCACAGCCATCGGAGCAAGAGCGTCGTGCGGCGTTTGTCAAGGATTCTACAGAGCAGGCAAACATTGCAAAGGCTGAGAAAGCCGCAAAAGTCGCTCAATACAAGCAGCAACAGGCATTAAAACAAAAAGTGGCGGAGGATACGACTGCCCTTTTCCACAATTCCCTTGTGGGTAACGCCCAGAATATTGTCTTGAGTAACAACAAAGTAGCCCTTACGCTTTCAACGAAAGGTGCAACAGTGGTGAAGGCATACCTGAAAAACCAGAAAGGCTCAAAGCAGTTCATTGGTCACGACATGGCAGACAGAAGTGGAAAACATGACGATGAGAATGGCGTGACGCTATTTGAGGGTCGTCGTCAATCGCTCGACTATACGCTTGTGGCTAAAGAGATGAACATTAGAACGGCTGATCTTTATTTCACCCCATCGGCAGTCACCGATTCGACTGTGACGCTTACTGCTGACGCTGGTAAGGGAAAGACGCTCGTGTTCAACTATCGTCTGGGCAAGAACTATATGCTGCACCTTGATATTAAGGCAACGGGAATGAGCGGATTGTTCGACCCCAGTGCTTCGCTCTTGAACATTGATTGGCACGAGACCGTCAGGCAGCAGGAGAGAGGATTCAATTTCGAGAATCGTTATGCTCGTCTTGACTGGAAATGCTCTGATGGTGGCACAGACTACCTCAGTGAGGCCTCGTCTAAACAGGAGACTGTGGACGAGAAAATGGATTGGGTAGCTTTCAAGAACCAGTTTTTCTCTGCGGTAATCATTTCGAAGGACGGTTTTGAAAAAGGTGCCGGCCTTGCGAGCACTGTCTATAACAAGGAGTCGCAAGATAACTGGAAGGTTCGTTATCTTAAAGATTTCAAGGCAAGCATGAAGACAGCTTTCGACCCAAGTGGGAAGAAAGCCACGGAACTTGAGTTCTATTATGGTCCCAACGACTTCTACACCTTGAAGAATGTGGAGAAAGAGAGCTCTTTCAACAAGGATCTTGAAATGGAAAGGCTTGTATACCTTGGCTGGCCTCTGTTCCGTATCATCAACCGTTGGTTCACGATGCCTGTGTTCACATGGCTTACATCGTGGGGCTTCAATATGGGTATCGTGTTGATTCTCATTACTCTCCTCTTGAAAGCCATCACTTATCCAATGGTGAAGAAGAGCTACATGTCGTCCGCCAAGATGCGTGTGCTTAAACCAAAGCTCGATGAGGCCACAAAGCAATACAACAAGCCTGAGGATGCAATGCAGAAACAGCAGGCCATGATGTCGGAATATGCCAAGTATGGCGTGTCGCCACTCAGTGGATGTTTGCCGATGCTCATCCAGATGCCTATCTGGATTGCCATGTTCAATTTCGTGCCTAATGCCATACAGTTGCGTGGCGAGAGTTTCCTTTGGATTCACGACCTCTCAACATTTGATCCGATAATAGAGTGGGGCACGACCCTGCCTGTCATTGGTGATCATTTGTCGTTGACGTGTATACTCTTTGTAGCTGCACAGCTCATTTATTCGTGGTTTACGATGCAGCTGCAAAAGGATCAAATGGTGGGACAGCAGGCGGAGCAGATGAAGACAATGCAATGGATGATGTACCTGATGCCATTGATGTTCTTCTTCATCTTCAATGATTATTCCGCCGGTCTAAACTTCTATTATTTCATATCACTTCTTTTCTCGGCGATTATCATGTTTGTGCTTCGCAAGACGACCAACGATGAAAAGCTATTGGCTATCCTCGAACGTCGCTACAAGGAAAACAAGGATAATCCTAAGAAGATGAGCGGTCTTGCTGCCCGTATGCAGGCTTTACAGCAGATGCAGCAAGAGCAGATGAAACAACAGCAGAACAATCGTAAACGGTAGACCATTTTTTAGTTAATGTTAGGGAGGCCCGTTTGAGCCTCCCTATACTGTTTAATAATATTGCAATAAATTTTGTCATAATGAATAAGACTATTGCTTTGGTTTTAGGCGCCATGCTTCTTGGCACGCCTAAGATAGACGCTACAACAATGATTGGAAAGAGTAGTATCACGCTGAAGTCTGACCTGATGTCTCCCGAGGCTTTATGGGCTATGGGTAGAATAGGCACGGCTGCAGTCTCCCCCGACGGGAAACAGGTGGTGTATCAGGTGAGTTATTACAGTGTTAAGGAGAACAAGAGCCACACGGTTCTTTACATTCAGTCTACTAAGGTAGGCAAGACCATCGTCAAGCCTGTGCTTCTGACCTCTGATGAGAAGAGCGAAAGCGATCCTTCTTGGATAGAAGGTGGCAAGAAGATAGCTTTCTTGCGTGACGGCCAGCTGTGGAAGATGAATGCAGACGGCACGGGCCGTGTTAAGCTCAGCGACTCTAAGATAGATATTGAGGGATATAAGTTCTCGCCAGATGGAAGTAAGGTGATTCTTATAAAGAGTTTGCCATACCATGAATCTATCAAGGAAAACCCGAAAGACCTTCCGCTTGCCACAGGCAGGATTGTCACCGACCTCAACTATCGTCATTGGGATCACTATGTTGAGAGTGTCGCCCATCCTTTTGTCGCTAATGTCAAGGGAGATAAGGTGGAAGATGGAGAAGATATCCTCAAGGGTGAGCCTTATGAGTGTCCAATGGCACCGTTTGGCGGCATTGAACAGCTTGATTGGAGTAAGGATTCCAAGAGCATCGCTTATACTTGCCGCAAGAAGACCGGAGTAGATTATGCCGTGTCTACAGATGCTGACATATATCTTTACAATGTGGCAGAGAAGACCACACGCAACCTGTGCAAGCCCGAAGGTTATAAAGAACCTAAGGTTGACCCGACGAAGAGCATGCGCAATCAAGCGGTAAACCACCAAAATGGTGATATGCAAGTGGGCTATGACGTGAATCCTCAATTCTCGCCCGATGGCCAATACATTGCTTGGCAGAGCATGGCGCGCGATGGATATGAGAGCGATCGCAATCGTCTGTGCGTAATGAACTTGACAACAGGCAAGAAGCAATATGTCACAGAGAGTTTCGATTCCAATGTCGATGCTTTCGTTTGGGCAAATGACAGTAAGACCATCTATTTCACTGGTTGCTGGCATGCTACAGTCAATGTCTACCAAACTAATCTGGAAGGCAACGTGATGCAAATCAGTATGGACGAGTGGGCCGACTTCGGTTCTCTCCAGATGCTTGGCACTGGTATGAAAGACAAATCGCTGTTGGTGACAAAGCATTCCATGGCAACCCCAGACGACATATATGTATTGACTCCAAACAATAAGAAGCCCAAGTCGTCAACGCTTGCGCGTATCACGGAAGAGAATAAGCAAATATATGACCAATTGGCATTGCCTACAATCCAGCAACGTTGGGTGACAACGACCGATGGCAAGCAAGAGCTTGTTTGGATCATACTCCCGCCTCATTTCGATTCCACGAAGAAATACCCCACATTGTTATATTGTGAGGGAGGCCCACAAAGTCCCGTTTCTCAGTTCTGGTCATATAGGTGGAATTTCAGCATAATGGCAGCTCACGGCTACGTAATCGTGGCACCTAACCGCCGTGGCCTTCCTGGTTTCGGCTCGGCATGGAATGAGGAAGTCTCACAAGATTGGACCGGTCAGTGTATGCGCGACTACCTTTCGGCGATTGACGATGCCGCCAACAATCTGCCTTACGTGGATAAGGATCGCATGGGTGCTGTAGGCGCAAGTTTCGGCGGCTTCTCTGTCTATTATCTTGCCGGTCATCATGACAAGCGCTTCAAGTGTTTTATTGCTCATGATGGAGCTTTCAACCTTGAGTCGATGTACACTGACACAGAGGAGGCTTGGTTCAGCAACTGGGAGTATGATGATGCTTATTGGAACAAGGACGCTACGGATGCGGCAAAGCGCACTTACGAAAACAGCCCACACCGTTTCGTGGATAAGTGGGATGCACCAATCCTCTGCATTCATGGCGAGAAGGACTACCGCATCAACGCTAATCAGGGCTTTGGAGCTTTCAACGCTGCGCGTATGCAAGGCGTTCCAGCTGAACTCCTCATCTTCCCCGATGAAAACCACTGGGTTTTGAAGCCACAGAACGGAATACTGTGGCAGCGTACGTTCTTCAACTGGCTTGATCGTTGGTTGAAGAAATAACCCAAGTTACATATTATGCTTTGCAGTGGGCAGTCTTGTAGAGACTGCCCGCAGCTGCAATGAAATGGTTATATTATAGAAACAAAGTTTATATTATGGTAGAGAAATTACAACAAGTTCTTAGCGATAGTAAAGGCGCGCGTTGGACAGCCCTTTTCATTGTCGCGTTCACAATGATGATGGGCTACTTCATCACAGACGTGATGTCGCCTCTTGAAGTGCTTTTGACCAAGCCCCTTGCCGAAGGTGGGTTAGGTTGGTCATCTGATGATTATGGCTTCTTCTCGGGAAGTTATGGCCTTATCAATGTTTTCCTGCTCATGCTCTTCTTTGGCGGTATCATCCTCGACAAGATGGGCATCCGTTTCACGGGAATCTTGGCTTGTGCATTGATGGTGATAGGCGTGTGCATAAAATATTTTGGTGTCAGCCACGATTTTGGTGGCGACAGCATCTATCTGAATATCATTATCTTCAAGGGCAATTTGCCTTTGTCTGCAGCGGTTGCCTCTCTTGGATTTTCTATATTCGGCATGGGCTGCGAGATTTGCGGTATCACGGTATCTAAGATTATTACCAAGTGGTTCACTGGTCATGAGCTTGCGTTGGCCATGGGCATACAGGTGGCTCTCGCGCGTCTTGGCACGGCTGCGGCAATGATGGGCGCTCTGCCTATTGCCAAGGCGTTTGGCGGCAAGGTTGGTGCTCCTATATTGCTCGGTGCAGTACTGCTTATCATCGGTTTCCTTGTCTTTATCGTATATACGGTCATGGACAAGAAGCTCGACCGTAGTATCGTTGAGGCTAAGGGTGAAAGCGATAAGCAAGTTGAGGAGCAGGCTGAATCGGACGATGAGAAGTTCCATTTCCGTGACCTCAAGCTTATCTTCTCCAACCCTGGCTTTTGGTGCATTTGCTTGCTGTGCTTGCTCTTCTACAGTGGTGTATTCCCATTCTTGAAGTTCGCCACAAAGCTGATGATTGCCAATTATAGTGTCCCTGAGAATGTCGCTGGTATTATCCCTGGACTCATACCTTTCGGCACCATCCTTCTCACGCCATTGTTTGGCTCATTGTACGACAAGATAGGAAAAGGCGCTACACTGATGCTTATCGGCTCGGCAATGTTGGCTGCCATACACTTCATTTTCGCCATCCACATCCTGCCTTATGGCTGGTTTGCCGTCATCATCATGATACTTCTCGGTGTCGCTTTCTCTTTGGTTCCTTCAGCCATGTGGCCCAGTGTTCCAAAGATTATCCCGATGAAACTCTTGGGTTCTGCCTATGCCATCATCTTCTATATCCAGAACATAGGCCTCAGCCTTGTGCCGATGTTGATAGGCAAGCTCAATGGCTCTGACCCTACATATAAGACGAGCATGAGCGTATTCTGTTCGTTTGGAGTATGCGCTGTTGTCTTGAGCCTCCTTCTTCTCGTTATCGACAAGAAGAAAAATTATGGATTGCAGGAGCCTAACATCAAGTAATGCGACTTTAAAATACTTTTTGGGTAATATGAAAATAGGTCTGGACTTTTTAAGGTCCAGACCTATTTTCTTTTAGCGGGCAGCAATAAAATACAAACTTGGGTGGTTATAATTGCCAATCTGCTGATAACAGTACTGGCAACGCACATATATTTGCCAGACTTGTGGAGAGTGTGTCTTGATACCCTTAAAAACAAAAAGGACGGTACACAATGATATATGTACCGTCCTTTGCTATATTCTACAAATAATTCTTATTTGAAAAAGTCTTTCACAGCCTCGTTAGGAACCATCTGCTCGTCGAAAACGTAAGCACCGGTCTTAGGGCTCTTCACCATCTTGATGACCTTTGAATATGCGCGACCATCAGTGCTACCTTCGTGAAGGGTAGCGACAGCTTTCTTTGCCATAGTCTGTTAGTGTTATAATATTAATGACTTAATAGTCGGGATTACTTAATCTCCTTGTGGAGAGTCACCTTTTTAAGGATGGGGTTGTATTTCTTGAGCTCGAGACGCTCAGGAGTGTTCTTACGATTCTTTGTCGTAATGTAGCGGCTTGTGCCAGGCAGACCCGAATTCTTCATCTCTGTGCACTCGAGTATCACCTGTACTCTGTTGCCCTTAGCTTTCTTTGCCATCGTTATTAGTCTCCTATTACTTTAATATCTTTCCAGTCGCAATAACCCTTTGCAACGGCTTGCTTCAGAGCTGCGTCAAGACCGACTTTGTTGATAAGACGAAGACCAGCGGCGCTAATCTTCAAGGAAATCCAGCAATTCTCCTCTACGTAGAAGAATTTCTTGCTGAAGAGGTTGACATCAAAGCTGCGCTTTGTGCGATGCTTTGAGTGAGACACATTGCAACCAATTTGTGCCTTCTTGCCTGTTATCTGACAAATCTTAGACATTGCTATTCTTTGTTTTTGATGCGATTTTAACTACTTATTCCAAACAGAGTGCAAAATTACAAAATATCTCGAAAATAGCAAAGCAAAGAGGAAGAAAATGTTCGTATTTAAGATTTTTTACTTTTTATCGTCTCCGTTGAGGTACTCAATGAGCAAACTTAAGGCTTTTTTTACGGCAATGTTGAGGTTTATGCCACGGCCATTGTCTTCTGTCAGACAGAATGTATGCACGTCGTCCTTCGAGCCGTAGCCGAGCCAAATCGTGCCTACGGGAATTTCAGGCGTGCCTCCTGTTGGGCCTGCCACGCCAGTGGCAGAGATGGCAAAGTCTACTCCGAGAGTGTTGCAAGCTCCGATGACCATTTCTTTTGCCACTTCCTCACATACCGCGGTTTGCTCTTCCAGCACCTCGTGTGATACTCCAAGGAGCTTTTCTTTTATCTCATTGGTATAGCTCACGATGCCCCCTTTGAAGTATTGTGATGCTCCAGGAACGGCAACGATGGCTTCGGCTATGCCTCCGCCCGTGCAGCTTTCCGCCGTGCCGAGGGTCTTGTTGTTATTATAGAGAGCCTCTTGAATTTGTTGGCTCAACACTTTGGTTTCTAACTCCATGTGAAATATGGTTTATGTTCTACTTGAATGTTACTTTTGAGAATGCAGGGGCGTCTATTGGGCAGAAATCCTTGTCGAGATACTTGTTGTATCCCACTATGCCGATCATTGCCGCATTGTCGGTGGTATAGCTGAACTTTGGTATGTATATAGTCCAACCATATTTTTCCGCATGCTCGCGGAAGGAGTTGCGCAGACCGTTGTTTGCCGACACGCCACCAGCCACTGCAACGTGCTTTATGCCTGTGGTCTTCACCGCAAGGCGGAGTTTCTTCATGAGGATGTTTACGATAGTATGCTCAAGGCTTGCTGCCAAGTCTTCCTTGTGGTGCTCCACGAAGTCGGGGTCTTCTGCCACCCATTTGCGCAGGTTGTAAAGGAAGGAGGTCTTCAGGCCGGAGAACGAGTAGTCGAAACCGGGAATGTTGGGTTCCGAGAATTTGTAGGCGAGCGGATTGCCCTTGCGTGCCAGCTTGTCGATTATGGGGCCTCCGGGATAGCCGAGCCCCATTACCTTAGAGCATTTGTCTATCGCCTCGCCAGCAGCGTCGTCGATGGTCTGGCCAATCACTTCCATGTCGTTATAGGCGTTGACTTTCACTATCTGTGAGTTGCCGCCAGATACCAGCAGACAGATGAAGGGTAGGGGAGGCATGTGGTTGTCGTCGTCGTTTTCCTTTATGAAATGCGCCATGACGTGCCCCTGCAAATGATTTACGTCTATCATAGGTATTCCAAGGCTACGTGCGAAGCCTTTGGCGAAACTCACGCCAACAAGCAACGAGCCCATCAAGCCTGGTCCGCGCGTGAAGGCCACTGCCGACAGTTGTTCTTTCGTTATGCCAGCTCGTTTTATGGCTTGGTCCACAACAGGCACTACGTTTTGTTGGTGGGCACGACTCGCAAGTTCTGGCACCACGCCGCCATAGGCACGGTGCACTTCCTGCGAGGCGGTGACATTGCTTAATAGTACGCCATTGCGCAACACGGCTGCCGACGTGTCGTCGCAGCTGCTCTCTATACCTAATATATATATGTCTTGCATAAGGCTCTTGCTCTGTGATATTTAATAGGAAAGGATCTCCACGCCGTGCTCGGTCATGAGGAACGTGTGCTCCCATTGTGCCGAAGGCTGCTCGTCGGCTGATATTACCTCCCAGCCATAAGGGTCGTCAGCGTCGATATACACTTTCCACGTGCCCATGTTTATCATTGGCTCGATGGTGAATGTCATTCCAGGGACAAGTAACATTCCAGTGCCCTTGTGCCCATAGTGCACCACCTCCGGCTCCTCGTGCATGGCGAGACCCACGCCGTGACCGCACAGGTCGCGCACCACGCCATAGCCGTGTTTCTCGGCGTGTTTCTGTATGGCATGGCCAATGTCGCCCAAGAATCCCCATGGCTTGGCAGCCTCGGCACCGAGGTCAAGACATTCCTTGGTGACCTTTACGAGTTGTTCTTTCTCGGGTGTGGTCTTGCCGCCGATTATGAACATACGCGACGCGTCGCCGAAATAGCCGTTGTAGTCGAGTGTCATGTCAACGTTCACGATGTCGCCAGGTTCCAACACGTCCTCCTTTTTGGGAATGCCGTGGCACACCACTTCGTTTATGCTGGTGCAAACGGCCTTGGGGAAGCCTTCATAGTTAAGGCACGACGGATTGCAGTCGTGGTCCTTGCAATATTTCATCACAACATCGTCGATGTCTTGAGTGCTTATTCCAGGCCCTATCATTTCCGCCACGGCGTCAAGGCATCCCGTGTTGAGCTTTCCGGCAATGCGTATGCCCTCAATCTGTTCGGGTGTGCGAATCATGTCGCGTGTTGGCACGAGCTTGCCTTTCGACTCAAATGCCATAATCTTTTTGTCCAGTTCGGTGGGTTCTTGTCCTTTTATGCAATGCCACCGGCGATTACTCTTCAGCTTCATAAACATTGGTGTTTCTTTCTTTCATGCAAAGTTACATCTTTCTAACGAAAAGCGAGCAATAAATCTTTAATGATTTTCGAGGTCGTGTTTTGAGATTTGCAACGCATAGATTATTAGTATTTTGTCATTTAAGATAGCTTAGCCGTGATTTCCGCTTTACCTAATATGTTAGAATCGCGTTGCCTTTACTTTAGAATCGCATTGGCGTTTGACTTTTGGTAAAATTGTTGTAACTTTGTCATGTCATTCGGCTTTAAGTAATGGCATGAAAAATAACGACAAAGGCAATATGATTAGAAATGACTTGACGCAAGGAAGTATTTGGGGAAATGTCACCACCTTTCTCTTACCTTATATATTGGCTTATTTTCTGCAGATACTCTATGGGTTGGCCGACCTTTTCGTGATAGGCAGGTATTGCGATGTGGACAGTACGACGGCTGTGTCCAATGGGGCACAGGTGATGTATTTCGTCACCTGTGTGGTTATTGGCTTGGCCATGGGCACCACTGTGAACACGGCTCATGCCATTGGTGCGAAGGATTATCGCAGGGCATCGAGGGTTATTGGCAACACGGCCACCATGTTCTTGACCTTGAGTGTGTTGTTGGCTTGCGTATTGCTTGTTTTTCGCCACTCCATCGTCAACTTGGTAGATACCCCTCCCGAGGCTGTGGATGGCACGACAAGCTATCTCACTGTGTGCTTCATGGGAATACCCTTCATCATGGCTTACAATGTCATAGCCTCCATTTTCCGAGGATTGGGCGACTCGAAGAGCCCGATGTATTTCGTGGCAGTGGCGTGTGTGGTCAATATCTTGCTCGATTTCTTCTTTATCGGATATATGGGTTTGGGCCCTCAGGGTGCTGCCCTTGGAACGACGCTCTCGCAGATGTTTAGCGTGGTGGTTTCGCTCTTTGCCATCAGGCGTCATCGAGAGGTGTTTGATGTGCACAAAGAAGATTTTCGTCCGTCCAGGTCAACAGTCAAGAACATATTGAACGTAGGCTTCCCGATAGCTATGCAAGACGGGTTTATCCAGTTGGGATTCCTTGCCATCATGGTGATAGCCAACGGCCGTGGTGTGTACGACGCAGGAGCGGTGGGAATAGTGGAGAAGTTTATAGGTTTGGTGTTCATAGTTCCTTCTGCCATGCTGTCCACTGTTTCAGCAGTGTGCTCCCAAAACTATGGTGCGGGCAAGATGGATCGCGTGTTCCGGACGTTGCGTTGTGCGCTCGTCATCATCTGTGTCTATGCCTCGCTGATGATCGTTGTTTGGGAGATGTATCCAGAAGTGGCTGTCGGCATCTTCACCGATGATGCCGTGGTGGTTCAGAAAGGCGCCACCTATCTGCAAGGATATATCTACGACTGCCTCTTCGCTGGCATCCATTTTTGCTTCTCAGGACTGTTTACGGCATGTGGCTATTCCATCGTCTCCTTTGCCCATAATTTCATTTCGGTTGCCATCGTCAGGATTCCATTTGCTTATCTTGCCTCAGAAATGTATCCCGACACGCTCTACCCGATGGGCTTCACCACGTGGTTGGGCTCGTTGTGCTCGGTTATAATCTGCGTGGTGGTTTACCGGTGGATGGTGAGGCACGGGAAGTTTACTCCATCTGCTTCCTGAAGACACTTGGCGACATACCAGTTTTTTGTCTGAAGAGACGGGCGAAATGGTTGGGATAGTTGAATCCCAATTCCGTGGCGATGTCGTTTATTGTAAGTTCTTTGTTCACAAGCAGTGATTTCGCCCTGTCGATGAGTTTGTTTTGTAGGAAGGTCTGTGGCGTTATCCCTAATTCGCGTCGCACGATGTCGCCGAAATAGCTTGGTGTGAGATGGAATTGCTCCGCGCACCAAGCCACTGTCGGAGGCCCTTGCGTTCGTGTCTTCTTTGAACTGTCGAGCAGGTAGTCGTCCACCAAATTGTCCAGCTGCTTGGCAAGGTTCGACTTGTGCAAGTCTGTGGTGTCGAATTGGCGATCATAGAACCTGCGGCAACAGGTGAGCAGCTGTCCTATGCCAAGTCGGAGCATGTGGCTGGTCAATTCGTCGTCGGGAGCCTTCAGCTCCGTGTTTATGTTGTTGAAACAGTTGATGATGACATGGCGTTCGCTTTCGTAAAGTTCCAATGCCTCCGCTACCTTGTATTCGAAGAAGTTGAACATGTAGAAGTCGCGTCCCAGGCCGGTGCCGTTGAGCTGTTCTGGCCTGAACACGAGCATCCATCCGTGGGGCTTAACACGGCTGTCGAGATTCATCGACACCACGTCGCCAGGCTTCATGGTAAACATGGTGCCGCCACGGTAACGCATACAAGTGTCGTGAAGAACCAGTTCGCCGAAGTCGACCTCCATCAATACTACGCAGTACATGCAGAAGTCGGTTGGCTCAAACAGTGATAGGTCGGCATCCTGCAGTCGCGCCACGCTCACCTGAGGGTGATAGGTGGGTTGATGGAAATAGTGGTTAAACTGTTCTATATTCTCAACTTTGACATGACTCATAATTTGTATATGTAATTTTGGTACAAAAATACAATGATTATTGGTATTGTCGGTAATAATGGTATATAAAAAAGGTCTCTTTGCGACAAATCTGTAAAAATGGTAGAAGTACCCCAAATATGTTTCCGCACGTTATCCGCACAGCCCTGTACCTTTGCGTGCGATTTGCGATGAGTGCGAATCTGAAACAATTTAATAGACAATACCAAAAACTCAAAAACCAAATGGCAGTAAAATTTTATAAGAGTGAGAACCAAGTGCCACTCGAAATGCATAAGGTGAGAATGATACAGAAGCTCATGCTTCTGCCTGTGGAAGACCGATTGAAGAAGATTCAGGCGGCGGGAAACAATACGTTCCTGCTCCAGAACAAGGACATATATATGGATATGCTTACCGACAGCGGGGTGAATGGTATGTCAGACCTGCAGTTTGGCGCCATGATGCACGCCGACGACTCTTATGCTGGTTCCGAGACCTTCAACCGTGTGAAGGCTGCCGTGAAAGAGGTGTTTGGCACCGACAACGTGTTGCCAGCCCATCAAGGCAGGGCTTGCGAGAACATCCTTGCTGAGGCTTTTGTCAAGCCTGGCATGGTGGCCCTCATGAATTTCCACTTTACAACCACCAAGGCTCACATCACCCGTTTGGGCGGTACCGTTGAGGAACTGCTCGACCCGAAGGGATTGCTGCCACAGAGCAACGACCCTTTCAAGGGCAACTTCAACCTCCAGAACCTTCGCCAGCGCATACAGGAGATAGGGGCAGACAAGGTGGCTTTTGTGCGTGTGGAGTCGGGTACCAACTTGATTGGCGGCCAGCCTGTCTCATTGGAGAATATGCTTGCCGTGACCGACATCTGTCATGACCTTGGCGTAAAGTCAGTGCTCGACGCATCCTTGTTGCAAGACAACGTGTATTTCATGAAGACCCGTGAGGCACGTTGCAAGTATATGGAACCAAAGGAGATATATCATCTCTTGGCCGACCATTTCGACATTGTTTATTTCTCTGCCCGCAAGTTGAGCTTCTCAAAGGGTGGTATCATTACCTCCAAAGACCCGAAATATACCCGTCAGATGATGGAGTTCATTCCATTGTATGAAGGCTTCCTGACCTATGGCGGTATCGACGTGCGCACGATGGAGGCTATGGCTCAGGGTTTATACGAGTCGCTCGACATGGAGTATCTTAATCAGGGTCCTGAGTTTATCAATTACCTTGCCAAGGAACTTGACGACTATGGCGTGCCTGTGGTCTTGCCTCCGGGCGGACTGGGTTGCCATCTCGATGCTGGTGCTTTCGTGCCCGACATGCCTCACAATCAATATCCGGCAGGTGCCGTGGCAGCCGCTCTCTACATTGCAGGTAGCATACGTGGCATGGAGCGTGGAACGCTCTCGGAGCAGCGCAACCCTGACGGGTCGGAGCCCTTCGCGGAGTTGGAACTGATGCGTTTGGCTGTGCCTCGCCGTGTGTTCACGTTGTCGCAGCTCAAGTATGTTGCAGACCGTGTGAAGTGGCTTTGGGACAACCGTGAGCTCATCGGGGGATTGCAATGGGTTGAGGAACCGTCGGTGCTTCGTTTCTTCTTTGGTCGCTTGAAAGAATTGGGTTATTGGCAGGAAGAACTTGCCGAGAAGTTCAGAAAAGACTTCGGAGACAGCCTCTAAGCTACAACATGTGATAAATATAATTGAGTAAAGAAAACTACCTGTATGGTTGAAAGAAGTTCAACCGTATAGGTAGTTTTCGTTGTTTATAGGTAAGACGTTAGATACGAGCATGTGTCTATTGCTCCAACATCTACGCTAATCCGAGTGTAAAATTACAAAGAATTGTTTGAACATGTGCATTATTTCGGGGAAAAACACAATACTTTTGTCATTGTAGGGAATTTATTTCGTGGCATAGGGATTTCCCCTCGTCGCATAAGAGGAGAATGTTTACCTTTACAATCGAAAACAAATTTGTAACCATTTAAGAAACGATTTGGTTTATGAGTAAGAAGCAGTTTGTGACGATAGCCCTTTCTTGCATGATGATGCTTTCCGTGTGCGTGGAGGCATCCGCAAAAGTTATGAAGACAGTGGAGCGAGGCATGACAAAAGATGAGGTTACTGCCATACTTGGCGATCCAAAGTTGACGAGTTTAGACGCTTTTGGTGACAGGTGGCAATATGAGAGCCAAAACATTTTCACGGGAGACACCAAATATACAATAGTGATGTTTGACCTTAGTGGTAGGGTCGTTGGCCTTGATACGTATGTCAAAGAGTTCCAAAGAAATAATGGAAACAATGCCAATAGCCAGCATCCTGCACCCCAGCCAGTTCTGCCAGTTCAATCTGTTCGGCCACTTCCGCCAGCATATAACCCCAGTATGAATGGCGGTTATGTCTGCAATCTTGACGAAGCCTCGTTTTCCAAGTTTTATAACAAGGTGAGAAACGCCAGTTTCAATAATGAGAAGTTTGACCTTATTGAGGTGGCAAGTCTCGGTTGCTGGTATTCCTGTGGCCAGGTCGCCCGCACGATGAGGCTGTTCACGTTTGACAATGACAGGCTGAAGGCGCTTCGGCTTATGGCTCCCCGCATAGAGGATCCTCAAAATTCATCAGAGATTTATCGCCTTTTCACCTTCGATAGTGAGAAGGCTAAAGTGGGGGAAATACTGCGTGGAGCACTAAAATAGAACTATTGCATATAGAGTAAGGAACAAGCAGGAGTCTCCTTGTTGTTACGACCCAAAAAGCCCATTGACAAGATCAAGCATTAATGCTGAAACTGTCAATGGGCTTTATTTGATGTTATATTGCCCGAATGAAGAACGAGCAATATGAGTAATGGTTTTATATCAATAAGGTTCTATCAATACTCTCCCCAGGCCTTGATGTCGATGTCGTCGAGCGACAGTGTGGTGAAGGCTGTGATGAAAGCAGAAGCGAGACGGCTATTGGTGAGGAGTGGCACGTTGAGGTCGATGGCCGCACGACGAATCTTATAACCGTTAGTCAACTCGCCAGCAGTGAGGTCTTTCGGAATGTTGACCACCATGTCGATCTTCTTCTCGTGAAGCATTTGCAAAGCCTGTGGCTGCTTGTCTGATTCTGATGGCCAGTAGACAAGTGTGTTTGCCACGCCATTCTCAGTGAGATAACGTGAAGTGCCAGGAGTGGCAAAAAGCTCATAGCCATGGTTCACGAGACATTTTGCCGCATCGAGCATCTCCGCTTTCTGTTTCGCACCTCCCGTTGAGAGCAGCACCGTGTGCTCAGGTATGCGCTGTCCAACGGCAAGCTCGGCTTTGAGCAGGGCCTGATTGGTGTCGTCGCCCAAGCAACCCACCTCGCCAGTGGAACTCATGTCCACACCGAGCACTGGGTCTGCCTTTTGCAAGCGGTTGAAAGAGAACTGTGAAGCCTTGATGCCAACATAATCGAGGTCGAAGAGGCTCTTGGCTGGCTTCTCGACAGGAATGCCGAGCATTATCTTCGTGGCAAGTTCGATGAAGTTGAGCTTCAGCACCTTGCTTACGAATGGGAAAGAACGTGAGCTGCGGAGATTGCATTCGATGACGAGGATGTCGTTCTCGCGTGCCATGAACTGAATGTTGAACGGGCCATTGATATGCAATGCCGCGGCAATCTTACGGCAGACACGCTTAATACGGCGAACAGTCTCCACATATAGCTTTTGTGGTGGCAACTGGAGGGTGGCATCGCCAGAGTGGACACCGGCAAACTCGATATGCTCGGAGATGGCATAAGCCATGATCTCACCATTGCGTGCCACGCCATCAAAGTCGATCTCCTTGGCGTGCTCGATAAACTTCGAGACTACCACTGGGTGATCTTCGCTTACGTTGGCGGCAAGTTGCAAGAAACGGTGAAGCTCCTCATCGTTGGAGCACACATTCATCGCCGCGCCGGAGAGAACGTAAGAAGGACGCACGAGGACAGGGAACCCTACGCGTTTTACAAACTTGTCGATGTCGTCCATGCTCTTGAGAGCACTCCATTCTGGCTGGTTGATGCCCAACTCGTTGAGCATCTGCGAGAACTTGGCGCGATCCTCCGCATGGTCTATGTCCTTGGCTTGTGTACCGAGAATTGGCACGTTCTGCTCGTCGAGATACATGGCGAGGTTGTTTGGAATCTGTCCGCCCGTGGAGACGACGACACCGTAAGGCTGCTCCATGTCGATGATATCCATGACACGTTCGAATGTGAGTTCGTCGAAATAAAGGCGGTCGCACATGTCGTAGTCGGTAGACACGGTCTCGGGGTTATAGTTGATCATGATAGACCTGTAACCCTGTTTGCGGATAGTTTGCAGAGCCTGCACGCCACACCAGTCGAACTCAACGGATGAGCCGATACGATAAGCTCCCGAACCAAGTACGATAACCGAGCGATGGTCGCTGGTAAAGTCGATGTCGCTCTTCACGCCAGCGTATGTGACGTAAAGGTAATTGGTTTGCGCGGGATATTCTGCGGCAAGGGTGTCTATCTGCTTGACCACAGGTAAGATGCCGTAGTTCTTGCGAAGGCTGCGAATCACGAGCATTGCCTTGTGCATGTTGCCAATCTCTTTCTCAAGGTTGACAGCGCGGGCAATTTGGAAATCGGTAAATCCATAAACTTTAGCCTCACGGAGCAAAGCCTTGTCGAGCGTGTTGACGTTGCACTTTTTCAAGCGCTCGTCGATGTCGATGATATGCTTGAGCTTATTGAGGAACCAGCGGTCAATCTTGGTAAGGTCGTGAATCTCGTCGACGGAATAGCCTTTGTGCATGGCTTTTGATATGACAAACACACGCTTGTCGGTTGGCTCTCGGAGAGCCTTGTCGATATCAGGAATCTCCAGCTCCTTGTTTTCCACGAAGCCGTGCATGCCTTGTCCAATCATTCGGAGGCCTTTCTGTATGGCTTCCTCGAAGTTGCGACCGATAGCCATTACCTCACCGACCGACTTCATGCTGGAGCCTAACTCCTTGTCAACGCCACGGAACTTGCTGAGGTCCCAACGTGGAATCTTGCAGACCACATAGTCGAGGGCTGGCTCAAAGAATGCTGACGTGGTTTTCGTGACCGAGTTCTTCAACTCAAAGAGGCCATAGCCCAATCCGAGCTTGGCGGCAACGAAGGCGAGAGGATAACCTGTGGCCTTGGATGCCAAGGCCGACGAGCGAGACAGACGGGCGTTTACCTCAATGACGCGATAGTCCTCAGAGTTCGGGTCAAAGGCGTATTGCACGTTACATTCGCCCACGATGCCGATGTGACGCACGATCTTGATTGACAATGCGCGCAGTTTGTGGTATTCTGAGTTGGTGAGGGTCTGCGATGGTGCTATGACGATACTCTCGCCGGTGTGGATGCCCAATGGGTCGAAATTCTCCATGTTACACACCGTGATGCAGTTGTCGTAACGGTCGCGCACAACCTCATATTCTATTTCTTTCCAGCCTTTAAGACTCTTCTCCACGAGAACCTGTGGAGAGAAAGAAAATGCCTTCTCGCAAATCTTGCGGAGCTCGTCGTCGTTGTTGGCGAAACCGGAACCGAGTCCACCGAGGGCGTAAGCGGCGCGTACGATGACAGGGTAGCCCAAGGCATTTGCGGCCTTGAGAGCTTGGTCCATGTTTTCGCAAGCCTCGCTCTTGATGGTGTTGACATTAATCTCGTCGAGCTTTTCCACAAAACGCTCACGGTCCTCAGTGTCCATGATTGCACTCACAGGCGTGCCGAGCACTTGAACGTTGTATTTCTCTAATACGCCACTCTCTTCGAGTTCCACTCCACAGTTGAGCGCTGTCTGTCCACCGAAGGAAAGAAGTATGCCGTCGGGACGTTCCTTGGCGATTACGCGTTCCACGAAATAGGGTTGTACGGGAAGGAAGTATATTTGGTCGGCAACGCCCTCTGAAGTTTGCACCGTGGCAATGTTTGGGTTGATAAGAACCGTTTGTATGCCTTCCTCGCGCAGGGCTTTAAGTGCTTGAGAACCAGAATAGTCGAACTCGCCAGCCTCACCAATCTTCAGTGCGCCAGACCCTAATAGAAGAACCTTTTTGATATTTTGATTTTTCATTGTCTCAGTCTTTCAAAGTTTCTATGAATTTGTCGAACATGAACTCGGTGTCCACCGGACCGGAGCATGCTTCAGGATGGAACTGTGATGAGAACCAAGGATTTGTCTTGTGGCGTATGCCCTCGTTTGAGCCATCGTTCATGTTGACGAAGAGCTCCTCCCACTCAGAGCCTAATGTCGTAGCGTCTACAGCATATCCATGGTTCTGTGAGGTTATATAGCAATGGTCGGTTCCAACAAGGCGCACAGGCTGGTTGTGGGACCGGTGGCCGTATTTAAGCTTGTAGATGGAGGCACCAGCTGCCTTGCCAAGAAGCTGGTTGCCCATGCAGATACCACAAATAGGTTTGCGGCTCATGCTCAACTGTTTCTTTAAGACATCTACGGCTTCTTGGCATGTGTCGGGATCGCCAGGACCGTTGGCAAGGAAGAGACCATCGAAATCCATGCCGGTGTAGTCGTAGTTCCATGGCACGCGAATGACTTCCACGCCTCGGTCGATAAGACAACGAATGATGTTTGCCTTAACACCACAGTCGACAAGCAACACTTTCTTTCCTGCTCCCTCGTTGTAGCGGATGATGTCCTTGCACGACACTTTGTCTACAAAGTTGACCCCTGAGTAGTCAGCGTGTGGCACGTTGTCCGGGTCATCGTCAAACACGATGGAACCCATCATGACACCATGCTCGCGCAAAACCTTGGTCAACTGTCTCGTGTCTATGTCTGTGATGCCTGGAATGTGTTCGCGCTGGAGCCATGAGGCTAGCGACTCCACGCCGTTCCAATGGCTGTATTGCTCGCTGTAGTCGGAGCAAATCATGGCTGCGGCATAAATCTTGTCGCTCTCCATGAATGTGGGCAGACCGTTTTTCTCGAACGTGAATGGAGGCACGCCATAGTTGCCTATCAAGGGATAGGTGAACGTAAGGATTTGCCCGGCATAAGAAGGGTCGGTCAATGATTCGGGGTAACCCATCATGGCGGTGTTGAATACAACCTCGCCAGCTACGGGCGCATCGTAACCGAAAGAGCGGCCATGAAACTTTGTGCCGTCAGATAATATCAAAGTAACATTTTTCATCTGTTGTTGTTTTATATGCCTAAATTAGTGCAACCATAAACATTCTCATAATAATTGATGAATGCCTTTATGCACATCTTGTTTCCGCCTGGGGTGGGGTAGTAACCCGAGAAATACCAATCGCCTTTGTCGTTGGGAATGGCTTTGTGAAGACCGTCGAGCGACTGGTAGACAATGTCCACGGGAGTTGTCATGTCGTCTGGTTTAAGCATCTCCACTATTTTCTTGTTTATCTCCTCCTCGGTGAATGGCTGGTAAATGTCGCGTACATGATTCACCATCTCTCTTGTCGGCTTCTCCAGTTCTGCCTTGCAAGCCTTGTATGTGTCGTGTATGAGATGCTCCAAGCCGCGGTCGTGTATCAAGGCTATCGTGGCACGGAAGACACAGAACTCCTCAAGCCTTGGCATGTCTATGCCGTAGTAGTCGGGGTAACGAATCTGTGGAGCCGAACTGACAAGGACTATCTTCTTAGGATGAAGCCTGTCGAGAATATGAAGGATGCTTTCTTTCAATGTGGTGCCGCGCACTATGCTATCGTCTATGATCACGAGGTTATCCTTGTAAGGCTCGATTGAACCATACGAGATGTCGTAGACATGGGCGGCAAGGTCGTTGCGCGCAGTGCCTTCCGTAATGAACGTGCGCAACTTAATGTCTTTCCAAGCCACTTTCTCTGACCTGACATCACGGTTGAGCATCGTCTCAAGCTCATTGCGAGTGGGCGTGCGTCCCAATGCCAGTATGTTGTTGATGTCTTGCTCCCGTTGATAATTCTTGAAACCTTCGAGCAACCCGTAATAAGCCACTTCGGCGGTGTTGGGTATGAAGGATATGACAGTGTGCTTGGTGTCGCCGTCAATGGCCTTGAGCACTTTCGGTGTCAGCTGCTCTCCAAGTTTCTTGCGCTCACGGTAGATGTCTTTGTCGGAGCCGCGTGAGAAATAGATGCGCTCAAATGAGCATTTGTAGTTTTCCTCTTCCTTGAGAATTTGCTGTTCCGTAGTGCTGCCATCGTTTCTCACGATGAGGGCGGCGCCAGGGGTGAGTTCGTGTATCTCGTCGTATTCGAGGTCAAATGTAGTCTGGAGTACAGGACGCTCTGATGCGACGGCTACTATCTCGTCGTTCTTATACCAAAAAGCGGGACGAATGCCATGAGTGTCTCTCATTGCAAACATCTCGCCACTTCCGGTGATGCCGCACATTACATATCCACCATCAAAATGATTCATCGTTGTCTTGAGGACATTCTCCATGCGAACATGGCTGTCGATGTAATCGGTGATGTCGGTATCTTGTAACCCTTGTTTTTGCGCCTCTACGAAGTTGCGCTCAACCTCGCGGTCCAACCTGTGCCCCATGAGCTCAAGTGTAATATAAGTATCGCTGTATATACGCGGGCATTGTCCTTGCTTTGTGAGGGTCTTGAAAACGTCCTCAACATTTGTCATGTTGAAATTGCCGCAGATGCAAAGGTTCTTCGCTTTCCAGTTGTTTCTCCTCAAGAAGGGATGAACATATTTCACGCCACTCTTTCCTGTGGTAGAGTAGCGCAAATGTCCCATGTAAAGCTCGCCTGCAAAAGGAAGCTCGTCGTAGGATTCGGTGTCTATGTCCTGTTCCTTCATCACTTGCCTGATTTGCCTATTTGCCTCACCGAATATCTTCGTGATGGCGTTGGCACCTTCGGCTCTTTCCCTGAACATGTATTCATGCCCAGATTTGGTGTTGAGCTTTACGGAGGCTATACCGGCGCCTTCTTGACCACGGTTGTGCTCCTTCTCCATCATCAGATAGAGCTTGCCCAACCCCCATTTCCATGTGCCGTATTTCTTTTGGTAATAGCTGAGGGGTTTGAGTAGGCGTACTAAAGCAACGCCGCAATCCTCATGGATGTTGTTTTCCATTGGTTATGAATGCTTGTTATGTGTTTATTTCAAGATAGTCAATACCAGTGATGCCACGGTGGTAGCCCAACCCAAGACGGTAACCCAGAGTGTTGTCCACTGACCTGTGGAAGACTGCACAGTCTTTTGTCTGGTTGGTTGCACGTAGACAATGTCGTTTTGCTTAAGATAATAATAAGGATCGTTGAATATCCTCGCGTCGTTCATGTTGAAACGATGTGAATGTTTCTCGCCCACGGAATCTTCACGCACCAACAACACGTTTGTGCGCTTTCCATACATGGAAATGTCGCCGGCCTGAGCTAAAGCCTGGATGATGTTGATTTTCTCATCGGGCACTTCTATGACCTTTGACCCAAGCTCTCCTATCATCGTGACTCGGAAACTTCTAAGCCTGCATATCACGACAGGTTTCTCTGAGAGTGCGAGATACGGCTTGAGCCTATTGGAGATGGTGTCTTCTATTTCAGAGTTGGAAAGCCCGCTCACATGAATCCTTCCCAAAACAGGGAAGTTGATACATCCCTCGTTGTCTACGAGATACCCATGAATGTTATTATTGTTGTTATTATTGTTGCCGTCGTTGCCCGAGAAAAGGTTGAATGGTTGTGACGCCTCGGGGTTGGTGGTCTTGACGATGATGGAAATCTCGTCGTTTGGCATGATCCTTGTCACGGGAAGCCCCTTGGACGGAGACAAGTCTAATGTGTCGATGTTTTGGAAATAAGTGTAATGGCGCATACTTGAGCAACTTCCCAAAGCGAGAAGCATAGCACACAAAACTGGGACAAAGAGGATATTCTTCATTTTTAAAGATAATGAATGCTTTATTAGTGCAAAGGTAAGACTAATTTTCCAAAGTATAAAGGATTAGCTTAAAAATAATTACTTGAATTAATATGAATGGTTTAAAAAATAAGTAATTTTGCAAATACTAAAGAATTGACCATGAAAGGTACAATAATATAATTGATTTCAAGCATGACACTCGACGAGATATGGCAATTGAAGTGGCAAGAATACATGGGGTTTCTTGAGACAAATAAGCGCAGGCCGTCCAAATATCATGTAGAGGATAAGCATCTGGTCAATTGGCTTAAGTATAATCGGAAAATGCTCAGAAGCAATAAGCTGGACGAGATAAGGAAAGAAAAGCTGAATATTCTTTTATTTGAGGCCGACAAATATAGACGTGTTAATCAACATGGTTATTATAACAAATGATAAAGCTTAGGTTATGAATAAAGTGCTGCTGATTTATACGGGAGGAACGGTTGGTATGGGGCAAAACCCACAGACAGGCGCGTTGGAACCTCTCGATTTCAACCACCTTGAGGACTCTATGCCGGAATTTAACCTTATTCGCACCAATGTGGACGTGTATCAGTTTACGCCACCTATTGACTCAAGCGACATGACTCCTAAGAACTGGGCACAATTGGTTAGAATCATTGCGCGTAATTATGACTCTTATGATGGTTTCGTGATACTGCATGGCACTGACACGATGGCTTACACGGCTTCTGCTTTGTCGTTTATGTTGGAGAACCTTACCAAGCCGGTAATTCTTACCGGATCCCAGCTTCCCATCGGACAATTGAGAACCGACGGCAAGGAGAACCTTATTACCAGCATTGAGTTGGCGGCGATGAAAGACGAGGATGGGCATGCCAGGGTGCCTGAGGTGTGCATCTATTTCAGTGGAAGGTTGTTGAGGGGCAACAGGTCTACAAAAATAAATGCCGAAGGCTTTTTTGCCTTCGACAGTTTTAATTATCCGCATCTTTGTGATGCTGGCGTGAATTTTTCTTTTCATGACCATCATATCATAAAGCGTGATTTCTCAAAACGCATGATTCCGCATTATGCCATGGACGAGAATGTTATGGTGTTTAGCATCTTCCCTGGCATACAAGAGCGTATATTCAGGAATGTGTTAAGCTCCAGCTCGCTTCGTGGCATGGTAGTCAGGACATTCGGCAGTGGAAACGCGCCGCACAACTATTGGCTTATGCCATTGTTGAGAGAGGCAGCGCAAAGGGGGGTGGTTATAGTGAACATTAGCCAATGCGTTGCGGGAAGCGTGGTCATGGATCGTTACGACACGGGTTATCAGCTCAAGGACATTGGGGTAGTGTCGGGTTTTGACGGCACTGTGGAGTCTGCCATCACCAAGTTGATGTTTCTTCAGGGAATGTATTCTGACCCTAATGCCATCCGCGGCTTAATGTGCCAATCACTTGCTGGAGAGATAACGGTATAGCCCTTGCTCTGTATAAGAGATGGTGTATGCACCGTTATTTCTCGTTGCCTTCAAGTATGCTTAGCATTCTGGATGCGGTTCTTCCATCCCATCTCTCAGGGAGTTGGCCTTTTTTCCATTTGCCTTTTGTTATGTCGGCAACAGCTTTGCCTAAAACGTCGGGATCCTCTCCTACAAGTAGGTTTGTGCCCTCGCGCACGGTTTCTATATGCTCTGTATAGCTGTTGAGGGTTACGCAAGGCACGTGGTTGAACGTCGCCTCTTCTGCCACGTTGCCGGAGTCTGTGATAATGCCTTTTGCATTTTCTGTGAGCCAGGCAAATTCCAGATACGAAAGTGGCTCTACGACATGAAGATTTTTAGATTCCGCATCGTGGATGCAATCTTGTACTGCTTTGGCGGCCTTGTCTCTCAAAGGCGCTATTATTGGAGTTCCCTTGGCGTTGGAAATGACAGCTTCCAGCATTTCCTTAAGGTTGGCAAGGTTGTCTATTAAGGCTTTTCGGTTGAGCGTAAACACGATATAGTCGTTGCCGTTTAACCTCAAGTTGTCTACGATGGCGGGCTTCTTGAGTTTGTCGTGTATGAAACGCTGGTTGTCTATAAGAATGTTTCCCACCATATAGACCTTTGACAATTCGGCTCCTTCTCTGTTTATGATGGAGTTGTTGCTTGCTCCAGCCGTAAAGAGAATGTCGGACAGGCCGTCTATCACGAGCCTGTTCACTTCTTTTGGCATGTTTATGTCGAACGACCTTGTGCCAGCTGCGATATGAGCCAGTCTTATGCCATGCTTTTTCGTTACTATTGCCACGGCCATTGTTGAGGCAAGGTCGTCTACTACCACCACGGTGTCGGTTGGATGTGTTTGAAGGTACACTTCAAACTGTTGCATCGTTTGCCCCGTTATTTCACTTAGATTTGTAGCCGTCACTCCAAGAAACGTATCTGGATGTGGTATGCACAAATCGTCAAAGAGAGTCTTGTCTATAGTCGGGTCGTCTTCTGAACCTGTGTAGACAAGTTGGAAATTCACCTCATGTCCAAGGGTACTTGCCTTGATAGTTCTGATAAGCGGCGCCACCTTAATGAAATTAGGGCGTGCGCCGCATACTATGCATAAACTGCAATACATAATTGATTAATTACTAATGGATAAGTTCAATTATTTGAATAATTCCTTTATCCCTCCGAGGCTTCCCATAAGGTTGCTTGCCTCGTAAGGCAGGAATACGGTCTTCGACTTGTCGCCTGACGCGACTTGTTGTAGCATTTGGATATAGTTTTTCGCAAGCAGGTAGTTGGCAGGATTAGTGGTCTGTCCTACAGCTTGTGTCACTTTCTCTATTGCCGCTGCCTCTGCCTCTGCCTTGCGTATGCGTGCTGTAGCTTCGCCTTCGGCTCTAAGTATGGCTTGTTGCTTGTCGGCTTCCGCACGGTTGATAGTAGCAGCCTTTTCGCCTTCCGACTTCAGAATCTGGGCTTGCTTTTGACCCTCAGACGTGAGAATGGTGGCACGCTTGTCGCGTTCGGCCTGCATTTGCTTCTCCATGGCTTGCAGTACGCTTTGTGGAGGAGTGATGTCTTGCAGCTCAACGCGGTTTACCTTGATTCCCCATTTGTTTGTGGCGTCATCGAGCACGCCACGTAGCTTGGTGTTGATGATGTCGCGTGAGGTAAGTGTTTGGTCAAGCTCCATCTCGCCAATGATGTTTCTCAGCGTGGTTTGCGTCAGTTTCTCAATGGCGTTGGGGAGGTTGTTGATCTCATAAACAGCCTTGAACGGGTCAACGATTTGAAAATAGAGCAGGGCGTTGATTTGCATCTGGATGTTATCCTTCGTGATTACATTCTGCTTGTCGAAGTCGTACACTTGCTCCCTAAGGTCAATGTGGTTGCTGTAATTATAGTGCCCACGCTGGTAAGTGACGATAACCTTAGCCTTGTCTATGAAAGGGATAATGATATTTATTCCAGGTTTGAGAGTGGCATAATATCTTCCCAACCTCTCGATAATGCGTGTTTCACTTTGTGGAATGATGACAATCGCCATCTTTGCGAAAAAGAGCGCTAACACTACAAGTGCTATTAAAACATAGAATCCCATCATGGTAATACAGATTTAAGCGTTAATAATTTTATGAAGGTTAAGAAAAAGCGTCAGCCGTTTATGTGTTTCATTGTTCCTCGACGACTTTCACTATTATGCTGTCGCGTGACACAATCCTTACGCGGCTTCCATTGGCTATGGTTGTTCCTGCATCGGAAATGGCTTTCCATTCGTCTCCATCAACTTTCACGTAGCCCGATTGGTTTGGCTCAATGGGTTCAATCACAATGCCCGTGCGTCCGATAAGGGCATCGGCATTGCTCGGCCTGTCATCATGATGCGGGTGGAGGTATTTAACGGCAAACGGGCGCACGCCAAACACACAAAGTGCTGAGCTTATGACGAATACCAATACTTGAATCCAAAGTGGGATGACTAAAAGTGACGCAATGATTGAGCATGCCGCACCCAAGGCAAAGCACATCAGGTAAAATGTGCCAGAGGTGACTTCAAGTATCAAGGCGAAAACACATACTAATGTCCATATAAGCCAAAGATTGGATGAAAGATATTCGAGCATAGGCTGAAAGTTTGTTGTTGTGTGAATGGGCAGTTCCCGTGTTTACGTGTCATTTTCTTGAAGAAGTTGACTTCTTCGTTGTGGTAGTAGATTTCTTCGTTGTGGAAGTTGACTTCTTTGTTGTGGTATTCGTGGTCTTGGCATAACCTGAGGCGTTGTAATATTTCAAGGCCTCGGACATCTCTTTTTGCAACGCCGTTATGCGCTTGGCATCAGACGGGTGGTCGGAGAGGAAGTCGCTTTGATTGCTGTTGCCCGATGACATGCGCTGCCAAAATGGAATGGCTACCTGTGGGTCATAGCCTGCCATTGCTGCGAAGATGAGTCCCATGTGGTCTGCCTCTGTCTCGTCATCGCGACTGTATTTCAAGTTCGCGAGACTGAAGCCTGTCTGTGCCACTTGTGACGCTATGGAAGCGGCGTTGCTGCCAACCACCTGGCCAAGTAATGCTCCACCGATTTGCGTGCCATATTGTTGGCGAATCTTCTTTGACATTTGTTCTGCCGAGTGCTTTGCCACGGCGTGGGCTATCTCATGGCCGAGGACGATGGCCAACGATGCCTCGTTTTGCGTAATGGGCAGGAGCCCTTCGTAGACTACGATTTTGCCACCAGGCATGCAAAAGGCGTTAGCCTCCGAGTTTTGAACGAGATTGAAAGCCCAAGCGAAATTCTGTATCTCTGATGAAAGGCCGTTGTTTTTCAGATATGTCTCTACGGCTGTTGCCAAACGTTGCCCTACACGCTTCACCATTGCCGTGTTTTGGCTATTTGTAGAAACTTTGGCGGTTTTCATGAATTCAGAGTATTGTTTGTTGCTCAGACTCAATACCTCTGAATCGGAGACAAGCAGGGTGTGCTTGCGACCTGTGATTGGCACAGTGGATGTCGTGCCGCAAGCCGTCAGCATCAATGTGGCGACGGCAGAAATGGTAATATACTTGAAATGTCTCATTTCTTTAGTTTGCTTTGTTTATTTATGCAAAGATAAAGAAATAAGACATTACAAGGAGTGCTTTTGCTTTTTTTAACTTTGTTTGCGCAACCGCAAATAAAGCGTGTTACTCATATCTGATGGCCTCTATCGGGTCAAGCATGGCCGCTTTCTTGGCCGGGTACCAACCGAAGAAAACTCCGGTGAACGTACATACCGCGAACGACATGAGTATTGTCCATGGTTCAATATAGATAGGCCATCCCGCCACAATCTTTACGGCATAGCTTGAACCGATTCCGATGATGATGCCAATGATGCCGCCAGTCACCGACATCATGATAGCCTCTATGAGGAATTGGTTGAGAATGTCGAGGCTGCGTGCGCCAACACTCATGCGTAAGCCAATCTCACGTGTGCGTTCGGTGACGCTGACATACATGATGTTCATGATGCCAATACCGCCCACCACGAGGGAGATGCCGGCTACGCAACCGAGCAATATGGTCAGCATGTTCGTGGTAGAGTTCATCATCGTTGACAACTCTTCTTGCGAACGGATGTTGAAGTCGTCATCGTCAGCTTCTTTCGTGTCGGTGGCATCCTTCAGCTTGTGGTTGCGTCGCAAGACGGAAGTCATCTCGGCCGTTGCTTTTTCCGTCACTCCTTCTGTTATGGCAGAGGCTTGGATTTCAGAGAGATAAGTCTGTGCTAGGATGCGTTTCATAATGGTGGTGTATGGAGCAATGACAAGGTTGTCTTGGTCCATGCCCATGGAGTTGTAGCCTTTCTTTTTCAAAACGCCTACAACGCGGAATGGCGTGGAGTTGAACCTGACCACTTTTCCCACTGGGTCACCACCGTTAGGGAATAGATAATCCACTACGGTTTGTCCGAGTATGCACACCTTGGCGTTTGACTTGATGTCTTGGTCGGTGAAGCAGTCGCCATTCGACACGTTCAACTGTCTTATGTCGAGATACTCTGTGTTTACGCCATAGATGGTCGATTGTGTGTTGTTGTTGCCGTAGATGAATTGTCCAGAGCTGCTTACAACGGGAGATATTCCCTTGATGTAGTTGCACTCGTCTTTCAACGATTGGTAGTCGGTGAGTTTCAGCGTTTCCATCGACGACGCGTCCTGTCTTACGCCTCCGCGCATGTCTTGACCAGGATGAATCATTATCATGTTGGAGCCCATCTCGGCTATGTTTGCCTGGATGCTGCGCTTTGAGCCTTGGCCTATGGCGAGCATCGTGATGACCGATGCCACGCCGATGATGATGCCAAGCGCGGTAAGAAACGACCGCATCTTATTGGCACCAATGGCACGCAGGGCTATCTTGAATAAGTTTGTATAGTTCATTTGTCATCAATATTTACTCATCGGTGTTTGCAGGCAATTCCGCAAGGGCTTTTGCCGCATCTTTGATGTTGTCGTTATACTCATCGCAGATAACCTTTCCGTCTCTTATCTCTATGTTCCTCGACGAGTAGTTGGCAATGTCGGGGTTGTGGGTGACGAAAATGATCGTGTGCCCTTGTGCGTACAACTTTTGGAAGAGCACGAGAATCTGGAAGCTCGTTCGCGTGTCGAGGTTACCAGTAGCCTCATCGGCAAGTATCACGGCCGGGTCGTTCACGAGGGCGCGAGCTATGGCTACGCGTTGCATCTGTCCTCCGGACATCTGGTTTGACTTGTGATAGAGCCTGTCGCCGAGCCCTACGGCTTTCAAGGCCTCAATTGCACGCTCGTGCCGTTCCGCGGCAGACACGTTGGCGTTGTACATGAGTGGCAACTCCACATTTTCCACCGCTGACGTCTTGGGCAAGAGGTTATAGTTTTGGAAAATGAAGCCAATCTTGCGGTTGCGGAGCACAGCCCTCTGCGACCGTGACATCTCCCTTACAGGCACGCCGTCGAGGTAATACTCACCACTTGACGGCGTGTCCAAGCAACCAAGCTGGTTGAGGAGGGTTGACTTTCCTGAGCCAGACTTACCCATGATGGTAACGAACTCGCCCTCGAAAATCTTGAACGAGACGCCACGTAAGGCGTGTACGATCTCGTCGCCAACCTTGAACTCGCGCTTGATGTCTTGCAGCTCGATTACTACTTTTCTGTCATTGTCCATACGCTTACTTCTTTTTGTTTCCTTTAGGTCCTGGAGCGAATGGGCTTTGAGTGCCGTCGTTGGCATTGTCGTCGGCATCGTCAGACTCTGGTGTGGCTATGCCGGTGATGACCTTCGCTCCTTTCTTTATGCCGCTGAGTATCTGCGTGTGGATGCCATCTGTTGAGCCTATGGTCACTTTGTGTGCCACGAGCGTGTTGCCCTCAAGCGTCCAAACCTTGTTTTTAGCGTTAGAGATGTCTTGGATCTTCCTTCCGCCAACAGTCTCTTTCTCTGGAGTATAACGCAAAGCCTTTGAAGGAACGCTTAATACGTTACTGATCTCCTCGGTGTAAATGTTCACATTGGCAGTGAGGCCTGGCTTAAGCTTGAGGTCTTGGTTTGGCGCACTGATTACTACCTCATATGTTACGACGTTGTTTGTTGTGGTGGCCTCTTGACGCACTTGGGTCACAGAGCCTTCAAAAGTGTCGTTGGGGTAGGCGTCCACAGTGAACGTTACTCTTTGTCCAACTTTAACGCCGCCTATATCGGCTTCGTCGACATCGGCGATAACACGCATGTCTTTCAAGTCTTTGGCGATAGTGAAGAGCTCAGGTGTAGAGTAGCTTGCTGCCACGGTCTGTCCTTCCTCAACACTCTTTGAGATTACCACGCCGTCTATCGGTGACGTGATGACAGCATAGCTGAGGTTGGTTTGCGCACGGCTCACTTCTTCTTTTGCGGCAGCCACGGCATCGCGTCTCTGTGCCACGGTAGCGTTTGCCGTTTGCCAGCTCAAGCGTGCCTGCTCGAAATCGTTGGCAGAGATAAGCCCTTTGTCGTATAGAGTCTTGTTGCGTAGGTAATTGGCTTTTTGGTAGGCAAGGTCGCTTTGCGCGCTTTGGAGATTTGCCTGTGCCTGTGAATATTGTGCTTTTGATGAGTTGAGTTGACTTTGCAGGTTCTGCTTGTCAAGTTCAGCTATTACCTGTCCCTTCTTTACAGTGCTGTTGTAGTCCACGAAGAGTTTGTCGATGATGCCGGAGACCTGCGTACCTACAGTGACGGTCTTCACGGCTTCAATCGTACCTGTGGCGGTCACGCTGTTTTCGATGTTAGTTGGGCCTACGGCCTCGGTAGTGAAGTTGATAGTCGTGTCTTTTTTGCTGCCTGAAAGCAGCCATGCTGCTATCGCTATGACGACAACAACTCCTACGATTATCCAAATACTGCTTATTTTCTTGATTTTCATGAGTTTGTATTTATGCGATAATATATATGTCTTGTTATTTCACGTTAAGTCACCAAGGGTGATGGTTATTTCATAGTGCCATCCTTATAGAAATTGAGCAAGTTGATGTTGAGTATCGCCATGTATTTGGCTTGCAGCTCACTTTGCTTTGCCTGGAGCAACTTGTCCTTACCGTTCATCAACTCAATGACGTTCTTGAGATTTTGTTTGAACTGTTCCTGCAAGAGGTCATAACTTTGTTGTGCGCTTTCGGTGTTCACCTTCGCGCTCTTGTATTGCTCTTGGTTGTTGTTTGCCTGAAGCCAATAGTTCTCTATGGTGGAGTAGAGTTGTGTTTGCTTGTCTTTCAAGTCGAGTTGGTAGCTCTGCTTTGAGAGTACGGCCTTGTTGATGGCAGTCTTGGTCTGCCTATTGTCGAAAATAGGAATGCTCACGGTGAATCCAGCTCCGCCAATGAGGTTGTTTTTAATTTGCTTTTCCCAGGCGTTGCTATTCATTGATGTGGTGTTGGTGCTAATGCTTGCCGAAATTCCCACCGTGGGCATGCGTTGCCCCTTGGCTATCTTGATTTGCACATCACTGCTCTTTATGCCGAGCAATGCGTTTTGAATCTCCGGCCGGTATTGCAAGGCTGAGTCGTAAACCATGGTTACCGATGGTATGGATGTCGTTGCCATGGCATCGGTTGGCTCTTCTGCACTTACGTCAAACTCTTCCTGATCGGTTATTTGCAAGAGCTGTTTCAGCTGTCGCTTATAATCGGCAAGCGAGCTTTGCGCCTGTACGACGCTATATTCGTCTTGTGCCCTTTGAGCCGTGAGCTGCGCCAAGTCGGCTTTGCTTAGGGAGCCTACTTTGTAAAACTCCTTTCCTCGTTCCTCAGTTTTCTTTGAGGTCTCAAGCGTTGCCTCGTTGACATTTACTGCTTCTTTTGAATAGAGTATCTGTACGAAAAGTTGTGCTATTTGCTCTTGTAGGCTGTTGGCGGTCTGTGCGGAGTCGAGCGCGGCTTGCTCAACGGAGAGCTTGTTCAACGCAATCTTGTTATGATTTTGATTGCCATTCCATACTGTCCAGTTGGCGTTTATGCCGTATGATCCATTGTAATAGAACTTGTCCACATTGGTTTGCACCTTAGATCCTTGCACCGTGTATGACCCTTTCTCAGGCCATGGGTTGTAGGAAATGTTTTGTGACGTGGAAGCTGAAAGCGATGGCAGCAATGCGGCCTTGCTTTGCTTGTAGTCTTCAATCGCCGAGTATTTGCTTACCCGGTTTTTTTGAAGCGTGATGTTGTTGGCAAGTGCATAACTTATGCAATCGTGAAGCGTCCACTGGCGTGCAGAGACACTTGTTGAAAAGCTAAGGAAGCCTGCCACAACAAGAATAGTTGTTGCTTTTTTTACCATAGATATTGAATAACTGATAATTATCTTTGAATGTTTTGATGCAATAAAGCATTAAAGGTTTATTTAAAAGATTTAATCTTAACAATAGTTGGCGCAATTTATACAAATTGTTATAAAAAACGCATTAATTAGATAAGTTTATATAATTCTAAAAAGTATTAAAGGCAATGTAACATAAAAAAAGCACCCTTGTCAGGTGCTCGCTTTAATAGGTGTTTCGCTTTTTAAATGGGAAGACAAAAGGCTTTTATTCCTCAAAATGTCGTAGGCGTGCGATGTATTTCCCTAAGATGTCGAATTCGATGTTTACGAGAGTGCCAACCTTAATGTAGCGGAAATTGGTATTCTCGCGCGTGAAAGGAATGATGGCCACAGTGAAAGTGTCGTCGGTGGGGTTGATGACTGTCAGCGACACGCCGTTCACGGTCACAGAGCCTTTGTCCACGCACATGTATCCACGTCGTGCCATTGTCTTGTCGGCATGATAGCGGAAAGTGAAATATGTGCTGCCATCAGCGTCGGTCGTGTCAATACACTCGGCGGTCTCGTCAACGTGACCTTGGACGATGTGCCCGTCGAGACGTCCGTTGACCTGCATTGACCTCTCCACGTTAACCTTGTCGCCAACATTCAACTGTCCGATGTTTGAGCGGCAGAGAGTCTCTTTCATTGCCGTGACGGTATATTGGTCGACATTGATGTCGACAACCGTGAGACATACTCCATTGTGGCTTACGCTCTGATCTATCTTTAGCTCGTTGGTGAACGAGCATGTCAATGTGAGGTCAACGTTTCCTCCATATCGCTTTATGGCGACAATTGTCGCCATTTCTTCCACTATTCCACTAAACATGGTATTTGACGTATTGAGAATATAGAATATAGAAAAGGGGTTGCCCTGAGGATGTGATGAAAACTCCAGCTGTAAAAGTTGTGGGTTCTCTCCGTTTTTGTAATCCACTGGCCTTTTGGCTTAGTCCGTATACGCGGTTTTATGTGGCCCGCCATCGACAAGAGAAGTGACCCGGTTTTCAACGTAATTTGATGAGTATCCCGATCGAATCAGGACAACCCCCGATGTTTGTTCCGTCTTTGTGTTTGCAAATGTACGATGTTTAGCTGATACCGCAAAACAATTTGCGAATTATTTTTTACTAATATGGCCTATATGAAAAGAGAGCCTATCTGGAAAACAAGGGCGGAGACGATCCATGCAAGGCACGTGGTGTAACCAACTGTGAAGAGAGCCCATTTCCACGAGCCTGTCTCACCTTTTATGGCAGCTATGGTGGCGATGCAAGGGAAATAGAGCAAGACGAATAGCAGATAGCAATAGGCGGTGAGGTCTGCAAAAGGCTTAATCTCGCTTACCGGTTTCTGGTGTAATTGCGCTATATCGTGGCTCATACTCTTGTTTATGTGTACGTATTTGTCGGTGTCGTCGTCTTTTAAGTTGTTCTCGTCAGAATAGAGAATGCCCATTGTTGATGCTACGATCTCTTTGGCTCCTACGCCTGCTATTAGCCCGACATCGAGTTTCCAGGTGAACCCTTGTGGTCTGAACACAGGCTCCACGGTCTTGCCTATCGTGGCGAGATAGCTTTGTTGTTGCTGCTCGTGCTCGTCGAGACCTTGAGGGTGAGGAAAATAGCTTAGTGCCCATACGATGATGGATGCCACGAGGATAATTCCTCCCATCTTCTTGAGATACATCTTGCCCTTCTCCCATGTGTGGCGACTCAGAGCCTTGACGGTGGGAAAGCGGTAGGGTGGGAGTTCCATCACGAAAGGCGTGTCCTCACCCTTGAACAGGGTGTTGGAGAATATGCGGCTGATGATGACGGCGAGAATCATCCCTATGAGATAGAGCGACATCATGATAAATGGTGCTGAGCCTCGCGAGAAGAAAGTCGCTATAATCATTATATAAATAGGAATGCGTGCCTCGCAGCTCATGAGTGGGATGATGAGCATCGTGATGATGCGCGAACGGTAACTTTCTATGGTGCGTGTCGACATCACTGCAGGCACGTTGCATCCAAATCCCATGATGAGAGGTATAAAGCTCTTGCCATGAAGCCCCATCATGTGCATGATCTTGTCCATTATGAAAGCCGCTCGTGACATGTAGCCAGAGTCTTCCATGAACGAGATGAAGAGATAGAGGATGAGAATCTGCGGCAGGAAAGACGCCACGCTGCCCACACCTCCTATGATGCCGTCGACAAGCATGGCTTTTACGGGACCGTCGGGCAGAAGGTTGCCTATTGCGTCGCCTGTCCAACCAAAGAAGGTATCGAGCCAGTCTTGAGGGTAGGAGCCGAGCCAGAATGTGGCCATGAACATGACGGCTAGGATGAGTATGAATATTGGGAATCCCACGTAGCGGTTGGTCAATATCCGGTCGAGAAGGTGCGTCACTTGATAAGTGTCTTCCTTGTCACCGGTCTTGTAATTGGCTTCCTCCAACGCTCCGTGAATAAAGCCGTACTTGGCGTCCATGATTGCGGTCTCGGAGTCCACTTTAGTTTCTTCCATCACGCGGTTCGCGGCCTTGTCGCGATGACGGAAGATTTCTTCGGCATCAGGTAAGTGCCGGATGTAGTCCTCAACGTTCTTGTCGCGTTCAAGCAGTTTTATTGCGAGATAGCGTGTGGAGAAATGTTCGCGCAAGTCGGTCTCCAGTTTAAGGTGCTCCTGTATCTCCTTAATGCCAAATTCGAGCTCGTGCCCGTGGTTGATATGGATGTGTCGGTAGTGGGCATCGGTGTCCTCGGTGCCTTCGTAGATGGCTATCACCTTGTCGTAAAGGTCGGTTATGCCTTTTCCCGACTTGAATACAGTCGGCACCATAGGCAGGCCGAAGAGCTCGGAGAGCTTGTTGATGTCCACGTTGTCACCACGTCTCACGGTCTCGTCGAACATGTTAAGCGCTGCCACCACGCGAAGGTGCATGTCTATGAGCTGGGTGGTGAGGTATAGGTTGCGCTCAATGTTGCTGGAGTCTATTACGTTGATGACAACATCGGGGGTCTTCTCCACGAGTTGCTTGCGCACGTAGAGCTCTTCAGGAGAGTAGGCCGAGAGAGAATAGGTGCCTGGAAGGTCGACGATATTAAATGTGTAGCCTTTGTATTTGGCGTGTCCTTCCTTTGCGTCTACTGTCACGCCGGAGTAGTTGCCGACGCGCTCGTGCGAACCTGAGGCGAAATTGAAGAAAGAAGTCTTTCCGCAGTTTGGATTGCCTACAAGCGCTACGTTTATGACTTTGCTCTTCGCCTCGGCAGCCTTTTTCAGTTCTTCGTCAGACAGGCACTCGTTGGCATGCAAATATGGCGTTTCAGCCTTCTCGTCACCAGGGCCTTGCTTCTCGTTGGTCATGACCTCGATCATGTTGGCTTCGGAATGTCGCAGGCTGACCTCATAGCCCATGACTCTATATTTTACAGGGTCTTTCAGCGGTGCATTGAGTAGGACGTCAACTTTCTGTCCTTTGATAAATCCCATCTCTACTATGCGTTTACGGAAACCTCCGTGTCCGGTTACCTTGACGATGATGCCGCTTTGACCAGTGTGCAGTTCTGATAATTTCATTACTGTTTATATGTTTTTCCAAACGCAAAGATACATAAAAAATCCTTTGCCGTATCAGCGGCAAAGGAATCTTGACGGAAAAATACCTAAAAGTGGTGATTTTCTTGTGTTTTCTTGATCGGAAGACAGTTACTCGCCGACTTTGATAGCCTTATAATCTGTCTTGCCAGAAGGCCAGACACCCGTGATGAAGAGCACCGGATTCTTGCTCAACGAGGCTTCCTTGACAGCTTCCTGCAAGTCGGCGATAGTCTTCATTGGCTTGTCGTTGGCGGTGAGGATTATGAAACCGTCATCGATGCCGCCATCCTTGAACGCGCCTTTCTTTACGTTCTTGACCTGCAGACCGTAGTTGATGCCGAGCTGCTTCTTCAAGCTTTCGCTTACGGGGAGAACATTGGCGCCAAGCACGGCGAAATCGGCAGATTTCATAATTTTCGTGTTGCCTTGCATGTTCTTGAGGACGACGGTCTTCGACATTTCCTTCTTGTTGCGCAACCATGTAATCGTAGCCTTGTCGCCTGGTTTCTTATTGTTGATAATCTGTTGAAGTTCAGGCATTTTGGCAACGCTCTTGCCATCAATCTTGGTAATGACATCACCTTCTTTCAGCCCAGCGGAAGCGCCAGCGCCGTCTTCCTCAACGGATGCGACATAAACACCAGTGTTGGTGCCGAAATCTGGTACGTCTTTACCTTGGTCTTTCAGGTTGTCGATTTGGTTGTGGAGGTCAGTGCCACGGATGCCAAGGTAAGCACGCTGTACGGTACCATATTGTTTTAAGTCGCTTACCACCTTGTTCATAATCGCAGTAGGAATGGCAAAACCATATCCGGAATAAGAGCCTGTCTCTGAATAAAGCATGGCGTTGATGCCAACGAGCTCACCCTCTGCGGTGACCAATGCACCACCAGAGTTGCCTCGGTTTATTGCCGCGTCAGTCTGTATGAAGCTCTCTACGCCGTTGGCACCCATTGAACGTGCCTTGGCTGAAACGATACCGGCGGTGACGGTGTTGCTTAGACCAAATGGATTGCCAACGGCAATAACCCATTGTCCAACTTTCAGCTTGTCTGAGTCGCCGATGGGAAGTGTAGGCAAGTTTTTGCCCTCAATCTTGATAAGAGCGAGGTCGGTTGTGGGGTCGGTGCCGATAATCTTAGCGTTATACTCACTGTTGTCCTCAAGCGTGACTGTCAATTCGTCAGCTCCAGCTACGACGTGGTTGTTAGTTACGATATATCCATCGGGGCTGATAATGACGCCAGAGCCTAAGCCTTCCTGCTTAGGTGTGCGCACTTGGCGTTTCTGTTTCCCTCCATTGCCCTGTCCAGGGTTGCCGAAGAAACCGAATGGGTCTGAGAAGAAATCTCCAAACGGATCACTATTCATCTCTACGACTTTCGTCTTGGAGTTTTGTACGGTCTTGATACTCACTACTGCAGCCAGTGCCTTTTTTGAGGCATATGTGAGGTCAACGGGTTGGCCTGCCTGCTCTACGGCATTGGTGGCAGCCTGAGCCTTCATGACGGCACCAGCCGAAAAGGTCAACGACACAACGCAAAGGCCACCTACAACATAAGAAGTGATTTTTTTCATGTCTTTAATATTTTGTAATTATTCTGTTTCGTGTTTGTTTTTTGTGCTTGCAAATATAAGGTCAAAAAACGGTAAATAGTCATTCTGGCAGTTATGTTTATTCGAATTTAACACTTTGATTTTAACACTTAACGCTTCTTCAACAGAAGGGCAGATTATTTTACAATAGTTTAAACAGAGGCTAAAGTAAAAACATGTAAAATACTGTGATAATATCATTGTTTGATAAATGTTTTTATTAATTTTGCAACTGATATGTTTTGGGTAAACATTCCTGCATATTGTAAGATGATAAAGATATTGTAAGACAGTGCCCCGGCTTGTCGCTGGTGTCACGACAGTGGCACGAGAGGAAAGTCCGGGCAGCATAAGGCGCTCCACTTCTGAAAATGGAAGCTGTCGGTGACGACAGGTGAAGGCAGAAGAAAAGAACCGCATGAGCTTGATACTATCGGGGGCTTCTCGGAAAAGTCGGCGCGTGCAAGGGTGAGAAGGTGGTGTAAGAGACCACCAGCCGGCGGGTGATCGTCGTGGCTGTGCCGTCTGGAGGCTGCAAGTTCGCGTATACCATCGTCATGAAAGGGTTGCCTGCCCGATGCTTCTTTGAAAGCAACGATGGAGGGTAGAATGCTTGAGCTGCAGGGTGACTTGCAGATTAGATAAATGACAAAGCTCTCCGCTTGCGGGGATACAGAACCCGGCTTATCAGGGCACTGTCTTACTTTTTTTTGTATAACCACGCTAAAAGTCTTGAAGACAATGAAAGATTTGCAACCCAATATCCTTGACGATTATGAGCATCTTGTCACGAACACCATGAAGCGTTGGGGGGCGGAGCCTGACTTCCCGTCCATGGAAGGTGTGAACAATGAAGAGTTGGATGACTATCTCTTTGAATACCAACGTGTTTTAGATAGCGAGGGAAGTCAAAAGGTACAACTTACCAAGTATGGGATAGTTGCCATTATCCCTATAATCATTCTCAGCGCGTTCCCAGAAAGTATGCTACCATGGGGTAAACATACACTTGTGGTGGGTGTCGCGATTGGAGTGGCTCTAGCTTTATGCCTCAAGGGATTGGCTGTCTTGTTGGTCAAGTCAAGGTTGCGAAGGCTTCGAAATGCCAATCCAAACCTTGCGGATTTTTCCGCAAGAGTGATAGCGTATCGAAACAATAAGAGTGTCGCATTATAAATATAGGAAACAGTATGGAAAACAACTCGTTGCCCGATTTCATGAAATATAAGGACGGATATACGTCTGAAAAATTCATTGACAAGATATCGCGTGTAGCCAAACGTGCGGGGGCAAAATTCGTTTATGTTTCGCTAATACTTTATTATACCTTGCAGAGTGATAGTGTGTCGTTGAAAGACAAGGCACTAATAATTGGCGCGTTGGGGTATCTCATAAGCCCTCTTGACATTATTCCTGATGCCATTCCCATAGCTGGATTGAGCGATGACCTGGCCGTGTTGCTCTACGTGCTGAAGAAAGTTTGGGGAGACGTGCCAGAGTCGGTAAGGGAGAAGGCTCATGCTAAGTTGTCGAAATGGTTTGACAGCGACGAGATGAACGAGGCTGATGATGTCTTCTCTGGGGACAATGCTTGAACATAGGAAGATTATCCATGTTGACATGGATGCTTTTTTTGCCTCGGTAGAGCAGCGTGACAATGCTGAACTGCGAGGCAAACCTATTGCAGTTGGGCATGACGGTCCTCGGGGTGTTGTGTCTACGGCAAGTTATGAGGCAAGACGTTTTGGAGTGCATTCCGCCATGTCGGTGTATACCGCAAAACGTTATTGTCCAAACCTTATTATGGTAGAAGGCAGGCATGAGCATTACAAGGAGGTGTCGGAGCAAGTGTTTTCCATATTCAAGGAGTATACCGACTTAGTAGAGCCTGTCTCAATAGACGAGGCTTTCCTTGACGTGACAGTGAACAAAAAACACGTCCTTGAGCCTGCTGAAATAGCTAAGGAGATAAGAAACCGCATCCGTGATGAGGTGCATTTAACCGCTTCGGCAGGTATCTCATTTAATAAGTTTCTTGCGAAAATAGCAAGCGACTACAACAAGCCTGACGGCCAATTTGAAGTAACATATGATGAGGCCCCTGACTTCATAGCGCATTTGCCTGTGGAAAAATTTTGGGGTGTGGGTACAAAGGCGAGAGAAAGGATGCACAAGATGGGCATATTTACAGGGGCGGATCTCAGGGCCGTGTCTCTCAACCATTTAAAAGATGTGTTTGGAAAGGTTGGTGAGGTGTATTATAATTTTGCCCATGGTTTAGACGACCGTCCGGTTGTGGTATCGAACTTGCGCAAGTCTGTTGGCTGTGAAAAGACAATGGAAACAGACATCACGATGCAGTCACAGATGCTCATAGAGCTTTATCATCTTGTCATTGAACTCGTGGGTCGTCTCGATAAGGCGGGGTTTAAGGGAAAGACGCTTACACTAAAAATAAAGTATGCCGATTTCGCTGTCGTAAGTCGATGTGCCACAGCGAATAAAGTGTTGTTGTTGAAGAACGATATCCTTGCACTTGCTAAGGTGCTGCTGCAGAAAGTGGAGTTTTCGGCAGCGCATCCGGTGAGACTGGTGGGATTGTCGGTAAGTAACCCTTTTGAGGCAACATGTCATCGTCAGCGTTATGTTCAAGGATGTTTGGACTTCGGTGATGATTTTTGGAATGACTTTTTGTAAGTGCTAAAAAATATTTTGCCAGTAAATAAACGCTTGTATATTCCAAACATTCTTTGTAACTTTGCAATAATAACAAGACAATGCACAGATAACATAAGATGGCAGTGGCAGCAGCAACAAGGAAGGCTACCTCCACCAAGAAAAAAGCAGGCAGGAGGGAGTACGGAAAAGGAAAGAAGCGCGATGTCAAGCGTAATATTCCCACGGACTTAATCCCATTGGAAAATGAGACATGGTTGTTGCAACCCATAGCCGTGACAATGATGCGACACGATTATTCTCTTATTCAGATAAGAATACTTGTGAGTGTTGTTGAGAAGATGCAGCAGAAACTTCGGGAGATGCTCGACATGAAGACACTTGAGCCAACTCTTTTCCCGACGGAGCTTGATCATGATGGCAGATTGGAGATAAAGTTGTTTTTCAAAGGTCTCGGTGTGGATCCAAATCATTATCCCCAACTTCGTGAAAGCTTGAAACTTCTTGCTACGGTTCCTGTTGAAATACCATACAAGACCGTGGATGGGAGGAGGTATCTCAAAGTTACAAACCTTTGCGACGTGTATATCCCTGAAGGTGCTGGAATATACGAGAAATACACATTGCTTAAAATCGACCGTCAGGTGGCAGAACGATTGCTCTCCCTACGCCTTGGCTATTCAACCCTCGGGAAACAAATAGTTTTCTCGTGTCATAACCGTTATTCGCAGCGTGTGTACATGTTCATAAAGAGTTGGATAGACAAAGGTACATGGGTAGTCAACACCTTTGAGTTTCGTAAGATGCTCCGTCTGGAGAATATGTATACCAAGTTTAGCGATTTTTGTCGTCGAGTGCTTGAACCCGCCAAGACAGAACTTCGCGAACTTGCCGAAAATGGCTTTTGCGATTGTTATTTCGACTACGAGAAACGCTATGACCATGGCCAGCGTGGTGGTGAACCTGATGATCTCGTGTTCCATATTTATCGACCGAAAAAAGGAATTGCGGCTCAATTGGAGCATATCTCTGACTTGCAACGACGACAATTCGCCGATATGCTGACACGATATTTTGGCTTTGATAATGGTATGGCTGACCGCATGAGCATGCGTATAACTCCTGAAAACTATACCGATGCCGTGTCAAAATTGATGGATTTACGTAAACGAATGGGACATGACTTGACCGTTCACGACCGTGCGGCATACACATACGCGGCACTCGACAACCTCTTCAGGGGCGTGAGTATAGTCAAGAAAACTTGATCGGCGCAAGGCGCTAAGAATGATAATAAACATAATGTAAAAACAATAAACGCAACATAACATGAGATCACGTACATCAGATTGGTTTGAGATAAAGATTCGCTATGCCAAGACACAAGAGGACGGCACACTGAAAAATGTCACCGAGCATTATGTGGTCGACGCGCTGAGCTTTACCGAGGCAGAGGGAGCTATACTTGAGGAAATGAAGGTGTTTATCTCTGGTGATTATAAAATCACCGATATTAAGCCTGCGGCTTACCATGAGATTTTCTTTTCCGATATGGACAAGGATGACAAATGGTACAAGGCAAAACTGATGTTTATTACCATCGACGAGAAATCTCAAAAAGAGAAACGCTCAGCTGTAACTTATCTTGTTCAGTCTGCCTCATTGCCAGGTGCGGTGAAAAACATTAGTGACGTGATGGGCTCAACGATGATAGACTATGAAATGGCAAGTGTAGCTGAGACTCAAATAATGGACGTCTTTGAGCATGACTCTAATCCGCAAGGTCACAAAATGCGTGAGGATGCCACTCAAAAGGGGGAAGCATGAAAGACGTTGAAATAGTAAACAACTTGAATGGGGTGCGAGCTTGCTTGCCGGAAGGTGTCAAGCTCATCGCCATTAGCAAGTTCCATCCCAAGGAAGATATTGAGGCTGCTTATAATGCCGGTCAACGTGTTTTTGGCGAAAGCCATGAACAGGAGTTGAAAGACAAGGTTGAACAATTGCCCAAAGATATAGAATGGCATTTCATAGGGCATCTGCAGACGAATAAGGTTAAATACATAGCCCCGTATATCTCAATGATTGAGGCTGTTGACTCTGTAAAGCTGATGAAGGAGGTTAACAAGCAAGCTGCTAAGAATGACCGTGTCATAGATGTTCTCTTGGAGCTTCATATTGCAGAGGAGGAAACAAAATACGGCTTTACCATTGATGAATGTCGTGAGATGTTGAAATCGCAAGAATGGAAAGACTTGCATAACATCCGTATTTGCGGTGTCATGATGATGGCAAGCAACGTGCCAGATGAAACACGTATAAAAAAAGAAATGAATTTGGCATGGGAGTTCTTTACTGAGATAAAAAAAGATTTCTTCGCTGATGCCCCATGGTTTAAGGAACGTTCGTGGGGCATGAGCCATGATTATAGGATAGCTGTTCAGTGCCATTCCACAATGGTTAGGGTAGGGACGGGAATCTTTGGACCAAGAGTATATTAAAAAAACTTTGAAAATATGGAAAACGGTAAGATTGATGTCCTGCTGGGTCTGCAGTGGGGCGATGAGGGCAAAGGCAAGGTGGTAGACGTCCTTACCCCGAAATATGACGTTGTGGCACGCTTTCAAGGCGGTCCAAACGCTGGTCACACTTTGGAATTTGAAGGACAAAAATATGTGCTTCGCAGTATTCCATCGGGTATTTTCCAGGGAGGAAAGGTCAACTTCATCGGCAACGGTGTGGTATTGGCTCCAGACTTGTTTATGGATGAGGCTAAAGACCTTGAAAAGAGTGGTCATGATCTTCATGCTCGTCTGCGTATTTCCAAGAAGGCACACTTGATCATGCCTACCCATCGCATTCTCGATCGTGCATTGGAAGCAGCAAAAGGCAAGGATAAGGTTGGTACGACAGGTAAGGGCATAGGTCCTACTTATACTGACAAGGTAAGTCGTAATGGACTGCGTGTCGGTGATATTCTTGAGAATTTCGAGGCAAAATATGAGGCTCACAAACAACGTCACCTTAATATGCTCCAGTCACTTGGATGGACGGACTTTGAGGAATTTGAGGATACGGAGAAGAAATGGCTACAAGGTGTTGAATACCTTCGTAGTTTCCCTATCGTGGACAGCGAGATTGAGATAAACAAGTTGTTGCGTTCAGGCAAGACCATTCTTTGCGAAGGTGCTCAAGGCACGATGCTCGATGTAGACTTTGGCAGTTATCCGTTTGTTACTTCAAGTAATACTATCTGTGCAGGTGCTTGCACAGGCTTGGGAATCGGACCAAACAAGATTGGAAATGTCTATGGCATAATGAAGGCTTATTGTACTCGTGTCGGTTCAGGACCATTCCCAACAGAACTTTTTGACGAAACAGGAAATTCTATACGTGATCTTGGTCATGAGTATGGCGCCGTGACGGGACGTGAGCGCCGTTGTGGCTGGATTGACCTTGTGCAGTTGCGTTACAGCATAATGGTAGATGGTGTTACGGAACTCATCATGATGAAGAGCGACGTGCTCGACAGCTTTGATACTATTAAGGCTTGTGTTGCTTACCGTTTGCCTGATGGCACAGAGACAACCGATTTCCCCTACGAGATTGATAATGTAGAGCCAATTTACAAGGAACTGAAAGGTTGGAAGACGGACATGACGAAATTTACCTCGCCAGATCAGTTCCCACAGGAGTTTAAGGACTACATCAAGTTCCTTGAGGACGAGCTGGAGACGAAGATTGGTATTATCTCAATAGGTCCAGATCGCGATCAAACCATCATACTTTGAATTTAAACTTATAACAAATATGGGTTCAAATAAACCGTCCATCCCAAAGGGAACACGTGACTTCGGTCCTGAGGAGATGGCAAAAAGAAACTATATATTCAACACCATCAAAGAGGTATATGCCCTCTATGGCTTTCAACAGATAGAGACACCAGCCATGGAGACTCTACATACACTTCTCGGAAAGTATGGTGACGAAGGTGATAAGCTCCTTTTCAAGGTCTTGAATTCAGGAGATTACTTGAAGGGCATCAGTGATGCTGATCTTCAAGAGCGTAATGTCCTTAAACTCCAGACCATGCTTTGCGAGAAAGGACTGCGATATGACTTGACCGTGCCGTTCGCTCGTTATGTGGTGATGCACCGCGAGGAATTGCAATTGCCTTTTAAGCGTTATCAAATTCAACCGGTGTGGCGTGCAGACAGGCCACAGAAAGGACGCTATCGTGAGTTCTATCAGTGTGACGCCGACGTGGTTGGCAGCAATTCGCTTCTTAATGAGGTGGAGCTGATGCAGATTGTAGACACGGTGTTCTCGAAATTTGGTATTCGTGTCGAGATAATGATCAACAACCGAAAGATTCTTTCGGGTATTGCGGAGGTTATAGGTGAAGCTGACAAGATTGTGGACATTACTGTTGCCATTGACAAACTAGACAAAATAGGTATTGAAAATGTCAATGAGGAATTGCGCAATGATGGCTTGCCCGAGGATGCGATAGCCAAACTGCAACCGATAATAAAGCTTGAGGGCTCTAATGATGAGAAGCTTGCGGTTATGGAAGAGTTCTTGAAGTCTTCAGAGGTTGGTCTTAAGGGTGTGGAAGAGACAAAGTTTATCCTTGATACGTTTAAGAGTGTTGGATTAAAGAATATGGTCAATTTCAATCTCACCCTTGCTCGTGGATTGAACTACTATACAGGTGCTATCTTTGAAGTTAAGGCTCTTGACACGCCTATGGGCAGTATCACAGGTGGTGGTCGTTACGATAACCTGACTGGTATTTTTGGAATGCCAGGGCTCTCTGGTGTAGGTATTAGCTTTGGAGCTGACCGCATATATGATGTGCTTAATGCGCTTGACCTTTATCCAAAGGAGGCGACTACGGCAACTCAACTGCTTTTCATCAACTTTGGTGAAAAGGAAACTTTGTATTGCCTTCCAATTGCATCAATGACACGCAAGGCAGGCATACGTACGGAAATCTTCCCAGACAAGGCAAAAATGAAGAAACAAATGGGATATGCCAACGCAAAAGGTATAGCATTCGTGGCTTTGGCTGGTGACGATGAGATAGCACAAGGAAAGGTGACTTTGAAAAATATGGTAACGGGTGAGCAGAAACTTGTTAGCAAAGAAGAACTTGTGAAAGAGGTTCTTGCATAAACTGTCAAAGTTATTTTGTTTTACATTTTTAAGTTGGTAAGCTTACGATATATTGTAAGTTTTCCAACTTTTTCTTTTGTAAATCAAACTAATTTGAGTAATTTTGCAATTATTTAAAAAGAGTTAGCTAATTTGCAACAATATTGCAGATTAGGAAAAATATGAACATTTCAGCTTATAATCGTCTTGTGGATAGTGGCTTGCGGCCTTCAACTCAAAGACTTGCCATCATGTCCTTTTTACTTACCCATCGTACTCACCCAACCGTTGAGGATGTTTACCAAGGTGTTGTATTAGAAGTGCCAACGTTAAGTAGGACAACTGTGTATAATACTTTGCGTCTTCTTTCAGAAAATGGTGCGGCGCAGATGATAACAATAGATGATCATCATGTATGCTATGATGGGGACACTCATCCTCATGTTCATTTCTTGTGTCGGAAGTGTTGTAGGGTGTATGACCTTATGAACGAAAAGGCTCCTAGGTTTAAAAAAGCTATAATGTGTGATGGAAATATTATAGATGAGGCACAACTTTATTATAAAGGTGTTTGTAAGGAGTGCCTCAAGAATGAAAAGACTAACGAAGATGTAAATTGTGTGCTAGAATGTGTTAAAGAATAATCCGCAATACAAAATCCGCAATGTCAAGGTTAAGAAATTGACATTGCGGATTTTGTATGGTTAATGATATTCTAATGGGTGGCTTTCCACCACGTTGTTTTTTCTTTTCCTTTTAGAGCTACGCTATTGATGCTAGGGTCAGATATTGTGATACCTGAATAATTGTTTAGTTTGATGAATTGTCCTCCTACTAAAGGATTTACGGCTGAATAAATAGAGTCTGTGTTGACGGTGCTCTTAATCGCTTGTTTGAAAGCCGAATTAAAATCGTTCAATAAATCTTTATCTGTACACAAAGAATCTACATAGTCCTTCATGTCATAGAAAATGCTCTTGCTGAATCCATCCAACACTTGAATGCTATCAAGCTTGTTGCTATCAAATTTAAACTTAGAATTTATTAGTTTCATCAATTCCGCAAGTTTATCCATTTGTCTACAATCAATAACTGATAGCGTACCACATGGTGCTTTGTAGTTGGAGTAGAACTTATAAAATTCATCAGTAATTGTAGAATAAGAAGGCGTGGCTGACGCAAGGGCCGTCCACATGGTTTGGTAAGGCATACCTTCAGCCATTACCTCTGAGGTAGAGCCGATAAGGAAATTTGTGACATCCTTTAGTTGATAGGCTGTTTCAACATTTGCCATATAGCAATCATCGAAGAGAATGAATTGCATTTTTACCCCGGCGTTTCTTATGCCTGTCTCCAACGATTCTATGTCAGTGCCATAATTGTTAATATCATCGACACTACCATAAAATCTGGTGGGGTAGTAAGGAACATTGTTGCCTATGCAATTTTTGAAACCATGAACATTACGTTTCGGTTTAGCAGAATAAGGATAGTTGTTCCAGTCGTCTTTAAAAGTCCATCCTATGCCATGACTGCTTATTACCATTGCGTAGTTCAGTGCATATGCATTGCTTTTAACATCATTGAGAAGTTGGGTAATGCCGTCAGCTGTGGTGTACGAATTCCCAGAATATTCCTTGATAGTTGTATGTTGTATTTTATTGTTTACAAGTGTTATCTCATAAAGTGAAGACTTATCAGCGGACGTACTCAAGAATACAAGCGCCCGTCCGTTCATTTGTCCTGCTTTTGTGATAGCACTTTCTATGCTGTCAAGGTTTTGCTTGAAATATGGATATAGACCTTGATTGCCACTTGCCGTTCCCGTCCATGGCATAAACACAAGTATTGTCTGTTTGTTGATGCTATTTGTATCAATACCTTCCTCTGTGCAGGACGATACTGATAATGCAAAGACAAGCAAGGCAAGAAAATACAATATATGTCTCTTCATAGGAATATAACGGGTGCATATGCACCCGTTTTAATTACTTTTTGGCTTTAAGTGCCATGAGGCTTTCTTCGATATTGGCAATTTTCTCCTGTGCGTCGCTTTGTTTCTTCTTCTCTTTTTCTACTACAGCCTCTGGAGCGTGAGAGACAAAGTTGGCATTGGAGAGTTTCTTCTGAACGCCTGCTAGGAAACCTTTGAGGTGCTGAAGTTCTTTCTCTTGTTTCTCGATTTCAGCATCTATGTCAATGAGGTCGCCAATAGGTACGGCAAACTCATCGGTGCCAACCATAAATGAAGATGCGTCAGCGGTCTTGTTGTCAACTGCTACAAAAGACTTGAGGTTCGCCATCTTTATTATGATGCTACTGTAAGCTTCGTAATGGTTCTCTCCAATGGCTTGAAGCTCAAGTTCCTTCTTGGGAGCAATATTCTTGTCGTTGCGGATTGCTCTCACGCTTGCGACAATTTGTTTTATCACTTCCATGTCTGCACACAACTTGTTATCGTTGGCTTGAGGCTCAGCGATTTTCAGTGTAGATACCATAATGCTCTCCCCTGACTTGCGGTCAGTGATGTGCTGCCACAATTCTTCAGTGATGAATGGCATGAATGGGTGGAGCATTTGCATCAAAGTCTCAAAGAAATGCAATGTTGCGGCCATTGTAGCCTTGTCAATTGGCTGTTGCTTGCCATCGACGTAAGCAGGCTTGACGAGCTCAAGATACCAAGCTGAAAATTCATCCCAGAACAGACGGTATACGGTCATCAACGCTTCAGATATGCGATAAGTCTTGAACTGCTCGTTCATAATGGCGTTCACTTCCTTGAGTTTAGCCTCGAACCATGCCATGGCAATGCGACAGTTTTCCGGTTGTTCAACGTCAGCTGTCTCCCAACCCTTTACAAGGCGGAATGCATTCCATATCTTGTTGTTGAAGTTGCGTCCTTGCTCGCACAAGCTCTCGTCGAAGAGTATGTCGTTACCAGCTGGTGCTGACAACATCATTCCCATGCGAACGCCGTCAGCTCCATATTTATCCATGAGCAGGATTGGATCAGGGGAGTTGCCAAGACTCTTTGACATCTTACGGCCAAGCTTGTCTCTAACGATACCTGTGAAGTAGACATGGCGGAACGGCATTTTGCCTCTGTATTCATAGCCGGCCATTATCATTCGTGCTACCCAGAAGAAAATGATGTCTGGACCCGTAACAAGGTCGCTTGTAGGATAATAATAGTCTATTTCCTTATTGTCGGGATCAAGAATTCCGTTGAAGAGCGAGATAGGCCACAACCAACTTGAAAACCATGTGTCGAGACAGTCGCTCTCCTGCTCAAGTCCTTCGGTTGTTAACGTCGGATTCTTCTTTCGAGCCTCGTTAAGAGCCTCTTCTGTTGTTTCTGCCACAACAAAATCACGTTTGCCATCGCTTGTCGTGAAATAGAAGGCAGGAATGCGATGACCCCACCAAAGCTGGCGGCTGATGCACCAGTCCTTGATATTCTCAAGCCAATATTTATAAGTGTTCTTGTATTTTTTGGGGAAGAACTCAACCTCATCGGCCATCACGGGAGGCAAGGCGATGTCGGCAAAGTGCTTCATCTTCAAGAACCACTGTGTTGAGAGCTTTGGCTCTATGGGCACATTGGTGCGCTCTGAGAATCCAACCTTGTTGTCATAGTCCTCCACTTTCTCCATAAGGGTGGCATTTTCGAGATCAATGGCAATTTGCTTACGCACATCCATTCTGTCTTCTCCAACATACAAGCCGGCAGCTTCGGAGATCGTGCCATCATCATTGAATATGTCGATGGTCTCCAAATGGTGCTTCAGTCCAAGCATGTGGTCGTTTATGTCGTGCGCAGGTGTAACTTTCAAGCAGCCTGTACCAAACTGTATATCAACGTAAGAGTCTTCGATGACCGGGATCACGCGATTGACCAAAGGAACAATGACGTGAAGACCTTTCAACCATGTGTTTTTCACGTCCTCGGGATTGATGCACATTGCGGAGTCGCCCATGATAGTCTCTGGACGTGTCGTTGCTACTACTGCATAGTAACCTTTCGCATCTTGATGTATTACATTGCCCTCGGCCTTACGTTCTACCTTTGCATGATCCTCTTTAGACACATAGTATTTCAAGTAATACAGCTTTGAGTGCTCGTCCTTGTAGACAACCTCCTCGTCGGAAAGGGCAGTCTTGGCTTTAGGATCCCAATTGACCATGCGCACTCCACGATAGATAAGGCCTTTGCGATACAAGTCCACAAAAACGCGGATAACACTTTTTGAGCGTGTTTCATCCATAGTGAATGAAGTACGGTCCCAATCGCAGGAGCACCCAAGTTTGCGAAGTTGCTTCAAGATGATACCACCATGTTCGCGTGTCCAATCCCAAGCGTGCTCAAGAAATTGCTCGCGTGTGAGATCGGTTTTGTTGATGCCTTGCTCGGCAAGTTTGCCAACGACTTTTGCTTCTGTAGCTATTGAAGCGTGGTCAGTGCCTGGTACCCAGCATGCGTTTTTTCCTTCCATACGTGCTCTACGTACAAGAATATCTTGTATCGTGTTGTTGAGCATGTGTCCCATGTGGAGCACGCCTGTGACATTTGGTGGGGGGATAACCACCGTGTATGGCTCGCGGCCATCGGGGTGAGATGAAAAAAGCTTGTTGTCAAGCCAATACTGATACCATTTCGACTCTACTTGATTCGGGTCGTACTTACTTGCCAATTCCATGTATCTCTTAATAATTTTTGTTGTCTGAATATTGTCGGTGCAAAATTACGAATTTTCAAACAAAAACCATTAACTTTGCAAGAAAATAACCTTAGTTATGCATACCAAAGAGGATAAACTGAAGGCTTTTGAACGCTTGCTTGATGTGCAGGAACGGCTTCGCCATGATTGTCCATGGGATAAGGCGCAAACCTTTGAGAGTTTGAGACCTAACACCATAGAGGAAACTTTTGAACTTTGTGACGCTCTCATGAAAGATGACCGATCAGAGATTTGTAAGGAACTTGGCGATGTTATGGAACATGTCATTCTTTATTCGGTGATGGGTTCGGAGACAGGTGAATTCGACATAGCTGATGTTTGCAACCATCAGGCTGACAAGTTGATGTTTCGTCACGATTTCATAGATTGGCGTGGATGGACTGTAAGCAATGGCAATATGGAAATTGATGCGGACGGTCATGTCAACTATAAAAATCAAGCAAACGTGACTTCTGATCATATGCTAAAGACCTCTTCTGAGGTGGAGGTGTCGTGGGAACAACGCAAGCAAATGGAACGTGATGGCAACAAGACTGTATTGAGCGGAGTGCCAGATGCGTTGCCGACGGTCATAAAGGCTTATCGTATACAAGACAAGGCGCGAAACGTTGGGTTTGATTGGAAAGCGCCCAGCGCTGTTTGGGACAAGGTGCGTGAAGAGCTTGGTGAGTTGGAAAGGGAACTTGAAAATGGAGACAAGGAACGCTCTACTACAGAGTTGGGCGATTTCTTGTTTAGCGTGATAAACGCTGCTCGCTTATATCGTCTCAATCCCGACAATGCGCTTGAGCGTGCCAATAAAAAATTCATTTCCAGATTCAATTATATTGAAAACAAAGCCAAAGAAGAGGGGAGGAATATAAAAGATTTAACCCTCGATGAAATGGACAGATATTGGAATGAGGCAAAGGCAAAGGAAAATGAACAATAATCATCGTTATAGTATGAAAAAGTCTTATTTGTGCTTGACATTATTGTCGTTGGTGTTTTTGATTTCTGCTTGCCATGACAAAACACAACGAAACAAAAATAATGGAATAGAGCCGTTGGAGCAAACTGCTATCCAAGACTCTACTATCTATGGGATTTGTGGAGAAGCTACGATGATGCATACTCTTCAACTGATTACCGACGGTGGCGACACCCTTGCTTTTGTCTTGCCCGATTCTGGGGAGAGGGGCGGAACTGTCGTTGGCGGATTACTGGCAGGCGATCGTCTTGCAGTTGTTGAAGGTCAGCCTGTTGACGGAGAAAAATGCGCACGGAAAGTTATAAACCTCACTACACTCCAAGGCAAATGGACAAGTATTGATAAGAACTTTGAAATTCTTGAGGGAGGAGAGGTTCAGTCGGATGTTGAAGCCGAAAAGAACCCGTGGACGACATGGAAAATCCTAAATGGTAAGCTTTTGCTCAATCGTGACACCTTTGATATTGATGAGCTCGGCAGCGATTCTCTTTATTTGGAGAACAAAGTTGGTATCTTTGTTTATAAAAGAGTGGAATAAGATGCCTGTTGTGTCTTTATAATAGTTGTAGCATAATAGTTGTAGCGTTGGAACCATTCAATATTCATATCTTGGGTTGCGGAAGCGCATTGCCCACTTTGAAGCATTTTGCATCGTCACAGGTTGTTGAGATTCGTGGAAAGTTTTTTATGATCGACTGTGGTGAGGGAACCCAGATGCAGCTCCGTCGTTCACGTATAGGTTTCACAAAGATTCAAGCCATTTTTATATCTCATCTCCATGGTGACCACTGCTTTGGGCTTATGGGCTTAATCTCAACGTTTGGTATGCTTGGACGTACAGCCCCTTTAAAGATCTATGCACCTGAGGCATTGAAGCCTTTGCTCGACGAGCAGATGAAGTTTTTCTGTAACGGTCTTGAGTATGGTGTTGAGTTTCATGCCGTTGACACTACAAAACATGAGGTAATATATGAAGATAGAAGTCTTGTAGTTGAGAGCGTTCCACTTGTTCACCGTGTTCCTTGTTGTGGATTCATATTTCGCGAGCGTCCGACGTTGCCACACATACGTCGTGACATGATAGACTGCTTTGATATTCCTCTAAGTCAAATCAACAATATTAAGGCAGGGGCTGACTGGACAACAGAAGATGGAACTGTGATCCCCAATGGCAGACTTACGACCCCCGCAGATCCTCCACGCTCTTATGCTTATTGTTGCGATACGCGTTATATGCCAAATCTCCACGAGTTTGTTAAGGATGTGAATTTATTGTACCACGATTCCACTTACGACAGTTCCTGTGCCAATCGTGCCAAACTCTATTATCATTCCACTTCCCAACAAGCTGCTACGGTGGCGCGCGACGGTAATGTGGGTAAACTGCTTCTTGGGCATTTTAGTGCTCGATACGACAATGAGGCCACAATGTTGAGCGAGGCAAAGGCAATTTTCCCTCATTCCATTCTTGCGGCAGAAGGAAAAGTAATTAAAGTGTGAAGTGAATTGCAAACATACATTTTAATAGATTACATATGAATAAAACTTTTGTAGTAAACGGCATGAGGTGTGAACATTGTAAGGCTCATGTTGAAAGCGCATTGAAAGGCCTTCGTGGAGTAAACGCGGTAGAGGTCAATCTTTCTGAACACAGTGTTATTGTAGACTTTGATGAAAAAGAAGTCAACGCTCAACAGATGAAGGATGCTGTTGAGGCCATGGGACATTACGAGATGGAGATTTAGTGTCCAACTCTTAACGTCTCAAATTCTACGTCTGAATTCTGCGCAGGTTATTGCTGTGGCGATTGCTACGTTAAGACTATCTGCTGTATTTCTTCCCTTGGGGTAATTTGGAATGAGCAACCGGTGGTTGACAAGTGATTTTACCGGTTGCGAAATTCCCTTGCCTTCATTACCCATGATAATTATTCCGCCAACCGACAAAGGCTTGTCATACAAGTCGCTGCCATCAAGAAATGTTCCATAAACCGGGATGTCGTCGGGCAATGCTTTGATGGTGTTTTCCAAGTCAACATAGTGAACGCGCACTCTTGCTATGCTTCCCATGGTTGCCTGTACTACTTTGGGGCTGAACGCGTCAACTGTGTCGTTGGAGCAAATAATGTCTGATATGCCAAACCAGTCGGCTATGCGTATTATAGTACCAAGGTTTCCAGGGTCCTGTATGCCGTCGAGGGCGATGGTTAGCTTTTGCTTGTCGTCTTCGTCCTTACCTGCCAAAAGTGTTATGAGATGTTTTTCGTTCCCGTTTGTGTAGTTTGGGGTGGGAAACAGTGCTAAAACCTTTTGGGGGTGTTGAAGCATGGAAGCCTTTTTCAACTCATCGTCACTAACTTCTATTGTTTCTGCTCCTTTAATGCAGTTATTGTTCTCTTTCAGCCAGTCGGTTGTGGCGATTATTAGTTTTGCTGGCATAAGTTCCAGAAGGTCACCAACTACTTTGGGACCTTCGGCGATAAACAAGCCGCTCTCTCGACGGCCCTTTTTGCTGTCGAGAGAGTGTATTAGTTTTATTTTCGATTTGCTAATGTTCATCTATTGGTCGAGCAGAAATTTCTTGAAAACGTTAAAGTCGTTTGGCATCTCAATGCTTTGTTTCTTGCCACTCATGAACGCCTGTAAACGTTCAGGGATGGCGATGTCGGCATCAAGTATGCTATCTACTTTTTCCTTGAACTTAGCTGGATGTGCCGTCTCAAGGAATACGCCCACCTCATTGTCGGACAATTGTTCCTTAAGGGCTTGGTATCCGCAAGCTCCGTGAGGATCAAGTATATAGCCTGTTTGTTTAAAGCATTGCTTCATGGTCTTGCGAATGTTGTCGTCTGTGTAGGTCGCTCCGCTGATGTCTTTTTTTATTGCAGGCAATACGGCTTCCACTTCCTTGCCATTGTCAAGGTGACATGCCTTGCCGTCATTGTAAAGATCCAGGATGCGAGCGAAGTTGCTTGGCGCCCCAACGTCCATGGCGTTGGCGAGGGTCTGCTTGCTTGCCATTGGGGTGTATATTCCTGTTTGCAAATAGTTGAAGAACACATCATTCGCATTGTTTGCAGCTATGAAATGACTCACGGGTAGTCCCATCTTCCATGCGAAGAGGCCAGCGGTGATATTTCCGAAATTGCCCGAGGGCACGCAGAATGTCAGATTGGTCTCGTCGTTGTTTATTTCACCATTGCGTTTCAGTTGGGCATAAGCATTGAAATAGTAGAATGCTTGTGGCAAGAAGCGCGCCACATTGATGCTGTTGGCAGATGTAAGGATCATGTGTGATGTAAGGTCCTCGTCCATGAAGGCGTTCTTTACGAGTGCTTGGCAATCATCGAAAACGCCGTCTATCTCCAACGCTGTTATGTTGTGGCCTAATGTGGTGAATTGGCTTTCTTGAATTTTGCTTACTTTCCCCTTGGGGTAAAGCACATAGACGTGTATGCCATCAACTCCGAGGAACCCGTTGGCAACAGCTGATCCTGTGTCGCCACTTGTCGCCACAAGAACGTTTACCATGCGGTCGTCGTTTGTCTTCTCTCGGTCTTTGCGGATGAAATATTGCAGGAGACGCGCCATGAATCGTGCCCCCACGTCCTTGAAGGCTAATGTTGGACCATGGAAGAGTTCCAAGGCATAGATGTTGCCGTCGATTTTCTTGACGGGCGTGTCAAACGCGAGTGTGTCGTAAACAATTTCCTTCAAGGAAGCCTCATCCACGTCATCTCCAAAAAATGCCTTTGCCACTTCAAACGCTATTTCTTGAAACGACAGCGTGTCTATTTTTTCAAAGAACGACTTCGGTAATTTCTTTATTTGCTCCGGCATGTATAGTCCGCGGTCTGGTGCAAGACCTTTCTCTACGGCTTCGCGAAGAGTAGTCGTTGGAGCTTGATGGTTCGTGCTATAATATTTCATGATAGTTCAGTCTTGTTTAGTTGTTTATAATTCCATGAATTTGTCCATGAACTCTGTGAGGTGAAGCATGCCAAAATCGCCGTTCACACACTCCACTTCGTCGTAGGTCTGTACGCTGTCGGGCTGTATCCCTGGATGCCATACAAGAAATGGAACGGGCTCTTTCACGTGCGTCCTCACTTCTACGGGAGTGGGGTGGTCTGGCATGACTGCTATCGCCACAGGTTCGTCCCATTGTTTCACCTCATTGTAGATAGGTTCCACCACTTTGCGGTCGAGGTTCTCTATCGTTTTCAGTTTTAACTCAAGGTTACCATCATGTCCAGCCTCATCGCTTGCCTCGAAATGCACGAATACAAAGTCTTGGTTGTATAGTGCTGTTATTGCAGCAGCCACCTTTCCTTCATAATTGGTATTGGCAAGCCCTGTGGCACGTGGCACGCTCACGACATCAAGTCCTGCGTATTTGCCTATGCCTTTTATTAGGTCAACGGCTGATATGCAGGTGCCGCTCTTTATCTGTGGATATTTTTCCGCGAGAGTCTTCATCGAAGGGCGATAGCCACCTCCCCATGGCCATATAAGGTTAGCCATGCGTTTGTTTTCCTCTTTTTTTGCCTTGTTGTATGGATGAACTTCAAGCAATTCCTTGCTTTTTATAATCAGACTGTTGAGCAGGTCGGCTGTTTCCTGCGCGCTCAAGCGAGATTCGCCTGTTGGCTTGCCGTCAAAGCCCATTATGGGTTCGCGCTTGTCTTCCCACCCCTTTTCTGGTTTTATGAGCAATGGCTGCCATTCCTCTCCGGGATGGTCGTGAGGTGGAGCACATACAATGTGCTTGCTGGCTCGTTTCACTATAAGCAGGTGACGATATTGAATGCCTGGTATGAACTTGATGTCTTCGTTGCCAAGCTTTTCGTTGAGATATTGCATTAGCATAGCTCCGTCCTCTGTCGTAAGGTTGCCGCCGTTGTGTGTGATGATTTTCCCGTCGCCCACGCATATCATGTTCAACCTAAGCGCAAAATCCTCTGGTTCCATGTCGTAACCGATGCTTGCGGCTTCCAATGGCCCGCGGCCTTCATACACCTTGTTTTGGTCGTAGCCGAGAATGGTGCTGTTGGCTACCTCTGAGCCTGGCAGGAATCCGTCGGGGATAGTCATAAGTCTTCCCGTACGGCCTTTTCTCGCCAGCATATCCATATAAGGAGTGTCGGCAAATTGCAACAAAGTCTTGTTGCCAAGGCAGCTAATCGTGTGGTCGGCCATGCCGTCGCCTAATATGATGATGTGTTTCATGGCTATCCTGACTTTATACGTTTGCTATGCTGATAATGTTGGCGAACACTCCTGCTGCCGTGACGCTTGCTCCGGCTCCATAGCCTTGTATGAGCATTGGATATTCCTTATAACGTTCTGTGGTAAGGAGGATTATGTTGTTGCTGCCTTCCAGGTTGTAGAACGGGCTGTCTTGAGTCACTTCTCTCAAGGCTACGCTCACTTTACCATGATCCATTGTCGCTATGAAACGCCAGCGTTTGCCTTCTGCTTCCAGTTTCTTGCGTTTTCCCTCAAAGTCAGCGTTCAGCTCTGGCAGATGTTTCCAGAAATCCTCCAGCGAGCCAGTGAAAAAGTGGTTTGGCACGAAGAGATGCTTCTCTACGTCTTCTTGCTCGACACGATAGCCAGCCTCGCGAGCCAAGATCACGGTTTTGCGCATCACGTCAGTTCCGCTAAGGTCGATGCGTGGGTCTGGCTCTGAATAGCCTTCTTCCTTGGCGCATTTCACTGTCTCGGAGAAAGGACATTGGGATGAAATCTTGTTGAATATATAGTTGAGGGTTCCGCTCAACACGGCCTCAATCTTGAGTATGCGGTCACCTGAGTTGCGCAAGTCGTTGATGGTGCCGATGATGGGCAGTCCCGCTCCAACATTGGTCTCAAAGAGGAACTTGATGCCTCTTCTCAGGGCTGTCTCCTTCAATCGGGTATAGTCGTCATAGCTTGAGCTGGCAGCAATCTTATTGGCAGCAACAATGCTGACGTTGTGGTCGAGCAGACACTGGTATAGCGCGGCTATTTCCTTTGACGCGGTGCAGTCTACAAACACCGCATTGAATATGTTCATTGAGAGGATGGTGTCACGCAACTTGTCTGGATTGCTTGGCTCAGACGCTTCGAGCTGCTCTTTGTAATTGGCGAGGTCAATGCCGTCGCGCGAGTATATGGCATTGTGTGAACTTGCCACTCCAACGACGTTCAGTTTTAGCCGTGAGTGCTCTTTAAGGTTCTCATATTGAGAACGAATCTGTTCGATGAGTTTTCCTCCAACAGTTCCTATACCGCAAATGAAAAGGTTGAGCACTTTGTATTCCGAAAGGAAGAATGAGTCGTGAAGAACGTTCATCGCCTTTCTTAGTTCTGCCCCTTGCACTACGAATGAAATGTTTGTTTCCGAGGCGCCTTGAGCGCATGCTATTACCGAAATGCCGCTTCTGCCAAGTGTGCCGAAGAGTTTCCCGGCAATACCAGCCGCATGCTTCATGTTCTCACCTACAATGGCAATGGTGGCGAGCTTGCTCTCCACATGCATGGGGAACATGGCTCCATCTTCTATTTCGGCGGAGAACTCGTTGTTGAGCACTCTTGCTGCCTCGGCTGAGTCCTCATCACGAACACCGATTGACGTGGAGTTCTCTGAAGAGGCTTGTGACACCATGAACACGGAGATGCCATTGTCGGCAAGTGCCGTGAATATGCGTCGGTTTACGCCAATCACGCCAACCATGGCGAGGCCCGATACTGTGATGAGCGAGGTGTTCTTTATGCTCGAAATGCCCTTGATGGGCTTATGGTCGTTGTTGATCTTGTCCTTTATAATGGTTCCTGGCGCCTCTGGGTTGAAAGTGTTCTTGACCCTTATGGGGATGTTCTTTATGCGCACGGGATATATAGTAGGTGGATAAACCACTTTCGCTCCAAAGTTGCAGAGCTCCATTGCCTCCACATAGCTCAACTCGTCTATGGTATAGGCTGTCTTGATAACCCTTGGGTCGGCTGTCATGAAACCGTCCACGTCGGTCCAGATCTCAAGTATCTCAGCGTCGAGGTCGGCTGCGATTATTGCAGCGGTATAGTCGGATCCTCCGCGCCCGAGGTTTGTGGTCTCGCCAGACTCCTTGTCGGATGATATGAAGCCCGGAACGAGGGTTATGCGTGGCAAGGTGGCAAAAGCCTCTTTCACGAGATGGTTGGTAAGATCGGTGTCGAGAATGATCTTGCCGTTGGGTGACACCGTGGTCTTGATGAAGTTGCGGGAATCCATCCAGCGTGAGCCCTTAACCAGTGTTGAAACTATGTTGGAGCTTAATCGCTCTCCATAGCTCACGATGGCGTCAAGGGTCTTCTTGCTGAGATCGTGTATGAGGTAAACGCCAAAATAGATGGAGTGTAGTTGCTCGAACAGTGAGTCAACTTTGTTGAAAAGCATCTCCCTGTCGTTGGTATCGGTAATGATAGTGTCTATCATCTTGTGATGGCGGTCTACCATTTGCTCAAACTGTTCTTTCCATTCAGCCTTGCCCTCTTGCGCAAGGTGTGATGTGGAGATGAGCATGTCTGTGATGCCACCTAATGCGCTTACTACAACTACAATGGGTTGTTTACGCGCTTCTTTCTCTACGATACGTTTCAGACTCAGAATGCTTTTCACGGAACCTACCGATGTTCCGCCAAATTTTAATACTTTCATTAATTTAATGAGTTTTGTTTGTTATTGCGCAACCATTCCCGATACGTAAGGGCTAATGGCTGTACTTGCTTGCAAAGGTAATAATGTTTTTCTTTTCGACAAAGAAATTCATAAAATTGTTCAAGATGTAGCGTAAATCGGTTTGATTTGTTTAATTTTGCAATTAAAAGGTAATAGAATAATAATATATTGTATTGGAGCAATAAAAGGAAAATTATATAAATGATAGAAGAATATCAACTTAGGGTGTCGCCCCAGGTGGCTTCGTCTGAGCAAGGCATCAAGGCGTGGTTGTCACAAGAAAAAGGGCTTGACGTGCGCACCCTTAATCATGTGCGTGTTGTAAAGCGCAGTATAGATGCCCGTCAACGCACTATTTACGTTAATTTAAAAGTTAGAGTTTACATTAACGAAACTCCACAAGATGATGAGTATCAGCATGTAGAATATCCTTATGTTGGCGATAGGCCAGAAGTGATAGTGGTGGGCGAGGGGCCTGGTGGACTCTTCGCTTCCCTGAGATTGATAGAACTTGGCTTGCGTCCTGTAGTTATAGAAAGGGGCAAGGATGTGAGAGAACGAAAAAAAGACATGGCTCTTATCACCAAGACGCAGAAGGTAGACCATGAGAGCAACTATTGTTTTGGTGAAGGCGGAGCTGGTGCATACAGTGACGGAAAACTCTATACGCGAAGCCACAAACGTGGCAACACTGAGAAAATACTGAATGTGTTTTGCCAGCATGGTGCCTCGACGTCAATACTTGCCGATGCCCATCCGCATATTGGCACCGACAAGTTGCCGAGGGTGATAGAGAACATGCGTTTGCAGATAATAAAAAGCGGAGGTGAGGTTCACTTCCAAACAAAGATGACAAGCCTTATCTTGGACAAGACGTCATGTGGCGAGACAAGTGTGGTTGGCGTAATGGCCCTTGATCTGGTTTCGGGCAAGGAACGAGAGTTTCGTGGCCCTGTTATCTTGGCGACTGGCCATAGCGCAAGAGACGTTTATAGATATCTTGCAAGTGCCAACGTTGACATGGAAGCCAAGGGCATTGCTGTTGGCGTGCGTTTGGAGCATCCTTCGCAAGTCATTGACCGCATTCAATACCATAACAAGGATGGCCGTGGGAAATTCTTGCCTGCGGCAGAATATTCTTTTGTGACTCAGGTCGATGGGAGAGGCGTATATTCATTTTGTATGTGTCCTGGAGGCTTTGTCATACCGGCAGCTACGGGCCCCGAACAGATAGTTGTCAACGGCATGTCGCCAAGCAATCGTGGCACGCAGTGGTCAAACAGTGGCATGGTAGTGGAAATTAGGCCGGAGGATGTGGAAAATGACCCTTCCCTGAAAAGCAATGACGTGCAGTCCGGGATTCTTGGCATGATGGATTTTCAGGAAAGGTTGGAAAAATCGTGCTGGCAACAAGGCAACATGCAACAAACGGCTCCAGCGCAACGCATGGTCGATTTTGTCAACAATCGCCTTAGCTACGACTTGCCCAAGAGCAGTTATGCGCCAGGCTTGATAAGCAGCCCGCTTCATTTTTGGCTCCCATCGTTTATATCCAAGCGTCTTCAAGAAGGCTTTAAGGCCTTTGGCAAGCGCGCTTATGGCTTCTTGACCAATGATGCGGCGTTGATAGCTGTGGAGACACGCACGTCGTCGCCCGTGCGCATTCTTCGCGACAGGGAAACGTTGCAGCATGTTCGCGTAGCTGGTCTTTTCCCTTGTGGTGAGGGCGCAGGCTACGCTGGTGGCATAGTTTCGGCAGGTGTCGATGGTGAGAGATGCGCTGAGGCTTGCGCCGATTATATGAAAAACGCGAGCCTCTAATGCATCTGCATGACGAGAATTATTATTTGCGTTAAGAAATGGTAATGTGACATAGGAAAGACTGAAAAAGTCGTACTTTTGTATGATAAAGAAATGAATGACGCGACTGACGTGGTAATATAAATGAAGTACGATATAGACATAAACGAGGACGAAATATTGGCTTTGGGGCATGATTTGCTCCAAACCTTGCTGTGTGACCGTACTACAGGAAAGAACATCTTTTGGGCAACTGATGACTATTCTGAGAGAGGTGCGGGTTATACTTTCTTTGACAATATCACCATAGAAGCGATAACAGGCGAGCATAAAGATGTAATCATGCCACGTATTGCCAAAGATAAAGAAAAGAAGAAAGAGCGTAAGCGTAAGATGGCAGAGGTCTTTACTCCTTCCTGGTTATGCAATAGAATGCTCGATGATGTGGACGCTCGCCTTTTCGGGCGTAATGATGTCTTCAATACCAAAAGTAATATGGACAAAGAATGGCATCCTGTAGAAGCTCCTGTTGTCAGAGAGGGAGATGAAATTACTTGGGATGCTTATGTCAAGAAGACTGTCATGGAGATAACCTGCGGGGAAGGCCCATTTATTGTAAGTCGATATGATACGGTTTCAGGACGTAGATTTGACGATGTTAATATGCGTGTGGGATTTCTTGACAGAAAACTAAGGTTGGTGACGGAAAACACCCATACGAAGGAAGAATGGATGGAATGGGTTAAGACTGCCTACCAATGTTCTTTCGGTTACGAGTGGCAAGGTGACAATCTGCTCATCGCTCGCCAAAACCTTCTTTTCACACTCTTCGATTATTTTGAGGCAGTATGGAATGAAGAACCGCCTATGGACTTCGTGGAGGAAATAGCCTATATCATTTCGTGGAACTTATGGCAAATGGATGGACTCAAAAATGTTGTTCCACGGTCGTGCAAGACGATAGTCGAAGAAACCAGCGATTTGTTTGGCAATGTCAAACGCAAGGAGATACCTTGCGAGGGATGCAAGAAAAAGCTGATTCATAAGCATAATGGCATTTATGCGCAAATCATGGATTGGAAAAAAGGGAAACCTATCCTGTTCGATTCATTAAGCAAAGATAGAAATAAGAATGGTTGATCAAACAATCATAGACAAACTCATCATGGGACGCATAGAACCTCATGTCTATGCGTTCGAAACAGGTACTGTGCCTAATTATTTGAAAATTGGTGATACGTATCGTCCTGTGGAAACTCGTCTTGATGAGTGGAGACACTATTTTGTCGACTTGCGGAAAAAATATGATGAGCCAGCAGTGGTAGGCAATGAATATTTTCGTGACCTTTCCGTACATTATTATGTCATGAATGAAAAAGGAAGGAAACGTTTGGAACGAACAGCGATACCCAATCTTCCATATTATTCGAATGAGTTCTTTAAAGATGCAACGATAGAGGACATAGATGAGGCGATGAAAGACATTCGCAAAAGTGCCACCGATAAAGATGGACGTTACAAGTTGTATTCTCTGGAAAAAGGACGGATGCCTGTAGATTTCCATTACGAAAGAGGGAATGACATATTGCCGCTTCGACCTAATCAGAAAGTAGTGGTAAGAAATTTTAAGTCCGCCATCAAGCATGGACGTACTCATCTGTTGATGTATGCTGTGATGCGATTTGGCAAGTCTTTTACCGCCATGAGTTGCGCCAAAGAGATGGGTGCTCGTTTGGTTGTTGTTGTTTCGGCTAAAGCAGATGTCAAGACGGAGTGGAAAAAGACGGTTGAAAGTTTCAAAAACTTCGAAGGATATGAATTTGTTGATAGTGATAATCTGTCAAGAGATTACTCCCTTGTAAGTACGGCTTTGTCTGCTGGTAAGAAAATTGTCGTTTGCCTTACCTTGCAAGACCTTTGTAGTGATGAAATCAAGAAACGTCATAAAGACTTGTTCTCAAAGCGGATAGACTTGCTGATTGTTGATGAGACTCATTTTGGTGCAAGGGCAGAACATTATGGAAAAGTTCTCCCTGCTGTTTCTTCCAAGCTAAAACAAGAGGCAAAATATGATGCAGACTCTATTGATGCCGTGGAAGAACAGGTTAAGCAACTGAATGCTAAGATCCAGTTACACTTGTCGGGTACTCCTTATCGCATCTTGATGGGGGATGAGTTCTCTGGTGAAGATATTATTTGTAATTGTCAGTTTACCGATATAGCCAAGGCAAGTGAGGAATGGGACAAGGCGAATCTTGATACCAAGGATGAATGGGAGAATCCGTATTATGGTTTCCCTCAGATGGTTCGTTTTGCTTTCAACCTCAATGAGTCTTCAAGGCATAAGCTAACAGAACTGCGGAAAAATGGGGTAACGGTGGCTTTTGGTGAACTTTTCATGCCAAAGTCTATCAAGAAAAGTAGCGAAGGACTTCATCGCCAATTTGTGCATGAGGCGGAAATCCTGGATTTCTTGCATGCGATAGACGGTAGTAGGGAAGATGCCAATATCCTATCGTTTTTGGACAATGAACGCATTTGTCAAGGCAAGCTGTGCCGTCATATCGTCTTTGTGCTTCCTTATCGTGCATCTTGCGATGCAATGGAAAAACTATTGAAGGATTATGTGGCTGATTTTCGTAATCTTTCGCAGTATGAAATCATCAATATAGCAGGAGTAGAGGACGGAAGACGGTTTAATAAGATGGAAAAAGTTACCCGATACATCACGGAATGTGAGGGAAACGACCAGAAAACCATAACTTTAACCGTCAATCGCATGTTGACTGGCGCAACTGTGCCAGAATGGGATACAATGCTCTATCTGAAAGATACGGCTTCGCCTCAGGAATATGACCAAGCGGTCTTTCGTTTGCAGAATCCTTATATCAAGACATATAAGGCTGGCGATGAGAATGTCATCAAGTACAACATGAAACCTCAGACGTTGCTTGTTGACTTTGACCCAAACCGTATGTTTATTCTTCAGGAACTGCGTGCCCATATTTATGACCTCAATACGGATGCCAATGGTAATTCTAATCTTCAGAATCGGATAGCACGGGAACTTCAAGTCTCACCGATTGTTTGGATGAATAAGAATCGTTTGCAGGAAGTAACGCCTAATAACATTCTTGATGCCGTAAGGGAGTACTCAAGAGAACGTAGCGTTCTGGATGAAGCCATGGAAATCCCTGTTGATCATGGGCTTAGCGATGTCGATGAAATTAACAGGTTGATAATGCGTCAGCAACCCATTGGGTCACGAGGTGGATTGAAAATGAAGCCAGTTGAAGATGATAATGCTGGCGACTTGGATTATCCTGATTCTCCATCTGATTCTGATACGTCAGAAAAGTCTGATGGAGCAAAGCCTGATGGTGAGCAAGGCAAGGAAGACAACTTGTTTGACAAACGTTATGCGACACTCTGCTCTCGCATTCTTTTGTTTGCGTTCCTTACAAAAGATAGAGTTCTTTCATTGGAAGAAATCTTCCATGTCTCTAAGAAAGGAAAAGATAACAAGCGTATCCTTGCAAATTTAGGATTGGAAAGCAAGATGCTCAGATTGTTGTTCAAGTATTTGAATCCTAACGTGCTTCATCAACTTGACTACAAGATACAAAATATCAATTCTTTGTCACATGATGAAAGCCTCTCAGCGATAGAGCGAGTGGAAAATGCGATGCGTAAGTTCGGACGATGGTCAACCTCTGAGATAGTGACACCTCAGTTCTTGGCTCGCAGGATGTTGAATGACATTCCACGTGAGCGAGTTGCGTCCACGACAAAGTTTATGGATATAGCTTCCAAAGAAGGAGAGTTCGCATACGCCATCCTTCAAGTCTTTGGCGAATCCTATAAGGACAAGATATATTCCATTCCAACTTCCCCTATCGCCTACGAGTTTACTCGCAAGGTTTATGAGGCATTGGGAATGCCGATCAAGAAAATAGAAGATAAGTTTAATTCATACGACCTCATAGGCAATAATGCCGGGGCATACATACAAAAAATAAAAAAGATGTGTATTGACATAGCTGTTGGAAATCCACCATATCAAGACGAAGGAGGTTCGGGAGGAACCAATGATGCGCCAATATTCCAAAAATTCTGCGAAGTGGCTAATGACGCGGCTTGTGTTTCTGATATGGTGATTCCGTCCAAATGGTTTACAGGTGGACGTGACCATTTGCTCGGAGGATTTCGTCGGGAGATGCTTGCGTCTAAGCAAATAGTACGGATGGCAGCATACCATAATCCTCGTGAGTTGTTTCCTGAGGTAGAAGTAAAAGGTGGTATCTGTTATTTTGTTAGGGATAAGGCTTATGAGGATAATTGTGAATACTCGTTGCAAAAGGAAGGAGCCTGCGAATCTATAGATTTGGATCTTAGTTCGCTTGATGTGATGATTAGAGAGCCTCGTCTTGCAAAGATTGTTCAAAAGGTTGTACTACAAACTCTGGAAGAAAAACAGGAAAAAACAGCGGATGATCCTGTCTTTGTAGAGGAAATAATTTCTGGAGATACACCTTTTGGAATTCCGACGAACCCAAAGACAAGCAAAAAGAATCCGTTTGATGTCAGTGATGTTCAAACGGAGGAATATAACGTAGAGCTATATTATTGGGAAAATAATGTTCGCAAGATTGGATATGTAAAAGAGTGTAATATCCAAAAAAATAGCAATGACGTTTCCTCTATAAAGGTATATATTCCTAAAGCTGGAGGATCGGGAAATGACAAGATGGTTTTAGGCCAGCCTATTGTTGTCGAAGGTAAATCCGTATGTTCACAAACCTATGTATATGCTAAATTTGACACATTGCAAGAGGCTGACAATTTTGTGGTATATCTCAAGACTCGTTTCTTCCGTCTTCTTGTGTCATCTATGAAAATCACGCAAGATGCTCTATCGGGTGTTTATCAATTTGTGCCAATCCTTGATTTCACGCACGAATGGACAGATGATGAGCTTTATGCTAAATATGGAATAGAAGAGTATAAGGATTACATCGAAAGCATGATAAAGCCAATGGATTAATGCGACCCTATATGCGATGTGCGATGGGGGGAGAGTTTGAAAAAATCAATATAGGGTGTGTCAAAAACTCTGACACACCCTATATTGATTGATAGCAGTTATTGCTTTACATGCCCACGCCTTGTGCCATGATAGCCTTGGCAACCTTGAGGAATCCGGCTACGTTGGCTCCTTTCACGTAATTGATGTAGCCGTCTGCCTGGGTGCCGTATTTCACGCAGTTTTCGTGGATGTCGTTCATGATGCGGTGGAGATAGTTGTCAACCTCTTCGCGAGTCCAATGAAGCCTCTCTGAGTTTTGGCTCATCTCCAGACCTGACACTGCCACGCCACCGGCGTTGCTTGCCTTTCCCGGGCAGTAGAGAATCTTGTTGTCTTGGAAAATCTTCACGGCCTCAGGTGTTGAAGGCATGTTGGCTCCCTCGCTCACGGCTATCACTCCATTTTCGATGAGCTTCTGCGCATCCTCACCGTTTATCTCGTTCTGTGTGGCACATGGTGTGGCGATGTCTGCCTTGATGCCCCAGGGACGTTGTCCGGGGAAGTATTTGGCGTTTGGATATTCCTCGGCATACTCTTTGACGCGTCCTCTTTCAATGTTCTTCAGCTCCATAATGTAAGCGAGCTTGTCGGCGTCTATGCCGTCGGGGTCGTAGACGAAACCGTCGGAGTCGGAGCATGTCAGTGGCTTGGCACCAAGCTGTATGAGTTTCTCAATGGTATACTGTGCCACGTTTCCGGCGCCAGACACGAGCACAGTCTTGCCGGCGAGGTCTATGTTGCGGGTCTTGAGCATGTTCTCAAGGAAATAGACGTTGCCGTAGCCTGTTGCCTCAGGGCGGATGAGTGAGCCGCCGAACTCTTGCCCCTTGCCTGTGAGAATGCCGACAAACTTGTGGGTAAGGGCCTTGTATTGGCCAAACATGTAGCCAACCTCGCGACCGCCAACGCCAATGTCACCAGCGGGAACATCTGTGTCTGGACCTATATAGTTCCATAGCTCGCGCATGAAAGCTTGGCAGAAACGCATTACCTCACCGTTTGATTTGCCACGCGGAGAGAAGTCGGAGCCGCCCTTGGCACCACCCATCGGTAGGGTGGTAAGTGAATTCTTGAAAACCTGTTCGAAGGCAAGGAACTTCAATATGCTTACGTTCACTGACGAATGGAAGCGGAGACCGCCCTTGTAGGGGCCAATAGCGTTGTTGTGCTGGACACGGTAGCCCATGTTGGTTCTCACGTTGCCCTTGTCGTCTATCCAGTTGACGCGGAACTGGATAATGCGATCAGGAATGCAAAGACGTTCTATGAGATTGGCCTTCTCAAACTCAGGGTGCTTGTTGTATTCTTCTTCGATGGTGCCAAGCACTTGGCTCACTGCCTGGATGTACTCTGGCTGGTTGGGAAACTGCTGTTGCAGTTTGGCTACTACTTCAGTCGCTTTCATGAAAAATGATTTCTTTTAGAATGATAGTTCTACAATTATATATATACGTCTGCAAAGTTATCACTTTTTCTTCTGCTATCCTAATAAATTGAAAGAAAAAAGCATATTTGATATTTAAACTGTCCGATAAAACTTAAATGTAGATGAGAGTTTTGATTAAAACTCTTTTAAATGAGATGAACCATTCGTTGGCAAGATGACATTTTTTGACGACCGAGGCAAGATAAATCCCTGTGTGTATAATAAGGATAATGTAAAATGCTGAAACGTAGGAAGTTAACGTGTGCGTTGCAATGCCTTTTATCTTTACGCTGTAACGGCGTTGCCGTTACGTTAGAATGGCGTTGCCGTTACGTTACAACGGCAACGGCTTTACGCTACAATGGCAATGCCATTCTAACGTAAAGCCGTTGAGCTATGATTTTGAGGAGAATTTTGGGGCGGTTATTTTACTTCCCAGATGTCGTTGGTCTCAAGAAGCTCCATGAAATTGTGGTATTTTTTCTTGTCCTTGACATCTTCTATTTGGTCGTTCACCGCTTCATCGTAAGTGGGTGCCTCAACATCCCTGAATACGCCAAAGGCTACAGGGAATCCATGTTCGTTGTCCATCATCGCAAGCTTGAGTTGCAATGTGTTGTCGGGGTTGTGGCTGTCGTGAACAAGGATGTCGTCGATGGTGTAACCGTCCTTGCCTATTTCCACGACTTTCAGTCCGAAGCCCTCCTGAACGAGGCCATACTCGTTGTTCTCGCCGAAGACGAGCGGCTTGCCGTCTTCAATGTATATGGCGTTCTTCTTGCGCCCGTCACGGGTATAGATGGAATCGTAGGCTCCGTTGTTGAATATCATGCAGTTTTGCAGAATCTCGCAAACCGCCGCTCCCTTGTGGTGGTATGCCGCTTTGAGAATCTTCAGTGTCTCCAAGCTGTCTGATGCCACTGAACGGGCGAAGAAGCGTCCTCTTGCGCCAAAGCACAGTTCCGCAGGGCGGAATGGGTCTTCCACTGTGCCATATGGCGACGACTTGGAAACAAAGCCTCTTGGCGACGTGGGCGAATATTGTCCTTTGGTGAGACCGTAGATGCGGTTGTTGAGGAGAATCATGTTCAGGTCGATATTTCGCCTCATGGCGTGTATGAAGTGGTTTCCGCCTATGGCGAGACCATCGCCGTCGCCGCTGATTTGCCAGATGCTGAGCTTGGGATTTACCACCTTCGCGCCAGTAGCCACTGCTGCCGCGCGGCCATGGATGGTTTGCATGGCGTAAGTGCTGACATAATAGGGTAGACGGCTTGAACAACCAATGCCGCTTATCACTGCCGTTTCATAGGGAGGTACGCCTATCTCTGCCATAGCCTTTTGCATGCTTGCCAAGAAACTGTGGTCGCCACACCCGGGGCACCAACGGGGCTGGCCTTTCTTATAATCGCTTGCTGAATATTCCATTTTAGATGATGTTAAGAAAAAGTTTGGAGAACATGATTAAAGGACTCGTGTGTTGAAATAGTCGCCATCGGCGTTAGTCTCCTGATTTATCAGACCCTCGAAATGCTTCACGAGTTCGCTGATGTTGAAAGGCTGTCCTTTTACCTCATTGTATTGGTAAGGCACAAAACCGTTGACGCGTATGCGCAACAATGCCGCAAGCTGTCCGAGGTTTTGTTCTGCCACTACCACTTTAGGATATTTGAGCAACACTTCAGCCGTGTTCTTTGGCAGAGGATTGACATACTTGAACTGTGCCAAGGCGACCTTATGGCCGTTCTTGCGCATCTCGTTCATGGTAGCGTGCAGGTGCCCGTATGTAGAGCCGAAGCCAACGATAAGCAGGTCGGCGTCGTCCTTGTCGCCCTCAACCCCAAGGTCTGGTACCGGAATGAGCGATACTTTCTCGGAACGGAGGTGATCCATCACGTTGTGGTTGTTTGGCTCTGTGGAGATGGCACCCGTCTTACCGTCTTTTTCCAATCCACCGAGAATGTGCTCGTAGCCTTCTTGTCCTGGAATGGCCCAGTAGCGTGCCTTGCTTTGATGATCACGCAGATATGGCGTATATTTGTATTTTTGGTCGGCAGGTGCATAGTGAGGGTGAATCTCTGGCATATTATTAATGTCTGGCAACTTCCATGCCGATGAGCCGTTGGCAATGAAGGCATCGGTGAGCAACACCACAGGCGTGAGATGTTCCAGTGCGATTTTTGCTGCCATGAAAGCCGCGTCGAAGCAGTCGGTAGGGCTCGTGGCGGCGATTACAGGCATTGGGCTTTCGCCATTTCTGCCATAGAGGACCTGGAGCAAGTCGGTTTGCTCGCTCTTGGTAGGCAGGCCGGTTGAGGGACCGCCACGCTGCACGTCGACGATGACCAATGGAAGCTCGTCGATGACGGCAAGGTTGATAGCCTCGCTCTTGAGGCAGATGCCAGGACCAGAAGTTGATGTGCAAGCCAATGCGCCGGCGAAAGCCGCACCTATGGCAGATGCGCAAGCAGATATCTCGTCTTCGGCCTGAACGGTAATTACGCCGAGGCTCTTGTGCTTTGACAGCTCGTGGAGAATGTCTGTGGCTGGTGTGATGGGGTAGGAACCAAGGTATAACTTAAGTCCAGCTTTCTCAGCAGCTGCAATAAGACCGTAGGCTGTGGCCTTGTTGCCGGTGATGTCCATGTAGCGTCCAGGGTTTTTCTGCTTGGTCTCTATGCGGTAAGTGGTGAACGGAGTAGAGGCGTGAGTGTTGGCACCATAATCGTGGCCGGCTTTCACAACCTTGATGTTTGCCTCGGCCACGGATGGCTTTTTGGCGAACTTCTCGCGCAGGAAATTGTTGACCAGTTCCAAGTCGCGGTTGAAGAGCCAACACACGAGACCCAAGGCGAACATGTTGCGGCATTTGAGCACACTCTTGTTGTCCATGTTCTCGTCCTTGAGGCAAGCCTTAACCATCTTCGTGATTGGGCACGCCACTACGCGGTCGTTGTCTATACCCATCTCCTCAAGGTAGTCGTCGGTCTTGAATTGCGCCTTGTTCAAGTCGTTGGGGCCAAAGGAGTCGGTGTCTATTATGATGGTGGCCGTTGGCTTGGCGTATTTGTATTGAGTCTTTAATGCCGCAGCGTTCATTGCCACGAGCACGTCACACTTGTCGCCTGGAGTGAGAACCTTGCCCTCTCCAATGTGAACTTGGAAGCCACTCACGCCTGTCAATGAGCCTTGCGGGGCACGTATGTCGGCTGGATAGTCGGGGAATGTGGATATTCCATTGCCTACAGTTGCGGAAACAGTAGAGAAAATGTTTCCGGCAAGCTGCATACCATCGCCAGAGTCGCCGGAGAAGCGTACGACGACATCGCTCAGTTCTTTCACTTCAATCTCGTTAGACATGATAATAGATTATTTTAGTTTTAAATTTCGGCAAAGGTAAATCATCTTTACCAAATGACAAACTATCGTGGTATCTTTTTTACTGTTTTATGCGTTTTTTTTCTTTTGCATAAGGTAAGATATATAAAAAAACACGCTCCCTCCATGTTTACAGGAGAGAGCGTGGTGGTTATGTGTTGTAAGTGTTGTCAGCTGAATCGTCCGGTGTTTTATAGCCAGTAGTTACCCACAGAAGAACAGCACGCATATTTGCGCGGTGAAGATGCGCAGGAACATCGACAGAGGATAAACCGTGGAATAGCCAATGGCTGGAGCTTCCTTGGAACAGCTTGAGTTGGCGTAAGCAAGTGCTGGTGGGTCGGTATATGTACCGGCTATCATACCCATGAGGGTGAAGTAGTTGAACTTGAACTTCCATCTTGCCAAAGGACCAACTATGAGAATTGGTATGACGGTGATGAGGAATCCGGCAAGCACATAGAGAAGGCCATCGCCTTGAACTACGGTGTCCACGAATCCTGCTCCAGCCTTTATGCCAACGCTTGCCAAGAAAAGTGCGAGACCCATCTCGCGAAGCATCATGTTGGCAGATGTCGTGGTGTAGGTGACGAGCTTGATGCGGTAACCGAAGCGGCCAATGAGTATGGCAATGATGAGAGGACCGCCGGCAAGTCCGAGCTTCAATGGCACAGGCACACCTGGTACGGCGATTGGTATGCTTCCGAAAATTATACCAATGACTATTCCGATGAAGATGGTGGCGATGTTGGGCACGTTGAGGCTGCGTGCCGAGTTTCCCATTAGCTCAGCCACGCGGTTGACATTTTCCTCATGACCAACAACCATGATGCGGTCGCCAATGTGGAAGTGGTGGTTGCGGGAGGCAAAGAGATCCATGCCTTGGCGGGTGATGCGAGTGATGTTGACACCGTAGACCGACGAGAAGTGCATCTTACCGAGAGTCTTACCGTTCATCTTGGGGTTGGTGACAATGATGCGCTTCGAAATCATTGGCTGGTTTTCGGCTCGGGCGTTTTCCCATTCGAAGTCGGTCTCTGGTCCAATGAATGCCTTGATAGCCTCGGCGTCAGCCTCAGCGCATACGATGTGCAACTTGTCGCCTATCTCGAACCTCGTGTTCTTCTTTGGCAGTGACATTTCACCTTGGTGCAAGATGCGTGTGCATACTATGTCGCGACCGAGAAACTCGCAAATCTGCGCCAATGTACGCCCGGCGAGATAAACGTTGCTCACCTCAAGCGTTATCGCCAAAGGCTTGGCATGTGGGTTGGCGGCTTCCTCTGCTTCCAGTTCATCTTCCTCTTTCTTGAGGTTTGTCTTGGTGATGAATCTGATGAGAATGGTCGCGCCAATGATGCCGAGCACGCCAAGCGGGTAGGCGCAAGCATATCCGTTGGCAATCTGGGGAATCTGACCGTTGGTGAAAACGGAGTTTAGAGCCTCGTTTGCGGCACCAAGACCAGGGGTGTTTGTGACGGCACCATAGAGTACGCCAATCATCATAGGAAGGTTGGTCTTGTTGGATGTGTCGAAGAACAGGTAGTAGCAAGCGAACATCACGATGATATTGAGGAAAATCATCAATATCGACATGCCGTTGAGTGCCACGCCACCTTTCTTGAAACTCTCAAAGAATCCCGGGCCCACTTGCAAGCCAATGCAAAAGACGAACAAGATAAGACCAAAGTCTTGAAGGAAGTTAAGAATTGGGGTAGGGCCGGTAAAACCGAAATGACCCGCCACAATGCCACAGAACAAGACGAATGTGACTCCAAGGGAAATGCCCGCTATCTTCAGCTTGCCCAGCATTATGCCTATGGCTATGACGATGCCGTATAGCAAGACAATATGGGCAATGGAGTCTTGAGTGGTGAATAAATTTATTAACCAGTCCATGCTTAAAAGTTAGTTTTTGTATTCAAATAAGTTGACAATTTGTTAAATTGAAATTTTCTGCAAAGATAATCCTTTTAATTGTTAAAAGGGTTCTGAACAGGAAATTTTATTTAAAGTTTAACCAAATATATTAATTATAATATGTGTAAGCCGTGTGAATGTTATGGTTGTGGGCTTGTTATGCCATATTGTTCGAGCCATTTGTCTATGATTCGGCGTGCGATGCTCAGCTTCTGTGGAATCTGTGGCAACTGGTCGTAGCGGAACCATGCTCCGCGTGATAGCTCTGACCGCTGGAGATGTATGTCGCCTGACTCATACTCAGCCATGAAGCCAACCATCAGCCCTGAAGGGTAGGGCCAGGGTTGTGACCCGAAGTAGGTAAGGTTTTTGATGGTGAGGTGTGTTTCCTCCATTACCTCACGTCTTACGGCTTCCTCTAAAGTCTCGCCTGTTTCCACGAAGCCTGCCACGAGGCCGAAGAAGTTGCCCTTGAAATTCTTGGCATGAACAAGGAGCACCTCGTCGCCTCTATGTATGAGCACGATGATGGCTGTGGCGAGCTGTGGCCAAACCTCCTTGCCGCATTGGGTGCATCGTTTCGATATGCTGGTGTGCATCTTCATAGGAGAGCCACATACGCCGCAATACTGGGAATTGAAGTCCCAATAGAGCAGTTCATGGCATTTGCCAGCTTTTAGGTATAGCTCTGAGGGAAGGTGGTAGAACGACTCGCGAAGGCCGATGAAATCGTAGCCGTCGTGTTTGAGGCTTTCTGACAGAACTTCTATTTGCGTTGGGTTGTCAACCTTGAACGTGTATACCTCTGTGCCGTCATCCATTGGGCTGACGCTCATGACGTGAGTCCATGGATGAATCTTCAAAGGGGCGTTGTCCGAACAAGGAATGGTATGTGTGCCATCGGCTTGCCGTTTAAGCAACAAGTCGGTCTTGGAGAATATAAAGTAATAGGCCATTGTGATGAATTGAATTTGGAAACCTATCGCAGCTCAAGGAGAACTACATTCTCGACGTGCGGCGTATGTGGGAACATGTCCACTGGCTGTACGGCTGCAACCTTGTATTTTACGTCCATCAGTTGGAGGTCCCTCGCTTGTGTGGCAGGGTTGCAACTGACGTATACTATGCGTTTTGGCTGCGCATTCAGTATGACATTGACCACGTCGGGGTGCATTCCGGCTCGTGGTGGGTCAGTGATGATGATGTCGGGGCGGCCATGCTCATCGATGAAAGAGTCTGTGAGGATATTGCGCATGTCGCCCGCGAAAAACTTCGTGTTGGTGATGTTGTTGATATTGCTGTTCACCTTGGCGTCCTCGATAGCCTCTGGCACATACTCAATGCCTATCACTTCGCTTGCCTCTCGTGCAACGTAGTTGGCAATTGTGCCTGTACCTGTGTATAAGTCGTAAATAAGAGGTTTAGCGTTGTTGGGTAAATCCTTGAACGCGAAGCTTTTTGCGACATCGTAAAGACGGTGCGCCTGCTCTGTGTTGGTCTGGTAGAAACTCTTGGGGCCAACCTTGAACTTCAAGTCGCCCATCATCTCATAAATGAAGTCTGTGCCTTTGAACGTGGTCAGCTCCTGGTCGCCAATAGTGTCGTTTCCCTTTTGGTTGTCTACATATATTAATGAGGAAATCTGAGGAAACTCTTCTGCTATATGCTGCATGAGTTGTTTGGCGAGCTCGTCGTCGTTAGGATTGTCATAATGGAACTGTATGAGCAACATCCATTCGCCTGTGTTGGAGTTGCGGAACATGAGATTTCTAAGAAGGCCTTTTTGTGCCCTCACGTCATAGAATGTCATGCCTATCTCCTTGGCGTAACGCTCAATCTCATTGCGTATCTGGTTGTGCAGGTCGTCCATGAGCCAACATCTGCTGATGGGGTAAATCTTGTCGAAAGCTCCAGTGATATGGAAACCAATCGCGGAATGGTTGCCCTCGGCGAGGTTGAGGCTCTCGTCGTTAAGCTCCTCTTTGGTGAACCATCGGCGATCACAGCAACCAAACTCCAACTTGTTGCGGTATTCTTTTATCTTAACCGAAGCAAGTGTTGGGCAGATTTCAGGCAACTCCACCTTGCCTATGCGTGTTAGTTGGTCTGTAACCTGGGTCTGTTTTGCCTTTAGTTGCTCTTCGTAAGGCAAGTTTTGCCATTTGCAGCCACCACATATTCCGAAATGTTTGCAAAACGGCTCGGCACGCACTTCGCTTTTCTCAATAAATCGTAATATGCGTCCTTCTGCATAGTTGTGTTTCTTTCTGAGTATCTCAACGTCGGCAACGTCTCCAGGTACGCAAAAAGGTACAAAGACTACGTAGTTGTCGTGATGGAAAAGACACTTGCCTTCTGCGGCAATGGCCTCGATAGTGACTCCCTCAAGAATGGTGTTGGGTTTGCGGTTTCTGCTCATAACGTGTTTGTTTCTTATGCAAAATTACTTGAAAAGTGTGTCATTGGCAAAACTTTTAGCTTTTTGTTTGCGTTAACATCAAAAAATATGTTTAGAGGCATGTTTTTTTTATTATTTCATTTGTAATACTAAAACAAAATTATTACCTTTGCAATGTCAGCATTACAAAACAACCACTATCTAACTCAATTTACATAAACATTATATAACTATATGAACGAAAAAAGGGTTTATACTTTTGGTAATGGCAAGGCCGAGGGTAACGCGAAAATGCGTGAAGAACTTGGCGGCAAGGGTGCCAACCTTGCAGAGATGAATCTTATAGGAGTCCCTGTCCCTCCAGGATTCACCATTACAACGAGTTGCTGTAATGAATATTATGAAGTGGGGCAGGAAAAAATCAAGGAAATTCTGCAGGACGAGGTAATGGCTGCTGTGGCTCACACAGAGTCGTTGATGAACTCGAAGTTTGGTGACGTGAAGAATCCGCTTCTCGTCAGCGTCCGTTCCGGTGCACGCGCCTCTATGCCTGGCATGATGGATACCATCCTTAACCTTGGTCTTAATGATGAAGTGGCCGAGGGATTGGTTGTCAAGACTGGAAATCCTCATTTCGTGTACGACTCATACCGCCGTTTCGTGCAGATGTATGGCGATGTGGTGCTTGAGATGAAGCCGGTAAACAAGGAAGACATCGATCCGTTCGAGGAGATTATAGAGAGCGTAAAGGCTGAGCGTGGTGTGAAACTCGACAAGGATCTCTCCGTAGACGAGCTTAAAAAACTCGTTACTCTCTTCAAGACAGCTATCAAGGAGCGTACGGGCAAGGATTTCCCAACTGACCCAATTGAGCAGCTTTGGGGTGCTATCTGCGCTGTGTTCCGCAGCTGGATGAACGAGCGTGCCATCCTCTATCGCAAGATGGAAGGTATACCCGACGAGTGGGGTACTGCCGTGAGCGTCATGGCAATGGTGTTCGGTAACATGGGTGACACGTCTGCTACCGGTGTATGCTTCAGCCGCGATGCCGGTAATGGTGAAAACCTCTTCAACGGCGAATATCTCGTAAATGCACAGGGAGAAGATGTGGTGGCAGGTATCCGCACGCCGCAGCAGATTACAAAGATTGGTTCACAGCGTTGGGCTGAGCGTGCAGGTATCAGCGAGGAAGAGCGCGTGGCCAAGTATCCTTCTATGGAGGAGGCTATGCCCGACATCTACAAGCAGCTCGACGAATTGCAGGACAAACTGGAGCACCACTACCACGACATGCAGGACATGGAGTTCACCGTTCAGGAAGGTAAGCTTTGGTTCCTCCAGACCCGCAACGGTAAGCGTACGGGTACTGCCATGGTGAAGATTGCAATGGACTTGCTCCACGAGGGTATGATCGACGAGAAGACGGCCGTCTTGCGCTGTGAGCCTCAGAAGCTCGACGAACTTCTCCACCCCGTATTCGACAAGAAGGCACTGCTCTCTGCCAAGGTCATCACACAGGGTCTGCCTGCTTCTCCAGGTGCTGCCTGCGGTCAGATCGTGTTCCACGCCGACGATGCACAGGCTTGGCATGCCGACGGCCATAAGGTGGTGATGGTTCGTATAGAGACAAGTCCTGAAGACTTGGCAGGTATGGCTTCTGCCGAAGGCATCCTTACGGCCCGCGGCGGTATGACTTCTCATGCAGCCGTTGTTGCCCGCGGTATGGGCAAGTGCTGCGTATCGGGTGCAGGTTCAATCAACGTTGACTACAAGACCAAGACCGTAGAAATTGACGGTGTGGTATATAAAGAAGGTGACTACATCTCTCTGAATGGTTCTACTGGTCAGGTCTATGCTGGCGAAGTGCCTACCAAGGCTGCCGAACTCAGCGGCGACTTCAAGGAGTTGATGGACCTCTGCGACAAGTACACCAAACTGCAGGTGCGCACCAATGCCGATACTCCTCACGATGCTCAGGTGGCCCGTGCTTTCGGTGCCAAGGGTATCGGTCTTACACGTACGGAGCACATGTTCTTCGAGGACAAGAAGATTATCGCCATGCGCGAGATGATTCTTTCTGACACGGTGGAAGGCCGCGAAAAGGCTTTGGCCAAGTTGTTGCCTTATCAGAAGGCCGACTTCAAGGGAATCCTTGAGGCTATGGACGGCTGTCCTGTTAATATCCGTTTGCTCGATCCTCCTCTTCATGAGTTCGTTCCCCACGATATTGCCGGTCAAGAGACTATGGCCAAGGAAATGGGCGTTGACGTAGCTACTATCCAGCGCCGTGTGGCTTCGTTGGCGGAAAACAACCCGATGCTCGGTCATCGCGGTTGTCGTTTGGGCATTACCTTCCCCGAGATAACAGCCATGCAGACTCGTGCCATCCTTTCTGCTGCTTGTGAGTTGAAGAAGGAGGGCAAGGATCCTAAGCCGGAAATCATGGTGCCGCTCATCGGTATTCTCTATGAGCTGAAGCAGCAGAAGGAGATTATTCAGAAGACCGCTAAGGAAGTGTTCAAGGAGTATGGTGTTGAGATTGAATTCGAAATCGGTACAATGATTGAGATTCCTCGTGCAGCTCTCACCGCTGATAAGATTGCAACAGAGGCGGAGTACTTCTCATTCGGTACCAACGACCTCACGCAGATGACCTTCGGTTACTCTCGCGACGACATTGCCAGCTTCTTGCCTGTATATTTGGAGAAGAAGATTCTGAAGGTTGACCCATTCCAGGTTCTCGACCAGAACGGTGTGGGCCAGTTGATAGAGATGGCTGTCGAGAAAGGTCGCTCTGTCCGTCCGCAGTTGCGTTGCGGTATCTGCGGTGAACACGGTGGCGAACCAAGCTCAGTGAAGTTCTGTGCTAAGATAGGCATGAACTACGCTAGCTGTTCCCCTTTCCGCGTGCCAATCGCACGTCTTGCAGCGGCGCAGGCAGCGGTAGAAGAATAAGGCATAAGTCGCTATAAAATACGGATTTAGGCTGCAAGTCTCTTATGACAAGAGGGCTTGCAGCCTAAATTGTTTTTAGCGTGGCCTGCATTTCTGTAAACGAAAGTAGGGGTAAAACCGCTTGGTTGGAGTAAAACAAAGAAGCATGATGTTTTCGGTTCTCCGAAAGGTGGTGGCTATGGTTATCAGTAAAGAAGACGTCGATAATCTCCATATGGAAATCATGTCCGAGGCATCCTTCTTCGATAGCGTCGAGATTGTTCTAGACGAAAAAGCTTGTGACGAAAACGAATCGGTAATGTCAACAGCCGAATAATAATTTCATTTGCAACCCAAAACGGCAATCTGCTTTTTGCGGATTGCCGTTTTCTTTTTTTAAGCCAAGTTTATAATGTTATTCACATTATCACGATTTTGGCTCGTTTTTTCGATTTCGCTTATTTGGCTCTGTGCATTAAGAGGGGCACATTTCGTACAAACGATTTATGCGCTCACGCCAACATATGCCCTATCTGCTGGACAACGATGAAGGTGAGCACGATGCTGGAGAGGTAGGCTCTGCTGGTGAGTAAGGGCAAAAGACGCTTGACGCACTGAAAAAGAAGAAGCCGACCAAGAAAGCCCCGACACTCAAAGGCTCGCCTATGGCAATGGTCAAGGCACAGCAGGAGGCAGATGCCAACTACAATGCCGCTATGGAGCAGTACAACGCGCAAGTGCAAGCTGCGGAGGAAACGCTGAACGCATGGACGGGTATTGCATCCCTGATGGAGGAGTGCGACCAGCAGGTGCACGATGCAGCCGTGGCGGAACGAAAGCAACGAGCAGAAGCAACTGCGCAAACTGCAGATGGCACTGAAGGCGGCGAAGGCAGTGAGAGCAAGAAAACAGCCGAGAATGGAAGTGACGGACTTCGGAACGTTGGACAGGGACGAACTGAGGGACGTTCTGACCAACGGCAAGGTGATTTGGCGGAGGCCGGGGACGGAAAAGCCAGAGAACTGGATAATAATGGACGATTAGAAGAGCGCAGAAAAAAGATACTTGCCAATATGGGTGACAAGTACTCTCTGTCTGATGAATATGCGGATAATGGTGAAGCTTTTATCCAAAATGAAAGCGGCTCAACCAACCTTGCAAAAATTCCCGATGAGATATTTGACCGCATAGGCATTACGCCAGTGCCGTTCAAATTGACAGAAACGATGGGATGGCATGTGTTTGACCATCATGGGAAAGAGGCAAAACTGAATTCGATAAGTGATGCTGTGGATTTCGTTTTGTCTATTGTCAACAATGTTGACCATGTAAGGTTGGGGCGTGACAATAGTTATATCTTCTCTGTAGAAAACAACCGAAAGAGGGTTGGCAGACGTGCTGTTACAATAATGATCAACAGCAAGACAGGAGAATTTATGGGTATTAGAACATCTGGATATGAAACACTGAAGAATATTCAAGAAAGACCATTGCTTTGGGAACGGGGCGCAGACACCGCTCCTGAAGATGTCGCAACTCCAACCATTACCACTATCGAACCTCAACAAGGCGACGAGGAAACGAGCCGCGCTAAAAGTCAGAGCAATGTATCTTCCGAAAGCAAAGTTAATGACAATCAGCCAACTTTGCAAGGAAAAGAGGAGAAATCTTCTGAAAACAAGGGCGTATCGCCGCTTTCGGAGAAGATAGCGACTGCATCGGCAGAGGTGAACACCGAACCCACCGAGGCGCAGAAAGAGGCAGGGAACTACAAGAAAGGCCATGTGCAGGTCGGCACGTTTGACATCACTATCGAGCAGCCACAAGGCAGTGTGCGCAGAGGCACGGATGCCGACGGCAAGGCATGGGAGAGCAGGATGCACAACACCTACGGCTACTTCCGTGGCACGGAGGGCGTGGACGGAGACCATATAGACGTGTTCCTCTCCAACGACATTGACGGTTGGAACGGGCGCGAGGTGTATGTGGTGGACCAGTATAACCCCGACGGCACGTTTGACGAGCACAAGGTGATGCTCTGCTTCAACGACATGGGCGAGGCGAAGAGCGACTATCTTGCCAACTATGAGAAAGGTTGGGAAGACGGTCGCAGGATTGTCGTATCCGCAACGAACCTCGAAGACTTCGAGAAGTGGATAGACAGCAGACACCGCAAGACCAAGCCTTTTGCGGAGTATGCCGGGGTGAAGAAAGAGACGGTAGCCAATGCTCCTGTAAAGGAGGCGGCAGCACCGAACAACAAGCCCCGGTTGCAGAAAGCGGGCGTGGCGGCTGCCCCTGTGTCTAAGAACGAGCGTGTGCTGCGTGATGCGCTGGACGAGCGTCTTAGCAAAAGCGGCATGGAGGTGATTGGCACGGACGAGGGTCAGCGTGTGCTAGATGCGGCCAATGGGGAGGACGTGAGGAAGATGTCCTTCGGTGAACCGTATGACTATGAGAAATATCCTCTTGGACGTGTTGAACCTGGAATAGCCGACAAGGATGTGAACGTGGTTGATGCTGACGCTAACCATGGCTTTGCCAATTACAAGGAAGCCAAGGAATGGGCGAAAGG
>CAVBXD010000006.1:0-139867 GCA_963599465.1 Oscillospiraceae bacterium | reverse complement strand
AACCCTAGACCCACTGATTAAGAGTCAGTTGCTCTACCAGCTGAGCTAAGGACGCATTCTATGAAAACATATTCAAGACCAGAAGACCTCTTTTCTGTTTTGCGGGTGCAAAGGTACGGCTTTTTGTGGTATTGACAAAATTTTCTTGAGGTTTTTTTGAAAATATTTTCTTTGTTAATCTGAAAAATATGGCTAAGCGGTTGATAAACAGGTGTGTAAGGCGTTTTAAAAATTTTCGTCCTTGTTGTTGTCTCAATTGTCGTTAATATAAAAACAAGGGGCTATGTTGAATCGTGTGAAAATAAATATGTGTGAAATTATTGTTGTCCGGTAAAATATTTCATTCGGAAAGATCCCCAAGGGACGATATATTATAGCGTAGGGACGAGTCTCAGCGCTATACACGTCAATATGTCTCTGTAAGAGGCAACGTTTGATAAGCGATAGTTCAAAATAAGTTTGTATTGTAAGGTGGCGGACAAGAAAAACTACAATAGATAATAGAGACAACTTTTTCAGACCATAATTTTGGTTCTGTGGGCGAAGCCAGTTGTCTCTATTGTCGTTAAAATAAAAATTAGTCTGATTACTTACTTATATAAAGATGAGGTAAACGGAGGGAAAATGAGGGCGTTTTTGCTTTCCGCAGGGAGGCCCTCGCCGTTCTAGCGTAACGGCATCGCGATACTAGCGTAACGGCGTTGCGATTCTAACGTAACGGCATCGCCGTTCTAACGTAACGGCAAAGGGGCGCCAAATGAAGGCAGTTTTGTCAAAAAAAACATGGCAAGACAAGTAGGTTTTCCACCTCTTTTTCGGCACATTCTGACCTTCCTCCAATGGTTTGCCGTAGGGACGGTAGGCGTGTGAATGGGGAAAGATTGCGCAAGTGATAGATTATAGTTAAAAAACGTTATCAGTGTAAAACTATTTTTATGTAAACGCGGCGATACTCGTGAATTTTTATTATTTTTGCGAGTGGAACTTAAATCAATTGTGAATGACAAGACCTCTATAGACTATGGCAAAGTATAATATTACAGAAAAGACAGAAAAAGATGCTGCTTATCGAGCTTTAGTAAATCCCAAGCTTATGGATGAACTTGAACGACGTATAAATGATATAATTATTGTCCAAAAGAAATTCCGGGATAAAAGCTATTCGGCCAAACAACTCGCGGAGGATCTCAATACCAATACGAGATATATATCCGCGGTGGTTAACGTGCGGTTTCACATGAATTATACTTCTTATGTAAACAAGTTTCGCATCCAAGAGGCCATGTCCATGCTTGTGGACAAGCGCTATCAAGACCTTAACATGGAAGAGATTTCCGACTTGGTGGGCTTCTCGAACCGCCAGTCGTTTTATGCTTCTTTCTTTAAGTTGAACGGTGTCACGCCGCGCGATTACCGTAAAATGCGTCTTTCCGCCATGCCTTCGCAAGATGCCAAGCCAAAGAAGAGAGGAAGGAAGGCAGGTTCTAAAAACAAGCCAAAGGCGACACCGGCGGAGGAATGATAATGACTATTCTCATATTTTATAGATAATAATGGATAACAATTTTAATTATTCGGATGAGCGATTCGCGGATATTCAGATGTTGAGGTACCGTGTCGACGGTTTTGACGAGCTGGATGTCAAGAAGAAAGCTTATGTATATTATTTGGCAAAGGCTACGCTGTCGGGACGCGACATCACTACCGATCAATATGGAAGGTTCAACCTCGTGATAAGGAAGGCCTTGGAGAAGCTGTTGTGCCATTGCGCCGACAAGGACTCCGACGACTTCCGGCAGATGGAAGTGTATTTGAAGCGCGTTTGGTTCTCCAATGGCATATATCATCATTATGGTTGCGAGAAGTTTGCCCCGGGCTTCTCTGAAGAGTGGTTCCGTGGGGCTGTGAGCTCATTGCCGGCAAGCTGTTTCCCCATCGCAGGACATGCCGACGCTGCATCGTTGCTTGATGCCATCTGCCCCGTTGTCTTTAATCCGGACGTGTTGCCTAAACGCGTCAACCAGGCCGATGGCGAAGACCTCGTGCAAACGTCAGCTTGCAACTTTTATGACGGCGTGACACAAGAAGAAGCAGAGGGCTTCTATGCGTCGATGCGCGACCCAGAGGCAGGCGACTGCCAGCCGTCGTGGGGATTGAACTCCAAGTTGACTCGCGTTGACGGGAAGGTCAAGGAAAACAAATACACCACCGGCGGGCTTTATGGCGCGGCGTTGGGAAAAATAGTGTATTGGCTCGAAAAGGCGAAAGGCGTTGCCGAGAACGACTTGCAAGTGAAGTTGATAGACTTGCTCGTTGACTATTACTCAACGGGCGACTTGCGCCGTTTCGACGAGTTCAGCATAGAATGGCTGAAGGAGCAGGATGGCACGGTCGACTTTATTAATGGCTTTATAGAGGTCTATGGAGACCCCCTTGGCTTGAAAGGCACGTGGGAAGGTATCGTGGAACTGAAAGACGAGAATGCCACGCGACGCACCCGTACCATAGCCGACAACGCACAGTGGTTTGAGGACCACTCGCCGGTGGACCCGCGTTTCCGCAAGCCAAAGGTCAAGGGCGTGTCGGCCCACGTGGTGCAGGCGGCGATGCTTGGCGGCGAGGAATATCCGTCGTCGGCGATAGGCATCAACCTGCCCAATGCCGACTGGATAAGGGCGCGCTATGGCTCGAAGAGCGTCACGATAGGCAATCTCACAGACGCTTACAACAAGGCGGCGAGAGGCAACGGTTTCAACGAGGAGTTTGTCATAGATGACGCCACGCGTGAGATGATAAAAAAATACGGCGACCTGTGCGATGACCTTCACACCGACCTTCACGAGTGTCTCGGCCATGGCAGCGGACAACTCCTGCCGGGGGTGTCGCCCGATGCCTTGAAAGCCTACGGAAGCACCATAGAGGAGGCCCGTGCCGACTTGTTTGGCTTGTATTATCTTGCTGACCCAAAACTCATAGAACTTGGCCTGGTGCCCGACGGCGAGGCTTACAAGAGCCAATATTACCACTATCTGATGAATGGCCTGCTCACGCAGCTCGTGCGCATTAAGCTCGGCAGCCAGATTGAGGAGGCCCATATGCGCAACAGGGCGATAATTGCCCGTTGGTGCCTTGAGCATGCCGATGGAAGCGTGGAGCTTGTGGTGGAGGAGGGCAAGACCTTCGTGCGGGTGAACGATTACGCGCGTCTCCGTCAGGTCTTCGGCTCGCTGCTCGCGGAGATACAACGCATAAAGAGCGAAGGCGATTACGACGCGGCAAAGGTGATGGTGGAGACTTATGGCGTGAAGATAGGCGCGACCCTGCACAAGGAGATTCTTGGCAGATACGAAAAACTGGACATTGCGCCCTATAAAGGCTTTATCAACCCGAGAATGGATGCCGTGGTGGATGCCGACGGCAACATCGTTGATGTAAAACTCGACTATACGGAAGGCTATTCACATCAGATGATGAGATACTCGCAAGAGTATGGCCTGCTTTGAAATAAAACAAGGTAAAAATAACAATGACAAAAGAAGAAATAGACAGCAAGATAAAAGAGTTGAAGCGTGGCTTCAGGTTGGTGATGAACGGCCAGGCGTCGCAGTCGATGCGAGAGAAAGGGCTCGACTATCACCTTAACTGGGGTGTGCCTTTCGTGCAACTCAAGCAGATGGCGGCAGACCTGCCCCGCGATTACGACTTCGCCATCGCCTTGTGGAAAGAAGACATACGCGAGTGCAAGATTCTCGCCACGTTGCTCATGCCTCACGACAAGATGCCCGAGGAGGTGGCTGAGATATGGATGGACCAGACTCGCTCGCAGGAAATGGCGGAGATGCAGGCGTTTAACCTCTACCAATATGTCAGCTATGCGCCAAAGCTTGCCTACCGCTGGATGGCTCTCGACAACACGGCCAAGGAAATATGCGCCTACGACATCTTGGGCCGCCTCTTCATGAAGGGGATAGAACCCAACGAGCGAGGTATCAACGAGTTTATAGACCAGGCGGTTACGGCCATGAGGTCGCCATCGGCAGGATTGCGCCATGCCGCCATGAACGCCTTGACGCGGTTCGCCGACATGGGACTCGTCTATGAGCGTCTCGCCAATGCCGCGCTCAAACGTGAAGGCTTTGATTCACTGTAAGGTATGGCATGAGCTATGTCAAAACTTTCTTAAAATAAACGTCTTCATATCCTTTTTAATATTATTTAGGTCGCTCAGTTGCTCTTCTCGAAAAGAAATTTGTACTTTTGCGTATCGAAAAAATAAATACAGAATATTCAAAAGTCAAATTTCTCAATTATGGCAGAATCAGTAGATATTCGTGAATTGAACATCCTTATAGAGCAGCAGAGCGGCTTTGTCAATGACCTGACGATGGGCATGGGCAGAGTGATTGTCGGCCAGGCGCATTTGGTCGACTCCCTGCTCATTTCCCTGCTCAGCGATGGTCATATTCTCTTGGAAGGTGTGCCGGGTTTGGCAAAGACGTTGGCCATCAAGACCCTGTCGCAACTCGTTGACGCCGATTTCTCACGCATACAGTTTACCCCCGACCTCCTTCCTGCCGACGTGGTGGGTACCATGGTATATTCGCAGAAAGACGAGAGCTTCCATGTGAAGAAGGGTCCCGTGTTTGCCAATTTCGTGTTGGCAGACGAGATAAACCGTGCCCCGGCAAAGGTGCAGAGCGCGCTGCTTGAGGCCATGCAGGAACATCAGGTAACTATCGGCGACCAGACGTTTGACCTGCCCAAGCCGTTCCTCGTGCTTGCCACGCAGAACCCCATTGAGCAAGAGGGAACCTACCAGTTGCCCGAGGCGCAGGTAGACCGTTTCATGCTGAAGGTCGTGATAGGCTATCCGACGATTGAGGAGGAGAAGAGAATCATCAGGGAGAATGTGCAAAAGACGTTCCCGAAGGTGCAGCCCGTGTGCAGTGCCAATGACATCCTGAAAGCCCGTGAGGTAGTGGGGCAGGTGTATATCGACGAGAAGATAGAGCAGTATATCGCCGACATAGTGTTCGCCTCTCGTTTCCCCGAGCGTTACGGCTTGGCAGACTTGAAGAACATGATTACCTTCGGCGGATCGCCGCGTGCCAGTATCAACCTCGCCAAGGCCGCGCGCGCCTATGCTTTCATCAAGCATCGTGGCTACGTGGTGCCTGAGGACGTGAGGGCTGTTGCCCATGACGTGATGCGTCATCGCATAGGCTTGTCGTATGAGGCGGAGGCCGCCAACGTGACAAGCGAGGAGATCGTAAGTCAAATCATCAATAAGGTGGAGGTGCCTTAATGGATACTTCTGAGATTCTCGGGAAAGTTAGGAAGATAGAGATAAAGACCCGCGGGCTGAGCCAAAACATCTTCGCCGGGCAATACCACTCTGCTTTCAAGGGCAGGGGCATGGAGTTTGCCGAGGTGAGGGAATACCAGTTTGGCGACGACGTACGCGACATCGATTGGAATGTCACGGCGAGGCTGCACCGCCCCTACGTGAAGGTCTTTGAGGAAGAGCGTGAGCTTACGGTCATGCTCCTCGTCGACGTGTCTGGCTCGCTAGACTTTGGTACGGCAAGCCAGACAAAGCGCGACATGGCCACGGAGATTGCCGCCACGCTGGCGTTCTCTGCCATACAGAACAACGACAAGATAGGCGTGATCTTCTTTTCCGACCGAATAGAGAAGTATATTCCACCAAAGAAGGGACGGAAGCACATCCTTTACATCATAAGGGAGATGCTCGACTTCCATCCCGTGAGCCACAAGACCGACATAGCGGCAGCCACGGCGTACCTGACACGCGTGATGAAGCGGCGGTGCACGTCGTTTGTCATAAGCGACTTCTACGACGACAAGGACTTCCAGAAAGAGATGGAGATAGCCAACCGCAAGCACGACATGGTGGCGATACAGGTCTACGACCAGCGAGCCAAGACCTTGCCCGACATTGGACTGCTGAAGGTGCGCGACGCCGAGACAGGCCACGAGATGTATATTGACACGTCGAGCAAGAAGCTCCGCCGCGCGCATACCGCCTATTGGATGAAGCGTGAGGAGCAACTCAAGACGACGTTTGCCAAGAGCAAGGTCGACTGGGTGTCGATAGCCACCAATGAGGACTTTGCCAAGTCGCTGATACTTCTCTTCAAGAAAAGAGCCTAACAGGACATTACGATGAAAAGAAATGCTAAATACATATTGACGCTCTTGCTGCTGTTGCTCTCGGTAGGGTTGAAAGCCCAGGTGACGGTGGAGCAGACTGTCGACTCCGTGGCCATGCTCATTGGCGAGCAGACCAAGTTGAGGCTGACAGTAACCTTTCCCCAAGGCTCGAAGCTGCAATGGCCAAAGCTGAAAGAACGCCAGTATGTCGTGCCGGGCGTGGAGATAGTGGAGTCGCCGGCTCCAGACACGCTGAGCTCGGGAAGCGAGATGAAGGTAGAGAAAGCCTATACTATCACCTCGTTCGGAGAGCGCCTGTATGCCATTCCAGCGTTGACCGTGAAAGTGAACGGCAAGCCCTATAAAGGCGGGACATCGGCTTTGAAGGTCATAACGGTGGATGTGGACACGTTGCATCCCAACCAGTTTTTCCCGCCGAAGGATGCACAGGACAATCCGTTTGAGTGGGCAGAGTGGAGTCCTTATTTCTGGCTTTCCGTATTAGTGTTGCTGATATTGGTGGGTGGAGCCTACCTGTTTGTGCGCCTGAAAGAGAACAAGCCTATCATCACCAAGGTGCGTATAGTGCGCCATGTGCCGCCACACCAGCGGGCCTTGAGCAAGATAGAGAAGATCAAGATGGAGCATCTGCAGGTGAGTGATGACCAAAAGGCGTATTATACGCAGCTTACCGACACCTTGCGCCAGTATATCAAGGAGCGTTTCGGGTTCAATGCCCTTGAGATGACCTCCGACCAGATTATCGACCACTTGCAAGCCGCAGGCGACCGCAAGATGATAGACGAGCTGAGGCAACTGTTCCAAACTGCCGACCTCGTGAAGTTTGCAAAATACTCTACCCAGCTCAACGAGAACGACATGAACCTCGTGAAGGCGGTCAACTTCATCGACGAGACGAAGCAGGAAGGACAGGCGGTAGAGGAGAAAATCGTGCCGCGACTCTCCGACGACGACAAGAAAGTGAGGTCGAACCGCATAACCATCAAGACTCTCTTGTGGATTGGCGGAGTGGTGGCATCCCTGCTCCTGGCTTACATTATATATAATGTATATATGCTGATGATGTAGGCTTTGTGAGTCGCTATATATAATAATGTGAAAAATGGAATTCGCGAATAAAGAATATTTCTTGCTGCTGTTGCTGCTTATTCCTTACGTGTTGTGGTATTTCCTCGGGAGAAAGAAAAGTGAGCCCACGATGCGTATGAGCGACACGCGGGCATATCTCAATACACCGAAGAGCTGGCGTGAGCATATCATGCACTTGCCAATGTTGCTGCGTTGCCTGACGTTCACGCTCATTGTCATTGTCCTTGCCCGTCCGCAGACCCACAACTCCTGGGGAAGCAAGACGGTGGAAGGCATCGACATAATGCTTGCCATGGATGTGTCTACGTCAATGCTCGCCGAGGACTTGAAGCCTAACCGTATAGAGGCGGCAAAGGATGTCGCGGCAGAATTTATATCCGGCAGACCCGACGACAATATTGGACTGACCATATTCGCCGGCGAAGCGTTTACACAGTGCCCAATGACCACGGATCACGCCTCGCTGCTCAATTTGCTGCAAAACGTGAGAACCGACATCGCAGCAAGGGGGCTTATACAAGACGGAACCGCCATAGGAATGGGTCTCGCCAATGCCATTTCGCGACTGAAGGGGTCGAAGGCAAAAAGCAAGGTCGTGATATTGCTTACTGATGGTTCCAACAATATGGGAGACATCTCGCCCATGACGTCGGCGCAGATAGCCAAGTCGCTTGGCATACGTGTCTACACCGTCGCGGTAGGTACCAATAAGGTGGCGCCATATCCGATGCCAGTGGGTGGAACGGTGCAGTATGTCAATATGCCGGTAGACATTGACACAAAGACTCTAAGCCAAATAGCCGCCACCACGGACGGCAACTTCTACAGGGCTACGAACACGACGCAGTTGAAGAAAATATACAAAGACATCGACCAGCTGGAGAAGACAAAGATGGATGTCAAGAAGTTCTCGAAACGCTATGAGGCATACCAGCCTTTTGCGCTTGCAGCCGTGCTTCTGCTTCTTCTGGAGATACTCCTTCGAAATACGGTCTTGCGGCGTCTGCCGTAGCTATGGAGACGCCGTCGTGTCATGCTTCATTTATTTGAGAAATTAAAAGAGTAAGAACTTAACGATATGCTTCGATTTGAAGATCCTATATATCTGTTGTTGTTGTGGCTGATACCAGTGCTGGCATTGGTAAGGCTGGTAATGTGGCGACAGCGCAAGGCAAAGTTGCGGAAGTTCGGTGACCCAGCCTTGGTAAAAGAACTGATGCCTGACGTGTCGAAATTCCGTCCGTCGGTAAAGTTCTGGCTGATGAATGCGGCCCTCGCCGTGCTCATCGTCATGTTGGCACGGCCGCAGATGGGCGCGAAAATATCGCATGAGTCACGCAATGGCATTGAGGCTATAATATGTATGGACATATCCAACTCCATGCTTGCCCAGGACGTGGCCCCCAGCCGTCTCGACAAGAGCAAGATGCTTGTGGAGAACTTGGTCGACCATTTCACCAACGACAAGGTTGGCTTGGTGGTTTTCGCCGGTGACGCTTTCGTGCAATTGCCTATAACGAGCGATTATGTCTCGGCAAAGATGTTCTTGCAGAACACTGACCCTTCGCTTATACAGACACAAGGCACGGATATAGGCAGGGCCATCAACGTGGCAATGCACAGTTTTACGAAACAAGAAAAGGTGGGACGCGCCATAATTGTCATCACCGACGGTGAAGACCATGAGGGTGGTGCCGAGGAAGCGGCGGCGGCAGCCAAGAAGCAGGGCATCAACGTGTTTATCCTTGGAGTGGGAAGTGCGAAAGGCTCTCCCATACCATTGGGGGATGGCAACTACATGAAGGACGCGAGTGGGCAGACAGTGATGTCGGCCCTCAATGAGCAGATGTGCAAGGAGGTCGCCAAGGCAGGCAGTGGCACTTATATCCATGTCGACAATACCGCTGACGCGCAGGAAGAACTGAACGACCATATAACAAAACTTCAGAAAGGCGACACCGATTCCGTGATATACAGCGAGTACAATGAGCAGTTTCAGGCTTTTGCTATCTTCGCCATCCTCATTCTTATCGTGGAAGTGTGTGTCTTGGAGTCGAGAAACCCCAGGTTGAAGAACATCAAGCTGTTTAAGAAAAGAAAATAATATGAGATTCTATAAATACATCTTGTTGTTGGCCGTGTGCATGTTGGCATTCGCTGAAGCCAGTGCGCAAAGCGACAGGCAGTTTATCAGAAATGGTAATCGGCTATATCGCCAGCAAAACTATGCCAAGGCGGAGATAGAATACCGTAAGGCATTAAGCAAGAATCCGTCGAACCCACAGGCTTTGTACAACTTGGGCACTGCGTTGCTCATGCAGCAGAAGGACAGTGCCGCGGTGGTGCAGTTGGAGAACGCCGCAAAGAGTGAGACTTCAAAGCCACGAAAGGCAAAGGCATGGCATAACATTGGAGTGGCTTGCCAGAAACACCAGCTTTTCTCCGAAGCTATAAAGGCTTATCAGGAAAGTCTGCGAAACAATCCAACAGACAATGAGACAAGATATAATCTCGCCTTGTGCATGAGGCAGCAGAAGAATCAGAAGAACCAAGACAAGCAAAACAAGAACAAGCAAAAGCAAAAACAGAACAAGAACGATAAAGACAACAAGAACAAGGACAAGAACCAGAACCAAGACAAGCAGCAACAGCAACAACAGCAGGAGAAGATGAGCAAGGACAACGCCGAGCAACTTCTCAACTATGCGGAGCAAGAAGAAAAGCAAACCCAGCAGAGGCTCAAGAAACAAGAGGCGCAGCCTCAACGTAAACGCTTGGAAAAGAACTGGTGATGGTTTCCGTGCTTGTATGGATTTTAAGGGGTTAATGATCAAATAATATATGACGCAACGTTTACTCTTATATATCTCGTTTATCTTAGGTTTCCTGATGGATGGCGTGGGCCTTGCCAACGCTCAAATATCTGTGTCGGCACCATCGAAGGTGTCGGCAGGTGAGAACTTCCGGATAGCATATACCATCAATACTCAAGACGTGGAGGATTTCCGTGCGGGGAACATTCCTTCGGGGCTTGAGCTTATTGCTGGCCCGTACACCTCGCAGCAGAGCAGTTACCAGATGATTAACGGTCACACGTCGAGCTCTTCGTCAATCACGTTCACTTTCACGGTATTCGCTGCCAAGGAAGGTGTCTATACTGTTCCCGCGGCGCATGCACGTGTCAGGGGGCGTAGCGCGGCCTCACGGCCAGTGCGCATCACCGTTAGTGGACGAGCCAAGAGCAACGGCGGTGCTCCACGGATGCACCAAGATGGTGGAGGACAACAGCCACAGATGGCACAGGCAGGCTCGGAGATTACGGGTAAGGACTTGTTTATAAAGGTGACAGCCAACAAGCGGCGAGTGCATGAGCAAGAACCGGTGCTTCTCACATACAAGGTTTACACTCTCGTAGACCTGACACAGTTGGAAGGCAAGATGCCAGACTTGACAGGATTCCATAGTCAGGAGATTCAGTTGCCACAACAGAAGAGCTTCCATGTGGAGAGGGTTGACGGTCGTCCGTATCGTTGCGTCACTTGGAGCCAGTATTTGATGTACCCCCAGATGACGGGTTCGCTTAAGATACCATCCATTACTTTCAAGGGAATAGTGGTTCAGCAGAATCGCAACGTAGATCCTTTTGAGGCATTCTTCAATGGAGGTTCGGGCTATGTGGAAGTGAAACGCAATATCGTCGCCGACGGATTAACAGTCCAGGTTGATCCGTTGCCGGCAAAGCCGACAGGATTCTCAGGAGGCGTGGGTAAGTTTAACATCACCGCAAGCCTTAGCGAGAAGGAAGTCAAGGCAGGCTCGCCCATCACCCTTAGGGTCGTTGTGGGAGGCGTTGGCAACCTAAAGCTCTTGAAACAGCCCGTGGTGGAGTTCCCGAAAGGATTCGACAAGTATGACCCTAAGGTGACCGACAAGACAAAACTTACCAATGCCGGAGTAGGAGGAAACATGGTTTACGATTTCCTTGCCGTGCCTCGCAACCAAGGCAAGTATACCATTCCGCCGGTCAAGTTTATATATTACGATGTTGATGCCAACGCTTATAAAACATTGCAAACCCAGTCGTTTGTTGTCAACGTAACGCCAGGCGACGGCAAGGGTTCGACAGAGAGCTTTAATAAAGTTGTTGACAACGACATCCATTCCATAAAGACAGGAACGTCAAGCTCTTCCACTTCTGGCAAGCTCTTCTTCGACAGCGTGGCATATTGGATTTGCTTGTTGTTGCCTTTGTTGGCCTTCGTGATACTTCTCGTAGTGTTCCGTCGTCGTGCAATAGAGAATAGCGACATAGTGAAGATGCGTGGCAAACGTGCCAACAAGATAGCCAAGAAACGCTTGAAGCGGGCAAGCAAGCTGATGTTTGACCACAACACCGGGGAGTTTTATGATGAGATTCTGCGTACGTTGTGGGGATATGTCAGTTTCAAGTTGAACATGCCAGTGGAAAGTCTCTCACGCGACAACATAAAGGAAAAGCTTGCTCAACGTGGAGTGGGCGAGGACATTATAAGCAAGTTCATGTCTGCCCTTGAGGAGTGTGAGTTTGAGCGTTATGCCCCGGGCGATGAGTCTGGAAACATGGAGAAGACATTCCAGTCGGCAATGACCGCCATCGTGGAAATAGAAGATGTAATGAAGAAAAGAAAATGATAAAGTACCATTTCAACATATTTGTCATCTCGCTCTTGGCGATGCTCCTTAATCCGGTATCGGGTTCTGCCATCACCAAGGAGCTTGCCGACAGTTGCTACCGGCATGGCAATTATCAGCAGGCCATATCAGATTACAAGTCATTGCTTCGGCAAGGGGTGTCATCTGACTTATACTATAATCTTGGCAATGCGTATTATCGTTCCGACAGTCTTGCCCAGGCCATTCTCTGTTACGAGCGAGCTTACCGCCTCTCGCCGAGCGACGACGACGTGGAGTTCAACCTTCAGTTCGCACGTTCCAAGACCATCGACAAGGTGACACCAAAATCCGACAACTTCTTCGTGGCGTTATACCGCGACGTGGTTTGCTTTGCGAATGTTGACACATGGGCGTCTTGGAGCATAGCTAGCGTTATCGTGGCGCTCTTCCTTATGCTTTGCTATCTTTTTGCCTCACCGCTGTGGTTGCGCAAGACAGGCTTCTTTGGTAGTGCCGCTTTGTTGGTAGTGTTCGTGTTCTCAACGCTTTTCGCTTGGCAACAGAAATACTGGCTTCAGCACGCTTGTGGTGCCATCGTCATGTCGCCGTCCATTAATGTGAAGACAACCCCGGAAGAAAAGAGCCCCGACGCTTTTGTCATCCATGAAGGCACACGGGTAGACATCATAGATGATGGCCTGAAAGGGTGGAAGCAAATAGAGCTTGGCGATGGAAGGGAAGGCTGGATAAAGTCGAGCATGATAGAAAAGATTTGACGATGCTTGAGAGTATTTTGTCAGCAGACCTCACACTGTTGCGTTTTTTTAATAGCGGCAACTCTGTCTACTTCGACGCGTTGGTCCCGATGTTGACTTCCGGGATGACGTGGATACCTCTCTACGTTGCCTTGTTCTACCTTGTCGTGAAGAATCATGAGACCATGGCGCAGATAGGGCTCATCGTTGGCGCGGCAGTGGTGTGCGTTTTTCTTGCAGGTGGTATTAGCGACTTTATCGTTAAGCCTGCGGTGGGAAGGTTGCGGCCATGCAACGACCCAATGGTCAAGATGCAGTTGAACCTCATAGCCGGCACGCTGAGCGAAAGCTACAGTTTCTTCTCGTCGCATGCCGCCAACACGTTCTCGTTGGCGATGTTTTTCAGTTTGCTTGTGCGTGACAGGTTGTTAACGACCGTAATGTTTCTTTGGGCGTTGGTCAACTGTTGGACACGGCTCTATTTGGGTGTGCATTACCCCTCCGACATTCTTTGCGGAATGCTTTATGGCTCATTCGTGGGAGCCGTGGTTTATTTGGCGTTCTACAAGTTGTTTTACAAGTTGAACATAAAGTTTCAATACATATCATCACATTACACGGCATCGGGTTATGCCAAGGCCGACATCGACGTGGTGGTGGCAACATTAGTGCTCACCATTGCGGCAGTGTCGCTTTTGGCGTTTGGTGACATCTCGATATACGAATCAATATAAGGACATGGACACAAAACATATACGAATAGACGATTATAACTATGGTCTTCCTGACGAGCGCATAGCAAAGTTCCCATTGAAGGAGCGTGACCACAGCAAGTTGTTGGTGTATAACAAGGGCAAGCTGTCGGATGACGTGTTCTACAACCTTCCGCAATATCTTCCCAATGGGGCGTTGATGGTCTTCAACAACACGAGGGTTATCCAAGCACGCATGCACTTCCGCAAGGAGACAGGCGCGCTTATAGAGGTCTTCCTCATGGAGCCAGCCTTTCCCGCCGACTACGAGCAGATGTTCCAATCGACGTCCCATTGCAGTTGGCTCTGCATGATAGGCAACCTCAAGAAATGGAAGGATGGCGCGTTGAAGAGAGACTTTGACATTAAAGGCCACAAGCTCACCCTGTCGGCTACGATGGACAGGGCCAAGACCAAGGAGAAGAGTGGTGGCACTAACTATTGGGTAGATTTCGAATGGGATGCCGCGGAGGTAAATTTCGCGGAGATTCTTGATGCCGTTGGCGAGCTTCCCATTCCACCGTACCTCAACCGCAAGACAGAGGAGAGCGACAAGACCACTTACCAAACGGTTTATTCAAAAATCAAGGGCAGCGTGGCGGCTCCCACGGCAGGCTTGCACTTCACCGACAAGGTGTTGAACGACATCGACGCCCATGGCATCACACGCGATGAAGTGACGTTGCATGTCGGGGCTGGAACGTTCAAGCCCGTGAAGACGGAGGAGATAGAAGGACATAAGATGCACACGGAGTATATAGTGGTGCATCGTCACACCTTTGAGCGACTCTTGCAACACGAAGGCAAGGCAATAGCCGTTGGCACCACGAGTGTTCGCACGCTTGAGAGCCTCTATTATATCGGTGTGAAGATACTTCGCAACCCCAATGCCATCGAGGAGGAGTTGAGCGTGGAGCAGTGGGAACCTTACGACTTGCCCCACGACGATGCGGGGCTCGTGATTGTAAACGGCAAGCCCGTGCAGGTGTGCGACTCGATAAAGGCGATACTCGACTACCTCGATCGCGATGGACTTGAGGCCTTGCACACGTCCACGAGAATCATCATAGCCCCTGGATATGTTTACAAGGTCGTGAAGATGCTTGTCACTAATTTCCATCAGCCCAAGAGCACGCTGCTCTTGTTGGTGAGCGCGTTTCTCAAGGGAGATTGGCGTGCGGCCTACGATTACGCGTTGGCCCATGAATTCCGTTTCTTGAGCTATGGCGACTCCAACTTGCTTATTCCATGATAATAACAAAGAAAAAAATAGTATGAAGATAGGAGATAAAGTAAAGTTTCTTAGCGAGACCGGAGGCGGAAAGATAGCCGGTTTCCAAGGAAAGAACATCGTGTTGGTGGAAGATGAAGACGGATTCCAGATACCCACTACGGTCAATGAGGTCGTGGTGGTTGAGAGCGAGGACTATAGCACGGCCAATGTAATCAACCGTCGTGCCGAGGCACAGGAACAGAAAGCCGCCGAGACACCCTTGATGCGTGGTCACCGCTCCGTGAAGGCAATGATGCAGGAGGGGCAGGACGAGGATGTGGACATGTCGGCACCCGACATGGTTGACCTTTCCAGGAATGTCACCTTCCGTCCGAAGGCTGAGGAGCGCAAGGGCGGCAACCAGTTGGCTGCTTATATAGCCTTCGCGCCAACAAGCGACAGCAGTCTGGACACTCCACATTTTGAGACTTATTTTGTCAACGACAGCAACTATTACCTCCGTTATGTCATCCTCTCGGTCGAGGGCAACAGTTGCTCCATCAAGAACGATGGAGAGGCTGAGCCTAACACCAAAGTGTTTATCGAGGAGATGAATGCCCAAGATATCAATCACGTTGGCAGGTTGGTAGTGCAAATCCTTGCCTACAAGCGCGACAAGAACTTCATAGTGAAGGCTCCTGTCAGTGTGGAGTTGAGACTTGAGCCCTTGAAGTTTTACAAGACCCACACTTTTGAGGATACGCCTTTCTTCGAGACTCCAGTGTTGCTATATACCATTATAGAGAACGACAAGGCCGTCCGTCCGCTAGTGGTGGATGCCAAAGAGCTGAAGAAAGAGATGTATAGTCATGCTGACACCCAAGACCATGGCGAGGTAACGGCAGACCAGAGAAAGCAGCTCGTGCGCCGTTATGAGGATACTCAGAGCAAGGGCAACGCCAAGAACGCGCCATACATACGAAACCGTGGCCTCGACGATGCCATCGTCGTCGACTTGCATGCCGAGACGTTGCTCGACACCACGCAGGGAATGCAGGCAGGCGACATTCTTGAATACCAGATGAAAGTGTTTCGCGACACCTTGAAACAATATGAGAACAAGAAAGGCCAGAAGCTCATCTTCATTCACGGCAAGGGTGCAGGAGTGTTAAGGCGCGCGCTCATCAATGAGCTGACCTATAAACACAAGTCATACCAGTGGCAAGACGCGTCGTTCCAGGAATATGGATATGGTGCCACTCAAGTAACTATTAGATAAATTCCGATATGAAGTACGGGTTTGTAAAGGTGGCGTCAGCGGTACCCACAGTGAAGATTGCCGACTGTGTCAGCAACATTAAGGAAATAGAGTCGCAAATAGCCATGGCGGAGGGACAAGGCGCAGAGATTATCGTTTTCCCGGAGCTCTGTGTCACAGGTTACAGCTGCCAGGATCTCTTTCGTCAACAGCTCCTCTTGGACGCTACGGAGAATTGCGTGATGCAGTTGTTGGAATTCAGCCGGCAGCTGGACATCATATCAATCATTGGCGTGCCTTTGGTCGCTGGCGACTTGTTGCTCAACTGTGCAGTTGTCATTCAGCGTGGCAAGATTCTCGGCATTGTGCCCAAGACATTCCTCCCCAATTATAGCGAGTTCTATGAGAAGCGGTGGTTTGCTTCTTCGCAAGACCTGCGTCCTCAAGAGATCCGTTATGCCGGCCACACGGTGTTCATCACCGCTGCCCCCCAACTGTTCCGTACTTACGATGGCGTGTTGTTTGGCGTTGAGATTTGCGAGGACGTGTGGGCTCCCACGCCTCCGAGCAACCATCTCGCCTTGGCTGGTGCCGACATCATTTTCAACCTCTCGGCGAGCGATGAGCTTATAGGCAAGCACGACTATCTCAAGAGCCTTCTCTGCCAACAGAGCGCACGCACCATCTGTGGTTATGTATACAGTGGCGCAGGCTTTGGCGAGAGCACGCAGGACGTGGTCTACGGAGGCAATGCCTTGATATACGAAAACGGACAACTGCTTGCCGAGGGCGAGCGTTTCGCCATGGACAGCCAACTCGTATTCGCGCAAATCGACGTTGAGAAACTTAACTCAGACAGGCGAAGCAACACGACGTTCGTCAACGCCCAGCGGCGCATGATAGGCGAGGATATACACATTGGACGTGCCGAGGCTGCTGCCGTGCCCCACGATTTCGTATTTGAGCGGTATGTGGACCCACATCCGTTTATCCCTTCCGACGGTGACATGCAAAAATCGTGCGACGAGATTTTCAACATCCAGGTTATGGGTCTCGCCAAGCGCATACTTCACACCCATGCCAAGACGGTGGTGCTTGGCATCAGTGGCGGACTCGACTCCACTCTTGCGCTCCTTGTCTGCGTAAAGACCTTCGACAAGCTCAAGCTCGACCGTAAGGGCATCGTTGGTGTCACTATGCCTGGCTTCGGCACAACAGGGCGCACACACCGCAATGCCGTGAGCCTGATGCAGAGCCTTGGCGTTACCATGCGAGAGGTGAACATATCCAAGAGCGTGATGCAACATTTCGAGGACATAGGGCATGACTCTGACGTGCACGACGTTACCTATGAAAATTCTCAGGCACGTGAGCGCACGCAGATTCTCATGGATCTCTCCAACAAGCTCAACGGCCTTGTCGTAGGCACGGGTGACCTTTCGGAACTCGCTCTCGGATGGGCCACCTACAACGGCGACCACATGTCGATGTATGGAGTCAACGCGTCCATACCAAAGACGTTGATAAAGTACTTGGTGAGGTTCGTGGCGCAGACAGTTGACGACCAGTCGGCGTCAACCCTGTACGACATCATTGCCACCCCAATATCGCCAGAACTCATACCTGCCGACGACGAGGGCAACATCTTGCAGAAGACAGAGGATCTTGTGGGTCCGTACGAGCTTCACGATTTCTTCCTCTATCATTTCCTTCGCAATGGTTTCGGCCCACGAAAGATATTCATGCTTGCAAAGAAGGCGTTTGGCAACGGCGTAGCTACCGACGACGGCGAGGGTCACTATTCCGACGAGGTCATCCTTCATTGGCTTGGCACGTTCTGCCGCAGGTTTGTCAATCAGCAGTTTAAGCGTTCTTGCTTGCCCGACGGTCCTAAGGTGGGTTCAGTTACACTGTCGCCGCGAGGCGACTGGCGTATGCCGTCAGATGCCATGGCCACATTGTGGTTGGACGAGGTAGCCAAGCTCTCCGCTTCCGTCGCTGGTGAGGGCATTAACAGTTAACATTAGGTCACAATATATAAATCCATTTTGTTATGATTATTGATTTCGAGAAGATTCCTGAGGCTCATCTCACGGGTTTCAAGGGAGGAAAGGGTCATTTAGACACACGCAACCATGTGGACGACAACATTAAGATAATGTACTCCACGCTCCGTCCAGGCGCTTCGAGCGGTCTGCATGTCCACGAGGGCAACTCTGAGGTGATCTTCGTCATTAGCGGCACGCTGACTTTCCATTACGACGATACCGTGGAAGAGTGTCATGCCGGACAGTGTCATTATTGCCCCATGGGTCACAGTCACTACATGGAAAACCTCACCGACCACGATGTCGTTTACTTTGCCGTTGTGCCTGAGCACAAGAGATAGTCTGGGGAATTTAGTAAGAGGATGTTATTAAAGTTTTTTCTTACCTGCAACAAGATAGGGGCCTTCACCTTGGGTGGAGGCTACGCCATGATACCCATCATGGAGGAAGAGTTTGTCAACAAGAACCACTGGCTGGAAAAGCAGGAGTTTGTCGATATCATGGTCGTGGCACAGACCACGCCAGGCATTTTCTCCATCGACATGGCAAGCCACATAGGATATAAGCTCAAGGGCGTGTGGGGCGGAATAGTGGGTGCCTTGGGCATAGCCATTCCATCTATCATTGCCATCCTTGTCATTGCCATGTTCTTCCACAACTTCAAGGACAACCATTGGGTTGAGAAGTTTTTCGAGGGCGTGCGTCCCGCTGTGGTAGCGCTCATAGCCTCGCCGTGTTTCAAGATGGCCAAAAGCGCCAACATCAGTTGGAAGAACATCTGGATTGTGGCGGTGAGCTGCCTGTTGATTTGGCGGCTGAAATTAAATCCAATATGGATTATCGTCATTGCCGGCACGGCAGGATTCTTATATGGTAAACTTCAAAGAAGACAGAAATGATATTTCTACAGTTGTTCTACGTGTTCAGTAAGATAGGCATCTTCAACTTTGGTGGAGGCTATGCCATGTTGTCGCTAATATATGGCGAGGTCGTCACCCATAACCACTGGATTACCAATGCCGAGTTCACTGATATCGTCGCCATAAGCCAGTCGACGCCTGGGCCTATCGGCATAAACGCTGCCACCTATTGCGGCTACACGGCTGTTATCAACGCCGGCTATCCCATGTGGGCGGCGTGCCTTGGCTCCGTGTTGGCTTCCTTGTCGATAATTTGGCTGCCTTTCCTGTTGATGATAGCCATCAGCCGTTACCTCATTCACCATAAGGACGCGCCTTTCGTGCAAGACATCTTCAAGCCGTTGCGTCCGGCCATCATCGGGCTTATCGCCGCTGCCGCGTTGTTGTTGATGAACACTGAGAACTTTGGCTCACCGTCAACAGACATGCCGAAGTTCATCATAAGCATACTCATCTTCCTTGCGGCGTTTCTCGCCACGCGCTACAAGGTAGCGAACCCCATCCTCGTGATGCTTACTTGCGGAATATTGGGATTGATAATATACTAACCAGAGTTTAGGACAGGAAAAAGCGCAAAGAATGTTGGTAATCTTTGATGATTGTCAGTACACTTGTATTTGAAAATAGATTATCAAGTGCAAAGTTACGGAATTTCTCTGAATTATCGATGATCCTTGCACAGAAAGCTTCCCTATAAACTATTCACGTATGTTTAATCTATGTATGTTTGTGTATGTTGTGTGGCAATTGGGTCATGTACCTGTTGGATGGCACGCAATGATAGGATGTGAATGCTCTGCTTGTCTCAAGTAAACAACTCAATCCAAGTTGTTTTCTCTAAACGTGTATGGAGATTCGCCCGTGACGCTCTTAAAGATTTTCGCGAAATGCATTGCGTCACAAATTCCCAATTCCTCAGTGATCTCCTTTATGGTAAGAGAGGAGGACACGAGCAGATATTTTGCGCGTGTGACCAATTCTTCATGTATGACCTCCAAGGGACTTATCCCTAATGTGGCTGTTACATATCTATATAAGGAGGCTTGAGAAATGCCAAGCAAGTCGGCATAATCTTTCACATGGTGCATGTTGCACGCATTCTCTTTCAATGCTTTCCTGAAATTCAATGCCATTGAATAAGCATAAGATGGCTTATGAATAGTCATGGGAACTATAAGTTGCCGCTTTATCTCTATTATGAAAAGACTAAAAAGAGAGCCAATGCGCAACATTCTTGATATTGGATATGTGCGGCATTCCTGTTCTTCCAGCATTGCCTTCAAAATATGATTAAGCTTGTTGGCCACTTGACAGTTAACTGTGACCATTGCGGATGCAGAATTTGTACGAAACACGTCATATTTGACCAATGCCTCAACCTTCGGACATAAGTTTTCAAGAAAACCTGTAAAAAAAGTTATGTTTACGATATCCATTTCTCCATACAGGTCTATGCAATGACGGATGCCCGGTGCTATAAAAAGCAATGAGTTGTCAGCAATCTCCTTGCTTTCAAAATTGACAGTATATAGTCCTTGTCCTTTCTTTACCCATACTATTTGAAAGTAATCGTGCGAATGCTCTTTTTGTCTTTTTTGTTCGCAATTATTATGGGTAGAAAGAGTTTCTATTTTCCAAGTTTCATTATCCTCCTCTGTCTGATTCATGTAAATGATACTTTTCAAGTTCTTTTCTCTGCAAAATTAATAAAAATGCATATGAATTATATGACATTAAATGAAAAAAAAAACGCGCATGATTGAATTTGACATAATATTGAATGATTTTGTCTTTCGTGTTTTGCCAAAAGAACGTAATTTTGCCTCATAACAAATGCAAACGCATTTGCTGAACAATTAAATTTTAACTTAAAACAAGATGGAAAAATCAACAACAAAAACAGATTTGCTGCTTACGGGGATGAGTAGCAATGCGAACTTGCTGAGCGATGATGAGCTTGGTGAAATTTTTGGTGGTTACACACATTGTCCTTCAGGCTACTGCGCTAAAGAGTACGAAAACCAGGGTCTAAAGTGCGCTAAGAAATATTGCACTTCAAACTATGTGTCCTAACACACTATCCTAACTTGTCAAATGGACTTATGCCTCATAAAAAGGTTCTTTGCCAATGGTAAGGGAACGTAAGCGAAAATTCTTGAAAACGTATCATTACTATTACAATTGTCAAATGTGTATGTTTTATTGAAAGTAAACTTAGATACAACAAATATAAACTCTTATAGTGAACTAAGGGATAGTATTAATAATTTATTTCCAGAATATGCGAAAATAGGTCGTTTGGGGATTTCGCGCAATTATGTTCGAAACCGAACAGGGTTCAAGGGGTGTGACACTTGCTTATCGGAAGAAGAATATTTTGATAAATTTTACGATCCGCAATACGCAATAAATTACTTGACAGACATTGCCACGCCATGTCCTCTTAGAAGTCGTTCGGATTATGCCATTGGCCCAGACGGAAGCATATACAAATGCTTGGAATTCTTGGGAAATAAGGACAAGGCTATTGGAAATATGCTAACACACGACATTGACATAAGGAAGCAGGCAACCCATGCCCTTTCTTACGACCCGTTTAATGATGAAAAATGCTGCAATTGTGAAATTTTTCCTTTATGTGGTGGAGGTTGCCCAATAGACAGGGAAAAAGCCTCAAAGGAAAAGAAACCTAATAATTGCAGTGTAATAAAGGAGCGAATTAAGCAGATAATTACAGATTATCTGAACAGGACAGATGTTGAATGGAGAACAAACTAAATTGTAGCTTTATGACAAATATAAAAAGTATATTTATGGGAATGTTACTGGCAATGGCACCGTTATGCATATATGCCACTGATATAAAAGGATGCTTCATGTCTTCTACATCAACGACATCGCCATTTCAGGTTGTGATAGAAAGCTGCGACACCTTAAACCAATGGAAGGTTGAGAGCACATTTTATGAGCCTTCTTTCAACATCAGCACGAGGAATAAAGGATGCTGTGCGTTCAAGATAATGCAGCAAGGTAAAGTAGTGTATAGCGACAGTCTCGTGCTGGCTGACAAGACCATCAGCCTTGGCGACATAAAGCCAATGAAGACAGTGGAGATAGAGGAAGTGGAGGTAAAAGCGAAGAAAATAAATATTCGTCGAGATGGCAGAGACTATGTAATAAGCAATATACAAGGCACTCATCTTGGAAATGCCGGCAATCTCGTGGATATGCTAAAGTGGACCCCTGGCGTGACGGTCAGCAGAAATGGACAGGAAGAAACGTTTAATGTCTTGGGACGTGGCGAGGCGAACGTGTACGTGAATGGACGTAAGGTGAAAACATCGGCAGAGTTGCGCGGGCAGAAATCCAACCTTGTAACGAAGATAGAGATTATAAGAGACCCTGACGTGCAGTATAGTGGAAGCACGAATGCCGTAATCCGCATCACGACCCACCGCCCCGTGGAGGACTACTTGGGGGCTTCCTTGTACAATAGGACAACCATAAACAGGAAGGCAAGGAACAGCACAACGCTTGACATAGACGGAAAGCAGGGCATTGTGTCAGGCAACATTTCCTTAGGATTCGACCATGACCGTTCCTTGTCCTACATGGATAAGGAAAACACGATAACACATTCCCCAAGCAATGTGTACCATGACTTGTCGCGTCAAACCACGAAGGTTCGCAGCAATTATTACAACCTCTTTACGGGACTGAATTTCAACCTGTCCAAGAAGAGCATGTTGGCCGTGCAATATTCTGGCGGACATTACAGGGGCCATCCATATTCAATAACGCGCCATTCCATATCCGACAATGGCGTAAACATGGAAAAAGATGACGAAAGCATTTTCAGGTATTCCGACACAAAGGATAATAACTATACCGCCGGTTACACTTACACGCGTAATGCCTCGTCAACCCTTAACATGACCGCAAGCTACACACACAAGGCGTATGGCAATGACAAATACATGTTGGAGCATATCTCCAACGCAAACGAGACATCAAAAACCAGTGTCGTTTCACGTGACGTGTATAACTTCTATACCTTTGACGGCGATTACAGTTTTAAGATTAAAAACCTTGACATAGAAACAGTTGGAGCGCATTTCGGGCATATTCTCAACCGTAATCCGTATACGACAAATGGTGTTGAACAACTATCACGTCGCAACGACACATGGGTTGCCGCTTATTTCAAAGGAGGAAAAACTTTCAAGAACGGCCTTTCCATCCTGTTTGGACTGCGATACGAATACGACAACAGCACGTTGAGTGGAGGAGAAAACAATTTACGGACACACTCGTCATTTTTCATCCCAAATGTCCGATTAAAGTATAGGAAGAAAGGTAACTCTTACCAACTGCAATATCTAAGGTCAGCCTCAAATCCTCCTATATATAAGTTGAATCCTGTCGTCGAATATATTGACTCCCTGCACTACAGCATGGGCAACCCCTCGTTGCGCTCCTATTATGGCAACAAGATTTCCGCAAGTTCAAACATAGGCGACTTGTCGTTTACCACGAGTTACACCTGGGGGCACAACTCCCCAATCCAAGCCAATATACTCGAAAAGGGCAATGTCATAAAATACATGCCTATATGCTCGGATCTGTATACCAGCTACGACTTTGACGTTGACTATTCATTTGATAGCGAAGACGGAAAATTCTCATCCTCATTCTTCGCTGGTTTTGAATATGTCACCAATAAATACACCGCCAATGGCAAAGCCGAGACCAATCGCCAGACCTCATTGTTTGGCGATATGGACTTGAGCTGGTCTTTTGCCAAGAACTGGGAAATATTTGGTGAGGCATTTTACCAGTCGCCCCGTATAAACGGAGGAGCCCGATATGGCTATCAGTTAAGTTCAAAGATAGGCATCTCCGCCCAATTATTCAAGAGACATCTGCGTTTATCGGTGGAAGCCAATGATTTCTTCAACAGAAGCATTGCGCCCACGGAAACAGAGTTCACATATCTTAATGTGTATGAAAGGGTGCGCAATCGTTATGATTCTCGCGGAGTTTCATTCTCATTGAGATATAATTTCAATGGCTTTTCATCAAGGTACCGCAGGGCCAATTCTGATTTCACGACAAGTTCCCGTACAAATAGGCAATAAAAGAAATGAGCCAGCCATCATACCAGCAGTTAGACTTGATGGATTGTGGAGCCGCATGCTTGCAGAGCAACACTATATTGCCATGGCAGATATACCTGCAAAGGTGTGGAAGACTGTAATATGCACAGAAGACCCCATGTTCTTGCTGCATAATGGATTTTGTGATGTCACGCTGGCAATGGCTCTAAGGAAAGCCATCAACTCTAAGCATCTCTCTGTTGGCGGCAGCACCATTACGCAACAACTGATAAAGAACGCCATGCTCAATTCCGAGCGCACCTTGTACAGAAAAGAAGAGGAGCTGATATTGGCTCTATTGATTGAAAATTATTATCATGTGCCAAAGAAAGACATATTGGAGGCATATCTCAACATGATAGAACTGGCGCCGAATGTTTATGGCATTGAGGATGGTGCAAGGTTTTATTTCGACAAGGATTGCCGCGAATTGGGCATAATCGACGTATTGGCACTTACCTATGCCATTCCAAGACCATTGTTTTTCCATGAGGCATTGGAAATTAAATCGGCACAGTTGAGCAAGAATCTTTATTCACACATATCCAAATTTTACCCCTCATTGATAAAAAAGGGGATTGTTGAAGAAAACGAATCAAACAATTCAAACATGAAACATCTGGATGGGATAATGTTTGGCCATCGTTTTGGATTTCTAAAAATGTATTAGGATTTTTCATGTTTTGGCTTCCCACTGAAAAGGCATCGGCTTTACGTTAGAAAGCCGATGCCTTTTCAGTGAATGCCGAGACCCCTTGTCCTTGTGAAAATGACATTTTGGTCTAACATCCTTGCTTTTAGTGCTTTAGAATCTGAAGTCGAGCTCGCAATCAATCATGCTATAGTTGTGTTTGCCAGACAACGCGCGATTGTTCACGAAGGCGTATTCCATGTTGAATTGCAGATTCTTGGAGATAACGTAGTTGGCACCCACCTCATAGAATGTCTTTGCCGAGCTCCATTCCGCTGACTGCCTGTAGAGGTCGTAGCGTGCTTTCGCATAGAGCTTTTTCTTGACTATAGGAGCTATGCATAGGGCGTAGACACCGTCTGCCTTTGAGCCAAGTTTCTCGTTGATGGTCACGTCGCTGCGGTCAGCCTTTGAGTTTTCCGTAGTTTTGAAAGCTTTACCCGTTGAATGGATATACTCAGAGCGCATGGTCCAGTCGTTAACCTTGTATTCTGCAGAGATGGCATAGCGGTGTTGCGGCAATCTCACTAATCCGTCGGCACCCTTCCTCGAATAAGATCCCTCCATTCCGAAGGCACCTATGCGCATGCCTTTCACAGGCATTACCCAAATGCCACCAATGATGTCCTTTTGCTGGTCAACATCTTTTTGGTTGATGCCCTGGCCATTGTAAACGCCAATTTGGTAGTGGAGGAGGTTGCGCTGGTTGCCATTCTTGAGGAAGTCGCCTTGGATTTGTATACCTATGTCGCGGCCATTGCTTGAGGAGGCACCGTCACGGTCGGAGAAGCCTGCCAGTTTGGTGATGTTTTGCGCATACGCCATGAATCCCTGGTCAATAGGGTTCATAGGGTTCTCGAAGGTGAAAGCGCGCTTGAACTGTCCACCCTTGACGCGGAAGAACTCGTATTTCTGCCATTCGGCATACACGTCCACGATTTTCAGCGAGCTCGACAAGTCAGACGTGTTGCCATTGTACTGGAACTGAACCCTTGCCGCCCAATCCTTGTGGGGCTTGGCATCAACGATTACACGTCCAAGCCTGATGTTGAAACTGTTGGATTTGGAGCCTTCTTGACCGCTATATTGATACTGGGTCATGGCATAACCGGAGATTTTGAACATTTTGAACCAATCGGGCGTGCTTGCGTTTGCCGTGGCGGTCATGCAGAGGGCAAGGCCTGCTATCAATAATCCTTTTCTCATTTAATAATATAGTATAAGTTTATGTTTTTATGTTTGTCAGTTTTTTATTGTTTGCAAAAATAATAAATTTTGTTCAATTGTGCTTAAATTGCATAAGGAAATAGGCTTGTAACCCCATAAAATCAGTTTTTTCGCAAAAAATGAAAGAAAATCGCGGAAAAGTTTGGTCATATCAGTTTTATTGCCTACCTTTGCACTCGCTTAAAAGAAATAAGCACGGGGTGTAGCGCAGTCCGGTAGCGCTCCTGGTTTGGGACCAGGTGGTCGCAGGTTCGAATCCTGTCGCCCCGACTCTATGTCAAGTATTTCCTCTCCGTAGTGTAGCAGCGGGGTGTAGCGCAGCCCGGTAGCGCTCCTGGTTTGGGACCAGGTGGTCGCAGGTTCGAATCCTGTCGCCCCGACAAAAAAGACGCATCAAAAGTCAAATGACATTTGATGCGTCTTTTTTTTGTCATGTTTTGCCATGTTGATTCGTGTGGGTACTTTCCTTAAAGATACCCACACGAATCTGTTTATGCACCCACCGTGCAATCGTCCAAGCCCTTGTTGCCGTTTATGAAGGCCGATGCCTCCATGCGTTTCTTTCCGGCAAGTTGGAGGGATTGAATCTCCAACCATTCGTCGGCGCAAGCTATGTATAGTGCTTTCTTTGTGGTCTCTATGTTTCCGGGCTTCGCGTCGCCTATGGCTTTTCCCGTCTTGGCGGCCTTATACACCTTTAGCTCTGTAGCCTTTTGGTCTTTGTGGAGTGTTGTCCATGTGCCAGGGTATGGAGACAACCCCCTTATGAAGTCGTAGACTGTCTTGGCAGGCTTGTCCCAGCATATCTGGCACGTCTCCTTGAAAATCTTTGGGGCGGCATGCAAAGGTTCTGAGGTGGGGATGAGAGCTTCCTGCTCTTGCGACGGCACGTTGCCGTCGTTGTCGAGCAACAAGTCTACTGTTTCCACGGCAATGTCAGCGCCAAGCTTCATCAACCCGTCGTACACGTATTCCACGTCGGCATCGTCGGGAATGTCGAAAGTCCTCTTCATGATAATCCTTCCGGTGTCTATGTCCTTGTCGATGAAGAACGTCGTCACGCCCGTTTGTGTCTCGCCGTTGATTACCGCCCAGTTTATCGGGGCCGCGCCACGATATTGCGGCAAGAGCGCGGCGTGGACGTTGAAGGTGCCAAAACGTGGCATTGCCCACACTATCTCCGGCAGCATCCTGAATGCCACCACGACCTGCAGGTCGGCCTTAAGGCCAGCCAGCTGCTCCACGAACTCCGGGTCTTTCATCTTCACGGGTTGAAGCACGGGTATGGAGTGGGCGAGAGCGTACAGCTTTACCGCTGACGGTTGGAGCTTGTCTTGGTGTCTCCCTACGGGTTTGTCGGGCTGTGTCACCACCGCCACTACATTATAGCCGCCTTCCACAAGCCGGCTCAGCGTGCCCACGGCAAACTCGGGAGTGCCCATGAATATTATCCTAAGGTCTTTCTTTTCCATTGATTTGTTATTATGGCAGTATGCGTCAGAAGCTCCACCAGTGTTTTTTCTTTTTCTCTTCCATCGTGCCATTGAGCAACACCTCGGCAAGCGTCTTGCGCTGATGGATTATGGCATAAATCTGGCCCCAGTCGAGCAGTCCGCCTATGTTTCGGTCGTCGATGAAATAATCGGCCTTGATTTTCCTGGTGTAGTGCCTGTCTGAAGGTTTCTCTTCCGGGTAGTCGCTATTGACGGCCCAGAAGTCAATACCCCTCTCGTGGCACCATTCCACCGCCTTCTTCAAGGCTTCGCCCTCGCGCACGGTCCAAAGTATCAGTTGGTGGTGCTCTTGTTGCAGCATGCGCAACGTGTCGGTGGCAAACATTATCTCGGGACCTATGTCAGGGTAGCGGTCCTCCACGATGGTGCCATCGAAGTCGATTGCTATTTTTGACATTCTTCGTTATCTCTTTATTGATTTGTCTTTCTTGTCACCATAGTTGTCGTAGCCATAACGGTAGCCGCCATATCCGTATGAGTGATGGCCGTAGCCATAATGACCGTTACCGTAATAATAGCCGTATTTCCTCTTCGACATGTCGATGCCGTTGATGACGATGCTCACGTTGTGGAGCCTGTCCTCATTTGAAAGCGTGTTGATGATGTCGAAGTCGCGCTTCGGGGTATAGTCGGCTCGGCATACGAAGACGGTGGCGTCGCTCACCCTGGCTATCGACAGGGTGTCGGGAACAAGTCCGACAGGTGCGGAATCTATTATCACGTAGTCGAAATGAGTCTTGGCGGCGTTTACGATGTTGTCGAGGCTCTTTCTGGCTATGATCTCGGTCGGGTTAGGCGGAATGGGGCCCGAAGGCATGATGAGAAGGTTGTCGTGCTTGCCTGATGGCAAGATCTGTCCTTCTATCTCTTCCCATGTGGGGTTCTCATGCCTCAGCAGGTTTGTGATGCCGAACTTTTGCTCTCCTATGCTGAATATGCCTTGCAACCTTGGCTTGCGGATGTCGAGGCCAATGAGAAGCACCTTCTTCCCGAGAATGGCAAACGACATGGCAAGGTTGCTGGAAATGAACGTCTTGCCCTCGCCTGCGATGGATGAGGTGCATATGATGACGTTTTGCCCTTCCTTGAGCGTGAACAGCAAGTTGGACCGCAAGCCCCTGAAAATCTCTTCCATGGCGTTGTTGCGGTTCTCCTGAATGACTATCTCTCCTTCTTTCTTGACATGCTTTGATGCTGTAGCCACGTCGGAGATGATAGGCAGTTTCGTGAGTCTCTCCACGTCGTCGCGTCCGCCTATCTTGTAGCGCAGGAGCCCTATGATATATATCAGCGCGACAGGCAATCCCAGTCCTGCCACGAAAGCCACGCCCATGACCGACCGGCTCTTGGTGCTCACCACGCCTTTGGTCTGAGGTTCATCTATGATGCGTCCCTTGTCGGCAGTGGCGGCGAGGGAAATGGAGTTTTCCTCACGCTTTTGCAGCAACAGCAGATACAAGCCCGATTTCACTTCCTGCTGTCTTCCTATCTGTGTAAGCACGCGCTCTTGCTCTGGAGTCTGTCCTACCTCGCCTTGGTATTTGCCATACTGCTGCTGGATGCCGCTGCGCTGTATGTCCATGCTCTTCCTCACTTGGCGGAGAGTTTGGCTGATGGCATTATGCAGCTGGTCGAGTTGCGATGTGAGAGGCGTCACGGCAGGTGAGTTCTCGCTTGCGCTCTGCAAAAGGATGTTGCGCTTTTGCACCGTTTGGTTATAGTTGTTTATAAGCGAGGTCACCGCCCCGTTTTCTATGCCGATATTGTTTGGCAGAGGCTGGTATCTGTTGGCGGGGTTGTTGAGGAACGCCGACATCTCGTCGAAGAGGGCTATCTGGGTATTGAAGTCGGCAAGCTTCTCCTGGTAGTTGTTGGCCTGCGTGAAGGCTTGCGTGGCGTTGGTCTTCAGCTCCACCATGCCTCGGCTTCGCTTATAGTTCTCGATGTGTCCTTCCGTGCTTCCGAGCTCATCGTTGATCTTGGCAATGCGCTGGTTGATGAACTCCTCGGTCCTTCTTGCTACCTCGTTCTTGTCCTCGTTGGCCTGGGTGTTATAGCAGGTCACCAGTTGGCGAAGGTAGTCGTAGGCGCGGCTTGGGTTCTCGTCGTTGAGCGAGAGCACGGCAATGGAAGTGGTGCGCGAGTCGGACACGGCGTTGAAGCGTCCTTGGAAATCATAGGCGGCTTGGTCGAGCGACTTTATTATGGCTTTCATCTTCCAGTCGCGTGCTATCGCCGTGCCGTCGTTTAAGGTAATCGTCACTTTGCATCCCCTTGCGTCTATCGTAGTGGGGAGGCTCTTCACCGTCATGTCGACGTTAGGCGCTGTGATGTTGTAGGCGCCGTTGACATGCTCCACCTCTACCGTGAACGCGTTTTTCAGCCTCTCGGCTTCGCCAATGCTGATGTTTACGTTGACAGGTTGGCTCTTGTAGAGCAGGGTGCTCTTGAGGGTTCCCACGGAATAATATGACACGAAGAGATTGAGGTCTCTCACTGCCTGTTTTGCAAGGGTGTGAGTGCTCAATATCTCCAGCTCGTTGTCGAAACCGTCAGACATGGACATGAATCCCATGTTTTGCGATTTAAGGCTGCTGCCCGAGTTGTTGTCGCCCGTCTTGATAAGAACCTTCTCGCTGATGCTGTAAACGGTGTTTGTGTAGCGAACGTATGCTATGCCTATTCCCAAGCATACTAAGAGCGACAAAACGATCCATTTCCAGTTTATCAACAGTGAGACCAGATATTGCTTTATGTTGTCTGTCTCGGCTTGAAGGTCCAACTTCTTGTCGTTGTCTTCTTCTGGGTTGCTAATGTTTCCAGATTTCATTGTTTTGTAGTTTTTTGTGACGATTGGTTTGTTTATATTTCCCTGTTGCGGTTCAAATCGAGGGGGATTAATGTTTGCTTCCTGACTCCTCCGCCAATCGCATCAAGTATTTCCCATAATCATTTTTTGCCATTGGCTTGGCGTCGTCCAAAAGCGTCTGAGTGTCTATCCATCCCTGCTTGAAGGCTATCTCCTCCAGGCAAGCCACCTTGAGGCCTTGCCGCTTCTCTATGACTTCTATGAACGCGCTTGCCTCCGACAGGCTGTCGTGGGTGCCCGTGTCGAGCCATGCGAAACCGCGTTGCAGAGGTTGCACGGTCAGTTGTCCTTGCTTGAGGTATTCTTGGTTCACCGACGTTATCTCAAGTTCGCCCCTCGCGCTTGGCTTTATGCCTTTGGCTATCTCCACCACGCTGTTCGGGTAGAAATACAGGCCCACCACGGCATAGTTGCTCTTTGGCTTGGCAGGCTTCTCCTCAATGCTTACGCATTTCCCCGCGGAGTCGAACTCTGCCACGCCGTATCGCTCGGGGTCGTTGACCCAATAGCCGAATACCGATGCCGTGCCGTCGTTGGCGAGGCTGACGCTCTTCGCCAGCAAGCTGGTGAAGCCGGCGCCGTAGAAGATGTTGTCGCCCAATACGAGACACACGCTGTCGTCGCCAATGAACTCCTCGCCTATGATGAACGCCTGTGCCAACCCGTCGGGAGACGGCTGCACCGCATAGGTGAAATTCACGCCCATCTGTTTTCCGTCGCCAAGAAGCCTCTTGAAGGAGTCGATGTCTTGTGGAGTGGAAATGATGAGGATGTCGCGGATTCCGGCAAGCATGAGCACCGAGACGGGATAATAAATCATGGGCTTGTCGAAAATGGGTATCAGCTGTTTGCTGATGCCTTTTGTAATGGGATAGAGACGGGTTCCGGAACCTCCCGCCAACACTATGCCTTTCATGGTTAATGCGTTTTATATTTGAAGCAAAGGTACACATTATAGTTTTTAATACCCCAATTTTTAATAAATAAATAAGTGTTAGGGGAAAAATAACGTTTTTCTCTTTGAATAATCGCATTATTGTCGTACATTTGCATTGATAAATTAATCTATGTGAATTAATATTTGATAAAATATGGGAATATTCTCAAAGATATTTAACAGGAAGCCACGCGAGGAGAAGGCTGGTGGCATGCAGGATTACATGACTCTGGTGAGGGTGTATTTCCAGGCTTCGCTCGCCGCCCAGCTTGGCATAACCAACCTTGCCATGCTTCCAGACTTGCGCGTGTTCAAGTCGTCGCTTCATGTGCCCACACAGAACAACAAGCTCGGAGTGGGAGAGAGGTCTCATTGCCGCAAGATGATGCGCGAGATCTACGGCACCGACGACAGTTTCTTTAAGGAGATAGACCAGAGCATCCGTCGCAATTGCAGGAAGCTGCCCGACGTGCAGGTTTACCTCATACAGTTCCAGAACTTCTCGCAGGAGTTGATGATGCTTACGGGCAACCTGATGAAGTTTAAGCTCCGTGTGCCTTCTTTCTTCAAGAAGGCCATCTATAGCATGACGGAGAAGACGGTGAACGACATTTTCACGAAGAACAGTTATACCGACGCAAGCGTCGTCAAGGCTGTCATGGCGGTGCGCAAGTTCAACCAAAGGCTGAACTTCTCGCAGAAGTGGGTAACAGATTTTGTTTACCAAGTCGTTATGCTCGCCAAGAAAGAGCCGGCGCCATCGCAGGAAGAGGCTAAGGAAGCCGAGAAAAAGCTGAAAGGTTGAGGCCTCCGCAGGTAAGCGTCGTTTATAAGACAGGTTTGTGTTATGGATGCCAAGACGGAAAACCTTAATGTTTTTACCACGAGGGTGAGGCAACTCATGCTCAGCTATAAGGCGCTGAAGGAAGAGAATGACGCGTTGAAGAGTCAAGTGCAGAAGCGCGAGGAGGAGATTGCCGGCCTTAAGGAGCTTGCCAATCGCCTTCAGCGCGACTACGACCTGTTGAAGGTGGCAAGAATGATGCAAATCACCGACGGTGACATTGAAGAGGCACGCAAACGGCTCAACAAGCTCATAAAGAACGTCAACAGGAGTATCACGCTGCTCAACGGGCAGGAATAACCAGGTGTCCACCTAATTTTTTGATATGGAAGAGGAGCTCAAGCGAAATATCAGACTTCGTATTTACGATACTTTCATCTCTGTCAGAGTGCCACAGGATGAGGAACCGCTTTACAGGAAAGACGCGGACCTCATCAATGACTTGTTGAACCTCTATTTCTCTAATTTCAAGGACAAGAAGCCCGACAAGGAGATTGTATATTATGCAATGATAGACTTGGGGCTTCGTTTGCAGAAAGAATTGCGGCGCAACGACTCGGAGCCTTATGAGAAGGTGATGAAAGAGCTTACGGGCGAGATGGAAAAACTTTTGGAAGGATAAAACAAGGAATTATATTAAAAACACGTTAACATAGAATAGGATGATAAACATTTTAATTACCGCTCTTGTAGCCCTTGTTGTTGGCGGCGTGGCGGGTTATTATATTTTCCGTTATGTGATAAAGGGAAAATACAACCAAATGGTTGAGGCTGCCAACAGGGAGGCAGATGTAATAAAAGAGAAGAAACTTCTTGAGGTGAAGGAAAAATTCCTCAACAAGAAAGGTGAACTCGACAAGGAAATCCAGGCTCATCACCAAAGGATGCAGGCTGGCGACAACAAGCTGAAACAGCGCGAGATCTCGCTCAACCAGAAGCAGCAGGAGCTTGCCAAGACACGTCAGGACATGGAGCGCGAGCTGCAGCGCATGGAGAACGAGAAGCAACTCGTGGCGGCTAAGCAGCAGGAACTTGACAAGATGCAGGTTCAAGAGCGTGCGAAGCTGGAGGAAATTTCCGGCATTTCGGCTGAGGAGGCAAAGAACCGTCTGGTGGAGAGCATGAAAGACAAGGCCAAGATGGATGCCGCAAGCTACATCAACGAAGTGGTTGACCAGGCAAAGCTTGACGCCAACATGAAGGCCAAGAAAATAGTTATACAGACCATTCAGCGCGTTGCCACCGAGACGGCAATAGAAAACTCCGTCAGCGTGTTCCACATTGAGAACGACGAGGTGAAAGGCCGCATCATTGGCCGTGAGGGTCGCAACATCCGCGCGTTGGAGGCTGCTTGTGGCGTGGAGATTGTCGTCGACGACACTCCTGAGTCTATCGTAATCTCTGCCTTCGACCCCGTTCGTCGTGAGGTGTGCCGCCTGGCCCTTCATCAGCTCGTGGCAGATGGCCGCATCCATCCGGCTCGTATCGAGGAGGTCGTGGCAAAGGTGAAGAAGCAGCTCGACAACGAGATAATAGAGACAGGAAAGCGCACGGCTATCGACCTTGGCATGCATGGACTCCATCCGGAGTTGATACGTATCATCGGTAAGATGAAATACCGTTCAAGTTATGGTCAGAACCTTCTGCAGCACGCTCGTGAGACGGCAAACCTCTGTTCTGTCATGGCGGCAGAGCTGGGCTTGAATCCTAAGAAGGCCAAGCGTGCAGGCTTGCTTCACGACATAGGTAAGGTGCCCGACGAGGAGAGTGAGTTGCCTCACGCATTGCTCGGCGCCAAGATGGCTGAAAAGTTCAATGAGAAGCCAGACATCGTAAACGCAATTGCCGCCCATCACGACGAGACGGAGATGAAGACCCTCCTTGCGCCCATCGTGCAGGTTTGTGATGCCATCTCGGGTGCTCGCCCAGGCGCACGCCGCGAGATTGTGGAAGCCTACATCAAGCGTCTCAACGACCTTGAGGCTATTGCCATGAGCTATCCAGGCGTTACAAAGACTTATGCTATCCAGGCTGGTCGCGAGTTGCGTGTCATCGTCGGTGCCGACAAGATGAACGACGAGGAGAGCAACAAGCTGTCATCGGAGATTGCTGAGAAGATTCAGAATGAGATGACATATCCTGGTCAGGTGAAGATCACGGTCATCCGCGAGACTCGCTCTGTGGCTTACGCTAAGTAAAAAATACTTGCCTGTCAAAAGTGCTGCAAACCGCATGGCAGGCAGAACGATAATTGCAGTCAGATAAATCTGCGATAGAACATAAATATCATGCCCGAAGTCCTGTAAAACAAGACTTCGGGCATTGTTTTTTCATAGGCAAAATCCCCCTCTCTTTCAATCAAGAAGAAGTCGCTTTTAGACGTGTTTTGCCGTTACGTTAGAATGGCGTTCCCGTTCTAACGTAACGGCGTTCCCGTTCTAACGTAACGGCATCGCCATTGTAACGTAACGGCAAAAGGCCATTTTCGTGCTACTTTGCATGCCCCCGATTTTCATTCACAGAACCCTAAAACGACAGGTTTAAACCGTTTGCCGCGCGCTCGTATGTTCGCGAAATGGAGAAAACAAAAAGGGCTGGGTTCCTCGTTTGGAATCCAGCCTTTTTGCTGTATGCTCGAAAAAGTTGGGGCTATGTTGATTCATGCGGGTAAAATATTCTTTCTTGTAGAAGCATTAGGAGAAGCTGTCGTACGGTTCGCTTTGACACTCATCACACAAGTTATGATATGACCTTGAAATGAGCGAACTTCAAGAGCAGTTGTTTTGTGCCGGTTTGGTCAAACTCCACTGTTGCCTTCCTGTTTTCCCCGGCGCCTTCAATGTTGACAACCGTGCCCTTGCCGAAGCGTTGGTGCTCAATGACGTTGCCCACGTTCAAGGCTGTAGCCTCTGCGGATGCATTTGAAGTGGCAGTCCTGCCGCCATTCGACATTGCCCTCGAAACTCTCGACCATCTGCCTGTCTGCCTTAGCTTTTGCTCAAACTCTTGAGAGAAAGGATTCGCGGCGGCCTCGGCCTTGTGTGGCGAGGTCAACTTGGGCTTGGAATCAGCCATAAACTGGCTCGCGATAGGCCTTGAGTTCTGCATTCGACCATTGCGACGCGTGTAGCCATCGCCCCAGTCGCTGAATCCGGTGTATGGCTTGTTTATCTCATAGTCGTCGCTGCGGGAAGAACCCCACGAAGAGCGTGCAGATGAGTTGCCGCCCCACGAGGAGAAGCTGCCTGCGCTCCTGCCGCCCTCAACCTCGGTGCGTATGTATTTAGAGTCAATCTCGGATATGAAGCGGCTCGGGTTGACGAATGCGTCCAACTTGCCATAAAGCCAACGGGTATGTGCCCATGTGATATAGCAATGCTTCTCGGCTCGCGTTATGGCGACATAGAGGAGGCGTCGCTCTTCCTCCAAATCCTTTACGTTGTCTACCGACATCAGGCTTGGGAAGATGTTTTCCTCAAGTCCAACAACAAACACGGTGTTAAACTCCAATCCCTTGGCGGCATGAATGGTCATTAGCGTAATCTTTTCGTCAGAGTTGTTGTCGTTGTCGGCATCGGTCAACAGTGACACCGTCTGGAGATAATCCGTAAGATATATGTTGTCGCCCTTGTCGTCTTCTTGTTGCGCTTGCACAAACGCCGCCATGCCAGAGATGAGCGACTCCACGTTCTCGCGCCGTGCGTCGCCCTCGGGCGATTGGTCCTTTCCGAGATCGGCCTTTATCCCAGACTTTTCAATTATCTCTTCCCCAAGCGTCAAGGCGTCTTTCTTGGCTGCCTCGTCTATAAACGAGGCGATAAGCGTATGGAAGCCGAGGAGTTTGGCCATGGTGCCCTTGTTCACGTCGATGGCGTGTTCGGAAGGGTGGGAGATTACTTCCCACATGCTTACACCATCTTGCTCTGCGGCAGCCGCAATCTTCATTACGGTAGTGTTGCCTATACCACGCATGGGATAATTGATGATTCTTCGCAACGCCTCTTCGTCGTCAGGGTTTACCGCAAGCCGGTAATAAGCTATGATGTCCTTGATTTCCTTGCGCTGGTAAAAGCTTAGTCCGCCATAGATGCGGTAGTTGCTTTTCATGCCCACTTCGGGCTTGAGCATCTCCTCCTCAAACGTGCGGCTTTGGGCATTGGTGCGGTAAAGGATGGCGATGTCGCTGTATTTCAGTTGTTCTTCCCTTATCAGGCGTTTTATCTCCCTGCACACTATGCTCGCCTCGCGCTTGTCGGAGATGGTCTCATACACAGTCACCTTGTCGCCGTCAGCGTTCTCGCTATACACGTCCTTGTCTATTTGGCTGCGGTTGTGCTTCATCAGCGAGTTGGCAGCCGCCACGATGTTTTTCGTTGAACGATAGTTGCGCTCCAGCTTGAAGAGTTTTGCCGTGGGATAAATCTGGTTGAACTTCAACATGTTGCCAATGTTGGCGCCACGGAAGGCATAGATGCTCTGATAGTCGTCGCCCACCACGCAAACGTGCGGGTTGTCCTTGGTGAGCAACTCTACTATCATTTGCTGGGCATAGTTGGTGTCCTGATACTCATCCACCAAGACATATTGAAACCGCCTGGCATATTTCTGCCTTATTTCCTCATTTCCTTTAAGCAAGCGATATGTCTCCGTGAGCAGGTCGTCGAAATCCATCGCGTTGGCTTGCCTTAGGCGTTGCTGGTAAGCCATGAAGATCTTGTGTGTCTCTGGCATGTTGCGCCTTCTGTCGCGTTGCAGGCTCTCGCCGTCTTCGGCATATTGCGTTGGTCCGCAGAGATGGTTCTTCGACATCGAAATGGCCGCGTGCACGGTGGCAGGCTTGTAGGTCTTGTCGTCAAGCCCCATCTGCTTGAGGATGTTCTTTATGAGCGAGCGCGAGTCGGTCTCGTCGTAGATGGTGAAGTCTGGTGTATAGCCTATGGCTTGAGCCTCCACGCGTAGGATGTGGGAGAAGACAGAGTGGAACGTCCCCATCTGCAGGTATCTCGCCCTCTCTTCGCCCACTAAGCATGCTATGCGCTCCTTCATCTCCCTTGCCGCCTTGTTGGTGAACGTCAGTGCGAGTATGTTCCAAGGCTTGAGGTCGTAATGGTTGAGCAGGTAGGCAATCTTGAATGTGAGCACTCTTGTCTTGCCAGAGCCGGCACCGGCGATGACGAGCTGTGGCGAGTCGCAGTAAGTCACGGCTTGTTGTTGGGCGGTGTTGAGTTGAGTGAGAATGTTTTCGTCTGTCTGCATTTATTGAGGAATGTTGGCTTAAAAAAAGAGTTAGCGGTATGTCCCGCCCACCGCGGTGTTGGGGTCATAGTCTTCGCCTTCTTTTGGGAAAGACGGGATGTAGCGCATGTTCGCCATGATTTGCCTTTGACGCTTGCGCATATATTCGCTTGGATATTTGGATGAGAATCTTCTTGGGTTGGGCAGTGTGGCCGCTATCAGTGCACAATCGGCCCTCGACAGTTCGTCAGCCTTTTTGCCAAAGTTCGATTCGGCACAAGCGTAAACTCCGTAGATGCTTGGGCCCATTTCGATGGAGTTGAGATACACCTCCATTATTCGTTGCTTGCTCCAAAACAATTCCATGAGTGCCGTGAAATAGACCTCGAAGCCTTTTCTCACCCATGAGCGTCCTGGCCACAAGAATACGTTTTTCGCTGTCTGTTGCGATATTGTGCTGGCTCCGTGCTTGTTTCCGCCTTTGAGGTTGTTTTTTGCCGCTTTTCCTATGGCGTTGAAGTCGAAGCCATGGTGAAGGAGAAATCGAGCGTCCTCACTTGCCATGACAGCCACCGGCATGTGTGCCGACATCTTGTCGAGCGAGATCCAATGGTGGTGAATGGTAAGCGAACCGTTCTGGAAACATCTTATCACCATCAATGGCGTGATGTAAACCGGGATGAAACGGTAGGCTATGACAGCAAGAATGGTGGAGGCAAAAAATGCCCCCACCACCCAACGTGTGATTATCTTGAAAAGACGCATTAATTCAACGTGCCGTTGTTTGCGGCGTCAATCATGGCTTGTGAAGCGTAGAGATAGACCTCCACACGACGGCTTGCCTCGCGGTTCTCGGTGCCGTCGGCGTTGGTGATGAGGTTTGTCTCGCCATAACCCACGGCGTTCTTGATCTGTGAAGTAGGCACGCTGCAGCTGTTCACGAGGAAGTTCTTCACAGCGTTAGCGCGGTTCTGCGAGAGCTTGAGGTTCAGGTCGTCGGAACCGTCGGAAGAAGCGTAACCCTGAATGTCGACAGAGCAAGTGGAGTTGTTTTTCAGCACGGTAGAGAACTGAGTCAAGTCCTTGATGGCTCCGCTCTGCAGGTCATATTTGCCGACCTTGAAGAGAATGCCGTTGTCGAAAGTCACCTTCACGGCCTTCAAGCCGTTAGCGTCGGTCACGGTCTCCACCTTGGCGTTCTCCACCTGCTTTGCCTGCTCAGCAACCTTGTCCATATGGCGACCGATGAGAGTGCCTGCTCCAGCGCCTACTGCTCCGCCAATGGCAGCACCAATGGCAGCACCTTTGCCATGGCCAATAAGACCACCCACAAGAGCGCCAACGGCACCGCCGGCACCTGTGCCGATGAGGGTGCCTGTGCCTTGCTTGGTGGCACAGCTTGTGAAAGTGAATCCGCTAACCATTGTGAGCATGCACATTCCGAGTGCAATATTCTTTGTGTTTTTCATGATAATTAAAATATTATTTATGTTCTTCTTTTTTCTTAATGCAAAGGTAGCCTTTTTTTGCTAGTTAAGCCGTTTATGCTATCTTTTTTTATTAACTTTGCCGCAAAATTAAACATAAATAAAATTTGCGCATTCCGGAAACTCCTACATCCGTGTAGGGATTTCCCTATGATTGAAGAATTATGGCAAAAGAACTGAAACAATTGACCAAGCGTGCCGAGAACTATAGTCAGTGGTACAACGACTTGGTGGTGAAAGCCGACCTGGCGGAGGCGGCTCCTGTACGTGGTTGTATGATAATAAAGCCCTATGGCTATGCCATTTGGGAGAAGATGCAATCGCAACTCGACAAGATGTTCAAGGAGACGGGCGTGCAGAACGCTTACTTCCCATTGCTCATACCTGTCAATTTCTTCGCACGCGAGGCAGAGCACGTGAAGGGTTTCGCCAAGGAAAGCGCCGTGGTGACACATTATCGCCTCAAGTCAACAGACGATGGAAAGATTGCGGTAGACCAAGATGCCACCCTCGAAGAGCCTCTCGTCATACGTCCTACATCGGAGACGATGATTTGGCACACATATAAGAACTGGATCCACTCTTGGCGCGACCTGCCAATCATGTGCAACCAGTGGTGTAATGTCATGCGCTGGGAGATGCGCACGCGTCCGTTCCTGCGCACCTCTGAGTTCCTTTGGCAGGAGGGCCATACCGCCCATGCCACCAAGGAGGAGGCAGAGGCAGAGGCAGAGAAGATGCTCCACGTTTATGCCGAATTTGCCGAGAAATGGATGGATGTTCCCGTGCTGCAGGGCACGAAGAGCCCAACCGAGCGTTTCGCCGGCGCATTGAACACATACACCATCGAGGCGATGATGCAGGATGGCAAGGCTTTGCAGAGTGGCACGAGCCACTTCCTTGGCCAAAACTTCGCCAAGAGTTTCGACGTGCAGTTCCTCAACAAGGACAACAAGCCAGAGTATGTATGGGCTACATCATGGGGTGTCTCCACACGTCTCATGGGCGCGCTCATAATGGTTCACTCAGACGACAATGGCCTTGTGCTTCCGCCGCGTTTGGCACCTATCCAGGTCGTTATCGTGCCGATAAGCAAGAATGCCGAGCAGCTTGCTGCCATCACTGCCAAGCTGCAGCCAGCCATCGACGAGCTGCGCGCCTTGGGTGTCAGCGTGAAGTATGACGATGCCGACAACAAGCGTCCAGGCTTCAAGTTTGCCGATTATGAGCTTAAAGGTGTGCCTGTGCGCCTTGTCATGGGTGGACGTGACCTTGAGAACAACACAATTGAGATTATGCGTCGCGACACCTTGGAGAAGGAGAATGTCAGCTTCGACGGCATCGTGGAGCGCGTGAAGAACACGCTCGACGACATGCAGACAGCCATATTCGAGAAGGCCAAGGCATACCGTGACGCTCACGTTTACGAGTGCGACAACTACGACGAGTTCAAGGAACGCATCAAGGAAGGTGGATTCTTCCTCTGCCCATGGGATGGTACTGCCGAGACTGAGGCCAAGATCAAGGAGGATACCCAGGCCACGATACGTTGCATACCTTTCGCTTACGACCAGAACGTGGAAGGATTGAAGGATATGGTCAGCGGCGCCGACGCGAAATACAAAGTCATCATCGCTCGTGCATATTAATACCGCGCCCCTTACCGTATACAAGGCGAGTGCGGGGTCGGGAAAGACGTTCACCCTTGCCGTAGAGTATATCAAGTTGCTCGTTGATGACCCAATGAACTACTGCTACACCCTTGCCGTGACCTTTACCAACAAGGCCACGCAAGAGATGAAGCTGCGCATCTTGTCAAAGCTCTACGGCATAGCAAACAGCCTGCCCGACGCTGACGATTATTACAATAATGTAAAAAAGTCGTTCCCCAACCTAACGGAGCGCGTCATCCGCAACAGGGCGGGCGACGCGCTCTCTTTGCTTGTTCACGACTATGGCCGCTTTAGGGTTGAGACTATCGACAGCTTCTTTCAGCGTGTGCTGAGAAACCTCGCGCGAGAGTTGGGGCTGACGGCGAGCCTCAAGGTAATGCTCAACGACAAGGAGGTGGAGAGACAGGCGGTCGACAACATCATTAGCAACATCGACAACGGCAATGACCCACTGCTCACGTGGATAATGGATTTCGTCAGTGAGCGGATGGAGGAAGACAAAAACTGGAATGTCGTAGGCAACATCAAGGACTTCGGGTTAAACATTTTCACCGATTTCTACAAGAACCACCAGAAGCAGTTGCGTCTCATCATGGACGACGCTGACTTCTTCAAGCAATACACCTCGCGTCTGCGGGCTTTGCGTGCGAAGGCCCTCGACGACATGGCGGATTTGGCCAAGCGTTACAACGCCATAGCCTCAAGGCATGGCATAGACGACTCCAGCTATTCGCATAACCATAGCAATGCCCCAGTGTATTTCGAGAACCTTGCGAAGGGTGTGCTTGTGGGCGACAGCAAGGTCAAAATGCCAAACTCCTATGTTTTGGCAGGTCTGGAAAATCCCGACAAGTTTGTCAGGAAAGCCGACGTTGGCAAGCCCGAGGCGGTTGCCATTCGCGAGTATGTCAAGCCATTGATAGAAGAGGCCGAGGAAAAACGTCCGGCGGCAGCCGTCACTGTAAACTCTGTGACGCTCACCTTGCAGAACATTAACCAGTTGCGACTTCTCGGACGTATAGAAAAAGAGGTAAACCGAATCAATGCTGACAACAACGACTATCCTCTGTCGAATACCCAGAAACTCCTCAATGACCTTATTGACAAGCAAGACTCTCCATTTATCTATGAGAAGATAGGCGGACAGTTGCGCTATATAATGATAGATGAGTTTCAGGATACCTCAACCGTGCAATGGGACAACTTCAAGGTGCTTCTCGACGACTGCATCTCCCATCAGGCGGGCAGCCTTATCGTGGGCGACGTGAAGCAAAGCATTTATCGGTGGCGCAATGGCGACTGGCAGTTGCTGCAAGGATTAAACGAGACCAATTACCCCGACACGGTGCAGGTGAAGAGCCTCGACACCAATTATCGTTCGCAACGCAATGTTGTGGATTTCAACAACGACTTTTTCAACATCGCAGCCTCAAGTCTTTCAGCTGACGCACCAATAATAAAAGAGGCATACGCAGACGTAGCTCAGAAAGTTCCCGACAGTAGGCCCGAGGCGGGTATGGTGGTTGTAAAGCTCCTTCCAAGCAACGATTATGAAGGCTTGATGATTTCGCAAGTTCAGAAAATCATTGAGTCGCTGCTGTCCAAGGGCGTCCAATACAACGATATAGCCATTATCGTGAGAAAAAACAAGCATATACGCTTGATAGCCGACTATTTCCTCCACAACCCAGTGACGGTCGATGGAGAGCGGCGAATGCTCAAGATGGTGTCTGATGAGGCGTTCCGTCTCGACGCGTCGCAGGCGGTCAACACTATTGTCAACGCCATGCGCTATCTCGTTAACCCTGACAACGGACTCACCGAGGCGTTTCTCGCAAAGTCGTTCATAGGCAAGGAACTTGAACCGATAGATGTCACCCAACGAAGCGAGCGAGATGGCAAGCCGTTGGCTCATGCCCATGCTTATCTGCCCATGCTTCCGCAGGAGTTCGTTGCAAACCGCACCGAACTGCTGTCCATGCCTCTTATAGATCTTGCCGAGAGGCTGTATGGCCTTTTCCGCCTCGATAGACTCGGCGACCAGAATGCTTATGTGTGCGCTTTCTTCGATCAGCTGTCTGGCTATCTCAAACGCCATGTGGCAGGCATCACCGACTTCCTTGAAGAGTGGGACGAGAACTTTTGTGGCAAGTCAATTCATAGTGCAGAGGTTAACGGCATCCGACTTCTTACGGTGCACAAGAGCAAAGGCTTGGAATTTGACAATGTAATCCTGCCTTATTGCGATTGGGCTTTGGAAACCAACACAGACACCCTTTGGGTCGAGCCTTCCGTCGAGCCTTACAGCGACTTGCCCGTGGTGCCTGTGAAGCTCACCAAGAAGTTGAAGGATTCAATCTATGCAGCCGACTACGAAGCAGAACACATAAAGAACATTGTTGACAATGTGAACATCCTTTATGTAGCCTTTACCCGTGCCTCCCGCAACTTGTTTGTGCTTGGCAAGGGAGACAAGGCTGAATTCCCATCCTCGCTTATAGCAAGCGTGATGCCCAATATGCCGAATGCCAAGCCTGAGGAGGAAGAAGACGGCATCATAAGCTATGGTCTTGGCTCATTGTCTTGTAGGCCCGCGGCATCAAATAATAAATCCAAGGGGGATGGTCATTCGCAGACCAACATCTTTGAACAAGAAGAGCAAGGCATTGGCATCGACATCGAGGCAACCAAGTCGAAAGCCCGTTTTCTCCAAAGCAACGCCAGCGATGAGTTCATGACCCCAGCCGAAGAGCTTGAGCAACAGCGCCAACGCAACCAGTATATCGACACGGGCAACATTATCCACCGCCTTTTCTCAACCATCCACGACTACACTGAGGTTGATGCTGCCATCGACCAGATGGAGTTCGACGGTGTGCTCTACGACCGGCCCATGACGCGCGGGCAACTGAAGGGGTTTATCGAGGAGAAATTGCGCGACCCACGTGTCAACGATTGGTTCTCGCCACGGTGGAAGGTTTTCAACGAGTGTTCCATGATTTATTTCGACCCCGAAGACCAACGTGTCAAGGAACAGCGCCCCGACCGTGTCGTTTACGACGGGAAGAAGATGATTGTAATAGATTTCAAGACAGGCAGCGAGCTGGAAAAACACAAGCGTCAGGTAAGGGGCTATGTATACCTGCTCAAGGATATGGGCTACAAGGACGTGGAGGGTTACTTGTGGTATATCCGCAACGACGACATAGTGAAGGTATAATAAAAACTTTAAAAGTAAAGACACATCATTCAAAGACCTTATTCAATGAGGACATTTCTGCAAAACGTAGCCAAAGACATCCTCGCCAAGTACGGCGGAGAGAATCTTGCCGACATTGCCGTGGTTTTCCCAAACAAGCGAGCCTCGCTCTTCCTGAACCAAGCACTCTACGAGGAGACCGGCCACACGGTATGGAGCCCGTCATATTTCACCATCAGCGACCTTTTCAGAAATCATTCCTCCCTCGTCGTCGCCGACCAGATAGACCTTGTATTCAGGCTTTATAAGGCTTATGTTAAGCTTACGGGTAGCGATGAGCCGCTCGACCATTTCTTCTCATGGGGGCAGCTCATGCTTTCCGATTTCGACGACCTCGACAAGAATCTCGTGGATGCCGACAAGCTCTTCATAAGCCTTGAGGCGTGGCAAGAGATGCGCGACTTCTCTTTCCTCTCCGACCAACAACGCGAGAGCCTTGAGAATTTCTTTGGGAAGGTGGAAACCGACACCGTATTGCAACAGCGTTTCAACGACATATGGAAGAGTCTGGGGCCGCTCTATCATGCCTTTCGTGAGGAACTAAGGCACGACGGATTGGCCTATGAGGGCATGCTCTATCGCGACGTGGTGGAACGCAAGGTGACCGACTTTCGTTTCAAGCATTATGTATTCGTGGGTTTCAACCTGCTACAGAAAGTTGAGCGGCGCCTGTTCCTGCAACTGAAAGACGCGGGCCTGGCAGAGTTTTATTGGGACTACGACAACTATTTCATGGCCAATGGCCATGAGGCTGGACGATATATCCGCCGCTATCTCGACCGTTTGCCAAACGAGTTGTCGTCGGGTAGGGCTTCCAATGGCATCGACACTGATGCCATCTACGACAACTTGTCGAAGAAGAAGGACATTACCTATGTCTCCGCCTCCACCGAGGACATTCAGGCGCGATATGTCACCACGTGGCTTCGCGGCTTGGGCGATGTGGTGAGGACCAATCCAAGGTCGGTGGCTATCGTGCTGTGCGATGAGCGGCTATTGCAAAACGTTGTCCATTGCTTGCCCGAAACGGTTGGCGAGGTTAATATCACCACCGGCTATCCGTTGTCTGCCACGCCCGCTGCCACGCTTGTGGGCGTGCTTCTCGCTTTGCGCTTACAGGGACTGTGCAAGGATGGCAAGACTTACCGCCTGGCTTATGTCAACCAAGTGTTGTGCCACCCTTATGCCAAGTATATTTCAAGCGACATCCTCCTCGTATATGAGGACATCAACACCCACAAGACATTCTTCCCCTCTGTGGCTCAACTTGTAGAGAACCGCGATGAGGCTATAGGGCGTGTCTTCACCCCTGTACGGCCTGAGCAACAGGGACGTGAGTTTATAGTCGACTTGCTGCAATGGCTTGCAGATATACTTAAACTCACTGGCGTGGGGTCTCGTGCCGAGAAGGACCCATTGATGCACGAGTCTATTTTCCGCATGTTCACCATTGTGAACCGCCTCAAGGAGGTATTTGCCAAGACGCCGGTCGATTGTGCCACGGTGTTGCTTCAACGCCTGTTGAGTCAACTCATAGAGTCTACCTCCGTGCCTTTCCATGGCGAGCCGGCTCTTGGCATACAAATCATGGGTGTGCTCGAAACTCGAAACCTCGACTTCGACCATGTGCTCATGCTCTCTTGCAACGAGGGCAACATGCCGAAAGGCGTCAACGATGCCTCGTTTATTCCCCACTCGCTACGCAAGGGCTATGAGATGACGACCATTGAGAACAAAGTGGCCATATACTCTTATTACTTCCATTCGCTCCTGCAGCGTGCCTCAGATGTCACCATGACTTTCAACAATGCCGCCGACGATGGTAAGCAGGGAGAGATGAGCCGTTTCATGTTGCAGTTTATGGTGGAGAGAGGACAGGCTCAACATATCCGCAGGCTCACCTTGCAGTCGGGACAGAACGTCTCGCCTGTCATGCGTGTGCCGATAGAGAAAAAAGGCGCTGTGGCAAGGCGATTGCGCGACATAAAGTCGTTGTCGCCGTCGGCCATAAACCGTTACCTTCGTTGCCCGCTGATGTTCTATTATTCCACCGTGTGCCAATTGCGTGAGCCTGACGACGATGATCAGGAAATAGACAATGTTATCTTTGGCAACATTTTCCATCGTGCGGCGGAACTTATCTATGACGACTTGTCCGAGCATGGCAAAAAAACGATTACGGCTGAGAAAATTGACAGCCTCATGAAGGAAAAGGTCAAGATGGAAATGTTCCTCGACCAGGCTTTCAGCGAGAAGTTGTTCAAGGTGGAGCGGGCTGGCTACCGTCCACGCTACAATGGCTTGCAGCTGCTCAACCGCAACGTGTTGCTCATCTATGTAAAGCGGCTTCTGCGTCTCGACAAGGCTAACGCTCCATTCGACATTATAGCCCTGGAGAAGGACTTTTACAAGGACTTCACCTTCGAGGTCAACGGTGGGCAGCGCGTCATCAGGCTTGGTGGTCAGGTAGACCGACTTGACCGCATAGGGAGGCAGCTTCGCGTGGTCGATTATAAGACTGGCAGCCCGTTGACATCGTCTGCGCCGAGCGTGGCGGAGATATTCAACCCCGACTATGTTGACTCCAAGCACACGGTGTATTATCTCCAGTCGTTTCTCTATTGCGACATTATCAGCCGAAGCCATGAGGCGCAAGAGGCTTATCATCTTGATGGCAATCCCGTGGCTCCGGCATTGCTCTTCATAAGGCAGGTGAAAGACGAGAACTACAACCCCATACTTAAGGTCAAGGACGAAGGGCAAGAGGGGAAGCGGAAGGCCACGTATTCTGAGGTCAACGACATTGCCGATGTCCACGATTCCTTCGCTCGCGACTTGGGCGCATTGCTTGCCGACATCTTCAGCGAGAACAAGCCCTTTGAACCAACCGTACACAAGGACAGGTGCGACACATGTGTCTTCAAGAATATATGTGGCTGAAAACCTGAATGATTGTCACGGAAGAAAATAATCTTGCCTGTCGAAGGGCGGTCTCTCGCATAAAAACATTAACTTTGTGGCATGAAATCATTGAGAGAAATATTCCGTATAGGAAAGGGGCCATCGTCGAGTCATACCATGGGCCCGCAAAAGGCAGCGCAAACATATTTGAAGGCAAACCCTGGCGTTACGCGCTTCAACGTCACGCTTTATGGCAGTTTGGCGGCTACCGGCAAGGGACACATGACCGACGTGGCCATAAAGGACGTGCTTGAGCCTGTTGGACAGGTGGATATAGAGTGGAGGCCAAACGAGTTTTTGCCCTTTCATCCCAATGGCTTGCGCATAAACGATTGGGTGGTGTATTCAGTGGGTGGAGGTGCTCTCTCTGAGGGCGATCACCCCACAGGTGTGTTGCCGGCAAGCCCCGACGTTTATGACCTGCGTCATCTTGTAGATATAAAACAGTGGTGTGAGGATCACGGTTGTGCCTATTGGGAGTACGTGGATCGTTGCGAGAAATCAGACATATGGGATTACCTGCTCACCGTGTGGAACGCCATGAAGGAAAGCGTGGAGCGTGGCATCAATCATGAGGGACGGCTCCCCGGGCCGCTCAACCTCCAGCGCAAGGCTTCTACTTATTTCGTGAAAGCCAAGGGGTATAAGCCCAATCTTCAGACGCGTGGACTCGTGTATGCCTACGCCCTCGCCGTGAGCGAGGAAAACGCGAGCGGCGGTACCATTGTCACGGCACCCACCTGTGGCAGTTGTGGGGTAATACCAGGAGTGTTGTATCATCTTGCGACGGGTCACAGCTTCTCCGAAGAGAAGATACTCCATGCCCTTGCCACTGCCGGACTTATAGGTAACATCGTTAAGGAGAATGCCTCCATCTCGGGAGCTGACGTTGGTTGTCAGGGTGAGGTGGGCGTGGCTTGCGCCATGGCATCGGCTGCAGCTTGCCAGCTCTTTGGCGGTTCGCCTTCACAGATTGAGTATGCCGCCGAGATGGGCTTGGAGCATCATCTTGGAATGACTTGCGATCCTGTGTGTGGACTGGTGCAGATTCCGTGTATTGAGCGAAACGCTTTCGCCGCAACGCGCGCTCTCGACTGTAATCTCTATGCTGCCTTCTCTGATGGAAAGCACCGCGTGAGCTTCGACCGTGCGGTGGAGGTGATGAAACAAACGGGTCACGACTTGCCTTCGCTCTACAAGGAGACCAGTGAGGGAGGATTGGCCAAGATTGGTGTGTGAGAAAGTTGGCGTATGAGAAAGATACTTTTTTTATCGTTCGTTGCGGTTGTGGCAGGATTGTTTCCTACCGCCTGTAAGATGGCACCTGTAGACAACCCTGGCGACACTGTTGCCGCCTCGGAGTTTGCGCCGCCCGATACGGCGGCGATAAACCGCATGGCGCGCGCAAAGGCCGCAAAACTCGCCAAAGCCAAAGACAGCGTAGACATCTTCTATGTCGGTTCTGGCAGCACCAAGCAGCTGTTGCAGCTCGTGAGCTATCCTTCCCGTCGCGATACCGCAGAATATGGCAAGACGCGCCACATCAAACGGAGCGGAAACACCGATGTGGGTAGCATCGTGCGTGTTGCCTTCTGGGTTTCCGATGGCGACTCTCTTGTGAAGAGCGTGGAGCAACTACCTTCGCTGCATTGAAAAACGCAAGGCCTACCCATCCTCATGGACGAGTAGGCCTTGTCGCGTTACATATTTGGAGTTTTACCTGTACGGTATTATCCTCTATAGTTCTTTCTCTTTCTCGCACGGCTTTGTGCTGAGCATATCGGTTGAGATGTCCTTGGCAAGAGCCATCATGCTTTTCGCAAGTGTCACCACGTCTGCATTGACAGTGGGTTTCGTGGGTTTGTAGTTTGCCACCCATTCGCGTTCCCATGTCGCAAAGTCGAAAGTCTCGTTTCTGTCAATGGCGTCGTAATAGTGTTTCCAACGTTGCAGATAATAATCCTTGACGAGTCCGCTCCAAATACGTGCCGAATAGTCATCGACAGGAGGCCCCCAAACGGTCACTATGCGCTTGGCGTTGCGGGTGAACATTTCGCGTTGACGTTCGCTGCCAGCCGCATTCTTGGCAAACTCCACCCATCTGCCAAGTCGGAGTGTGGGATGTTGTTGCAAAATCATGTCCATGCCGAGCATCAGCGTCTCCATGCGACTTCGATGGAATTGCGCCAGCGTTGTGTCGCCCGACAGATAGTCTTGGTTGATGAGCCGTACAAGTATCTCACACTTGGCTCCTAGATAGTGGGCTGTCATTTCAGCGAGGTCGGCGCGGTATAGCTTGCTGTCAGCCAATTCGTCGGAGGCACTTATGAACCCTTCGAGGGCTTTCATGAGACGATTGGTCACAGGGATGCTCCCCTTTTGCATCGTGCCAGGGCGGAATTGCCAATTGTAGCGTGGGTGGTCTGTGAAATAGCTGTATGCGGTATTGATGATTTCCGTCCACGCTTCCTTTGTCTTTGGCGTGACCTTGCCGTAACGGTTGGCAATATAGTTCTCAGTCCATTGTGCCACATCGGTATGCGAGTTGCTCCATCCGGCATCCATCATCAACTCGTATATCATCTCGTTGTTTTCTATGCCTTCAGGCGCGGCTCCTATGGCGGTTAGCTTTCCTCGGTTTGTGGAGTTGAGGGCATCGAGATGCCCGTTGGCATAGAAGTCGAGAATGCCTGTAAGTCCGGTCTTTCCACCCATGTTGGGTATCACGCTATACACCCATTTCTTTCCAAAGAATCCATGGTAGAACTCCCAGTTTACTTCCGACTTCCAGAAGTTGCGGTTGTAGTCAACGGCCAAGTCGAGCAACAGCATCTTGTCGTCGGGAACTTTCGACACCAAGGCCTTTAGTGTGCGCTCGTCCCAAATGTTGCGTTGGTAACCAAACATCCATCCTTGCATCACCCATGTGGCTTTGGGATTGGCACGCCGTATGCCCTCATACACTTTCTCGCCATACGATGCCACAAGTTCATAGCGTTCCTTTGTTCCATGGTCGGGGAAGGGAATGTCCATTTCGTTGAAACTGTCTACAAGATAATAGTCACATCGCCCGAACTCTTTTTCCCACTCGTGTATGAATTCCGACGACATCCTGGCAAAAAGCTTGTTCTGTGGCGAGATCATCCAGTTGTGGAATGCTCCTCCCCAGTGTGTCTCCACAAGCTGGAGGTCAGGAAACAACCGTTTCATGCTTTCCGGCACAAAGCCAGGAAATCCCGGGCATATGGGTTTCATGCCCAGGCGGCGCATGCGGTCGAGAATCTTGTGCTGCAGTTGTATCTGCGAGTTGTGCCAGTTGTCGTCGAGCGACGGGTCAATGCCACACACGTTGCCCATACGCATCCATGGCAGATGGGCGGGACCAGTGAAATATGCGTTTATCTCACTGTCGGTGAGTCCCATCCTCTTCCATACTCTCGCTATGATTGCCTCGTAGCCCACGAGCGCGAGCGGCATGTCAACGCCGTGCAGGGCCATCCAATCTATTTCCTGCTCCCATCGAGCCCAATCCCAAAAAGGCATGGTGTAGCCATATGTCACCACATTGAAGTAATAATGGCTCTCCACGGGCGACACCACGCGGCGTGCCGGCGAGTCTTGCAGGCGGTTGGGCAGTTGCAGCGACGAGCCACTCCACGAGTACATGCCGTGACGGTTCTGCTTCATGTAGTCGTAGAAGCCGTGACAGAGTGCCACTTCGTTGGATGCCGTGATGTGGAGTGTCCCGTTTTTTACCTCATGGTTGAAATAGGTGTTGGCGGATTTGCGTATGTCGAGTTTCACGGGCACGTCGTTCCTTCCCACGACACGCTGTATCAGGTTGAGAGCTTCCTTCTTGTCGGCATGGCCCGGTGTGGCTGTGGCGGCAAGAAGGAAGATGACACAACAAACAAGGTTGTTTAGCCTGTTCATTATACTATTCGAAGATGGTTACTTGTTTGCTTTGCCAAAATCGAAGTTGCCTTTGTCTGTACCCTCGAAAACAAACACTGAAGACTTAGGCATGGATATGGTTATTTCCTTGTCTATGTCCACAGCCTTGCCCACGGGCAGACCGCTGATGCCTCCCTTGCCAATGCGCTGGTCGGCGAATGAGCTGCGCAGCGTGACAGAGGTCTTGATATATGCTGGTATGTCAAACACTTTGCGCAGCGTCGTGGTGAGCGTCTGGGCTGCAATGTCGGGATTGCGCAGCGTGAGCGTGACTTTCTTGCCGTTCCACGATGCCCATCCGTAGATGTTGGCCTTCTTGCCGTCCCAAGGGTTGCCACCTACCCAATGGATGTCGGGCAGCACGTCAACGTTGCGTTGCTGCCAGTCCATGCAGTTGGCAAGTTGTTTCCACAGTGTGCCGGCCTTGCCTTTGCTGTTCTTTATTTCGTTGAGCAATTTGTAGTCGGTGTAAAGCTCCACCATCGACGAGCCACAACCGAAGGCGCACCGCATCTCGCGCACGATGCCGTCATAGTCCATGGTCTTCGACACGGCCCCGAAACGGCTGAGTATGACTCCGTGTGTCATGAGCGTGTTGATGGGGCAGATGGGTGAACGGTCAATGAAGTTTTGATAGACAAGGCGGTCGCGATAGGTAATCCATTGTTCACGGTCGTCGCCCACGCCCGTCTTGCCGAAGTCGCCCTCTTGACGCCACACGGCATCGCTCACGTGGAACCAGAACGGTGAGGCCCATGTGCCTACGGTGGTGTTGTAGAATATGTCCTTGCGCTTCTTGCGCACGTCGTTCTCGATGCTTATGATGCCCTCGCAGTTCTCCAGTCCGGCGTCGGTCATGTCAGGACCTACGGCAGACGACTGCGCGCTGATGCCGTCGTATTTGAAGAAGCGGAAGTCGTACTTGTCAATCATGTCGCTGGAACACTTCACGAAGTAGTCGTAGTATGCGGGATTGCTCAACTGCATTCCGCCGCGTCCCTTCCAGTAGCCTCGCCTGTATTCGCCGCTTGCGCCATAGCCTCCCACTGGGCCGAGCCATGCGCCGATGCCCGCGCCCATCTCGCGTGCCATGCGGTCAACCTCCTTGAAGCCGTCAGGGAAGTTGGGGTTGAATGTCCACGTGCCGTAGGCGTCCCAACCATCGTCGAACACGTATGCCACAGGTGTCTTGCCATACACGTCATAGAATTTTGTCTTCCAGTTGCGCACCACGTCCTCACACTGCGCTGCCGTCATGTTGCCCGTGTAGTCGCCGTTGAGGTTCTGCTTGTCGGTAGGGTCGTATTTGCCACGGTTGCCCGGAGCGTTGTTGCGGTCGATGTTGAGCTCATACCACGAGTTGTAGATGGTCATCGGGTGCCATGCGGCGGCACGCTCGCGCTCGCTGTAGGCAAGGAAAGAACGGCGAGGCTGTCCCTCTGCCACCAGGCCCACGACGCTGCTCACCGTCCACGTCTTTCCAGCCTTCAACGTGGTGTGACGCACCCAGTTGCCTTCCATCTTCACCACGTTGCGGCTGTTGATGTTGGCAATGTCGGCAGGGTCAATGTTGTTGGTGTTAACGCCCATGGGGGTCTCCAGGCCGGCAAAGATCTTGTCGCTCAGCAGCACAGCGCCGCGAGTGTTGCCCACGACGACGGGAGCCGACTTTGCCTTGCGGATGTCCACGGCATAGATCATCGGCACCACATGGTCGGTCTGCACGTCCTTGTCGGAAGAGATGTTCATCTCTGTGCGCAGATAGTGGGAGCCGTCGCGCAACACGGCGCGCCACTCCACGCGCATGTTGCCACGCGTGAACACGGCTTTTATGCCCTTGCCGTCGAAGCGTTCAGAGCCTTTGGCGGCCTTGGAGTCGGCGGTATAGGTCTCGGGGGTTACGCTCACGAGCTTCATGTCTGACGACGAGAACTCTGTGCAGTCGGCAAGGCGTATGCGGAAGAGGTCGGTGGTGGGCATGAGGTCCATGGCCTCGCAGCCGTTGAAACGCAATGTGCCGTCTACTATTGAGTAGGAAGCCTGAAGGAGGTCGTTTGAAAGTGTGAAGTTGCTCTGGTTAGACTTCAGTGTGGCCAAGCCAGCCTGCTTCTGTTGTGGATACACTACATTCTGCGCCAGGGCAGTTGTCGGCGTTGCCGCGAGAACGCAGCCAAGCATCGACCAGCCAATGATGGTTTTTAGTTGTCTGTTCATAGTCTTAATTGTTATTTTTTTTGGTATTTAAATTGTTGTAGTATATGCTTCATCGTGTCGCGTTCATCATGAAGTAGACCTCTTCTTTGCTGACGCCCTTGGGACACAGCTTTAGAATGTCGTCCACGGCGGCATGCTCTTCCATTTTCGACAGGGCATGGCGTATGGCTCTCACGTGTTCTGCAGGTATTACCTTGTCGGCGCTCAGTTTGCCCGTCTTCACGCTCTTGGCGAGATGGCTCATTATGGTTCCAGCGGCGAGGTCGCGTTCCTTGGCAATCTGGGTCACGGTCATACCTTTGCCGAACATCTCCATGGTCAATGCCTCGGAGTCGCCCTTTTTCCTCTTTGGTGCCTTGGGCTTCTCTTGCTTTGCCTTGCGTGTCTCTATCGCGTATGGGTTGTCTTGCCCCTTCTTTGCCTTCGGTTTGGCGCGTCTTGTTCCTGGATCCACCACCTCCATGGCATCGAGTGTCGCCTCTTGCTTTGTTTGCAGGTAGATGGCTACCGAGAAAGGCTTGTCGGCCATGGCATCGAGCATATTCTCCTTGCTGAGATACTGCAACCAGAATTCCTTGTAACGCTCTTCGAGAGTTTCCATTGCCTGCTTGTTGTTGCCTTTAACCATCTTCGTCTTTTCCAACAGGCCGGGTATGTTCTCTTTCAGGGTGGCAGCGAAGTAGTCGGCTGAGCGCCGCACCCTTTGCAGGAACGCCTCGCCATGGAGGTCCTCGTTGGGAGTTTGGCGTATTACGCTGAGCCACTTGTATGCCACGTCAATGACTTTCGTCTTAACCGTTTCCATCACCGTGCGATGATAGTCGCACAGGCGTGGGAATGCCCTGAAAAACTCTATCATCGTGCGGTTGAGCATCTGCTCGGCACCGAAAAGTCGGTTGAACGTGAACATGTCGAGAAGCATCTCCTTGAAATAGGCATCTTTCAGCGACGGCAGCTGCCTCACGCTCTCTTCAGCCTTCTCCTGTTGGTGGGAGATGTAGTCGGTCACGCGCGAGTCGTTGAAGATGCTGCTTGAGCCTATGCGCGAGGCGAGCACCATGCCCTCAAGGGTCTTGCAGCGGCTCAGGGCCACGTAGACCTGCCCCGAGGCGAACGAGAATCCGGCGTCGATGATGGCATGCTCAAAGGTCAATCCCTGACTCTTGTGTATGGTTATGGCCCATGCCAAGCGCAGCGGATACTGTTTGAACGTGCCAGCCACCTGTGGCTCTATGGTCTTCTTCTCGGGATTGATGACGTATTTGGTGTTCTCCCATTCGTCTTGCGCCACCTTTATCACTTCGTTGTCGCCAGGACACTTGACCGTTATCGACTCGGAGTCGATGTCTACCACGTGGCCAATCTTGCCGTTGTAGTATTTATGTTCGCTGTCGTTTTTTATGAACATCACCTGCGCGCCTTGCTTGAGTTCCAAGGTCTCCTCGGCGGGGTAGCTTGAGGCGGGGAACTCCCCCTTCACCTCAGCCTTGAACTGGTAGCGTTTGCCGCCGAGCTTCATCAGCTCGTTCTCATTGTAGCTGTCTGCCATGCGGTTGTGGGTGGTAAGGCGTATGTATCCGTCCTCCTGCTTAGGTATGAAGGTGGGGTTGCATCGGGAGTTGAGCGTGTTGAGGTCGTCGGTGGTAGGATGCCCGTCGCGCACATGGTTGAGGATGTTGATGAACGTGGGGTCTTGTTGGCGGTAGACCTTCGACAGTTGGATGGTGACATAGTTGATTTGCCGCAATGTCTTGCTGCCGAAGAAATAAGGCGTGTCGTAGTATTGGCTCAGTATGCTCTCCTCTTGAGCCACCACCACGGGCGTGAGCTGCTGCAGGTCGCCTATCATGAGCAGTTGCACGCCTCCGAAGGGCTGTGTGGGGTCGCGGAAACGGCGAAGCACGGAGTCGACGGCATCGAGGAGGTCGGCGCGCACCATGCTTATCTCGTCGATTATCAGCAGGTCGAGCGACGCGATGATGCGCCGTTTTGCCTTTGAGAAGTCGTAGCGGTCGCGTATGGTCGAGCCGGGGATGAAAGGCGTGAAGGGCAGTTGGAAAAACGAGTGTATGGTCATGCCGCCGGCATTGATGGCGGCCACGCCCGTCGGTGCTACCACAATCAACCGTTTCGACGACTTCTCGACCACGGTCTTCAGAAACGTGGTCTTGCCAGTGCCGGCCTTGCCCGTGAGGAAGATGCTGGTGCCCGTGTGCTCCACGAACTCCCATGCCTCGCGCAACTCTTCGTTTTTCTCCATGTCCTTTTTTGTTTTCTTTTTCTACAATTTTAAGTGTGCTATGCCAGCACGTGGATAATCCGATTTTTACTGTGCACGAGCGAAAAGATTGTTTTCAACCTCAAGTTTCGCTTCTTTGACATTTTTATAAGCGATGTCATAGTATTGCTTCATTTTTTCAATGCCAATGAATTTCCTATTGAGCTTTATAGCCGCAATTGCAGTGGTTCCGCTACCGAGAAATGGGTCAAGTACCACGTCTCCTTCGTCTGTATACAATTTGATGACCCTTGAGGCTAATTGAATAGGAAACATGGCCGGATGGATGTTATTGGATCTGACGCTGGCAATTTCCCATATTTGCCGATATCCCCATTCTCTCCATTCGTTTGGAGTGAGCCGGTCTCTGTTCACAACATATTCTCCTGCTTTCCAGAAAACATACAGGTCTTCCGATTCACTGACAGCCTTTAGAGTGTTTGTCGTCCATTTGCAATTTGCCCATGCTGGGTCTTTTTTCCATATGCGCTTGTCGTATAGAAACAATCCTGCGTCGTATGCGTATTTCTCAAGGTTGCCGCCTACCAACTTTACATGGGTTCCTGTAGCATAACGACCTCCTCTTATGTTATTGCCATTGAGCCTTCTGTCAATTGTCTGTTCGCTGCAGTTTAAAAGGGAAGCAAGTTGAACCCTGTTATAATCAGGGTACGCTTTTTTTGCTTCCAACACCATCTCTTTTGTGACACTGCATTTCCTGTTGGCAGGGTTGAGACCCATGATTTTGGGCATTTTCGTGTCTTCAAAAGAAAGAATGTCGGCAATGTTGATTACAAGAAATCCTCCAGGCTTTAATATCCTGTAATGTTCTGTAATGACAGTCTTGAGCATGTCTTGCCATGATTCATACGATTCCCCTTTCTCGTATTCCTTGCCGAGAAAATAGGGTGGTGACCAAAATGACAAAGAAATGCTGTTTGATTCAACGTTCTTCAATATTTGGCAAGAGTCTCCTAAATATATATTGTTGTTCTCAATTTTGGGCATGTTAGATCTGAATTTCTTTAACTCTCCAGTTGTCAATTTCTTTTAAAATGTCAAATGACACACGTGCGCGTAATTTTCTGATGTCTTTTTTCTTGTCGTCCTTGCCAGGGAAAAACAAACGAGGATGTTCTTTCAAATAGTTTGGCTTTTGAGTAAGAAGTAACCCGTTTGGGATGCTTGCGACTTTTATGTGATTAAGTGGCTGTCCCTTGTTCGCTCCATTTTCTTGAATCATTCCATATATAGGCTTTATGGCAAATGTCACCAATGGAGCAATTGTGCCGTCGCTAAGGACATAAATGGGTGATAACGAACACAGGAAATCATGGGAGGCTCTTTCCCCAATAGCCTTTATTGGATCGTTCATGATTCCATCTTCTTTATGTTTCCATATCCCGGAACCGGAAATTTGATAAGGTGACATGACGGCGTTGTTGAAATCATCCCTTGGCCCAGCTGATTTTATATCAATGAAAACCCAAACAGAATCTGTTATTCCAAGGATTTGTTTTATTCTTTCACTGGAGATGATGCACCTGTCATCAGAGCCGGAAGGAAGCCCGGAGTCTTTTACTCTGAAATTTGCGGCAAAGTATCGAGACAATTTGTTTCCGAACACTTGCTCCCCAACTTCAATCCAAGGAAATTGGTCCCCGACAGGCGAACGGCCTCTGTCCAATGGAGGGTAATTTTTCCAAAATGAATATAGGTATGAGGCCTCGTTATAGTCTCGGCTGATTTCTGGAAGATGCAAATCAATAAAGTGGAGAATTTCGTCCATTACGAATTTCTCAATTTTTGTTAGTCTTGAAAAATCCGATGTGTAATATTTTACAGCTTTGTTGTATTCTGCAAATTGTATTTCGCTATATTGAGTGAACATAGGCTGAAAGATATTGACATTATTATTTCTTTTTATTGCCACGGTTTACCACTTGTCATGCCATGTCCCGTGTTTTTCTTATTAAGTCGCTAAGGTACTAAAAAAAAACGAACTCGCCAAATTTTTTCATGTTCAAACTCCCTTTTTGTGTTGCGATTCATTTTCTTATTGTCGCCTAATAATGATCCCGGAATGGAGCTTTTAGCTTCCCACTGTAACGGCATTGCGATACTAACGTAACGGCATTGCGATACTAACGTAACGGCGATGCGATACTAGCGTAACGGCAACGCGATACTAACGTAACGGCGATGCCGTTACAGTGGGAAGGAAAAAGCCCCCTTAAAAGCGGTCTTTTTGTGGGGAAGAAGAGTGAAAAAACGTGTATTATGGAGGTGTAGTGTTAATAAAATAAAAAGAAATAAACTTTTCTTGGAAAATATTTTGAGGTAATAAATAAATGATATTATCTTTGTGGTGTATTATTAAAGTAGTACACTAATACAGGCATAAAATATTAACAAGAAAAGAATATGATAGACGTAAAAGACCTTGAGTTCAGATACCAAGGAAGTAAGCATCAGGTGTTCAGCCACTTCGACCTTCAGCTTGAGCAGGGCCGCATATACGGTTTGCTTGGCAAGAACGGCACTGGTAAGTCGACATTGCTTTATCTCATCGCTGGCCTCCTCATGCCCAACTCCGGCAGCGTGTCGGTAGATGGCATAGAGAGCAAGCTGCGCAAACCGGAGCTCCTAAGTCAGATGTTCATCGTGCCGGAGGAGTATAACATGCCCGACATGAGTTTCGACTCCTTGTGTGCCCTCATGCGCTCGTTCTACCCATCGTTCAACGACGAGTTGTTGAGGCAGTGTCTCGCAGAGTTTGAGATGCCGGCCAATCCCAACCTAAAGGAACTGTCGATGGGTCAGAAGAAGAAGGTGTACATGAGCATTGCCATTGCCACCGGCACCCGCTTGCTCATGATGGACGAACCCACCAACGGTCTCGACATACCGTCGAAGGCACTCTTTAGGAGGGTGATAGCCAACTATATGTCGGAAGACCGCACCCTCATAATCTCCACACACCAGGTGCACGACATAGAGAACCTTCTCGACCACGTGGTCATCGTTGACCGGAGCAAGGTTCTGCTCAACAGTTCCATAGCCGACATCTCCAAGCGTTACGCTTTCCGCTATCTTTCGCAGCAAGATATGGACGGCAGGGTCTTGTACTCAGAGCCCAGCTTGCAGGGCAACGCCTCGATAGTGGAACGAACAGGCGACGATGACGAGACGCAAGTAGACCTTGAACTGCTCTTCAACGCCGTGATAAGCGGAGCCAACGTGAAATGACACTAAACACACATTATTATATATGTCACATCTTAAAATAGCTCACACCATGAAAAAAGATAGATTCCTCAATGTTCTCCGTTGGCAGCTCATGCTGAGCAAGCAAAGGCTCGTCACGTTCGCCTTGGTCTTCTTCGCCATCATCGCCATTCCGCAAGCCTTAGGGCTCCTGATAGACAGAGGCGCCAATACGCAAGTGGAGACAGCCCACGTGGCCATGTTCGCCCTCTCTGTTTATTTAATGATGGCAGGCACCGATATCTTCACTCACCTGAAGACCCGTCAGCAGCGCATCAACGACTTCATGTTGCCGGCCTCGACCAAGGAGAAGTTCATTGCCCGTTACGTTGTGATAGTGGTGGCGTTGCCACTTGCCGCCATCGTAGGGTTCCTTGCTGGCGACGCGGTGCAATATCTGCTCTCGCTCGTCTTTGGCAGCGACGTAGCAGGGTCAGCCACAAGGTACACAATAGAGTCAATAAGGGGATTCTACAGATTCTACACAGGCATAGATCATGAAATGTTCTCCCTGGTGATGGCTGTTGTTTCGTTGCATGCGTTCTTCCTCTTGCTTGGCAGCATATTCCACAAGCATCCGTTGGTGTTGTCGTTGGTGATATTCATGCTTGTAAACTTCCTTTTCCTCATTCTCGGCGGATTGGCGCTGAAGGGAATTGTCATGCTTCAGGAGCATGGCTATGTGATAACGCTTTACGACACTTGGTGCGACGTGGCATTGTCGCTTGTCGGCATAGCGTTCTCGGTGTTCTGCTATTGGTTCGCCTATCGCAAGTATGCGAGGTTGCAGGTCATCAACAACAAGTGGCTCAACAAATGAGCCACGAGCTGACACCTCGTGACAACATTATGGAACCATACAAAAAACCTTCAAAAACACAAATCATGAAAAAAGCATTGTTTATTCTCTCGGTGGCCGTTTTAACCATCGTGTGCATGTCGGCTTGCCGCATAGAGAAAGCCTATGATAGCAAGGAGCCTGCAAAGACATACAATCTCAAACTCGCAAGGTTTACCTCGCTGCACAACGCGAGCAACTGCGATGTCCACTTCGTTCAGTCGGACACCTATAAGGTGACGCTCAAGGCTTCTCAGTCATGGTATGACCACCACAGCATTGGAGTGGAGGATGGCGCGCTTGTCGTCAAGAACAAAAAGCACGAAAATCGGAAAGGCGTCACCGTGTTGTATATCAACACTTATAGTGGACAAGCCGAAATGTGGGTTAGCGCCCCGAGCCTCGACAACGTGTCGTTGGCGGGCAGTGGCGACTTCAGCATCGACAGCGACCTGAGTGGTAAGAGCCTGAACATCGTTAGGATAGGCTCCGGCGATACCAAAACCAAGGGTCTGAATCTCGCAGAAGGCTTCTCGTATACGGTGTCGGGCTCTGGAGATGCCGACATGGGCACGGTAAAGGCACACAAGGCAGAGTTTACCATCGTTGGCTCCGGCGACGTGAAGAGCGGTTTGGAGGGCGTGGCATCCACGGCGTTGAATATCTCAGGCTCTGGCGATGCCGAACTCAACTTCTGCAACTGTGGCGATGCCAACGTGGAAGTCACGGGCAGCGGCGACGTCTCGCTCTCGGGACAGCTCAAGAACCTCTCCAAGCGCGTCTCGGGCAGTGGTGAAGTGGAAACGTCGAAACTCCGTCTGGGACAATGAGGTAAATACACAATTGGAATACTGAAACTATAAAACAAAGCTATAATATATGGCATTCAGCAACGATAAAGCCATCTACCTGCAAATAGCCGACCGCCTCAGCGATGAGATTCTCGCGGAGACCTATAAGGCTTTCGACCGCATACCAAGCGTGCGCGAGTATGCAGCAAGGCTTGGAGTAAACGCCAACACCGCAGTGAAGGCCTACGACCAACTCGCCCAGGAAGGCGTGATCTTCAACAAGCGAGGTCTCGGTTATTTTGTGGCGGAAGACGCGCGCCGACATATCAAGGACACGAGGCGTGCGGCGTTCCTGAAGCGGGTGCTGCCGGAGATGGTAAGACAAATGAAAATGCTTGACATTGGGTTGGACGACATAAAAGAGGCGTTTAAGGACACGCCTGGTGTTTGATGGCTGATACAACAACAGACATCAAGTCGAGGACAGCTAACTCCGACTATGTGCATAACATGACCGTAAAGGTGCCAATCCGTCGGATCACGCTCACGCTCAACTGGAAGTTTGGAAACACAAAGAAACAATTCAAGAAAGTGCAGACAAATGTCACCAACGACTCCAAGGAAAGCAAGAGTGGAATACAGACAGGTGGACTCACGGGAGCGCAATGACGCTATGGATTAGAATAAGAAAGGGTTAAACAAGACCGGGGTCGCGTTCATGCCATCGGCATGACGCGACCCCGGTCTTGTTTGATTAAAGCGAAACTTTTGCTTAGCTAAGCCAACGGCGCGCGTTGTCAGAACATTCTGCCCATAGGCGGTCTTCCTCCGCCCATTGGAGGCCTTCCGCCACCCATTGGCGGACGTCCACCACGTCCACCAGGGCCATCGTCGGGACCGTGTTCACCACGACGTCCCTGCTTGCCTCCGAAGAGGTTGAGGCGGTAGTTTACATGCAGCATCATGTAGCTGTTGATGGAATTGTATTCCGTGTCGGAGCGCATGGATGCCGTGATGTTTCGGCTCAGGTTGCTCTGCTGATGCAATATGTCGTAGAATTGCAGCATGACGGTGAGCGACCGTCCCTTGAGGAAACTATGCGAAACCTGTGCGTTCCAAACCAACTCGTTGGTGTTTAGTGAATTGTCGGTATATCCTCGGCGAGAGTTCATGTTGAGGTCGGTAGCCAGCGTCGTGCCCCACGGTGCCGTAGCACTGATGCTTCCGCCATAGCTGTATTGCCACACATTGGAATTGGAGGCAGGCTGCAGCTTGTTGTTGGAGTGGCGGTAGTTGAACGCGCCGTTGAGCTCAACCTCAAGCCAGCTGTTGCGGTAGCTGCCGGCGAGACGGTCGCCAATGGTCATGTCGCGCGTGGTGTTCTTGATGGAGTTGGCATCACGGCTGAGGGAGATGTAGCCAACGTTGTTGGAGTAGTTGAAGTTGGCGAAGGTGTTGATGTTCCAATATCCGGCAGAGTCGAGAGGAGTGTTGAACATCAATGCGGAGTTCATGTTCCAGTTGCCGTTGATGTTTTCCGGCCTTGTTATGCGTCCGCCGGTTTGCTCGTTGTAAGTCACCTTGTTGCTGATGCTGTTTTGCGTGTTGTTGAAATCAACGAAGGTCATCACCGACTGCTTGGTCTTCTCAAAATAGCTGTTGTAGAACAACCGGAAGTTCTGGTTGAACGACGGCTTCAAGCCAGGGTTACCCGTGGAGATGTTGAGAGGGTCGGAGTCGTCGTAGATGTCGAGCAGCTGCGAGATGCTCGGTTGCGAGGTCGAGGCGCGATAGTTGACGCGCAAGTTGCTTATCTTGTTGAACTTGTATCTGAAGTCGAGAGTAGGGGTGAAGTTGGTGACGTGGCGTGTGGTGTCCACATTCACTCCCTGGTAGTTTTGTACATAGTGAGACCTCTGCGGCTGCATCATCACGCCGGCGTTGAGTTGCCACTTTGTCCTGAGCATCCTGAACATGAGTTCAATGTTGTGGGTGTAGTTCTTGTAAACGGAATAGCGGCTCAGGTCCTTGTCGAGATAATCGGTGTAAGGGTGCTCCAGACGGTTCAGATAACCGTCCCAACTGCGGTATCCGGCACTGACTCCAGAGAAGAAGTCCTCGCCGAGGTTTGAGAAGTCGTATGTGGAACGGTCGCTCTTGCTGTAGCTATACTTGAACTGGTAGCGCAATTGCAGGAACGTGCCTTTCCATAGAGGCTCACTATATGTGGTCTGCAAGGTGTAGTTCCAGCTTTTCGACGGGGCGAGATTGTAGCGGTTTGTCTGGTAGGTGGAGTCCTGTCCCAAGGCATCCTTTATTTGATAAAGGTGCACGTTGTTGGTCGAGAGGGAGTTCGACTTGGAATTGGTGTAGCTCACGTCGCCGCGCACGGTTATGTTGCGTCCACGGCTGTTGAGCTTGCGATTGAGTTGGAGCATCGCCCCCGCGCTGTTGCTCTTTGAGTAGGTGATGCTGTTGGATGTGTTTGAGTTGACGATGACGCCGTTTTGCGCCAATGTCTTCATCGCTTCCGTGCTGAGGGGATCGGTCACGTAGCCGTAAGGGTCTTCGTTGAACGAGGCGGAAGAGCCCCTGCTCAATCCGTCGCTGTTGCTCAGCGAGAGCGTTGGCCTAAACATGATGTTTGTCATGGAGTCGGGGGTCCACTCCACGCGAGCCTGGGCGTTGAAATTGTCGCCGCGCGAGAACGCTTGGCTCACGCTGTTGGAGAAAGAACCAACGGTGCTGACATAGTTCTCGGAACTTGACTTGCTCCACACGTCGCCGTCGCTATGGTTCCATCTCACGCTGCCGTCGATCTTCAGAGTGTCTTTCTTCTCGTAGTTGAGGTTCACGCCAGCCATCTTGGAGGCGTTGAGTCCGTTGCGTCCCCTTCCCAGGAATCCGCCACGGCCTCCAAAGCCCATGTCGTTGACATTGTTGGCATTGCCCATTCCGAACACCTTGAAGTCGCCTTTCATGTAGCCGCCGAAGGCGCGCGCGCTGTATCGGTCCTTGGTGCCTACGCCAGCGTCGGCGTTGACCATGAGACCCTTGTTCATGCCGGCCTTCACGCCGAAGTCGAGCACCGTTTGCTCTTCGCCGTCGTCGATGCCCGTCACCCTCGAAAGGTCGCTCTTCTGGTCGTAAGCCTTCACCTTATTAATAATAGACGTGGGGATGTTCTTCATTGCCGTCTTGGTGTCGCCTGTCATGAACTCCTTGCCGTCGATAAGGATCTTCTTCACCTCCTTGCCGTTGATGGTTATCTTGCCATCGTCGCCCACTTGGGCACCAGGCAGACGCTTTACCAGTTCCTCTATGGTAGAGCCCTCCGGTGTGCGATAGGCGTTGGCGTTGTATTCGAAGGTGTCTTCCCTCACCACCACTTTTTGGGCCTGTGCCGTGACGGTGGCTTCCTTCAGCATGATGGCGTCGGCGGAGAAACGCAAGGTGCCAAGGTTGATATTGGCCTTCTGCTTGACGCTGACGGATCGCGTAAGGGTCTTGTAACCCACGCTCGAAAGTTTGAGGAGGTATTGTCCGTCGGCAGGAGCCTTGATGGAAAAATGACCCTTGTTGTCGGACAAGGCACCATCGACGAACGTGGAGTCAGACTTTAAAAGTTGGACCGTCACCATGGATACGGCTTCCTTGGTCTGGGCGTCTGTAATAGTGCCCGACACTTCTCGCTTTTGCGCGAACGCAACGACCGTGGTCATCGCCAATAGCGCAAGCAACAGCAGTTTTTTCATTACTCTTTTTAATCTCTTGCAATATTAATCTCTCTTTAGACGCAACCAAGTAAAATAAGTTTAAAAAAAAACGTGCGGAGGAATTATTAAAACTGCACACGGCTGGCAAGAAATGAGCAAAGGCATGCCGAGATTTATTAAAAAAAGATAATTTATAGCGAGCGAATACCATTATATAGAGTGTTAATGAGTATATTTGCAATTGAACGTTAAGTATGAGTAGGATGAAACAAAGAGTGTTAATTACACATCAACTTGCCACAGATTTGGCAATGGCCATATCAGAAAGCGAACACGACAGTATTTTCGTGCTTACTGATGACGCAACCAGGAAGCAATGCTGGCCTGTGATAGAGTCGTTTATCTCCATGCGTGGGGCTCACGTCATTACGATAGCCCCAGGCGATATACACAAAGACGTTGAGTCGCTCGTTTATGTATGGCGAGAGTTGGAACGCGGCAAGGCCACGCGCCACTCATTGCTTGTAAATCTCGGCGGTGGCATGGTGACCGACCTCGGCGGTTTCGCAGCCTCCACGTTCAAGCGCGGCATAGACTTCATCAATATCCCAACGACACTCCTTGCCATGGTCGATGCCTCGGTGGGCGGAAAGACCGGCATCAACCTCGATGGTTTCAAGAACGAGGTGGGCGTGTTCAACGAGTCGAAATTCGTGTTGCTCGACACGGAGTTCCTCCGCACGCTCGACGACAAGAACTTACGTTCCGGATATGGCGAGATGATAAAGCATGGCCTTATCTCCGACACGGAGACATGGGCAGAGCTGCTCAATTTCGACCTCGGCAATCCAGACTTGAAATTGTTGCTCTCCATGCTCGCCAAATCGGTGAAAGTGAAGGAGCGCATCGTGGAAGAAGATCCTAAGGAGAAAGGCATACGCAAGGCGCTCAACTTCGGCCATACCTTCGGCCATGCCTTCGAGAGCCTCTCGCTCATGCGCCATGAGGAAAAAGGCACGGAACCAATACTTCATGGCTACGCCGTGGCCTACGGACTCATCTGCGAGCTGTATCTTTCAGTGATGAAACAACAGTTCCCGGCCGACAAGATGACCCAGACGGTGCAGTATATACGTGAGAACTATGGCATAATGGGCATTACTTGCGACGACTATGACGAGCTTATCAGCATCATGCGCCACGACAAGAAGAACACGTCGGGAATAATCAACTTCACGCTGCTGTCAGACATTGGCAATATCCATATCAACCAAACGGCAACCGACGAGGAGATAAAGCAATGTCTCGACTTCTTTAGGGAAGGATGACAATGCCATCATGATGACACAGAGTAACGACTAAAATGAAACAGGTTAGACCCAAGAAAAACCTCGGCCAGCACTTTCTGACCGACCTCAACATAGCCAAGCGCATTGCCGACACCGTGGATGCCTGCCCCGACATTCCCGTGCTTGAGATAGGCCCGGGCATGGGTGTGCTGACACAGTATCTCGTGGAGAAGCCACGAGAGGTAAAGGCGGTGGAGATTGACGACGAGAGCGTGAGATACCTTAACGACAAGTTTCCAAAGTTGCGCGACAACATCATTGGCTTCGACTTCCTGAGGATGGACTTGAGCCAGGTGTTCGACGGGAAGGCGTTTGTGCTGACCGGCAACTATCCTTACGACATATCATCGCAAATCTTCTTCAAGATGCTCGACAACAAGGATTTGATACCTTGCTGCACAGGCATGATACAGCGTGAAGTGGCATTGCGCATAGCCTCAAAGCCTGGGACGAGACAGTATGGCATACTGAGCGTGTTGATACAGGCATGGTATGACACGGAATATCTCTTCACGGTAGATGAGGACGTGTTTAACCCGCCTCCAAAGGTGAAGAGTGCGGTGATACGCATGACGCGCAATGGCGTAGAGAACCTTGGATGCGACGAGATTCTCTTCAAGCGTGTGGTGAAGACGGTGTTCAACCAGCGGCGCAAGATGCTGCGCGTGTCGCTCAAGCCCTTGTTTAACAAGGAGACCATGCCGTCGCCTGAATTCTTTGCCGACGACATGATGACAAAGCGGCCTGAGCAGCTTGCCGTGGCCGATTTCGTGGAACTGACAAACCGTGTTGCCAGCGTCATTGGCGGGTAGCATTGGCGAAAAGAGGCGTAAGGAGTGGTTTCTTGGCATTAGTGCCAAAAAATCATGACGAGAAGCGCGTTCTTTTGGGAAAAATCCCTAAATTTGTAAACGATAAAAATAATTAAACCTGTTTTCATATGATAGACGTTAAAGAAGCCTTGAAGAGCGCCGAGGATAAAATGAAGAAGAGCGCCAACTTCCTTGAGACAGAACTGTCGCGCATTCGCGCCGGCCGTGCCAACCTTGCCATTCTCGACTCTGTGAGAGTGGTGTCGTATGGTCAGGCAGTGCCATTGAACCAAGTGGCGGCACTTCAGATACCTGACGCACGTACCATAACCATTCGCCCATGGGACCGCAAGGCCATTAAGGATATAGAGAAGGGCATCATGGACTCTGAAGTTGGCATCACGCCCGAGAACAATGGCGAGATGGTGATCCTGCGTTTGCCACAGCCAACCGAGCAGCGGCGTAAGGAGCTCGTGAAGCAATGCAACAAGATTGGCGAACAAGCTAAGGTGCAGGTGAGAAACGTGCGCGCAGATTATAAGGACAAGCTCAAGAAAGCCATAAAGGACGGTTTGTCTGAAGACCAGGAGAAAGACGCTGAAGACACATTGCAGAAGCTCCACGACAAATTCATTAAGCAAATCGACGCAACTCTTGCCAACAAGCAGAAGGAGATAATGACCATTTGATGCCTTGTAGAGTTAAATGCGAGGATTAGTAATCAAGAACACGGGGTTTTGGTATACCGTGCTGACTGAAGACGGTCGCACGGTAGAGAGTAAGGTCAAGGGCAACTTCAGGCTCAAGGGCATACGCTCCACCAATCCCGTGGCTGTTGGCGACCATGTGGATGTTGTCGTCAACGACGAAGGGCAAGGGCTCATTACTTCCATTGAAGACCGTCGCAACTACATCATAAGGCGAGCCACCAACCTGTCGAAACAGAGCAGCATAATAGCCTGCAACCTCGACCAGGCGTTGCTGGTGGTAACAATAGCGCATCCGGAAACGTCCACGGTGTTCATAGACCGTTTTCTTGCGTCGGCTGAAGCCTATTCGGTGCCAGTGGTGATGGTGTTCAACAAGACAGACCTGCTTACCGAGGAAGAACTGCATTACCAACGGATGGTGGTGAGCCTTTACGAGTCGTTGGGTTATACTTGCCATGAAATATCAGCGGCAAGAGGCGATGGCGTGGAGCCATTGCTGAAGTTGCTGTCCAACAAAGTGACCCTGCTCAGCGGCAATAGCGGAGTGGGGAAGTCTACATTTTTAAATCTCGTGGTGCCGACTGCCGAGGCAAAGGTAGCCGAGATAAGCGATGCTCATGATACGGGCACGCATACCACCACATTCTCGGAGATGGTGCGGCTTGCCGACGGAGGTTGGCTCATAGACACGCCGGGAATAAAGGGTTTTGGCTCGTTTGACATGGAGCCAGAGGAGATAGGCAGCTATTTTCGCGAGATATTCAAGTTCTCGCACGACTGCCGCTTCTCCAACTGTACCCATACCCACGAGCCGGGCTGTGCTGTGCGTAAAGCTGTGGAAGGCCACTATATAGCCGAAAGCAGGTACGCAAGCTATCTCTCCATGTTGCAAGACAAGGATGAGAATAAATATCGTGTTGATAACTATTAATTTCCCAAAAAACCGTAACTTTGCAGAAATTTTAATTATCAGCATTTCATCTTTTTAGTAAATGGATTTCATCAGGGTATTGTTTAGGGGTTCACAAGCCTATTGGGCGGGTGGAGTATCCCATTCTATTTTTATTCTTGCCTTGGTCATAACGTTAGGTTTGATCTTGGGTAAGATAAAAGTGAAAAACGTCTCCCTCGGGCTCACGTGGGTTTTGATCGTTGGTATTGTTTTCGGTTATTTCAACCTTAACTTAAATGTTGAGCTGCTCCACTTCCTTCGCGAGTTTGGCCTGGTGCTCTTCGTTTATGCCTTGGGCTTGCAGGTAGGTCCTGGCTTCTTCGCCTCGTTTAAGAAGGGCGGTCTTCAACTCAACATTCTCGTGCTTATCACCATCTTCATCAGCATCTTCACGGCTTTGGGGATTTATTATTTTACGGATACGCCGTTTACGGCGATTGTCGGAATACTCTCTGGCGCCGTGACCAACACACCGGGAATGGGTGGAGCGCAACAAGCGTATTTTAGCATGAAGGGCGTAGAGAGCCCCGATATAGCCACGGGTTATGCATTGGCCTACCCGATGGGCGTGGTAGGTGTCATATTGGCATTTATCATCCTGCGTGTTATTCTTCGTGTCAAGCCGGGAGAAGAGGAGAAACAGGCAGAGACTGGCGAGGGGCAACCGGAGTTGCTTGCCGTGCGCTCGGTAACGCTTAAGATTATCAACGACCGCATAGACAACCTCACCGTAGCAGAAGTGAAGCGAATCGTAGGACGACACTTCATGATATCGCGTATCATAGACCACGACAACACTTCTCATAACACCATCGTGAACGGACAAACGCGGTTGCATCTCAACGATATTGTTCTCGTTGTAGTGGCTCCGCAAGACGTGGACAGCCTCACGGCCCTTTTCGGTGAGCAGGTGGAGGTAGACTGGAGCCAATTTGAGCGTGAACTTATCTCGCGTCGCATCATGGTGACACGCCCTGAGTTGCAGGGCAAGACGCTTGTCTCGCTCGACATCAATGGCAACTTCCAGGCCACCGTTACCCGTGTCAACCGAAACGGCGTGGATCTCGTGGCTCATCCGCATCTCCGTCTGCAACTTGGCGACCGCCTTACGGTTGTTGGCTCTGAGCTGTCGCTTAGTAAGGTCGACAAAGTGCTCGGCAACCAGATGAAGCGTCTCAACCATCCTAATCTCATTCCAATATTCGTAGGTATAGCTCTTGGATGCTTGCTTGCCACCTTGCCAATAGCCATACCTGGCATTCCCACGCCAGTGCGTCTCGGTCTTGCTGGTGGCCCGTTCATCGTCGCCATCCTTATGGGATATTTTGGTCCGCGTTACCGTCTCGTCACCTACAACACCATCTCGGCTAACATGATGTTGCGAGAGATGGGCATCAATATCTTTCTCGCGTGCGTGGGCTTGGGAGCAGGGCAGGACTTCTTCCATACCCTTGTCAACGAACAGGGACTGCAGTGGATTGGCTATGGACTGATCGTTACTATGTTGCCTATCCTCATTGGCGGAATAATTGGAAAATATGCTTTCAATATCAATTACTATACGCTCATTGGCGTGCTTTCGGGTGGAAACACAAATCCACCGGCCTTAGCCTATGCCAATGACCGTACGTCGAGCGATACGCCATCAGTGGGATATGCCACTGTGTATCCTCTTGCCATGCTGGTTCGTATTATCTCCATACAAATTCTAATGATGATATTCTTGTCATAATCATGAGTAACGATTATTTTAGTTTTCACAACAAACACACGGATAACGAAGAAGAATTGGTCAGCCTCGAAGAGGAGAAAAGTATAAACGAAGAGACCAAGAACGACGAACACGCCAACTCGGTGCAACTCCTCCGCCGCAAGCTGGACTTGCTTGTGCGCACGGGAGCAATGCTTATGGCGAGCAATGCAGACTGTGCGCGAATAATGCGTAACATGAAGCGGTGCGAGGCTTATCTTGGACTGCCAGAGGAATATATTCACATATCCCTCAACTTGAACATTATAATGGTGAATCTCTCTGACGAGACCCACTCTTTCTCAAAATACCAACGTGTGGATTCCCATTGCGTAGAGTTCACTGTAATATCAAGCATTAGCAAGATGCTGTGGACGGCAATACGTGAGGACTGGAGCCTTGACCGCTATGAGGCTGAGCTTGAAGCCTTGAAACACGTGCGCAAGCAATATTCGCCATGGATGATAGCCATTTGCGCCGGATTTGCCTGCGGAGGCTTCTGTGTGCAATTTGGCTGCGATTGGCCGGCATTCTTCTATGCGTCTATACCCGCTATCCTTGGCTTCCGTTTGAAGATGTACTTGGCGAAACTTCATTGGAACGGCTATGTAGGCATTGCGATAAGCGCGTTTGTGGCGACACTCGTGTGTTGGCTCACCACGTTCATCAGTCTTGAGCCAACCTTGGTCTCCGCCTTGCCATCGTTCCTTCACTCCGACACGCCGTACCATCCTCTCATGGCCTGCACGTTGTTCATAGTGCCTGGTGTGCCACTAATCAACTTTGTCACTGACATGGTATCCGACTATGTGCAAGTAGGACTGACGCGTGCCATAATAACGCTTATGACGATTATCGCCATGTCGTTTGGAATAGTCTTCGCCATCCAGATTTGTGGTATAGACAATTTCGTGAAAGACCTGTCTATGACACCCCACAACAATTTCGTCAACTATGCCATAGCAGCGGCAGTGTCGTCGATGGGCTTTGCTACGATTTACAACACTCCTAAGCGCATCATGCCAGTGCTTGCCTTTACGGGCATCATTGCCGTATGTACTCGCAACTTCGTGAATCTCGGACCGTCAAACGGAAACATAGGTCTTGATCAAGGCATAATCATTGGCTCGTTCATGGGATCGGTGGTGGCCAGCATCATTGCTACGCGTTCACAGCATATCCACCACATTCCTCATCAGATAATAGCGATTCCGTCTGTCATACCCATGATTCCTGGAGTGATGATGTATCGTTCGCTTTTTGGCTTTATACAGATGGACGGAGTCGTGGGTGAGCTTACTGTAGCGTTCAACTGGGCTATCAAGGCATCGCTTACCATATTGTTTATCGCTCTTGGTGTTGCCATACCAAACATTTTCATACGCCGCCTGATAATGCCAAAGCGCAAGGAAAAACTCCTTCATTTGGTGAAGGAGAGGCATGAGAAACACCATGATATGGTAAACTTGAAAGAGATATAAATCATGAAATAAGGTGTCTGTTTAGCAGATAATCGGTAAGAAAAAATCCGTGGGCGTTCATAGAGAAACGTCCACGGATTTTTTTTGCTTGTCAAGGGGGAAAAGTTTTATGCGTCTTGCACATTAAGGATTTCACTTGATATACTCTATCTTGTTCTCATCCCGTTGCTTTGCTTCTGGGGCCTCGTCTGGATAGCCAATGGCGAGGACATAGCAAATTTCATAATCTTGTGGGATGTTGAGTTTGGCAACATAGGCTTTGCAAGCCTCAGTGTCTTGAAGGAAACGGGCAGCGCTTCCCAGGCAACAGGTACCCAAGCCCAATGCTTTGGCAGCAATCATCATGTTCTCGCCCAATAGACCTGCATTGAGCGCACCCCAGCTGTCGGCCTTGGGAGTAGCTACGACAATGATGTTTGGAGCGTTGCGATACATGTTCTTGAAGTTGGAGTCACGCTTTGCCATTTCTGGCTTTTCCTTCTTGAATATCTCTGTTGTCTCCTTTATGAAGTTTTGATCTTCAACGACACGCACGGCCCATGCCTGCTGGTTCATGGCACTGGGTGCGTTTATGCCGCACTTGGCGACGATTGCGAGCTTCTCGTGCTCTACAGGCTTGTTGAGATATTTACGGATGGAGCGTCGAGACATGATGGTCTCAATCACGTCGTTGCTTTTCTTGCAACAGTCTTGCGCTTGGCTTGACAGTGGCAACATCATCAGGCCACATGCCACCATGGTTGTAAGGTTCTTGATGTTCATGATATTTGTCTTTGGTTAAGTCATGTGTCAAGCGCAAAATTAACCATTTTGTTTGAATAATATCATGTTTTGATGTTATTTAATGTAATAGTCGTGATAAGGCTTCCCCTTGATAAAATATTGCATGAATACGTAATATATACGGTATGAAGAGATTATCAGTGAATATTTAGGAGTTTTTTTTGGTAGTCTCACGGAAAAATCGTAGATTTACAACCTCAAAGGTATTGTGATTGAAAAGAAGAAAAACTATGCGGGAAAATTATATACGATTCGATTGGGCGATGAAACGCCTGCTCCGCGATAAGGCAAACTACGTTGTCTTAGAGGGCTTTTTGGCTTCGTTGTTGGGCAAACGTTTCAAGATACACCGCTTCTTGGAGAGTGAGGGAAACCAAGAAGACGAGGAAGATAAATACAACCGCGTGGACATATTGGCGGAAAGTGAGGATGGTGAGCTTTGTATCATTGAAGTTCAGAATAGTCGCGAGCTTTCTTATTTTCATCGAATGCTATATGGGGTTTCTAAGGCTATCACCGAGTATATCGGTTTTGGGAAACCTTACGAAGAAGTGCGCAAGGTGTATTCAATCAATATCGTCTATTTTGAGCTTGGCCAGGGCAAAGACTACGTTTATCATGGAAAGACGGAGTTTGTAGGTCTTCATCAACCTCATGACACGTTGAAGTTGTCGGTTAGGCAAAACGAGAAATTCTTTGGCAAAAAAGAGCCTGACGTTGTGAAACGGAAGGCCGCAGGCGATTTGTTCCCCGAATATTATGTGCTTAGGGTAAACGATTTTGACAAGGTGGCAACGACACCACTTGATGAGTGGATAGAGTTTCTAAAGACAGGCAATATAAGTGCCAAGGCAAAGGCAGCAGGATTGCCAGAAGCCCGTGAACGCTTGCGTGTTGATGCCCTTTCCGATAAGGACAAGCAGGCATATTATCGACACATGGAGTCGGTAAGGCATATGAAGAGCCTTTTTGACACAAGTCGTGATGAGGGATACGAGGAAGGCATGGATTTGGGGCTTGCTAAAGGCATTGCTAAAGGCATTGCTAAAGGGCTTGCCGAGGGTCTTGCAAAGGGCCATGCAGAAGGTCTTGCCAAAGGTCGTTCAGAGGGTCTTGCGGAAGGTCGTTCGGAACGTTCTAAGGAAATTGCTAGGCAAATGAAGGCGATGGGACTGACTGTAGAGCAGATTGCGCAAGCAACAGGTTTAACTTTAGATGAAATATAAAAAGTGGGGGCATGCCAAAACGGTACGCCCCCTTTTATTTCCTTTTATCCCCAAGCTTCTTTTGCTATTTTCACAACGAGATCCACCTTGGCCCATTGCTCTTCCTCTGTGAGCTTGTTGCCAATCTCGCATGACGCGAATCCGCATTGTGGACTCAGGTAAAGACGGTCGAGAGGAATGTATTTTTCTGCTTCCTTGATGCGTGCGATTATGGCATCGGGATTTTCCAGTACTGGCGACTTGGTCGTAACAAGTCCCAACACTACCTTCTTGTCGCCAGACACATATTTCAACGGCTCAAAGGTACCAGAACGCTCATCGTCGTATTCAAGATAATATGTACTCACGTTCTCTTTGGCAAAGAGATATGGTGCCACTGGGTCGTATGCGCCCTTGGTGGCATAGCACGAATGGTAATTGCCACGGCAGACATGGGTGTTGATCGTCAACCCCTCAGGCTTGCCCTCAATGGCGAGATTGTTTACCTTGAGGTATTGCAATGCCTCATGCTCAAGGGTGAAGCCAGTGCCAGCCATCGATTTCCAGAAGTCGTCGTCAACGATCATGCCCCAAGTGCAGTCGTCAAGTTGTATGGTGCGGCATCCTGCTTCGTAGATCTCCTTGAAGAACGTTGCATATGCCTTTGAGATGTCTCTTATCAGTTCCTCGGTGTTGGGATAGAACTTGCGTGTGTTTTCGCTGTTTTTGCCACGAAACAACTCGGCGAGGAACTGGGCCGGAGCGGGAACAGTCTGCTTTGCCTCTATTCCCTCTTCTTCAAATTGTTTCACAAACTTGAAGTCGTTGACGAACGGGTGGTTCTCACCAGAAATCTTGCCAGTGAGACGCAATGAACCTTTCGTGGTCTCCTCGCCATGAAACTGATAGCCGTGCTCCAGCTCAATGTGCTCCACGCCGTTGAATCCCCACATGAAATCGAGATGCCAATAGCTGCGACGGAATTCTCCGTCTGTGATGAAATGCAAGCCATGTGCTTTCTGCTTGGCTATGAGGTCTGCGATGAGACGATCTTCTACAGCGTGAAGTTCCTCGGCTGAGATTTGACCATCGGCAAATTTTGCCCTTGCTTCTTTTAACTCTACGGGACGAAGAAAACTTCCCACTACGTCTGCTCTGAATTGTTTGCTCATTTTTTTCTTATTTGTTATGTTTTTGTGTCTGTATCAATTATTTTCACAGATAGCGTTATTGTGAGCGCAAAGGTAATTGGAGATTTTTTTATGACCAAATATTCTCTTGTATTCGGAAAAATATACTAATTTTGCATCAAACAACTTTTTGACTTAGAATAATATTCTGCAAAATATAAAAAAGGAAATATGGCAACACAAGAAAGCCTCGACGATATTGACATAAAGATATTGAAGCTACTGCAGCAAAATTCGCGAATTACAGTAAAGGAATTGGCGGCAAGGGTTCATTTATCACCGTCACCGACATTCGAACGCCAAAAGCGTTTGGAGCGGGAAGGGTACATAAAGCGATATTCAGCCGTGGTTGACCACCATAAGCTGGGCAACCATGTCATCGTGCTTTGCAACATTCGTTTAAAGCAGCATACTCACGACTTGATACAACAGTTTATGGACACGGTGCAGACCATAGACCAAGTGACAGAGTGCTATAATACCACAGGTGACTACGATTTCTTGATAAAGGTATACGCGCGAGACATGAAAGCGTATCAAGACTTTATGCTCAACACCTTAGGCAATATCGATTGCATAGGAAGCCTTCACAGTATCATTGTGATAGGTGAAATCAAGGACTCTCATTGCATTCCCGTGGCGGAATAGCGTCATGATAGAACACAATTAATGATAAAAGGACATGTCGATAAAACTGAAACGAACCGATGAGGAGATGAGATGGAAGACCCTCTCGTCTGAGTATGTGGTAAAGGAACCGTGGATGACGGTGAGGAAAGACAAGTTGTTGTTGCCCGACGGACGTGTCAAGGACGACTACTGGTCACTTGAATACCCGGATTGGATTAATGTCATTGCCATTACAAAGGATGGTAGTTATATCTTTGAGCGGCAATACCGTCATGGCTTGGACACCGTGGCATGGGAAATACCCGCTGGCGTGATAGAGAAAGGTGAGGAGCCACTTGCGGCTGCACGGCGCGAGCTCATGGAAGAGACTGGGTTTGGAGGCGGTGAGTGGGAGGCGTTCATGGAGCTTAGCCCCAACCCAGGCACAAACAACAATATCGCCCACACGTTCCTTGCTCGTGGGGTGGAACGTGAGGGCGAACAACATTTTGACGCTACTGAGGATATAGATGTCTATTTCCTCACCGCCGATGAGGTGCGTGGCATCCTTGACCGTGGCGAGGTGGTGCAGTCTATGATGGCTGCCCCTCTTTGGCGTTTAGCAGCAACCCTTGGTCTGTAATGGTGATGAGGTGACGCTTGTAGAGGTCGCCCACTGCTTTCTTAAACACTTTCTTGCTCACTTGGAACGTGCGCTTTATGTCGTCTGGTGCGCTCTTGTCGCCGAATGGGCATTTGCCTTCATGATTCCTGATCCATTCGAGCAAGGTGTCGGCGAAGTCGAGGGTCTGCCGCCTTCCGGTGGGCTGGAGCATGATGTCGAGTTTGCCGTCGGGTCGAACCTTCTCCACATAGCCGTCGAGACGGTCGCCCGTTTGTACATGCTGGAATATTTGGTCGAGGTAGACGAGACCTTGGTAGCGGTTGTTGACGATGACCTTAAAGCCAAGGTCGGTCTTCTGCCACACCAGCAGTTCCACCTTCTGCCTCTCCTTCAGCTGGCTGTTTTTAGCCGATTCTATATACTTGTCGACCTTTGCCGTTGCCATTATGCGGTAGCTCTCGTCGTCGACATGGATATAAACGATGTAGGGCTCACCCATCTCCATTTTCTTCTTCTGCTCACGGAAAGGGCAGAAGAGGTCTTTCATCAACCCCCAGTTGAGGAAAGCACCGTATTGGTTTACCCATGTGCAGTCGAGACACGCAAAGTCGCCCACCTTGGCTATCGGCGTCTCTGTGGTAGCAATGAGCCGCTCCTCTTGGTCAAGATAGACGAAGCACCTCACGTTGTCGCCCACCTTGGTATTCTCGGGCACATATTTCTTTGGCATGAGAATATCACCTTCACGTCCTCCATCTAGAAAAACTCCGAAGGTTTCCTTGCCGCCTGTGGAATGAGGGTTGTCGCGTTGGGCGAGACGTGTGACGGTAAGCGTGTTGAAATCGCCCAAACGCAGGGCTGTGTGGTCTTTTTCCATGTTTTTGTGTTTTTCTTGAGAGCTGGCGGACGCTGGTGCCCCACCGCAGTTATAATGTTATTTCGCCAGAACCATAGCATTTGTGGTGGTCGGCATCATAGACCACGCAAAACTGTCCAGGTGCGACGCCGTGGATGGGATCATCGCTGTGGATGACGAATCCGTCGGGAGTCGCCTCCACACTTGCGGCGTGGCAGTCGGGTGTATGGCGTATCTTGAACGTCACTCGCTCGGGTAGCGACGACACGCCTTCGGTAAGGAAGTCGAAGCCGTGGATGGTGAACACGCTCTTGTAAGCCGTTTGGGGATCGTAGCCGTGACTGACGTAGAGGATATTGTTTTCAGCGTCTTTCTTCACCACGAACCAAGGACCGCCTCCGAGACCAAGGCCCTTGCGTTGTCCAATGGTATGGAACCAGTGGCCTTTGTGTTCGCCAATCTTCTTGCCGGTCTCCAGTTCTATGACATCACCTGTCTTTTCGCCAACATAGCGGCGGATGTATTCGTCGTAGTTGATGTTGCCGAGGAAACAGATGCCTTGCGAGTCTTTGCGCTTGGCATTGATGAGGTGCTCGCGTTCCGCTATTTCCCTCACTTCGTTTTTCACGTAGTGTCCAATGGGGAATACGGCTTTTTTCAATTGCCATTGGTATATCTGCGCGAGGAAGTCGGTTTGGTCTTTCACCGGATCAGGGCTTGCCGTCAGCCACTTCTTGCCGTCAATCCATTCTGTTTGCGCATAATGACCAGTGGCAATTAAGTCGTAGTCGTGTCCCATCTTCTCGTCGAACGCGCCAAACTTTATCAACCTGTTACATATCACGTCGGGATTGGGTGTAAGCCCCGCCTTTACCTTTTCCATGGTGTAGCGTGTCACTTGCGACCAATATTCCTTGTGGCAGTCCACTACCTGCAATTTGCAACCGTATCGTGACGCCACGGCTGTGGCCATTTCCAAGTCCTCCTCCGAGCTGCAGTCCCACTCTTCTTTCTCTTCTGGTCCTATCTTTATATAGAAACAGTCGGGGTGGAGACCACGTGAGGCAAACTCGTAGACCACTACAGATGAGTCTACTCCGCCACTGAGCAGTATCGCAATGCGTTTGTCGCTTATCTTGTCGTAATCGATCATGGCTGATGCTTTTCTTCTTTTTCCTTTTCTCTTTCTTGTCTCTCTGCTTCCAGTCGTTTCTCTTCGATGGCCTTGTTGTAAGCGTCCACTATTGGGTCGCCCGTGGCATCCATTTCCTGGAATTTCTTTCTCACCGCTTTCAAATGTTTACGGTCGCGTCTGCCGCGGCGGTCTATGAGGTTGGCGAAGTCGAAACTATAGCTTAAGGCACCATTGGCGGGATTGGGCAATGGATGGTTGCCAAGTCCTTCATTGACATTCTGGTTGATATTGTTTTTTCCCCACACAGTCACCTCGCTTATGGCGGAACCCGACGGTATGAGAGCGGTGGTGTCTTTCAACTCGTTGGAAATCAGCCGTTCCGGAATATAGTTGTGCTTAAAGACCGTTAGCGTGTCGAATGCCGCGGGCACATGACAAATGCCGCGCCAGTTGGTCGTGTCGCGGTAGCCGTTTTTCGTGCTCACTATGACTCCACGCATTGGGACCTTTGTCTCAATGTCGATGACAACGAGCTTTTTGCCTTGCGTCTCCTGGGCGTGAGCCTGACAGAAGGCTATGATCAAAAAGATAAGTGAAAGGATACATCTAAGCATAAGCAAGGATATTTAAGAGTCCACATGAAAATGTCATGCGCCACCGCCAGATTACTTTACAATCTCGTCCCAGTCGTCGAGTAGCTCTGTAAGTTTCTGGTACAGCAAGTTGGGCTTTTCGTTAAGCAGGTCGCTGTCGGGCAGTGGGCCGCTGTTTATGGCGATGGTGAAGCATCCTGCTGCCACGCCACTTCTTACGCCTAATGGCGCGTTCTCCACCACGATGCCCTGCCAAGGCTTCAGGTAGCCAGCCTTTCTCAATCCTGAGAGATATGGCTCTGGCGATGGTTTGCCGTGATCAACGTCGAAGGCGGTGGTTATGTGGTTTGGCGCAAGCCATTGTCCGAAGTCGTGGTTGAGCCGCTCTATCAATGGCTTTTGCGCGCTTCCCGTGACCACGTTTATCGTCATGCCAGCGTCGGTGATGCGTTGCATGAGCTCTTTCACGCCGTCGAATATTGGCGCTTCAGGCATGTGGTGGAATATGTCGCTCTTCACTGAGTACATCTCCATGGCCTTCTCGTCTGATATGTCGATGCCCTTTTGCCTTTTTACGAGCATCTTCACGGTGTCGAATCCACGTGCGCCCTCGGTGGCGTAAGAGTCGTATGCCGTCATGTCGATGTCAAATTGCGCCATTGCCTTCTGCCAGGCCACGGCGTGGTGGGGCATGGAGTTGTAGAGCACTCCGTCCATATCGAAAAGCACGGCCTTGGGGCGGAAAGCCGCCCCTGAGGTCGTGTTATAATCGTTGATGGCTTTTTGTATGTCCATCATGTTTGTCATGTCAAGTTTATTTCTCAGCCTCCAAGCGCTTCTTGATGGCCTCTGTCTCCTTCTCGTAGCCAGGCTTGCCGAGCAGGGCGAACATGTTTTTCTTGTAAGCCTCTACGCCAGGCTGGTTGAATGGGTTCACGCCCTCCAGCAGGCCGCTGATGCCACAAGCCTTCTCGAAGAAGTAGATTACCTGTCCGAGATAATACTCGTCGAGCTTTGGCACGCTGACACGGATGTTTGGCACGCCGCCGTCTACGTGTGCAAGGCTTGTGCCAAGCTCTGCCATCTTGTTAACCTCGTCCACACGCTTGCCCTCAAGGAAGTTGAGGCCGTCGAGATTCTCGTCGTCGTGAGGGAAGAGGACCTTGCTGTTAGGCTGTTCTACTGAGAGCACCGTCTCGAAGATCGAACGCTCGCCTTCTTGAACCCACTGGCCCATGGAGTGCAGGTCGGTCGTGAAGTCGCAAGCGGCTGGGAAGATGCCCTTGCTGTCTTTGCCCTCGCTCTCTCCGTAAAGCTGCTTCCACCATTCGGCCATGAAATGGAGCTTTGGCTGGAAGTCGGCAAGAATCTCAATCTTCTTTCCTGCCTGTGAATAGAGAGCCTGGCGTGTGGCGGCATATAGTGCTGAGATGTTCTGGTCGAAAGGCACGTCTGTGGCAGTGGCTTTCTCCATGTCTTGCGCACCCTTCACGAGAGCCTTGATGTCGTAGCCAGCTACGGCGATGGGCAGCAGGCCTACGGGGGTAAGCACTGAGAAACGGCCGCCTACGTTGTCGGGAATGACGAAAGTCTTGTAGCCTTCCTTTTCGGCTGTCTTGCGGGCGGCACCCTTCACGGCATCGGTGATGGCCACGATTACGTCTTTGGCCTCGTCCTTGCCACGCTGTTCCTCACACTGCTTCTTCAACAGACGGAAGGTAAGGGCTGTCTCCGTGGTCGTGCCACTCTTGGAGATGTTGATGACACCGAACTTCTTGTCCTTGAGATACTCGGTCAGCTCAGCGAGATAGTCCTCAGAGATGCTGTTTCCGGCGAAGATTACGTTTGGCACTTTTGAGCCATCGTTGATAAGCCACTGCAGGGAGTTTCCCAATGCCTCAATGACGGCGCGCGCGCCGAGATATGAACCTCCGATGCCGGCCACTACAACTGTGTCGCACTTTGAGCGAAGCTGTTCGGCGCAAGCCTCGATGTCGTTGAGGAAGTCGTCGGTGGTCTCTGTGGGGAGATGCAGCCACCCCAAGAAATCGTTGCCGGGGCAAGTGCCTTTTTCCAATGCCTCTTGAGCCTCTTTCACTTTGGACTCATAGCCTTCCACAGCCCCTGCGTTGAGAAACTGTGCGGCTTTCGTAATGTCTAATTTGATATTTTCCATTGTTATCTGAAACTATCTGTTAATAACTTGATTTCTGTCTGCGGATTGGTTTGTTCGTAAAGTATGCTGTAGACGGCGTCGAGTATGGGCATGTTAACGTGCATTTGCCGGTTGAGCTCCTTTATGCACTTAGTTCCGAAATATCCTTCGGCTATCATTTGCATCTCTATCCGTGCCGTCTTTACCGAGTAGCCCTTGCCTATCATGGTGCCGAAAGTGCGGTTGCGTGAGAAAATGGAGTAGCCGGTGACCAGCAAGTCGCCCAGATACACGCTGTCGTAGATCGAACGCTGTATGGGATGGACGGCCGTAAGAAACCGGTTCATCTCTTGCACGGCGTTGCTTACGAGTACGGCCAGGAAATTGTCGCCATATTTCAGCCCGTTGCAGATGCCGACGGCTATGGCATAGACGTTCTTGAGCACTGACGCGTATTCGATGCCTATGACGTCGCTCGATGTCTTTGTCTTGATGAACTCAGAAGCCAGCACCTCGCTGAAGGCTTCGGCCTTGCTCACATCCTTGCAGCCCACGGTGAGATAGCTCAGCCTTTCGAGAGCCACCTCCTCGGCATGCGATGGGCCGCCTATGCAGGCCAGGTTTTCCAGCGGCACGTCGTAGACTTGGTGGAAATACTCCGAGCACACCAAGTTCTCGTCGGGCACGATGCCTTTTATGGCCGTGACGATGAACTTGTCGTGTATGTTTGTCTTCAGCTTGCTCAGATGATTCTTGAGATATGGAGACGGCGTTACAAACACGAGAGTGTCGTATTCCTCAACTATCTTGTTGATGTCGGAGGAGAAGAGTATTTCGTCGACATTGAAATGTGCCGACCTCAAGTAGGCGGGGTTGTGCCCGAGCCGCTTGAAATCCTCGATACGGTCGTCGCGTCGCATATACCATCCGATGTGGTGCGTGTGCCCCACAACAATCTTGGCAATGGCCGTGGCCCACGACCCGCCGCCTATGATAGCAATCTTTCCTACGTTGTACATAAGCTCTAAGGCTTTAAGCACCTCCGGCGGTCATGGCCAGAGGTGTCTGTTTATGGTATGGCGGAAGTCGTCAGCCGCCGTCCGCCCGTGCAGCTTACTTAGGCCTTTGCCCTGTCTATCCACTGTTGGATTTCGTCGAGCGATGGCTTGTCGTAGTCCAGCTTGTATTTCTTGTTTATCTCCAGCATCTTCTGTTGCAGGGCTTGTGCCTTGGCATCCTTGATGTCTGAAATGAGGTTATAGCCTGCCTTGCGGAGCACGTACACCCAGTTCTCTGGCACGCCAATCTTCTCCTGCCAGTCCTTGACGCTTGTCTGCGGCATCTTGGCCTCGGGTTTCAACTGTGGGAAGAGCATCACCTCCTGGATATTCTCCTTGCCCGTCATGAGCATGACCAGACGGTCGATGCCTATGCCGATGCCTGATGTTGGTGGCATGCCATACTGCAGTGAGCGCAGGAAGTCGTGGTCAATGATCATGGCCTCGTCGTCGCCCTTGTCGGCGAGCTTCATCTGGTCTACGAAGCGCTGCTCTTGGTCGATGGGGTCGTTGAGCTCCGAGTAGGCGTTGGCCAGCTCCTTGCCGTTGACCATCAGCTCGAAGCGCTCGGTCAGTCCGGGCTTTGAGCGGTGCATCTTGGTGAGCGGCGACATCTCCACGGGGTAGTCGGTGATGAATGTGGGCTGTACGAACGTGCCTTCACAGCACTCTCCGAAGATTTCGTCGATGAGCTTGCCCTTGCCGGATGTCTCGTCCACGGTCTCAATTTTCAGCTTGTTGATGGCAATGTCGCGTATCTCTTCCTCGCTCAGTCCGTTGAGGTCGTAACCAGTCTTCTCCTTGATGGCGTCGAGGATAGGCATGCGCTTGAAGGGAGCCTTGTAGCTGATGGTCTTGCCTTGGTATTCCACCTCGTCGGTGCCGTTGACGGCCACGCAGATGGTCTCCAGCAGTTCCTCGGTGAACTTCATCATCCAGTTGTAGTCCTTGTATGGCACGTAGAGCTCCATGCAAGTGAACTCGGGGTTGTGGAACTTGTCCATGCCCTCGTTGCGGAAGTTCTTTCCTATCTCATACACGCCGTCGAAGCCGCCCACGATGAGTCGCTTGAGGTAAAGCTCCGTGGCGATACGCATATACATGTCGATGTCGAGCGCATTGAAATGGGTTGTGAAGGGGCGTGCCGACGCGCCGCCGGGGATGTTCTGGAGAATAGGGGTCTCCACCTCGGTGTATCCGTGTTTGTCGAAGAAGGCACGCATGGTGCGCAGCACGGTGGCTCGCTTGACGAAGGTGTCTTTCACGCCGTCGTTGACCACGAGGTCCACATAGCGTTGGCGGGCGCGCATCTCTGGGTCGTCGAACTTGTCGTAGGCCACACCGTCCTTATATTTCACTATTGGCAACGGCTTAAGGCTCTTCGAGAGAACCGTCAGCTCTTTGGCGTGGACTGAAATCTCGCCGGTCTGCGTCTTGAAGACGAAACCGCGTATGCCGACGATGTCGCCAATGTCGAGCAGCTTCTTGAAGACCACGTTGTAAAGGTCCTTGTTGTCCTCGGGGCAGATGTCGTCACGGGTGACGTAGACCTGTATGCGACCCTTGCTGTCTTGCAGCTCCACGAAGCTCGCCTTGCCCATGACGCGGCGGCTCATCATGCGTCCGGCGATGACGACCTCTGTATTCTCGTCTTCCTTGAACGACTGCTTGATGTCCGTGCTGAACGCTGACACAGGGTACTCGGCGGCGGGGTAGGGGTTGATGCCCATCTCGCGCAACTGTTGCAGGCTTTGGCGGCGGCCAATCTCCTGCTCACTCAACTCTAAAATATTCATGTTTGATCGAAAATTATTCTTGCCGATTCTTATTAATATGTGCAAAATTACGAAATTATATTAATAAAAAGAACATATTGACAATATTTAGCCATATTGTGGGCTTGCGTAACGACGCTTTTTGCATTTAAGCGCAAAGGCGCCGGCTTTTCATTGGAAAGCCGACGCCTTTGCGTCAGATCGGCATTGCCTTTTCACTGGAAAGCTGAAAGGGCATGTTTGCCGTTCCCCCATGTCGTGGTTGATGTTTTACAAATCCCTGTGTATCACGGTGCCGTTGGCCTGGTGTGTGGCGAGCACCAGCACTTCTGCAATCTGCACATGCTCGGGTGCGCTTGCCGCATAGAAAGCCACGTCGGCAATGTCGTCGCCATGAAGCGGCTCTATGCCGCGATATACGTTGTCGGCACGCTTGTCGTCGCCGTGGAAGCGGATGTTGGAGAAGTGTGTCTCCACAAGTCCGGGCTTGAGGTTGGTCACACGCACCTTGGTGTGGGCCACGTCGATGCGCAAGCCGTCGCTGAGTGCCTTGACAGCCGCCTTGGTGGCGCAATAAACTCCACCTCCGGCGTATGCCGCGTCGCCGGCAACGCTACCGATGTTTATCACGTGGCCGTGGTTGCGCTCCACCATGCCGGGCACTATGAGACGTGTCATGTTGAGAAGGCCTTTTATGTTGGTGTCAACCATCTCGTCCCAGTCGGTAAAGTCGCCCTCGTATTCCGGATCCAGTCCGCGGGCCAGTCCGGCATTGTTTATCAGCACGTCGACCTTTTTCCATTCATCGCCCAACGACTCCATGGCCTTTGCGGTCTGTGCCCTGTCGCGCACGTCGAAACAAAGCGTGAGCACGGTCGCCCCATCCGTCTCCAGTTCCTTTTTGATGTCGTCAAGGCGCTTGCTGTTGCGTCCTGTTATTATGATGTTGTAGCCGCCCATGGCAAAACGGCGTGCGCAGGCCTCGCCTATGCCGCTTGTGGCGCCAGTGATAAGTGCTGTTTTCTTTTTCATGCGTCGTGTTGTTTATATGGTTATCGTGTTTGTTGACAATGGCAAACGCAAATCTACGACATTTTATCCGTTTGGCAAAATGTATGCGTGTGTTTTTTATAGAATACTATCATGTGTTACCTAAAAAAGGCTCACGAATATATATGTTAAAGCTATGGGAATATGATCAAATCGACAGATTTTTGGCTTAGAAACAAGTTTCATTCCGATAATTATTCGTAACTTAGTGGCGTGAATGCAAAAATAAATAAGGATATGATTTTTTCAACGACTCCGACCCTTGAGGGGTATACAATTCGCGAGTATCGCGGCGTAGTTACAGGTGAGACCATCATTGGCACAAACTTTCTGAAAGACTTCATGGCAAGTCTGCACGACTTTTTCGGTGGGCGTAGCAGCTCTTACGAAAAGGTGTTGCGTGAGGCCAAGGACACGGCAATGAACGAGATGGCTGAACGCGCCGGGGAATTGGGTTGCAACGCCATTGTGGGCATAGACCTTGACTACGAGACGGTGGGTCAAAACGGCTCCATGCTCATGGTGACTTGCAGCGGCACAGCCGTGGTGGTTTGATGCCAGCTTCTTGCACCTTTGTGAAGATGGAGAGTTCGTTCTATTCGAGCCGTGGCAGGGCAAAAGCACTGATGGTAAACATTGACGTGGGATATTAATAAAAAAGAAAACAATGTATCCTAAGAAGCTACATATCAGCAATTTCCGCTGTTTTTGCGATTACGCAATAGAGTTCGCGCCAGGGATAACAGTGCTGTTCGGCAAGAACGGAACGGGTAAGTCTACATTGATTCACGCCATACACAAGGCATTGAGCATGTAAAACCAAGAAGTTCATATCCTGAATTGATAGAGGAATACAAGAATCTGTTATTAATGAATTGCTGATGATCAGATAACCAAACTGTAAGGTTGGCGATTGTTTTTCTTTGAGATGTCTGAAAATAATCGTAAGTTTGCAGAACTGTAAAAAAGATTCCATGAACATAGAAGAGCAAAAGAAAATCATTGAGTCGCAAGAAGGATTGAGTCGTACGCTTGGCATGGAGTTTCTCTCCACGCCGGATGACGACACCTGCATGGCGCGCATGAAGGTGAACGGCGCTAACCGTCAGCCTTTTGGCTTTCTCTCGGGTGGCGCGACGTTGGCATTGGCGGAAAACCTCGCTGGCGTGGGTTCCATGGCCCTTTGCCCGAAGAAGATACCTGTGGGCATAAACGTGAGCGGAAACCATGTGCTTGCCGTAAGGGAGGGCGACACGGTGACAGCCTATGGCAAGTTGCAACATAAGGGCACGACCCTGCATGAATGGCAGATAGACATAAAAAACTCTCACGGTGACCTTATATCCACCGTCCACGTGACAAACTATATCATTTCGCCAAGGAAGAATGACTGACACCAAATGTATGGACGAGGTGCTGTTCAGGCTGCCTGACGCCACGGAATGTCATCGTTTGACAGGTAAGGCGGTGGGGCTTGACGGTATTGGCGACCTTCGTGGCAGAAGCGGTTTTGTGTTCGCTCCGTTCCACGCTGACGTGTCGGCACGCTTGACCCTTTTGGACGTGGCGACACATGAGGTGACAAGCGTGGCACACGTTGTTGACACGCAGCCTCGCGACTTTGTGGAAAAGGAGAACCGGCAAGACTATCAACGTGCCTTTGGCAGGATGCAGGCGAGGATGGCGAGCACGGGCTTGAAGAAGGTGGTGCTGGCACGTCGAGCCGACATGGAACTATCTGAACCGCTCGATATGCACAATGTGTTTGCAAAGGCGTGTAGGATGTATCCTCACCAGATGGTAGCGCTCGTGAGCACGAAGCTCACGGGGACGTGGCTCATGGCTACGCCGGAACTGCTGATAGAGAGGCAAGGCGGGAGGTGGAAGACCATGGCGTTGGCTGGCACCATGGCGACACCAGGGCCATGGAGCGAGAAAAACATGAAGGAGCAGCGCATAGTGGCAGAATATATTCACGACTGCCTGACGCGTAGTTGCGCTTTCGTGAACCAGCAATCGCCACGCACGGTGACCGCGGCAAGGCTCTTCCACTTGCGCACCGATTTTGAATTCGCGCTTCGCGAAGACGCCGACATCGTGGACGTGCTCGACGATCTTTTTCCCACGCCGGCAGTGTGTGGCATGCCAAAGCAGGAGGCCATGGACGCCATACTCGGGGAAGAGGCGTTGGACAGGCGATACTACAGTGGCTTTTGCGGAGCATGGAACATGCCGTCGCCAGCATCCGCTGCCTCGCCGAATGAAGATGCATCAACGGCGCTCTACGTGTCGTTGCGCTGCATGGAGATGAAAGGCAAGAACCTCAGCCTATACGCTGGCGGAGGACTTCTCAACGAGAGCGAGGAGGCCACGGAATGGGAAGAGACGGAGAAGAAGATGCAAACGATGAAGGCGTTGCTCTGACCGTTTGCAATTCATAGATAAAAGACTATAAATGTATTCTGACAAGGAAAACATAAACATACTTACCGCCCTGCTCCTGGCTCATGGCGTGCGCCATGCCGTGGTGTGTCCAGGCTCACGCAACGCGCCAATAACCCATAACCTTTGCGAGGCCCGAGGCATGACGTGTGAGTCGGTGACCGACGAGCGGTCGGCGGCTTTCGTGGCATTGGGCAAGGCGCAAGCCTTAGGCGAACCTGTGGTGGTGTGCGTCACGTCAGGCTCGGCATTGATAAACACTTTGCCGGCAGTGGTGGAGGCATGGTATCAGCGCGTGCCGATAATAGTGGTGTCGGCAGACAGACCACAGGCGATGATAGGCCAGTTGCAAGGGCAGACCATGCCACAGCAAAAGACCTTGGATGCTTTATGGGCCAAGGAAGTGAGCTTGCCGGAACCTCACGACGACGTGGAGCGGTGGTATTGCAACCGCTTGGTGAATGAAGCATTGTGCGCAATTGCGCAATCGGGTGGCAGGCCGGTGCATATCAATGTGCCAATAAGTGAGCCGCTGTTCAATTTCACCACTTGTGAGCTTCCCGCGGAGCGCTGTATTAGCCTCGTGGATAATCGCTTGTGGCAAAAGGAGCTGACAAAAGACTTCTTTGCGAGTCGTCGTCCCATGGTGGTCGTGGGACAGTTGCAAGGCGGTGTGGCTTGTCGCGTTAGCGATGCCATAAGGCGTTTGGAAAACCACGTGGTGGTTCTTGGCGAGCAGTTGTCGGTAAGCAAAAGAGAGCCTTGCCATTTTGATGAGGCACTCATTGAGATCGGTGACGAGGAGGCGTACCAGCCAGACTTCATCATCTATATAGGCGACACCCTCGTGAGCAAACGGGCAAAGCGCTTCTTTCAGCATTGCCATTTGAGCCGCTGCGTGGTGGTCAACACCACGGGAGAACTGACAGATGTGACCATGAACGTTACCGATGTGGTGGCTTGCCATGTTGAGGATGTCGTGGAAAGCCTTTGCAAGGAAATGGAAAGCATAGGCTCGCATTTCAGCGACGAGGCCGTGGCTTTCCGCCAGAGATGGGTCACGGCACTTGAAAGATGGGCAACACTTTGCAAGCAGTTTGAACCAGCCTATTCACAGATGATGGCCGTGAGACGACTCTGCGAGTCAACCAACGAGCAGGAATGCAGCATGCAGTTTGCCAACAGTTCCGCGGTGCGTCTCGGCCAGTTGTATTCCTCCCGCCGTCTGTACGTGAACCGAGGCGTGAATGGCATCGAGGGTTGTTTGTCCACTGCCGTGGGGTTCGCCTCGGTAAAGGAAGAACCTGTGTATTGCGTCATTGGTGACCTGAGCTTCTTCTACGACCAGAACGCGTTGTGGAATGGGGTGGGCAAGAAGCACCTGCGCATACTGATGCTCAACAATGGCGGTGGCGGCATATTTCATCAACTCCACGGCCTTGAGCAAAGCCCATACAGGGATAGTTACGTCTCGGCTGCACATTGCGCGTCGGCCAAAGGTGTGTGCGAGGCCACAGGCGTGGCTTATAAGGCGGCAAGAAACGAGAAGGAACTACGGGAAGGCATAAGCTGGATAACCAGCCAGCAAGCCATGAGGCCTCTATTGCTGGAAGTGTTCACCGACGCTGAGGCAGATGCGCAAGAATATAAAAGGTATTTTGAAACAAGATAAAAAACAATGGAAAACAGGGAATGGAAGAAAATAGAAGGGTTTGACTTCAAGGAGATACTTTTTGAGGAATATAACCACATAGCCAAGATAACGATAAACCGTCCGCGCTACCGCAATGCTTTCACGCCGCTTACGGTGTGGGAGATGAGCCAGGCATTCACATATTGCCGCGACCATCTCGACATTCGCGTTGTCATCCTTACGGGTGCCGGCGACAAGGCCTTCTGCTCAGGCGGCGACATGCACGTGAAGGGCAAGGGTGGATACATTGGCAACGACGGCGTGCCTCGTCTCAATGTGCTCGACGTGCAGATGCAGATTCGCCGTATGCCGAAGCCGGTGATAGCCATGGTAAACGGCTTTGCCATAGGCGGCGGCCATGTGCTCCATGTGGTGTGCGATCTCACCATAGCTTCGGAAAACGCGCGGTTTGGGCAAACGGGACCCAAGGTTGGCTCGTTTGACGCTGGTCTTGGAGCCTCATACCTAGCCCGCATCGTAGGACAGAAAAAAGCTCGCGAGATATGGTATCTGTGTGAGCAATACACGGCGCAAGAGGCTCTCGACATGGGACTCGTTAACAAGGTCGTGCCTCTCGACAAACTGGAGGATGCCACAGTGGAATGGGCTGAGATAATGATGGAACGTTCGCCGTTGGCCCTGCGGTTGATGAAGGCCGGCTTCAACGCCGAACTTGACGGGCAGGCAGGCATTCAGGAACTGGCGGGCGACGCGACGATGCTCTATTATACCCTCGACGAGGCGCAAGAGGGCGGAAAGGCTTTCCTTGAGAAGCGTAAGCCGGATTTCGACAAGTACCCACAGTTCCCATAAAGGACACCATGATATCATGATAAAGACTCTTATCTCTTCCAGACTCTTGCACTTCAAACAACCGGCAGGAACTTCACGTGGCGTGTATACCACCCACCTTTCTTATTATGTAACTCTTGAGAAGGATGGTGTCAAAGGTGTGGGCGAGTGCTCCGTGTTGCCAGACTTGAGTTGCGATGCAATGCCTACTGACAGATATGAGGCGTTGTTGCGTGAGGCGTGTCAATGGGTTGAGCAGACAGAAGGCATACCTTACGAGATGCTTAGGCCGTACCCTTCCATACTTTTTGGCTTGGAGATGGCGTTTGCCCAAATAGACGCCAAGGGTTCCATGGCTCTGTCGGAAACGCCGTTCGCATATGGCAATGAAGGCATTCCTATAAATGGACTCGTGTGGATGGGCAGCTTTGAAGAGATGTATGAGCGGTTGGAGGAGAAGTTGCGGTTGGGTTTCCATTGCGTGAAACTAAAGATTGGAGCGATAGACTTCGACCGTGAGTTGGAACTCGTGAGGCATATCCGTGAGCATTTCACCAAGGAGCAGATTGAGCTGCGCGTGGATGCCAACGGAGGCTTCACGCCTGACAATGCCATGCGAAGGTTGGAGGATCTTGCCAAATATGACATCCATTCGATAGAACAACCCATAAAACAACACCAATGGAAGGAAATGGCGCGGCTTTGCGCTGAATCGCCCTTGCCAATAGCTCTCGACGAGGAACAGATTGGCGTGAACCAACCCGAGCAGAAGGCGCGGTTGCTTGATGTCGTTCGCCCCGCCTATATCGTGCTCAAACCCAGTCTGCATGGAGGCATGATGGGTTGCAGGGAGTGGATAAGACTTGCCAAGGAACGAGGTATAGGCTCGTGGATAACCTCGGCATTGGAGAGCAACGTAGGTTTGAACGCCATTGCGCATTTCTGTGCCGAGGAGTATGGCCCGCAGATTTCCATGCCACAGGGATTGGGAACGGGCATGCTCTACACTGACAATGTGGAGATGCCATTGAGGATAATAGGAGACAAGCTATGGTTCTTGAGGAATTCTTGAACGAATGGCACAACGATAGCCCTACGCTGCTCGTGCATACGAGTGGGTCTACAGGCAAGCCTAAGCCGATGTGGGTTGAGAAAGAGAAGATGCTCAACTCGGCTCGCGTCACGTGCGATTTTCTCGGATTGAAGCCTGGCGACACCGCCTTGCTCTGCATGCCTCTCGATTATATTGCGGGCAAGATGGTGGTAGTAAGGGCAATCGAGCGACATCTGAGGCTCGTCTGCGTGGAGCCAAGCGGACATCCGTTGGCTTCAGCGGATGCTACGACGTTTGCTGCCATGGTGCCGCTGCAAGTATACAACTCTGTGAAGGTGGCGGAGGAGAGAGCGAAACTGATGCGGATAAAGCATCTTATAATAGGAGGCGGCGCGATCGACGCTGAATTGGCTCAGGAACTGCGATCATTCCCAAATAATGTTTGGAGCACCTATGGCATGACAGAGACGCTTTCGCATATTGCCTTGAGGCGGCTCAACGGGAGCGAGGCGAGCCAGTGGTATACGCCGTTTGACGGTGTGGGAATAAGCCGAGATGAGGACGACTGCTTGGTGATTGACGCACCTTTGGTTCACGATGGCGTGTTGAAGACCAACGACAGGGTGGAGCTTCGTACGGATAATCTCACGGGAAAGCAGCAGTTTAGAATCCTTGGCCGTAAGGATAATATCATAGATTCGGGCGGCATAAAGATACAAATTGAGGATGTGGAAAACAGGCTCAAGCAGAGTCTGAGCATGCCGTTTATGATTACCAAGATGCCCGACAGGAAGTTTGGCGAAGTTGTAGTGCTCTTGTATGAAGGCGACAGCGTTTCAAGAGATAAACTCATTGACTCGTGCGCCAAGGCACTGCCTGTCTATTGGGTGCCCAAGCGATTCGTCAATGTCGCTCACTTGCCAATGACCGCCACGGGGAAGCCGGCAAGGGCAGAGGCGGAGCGCATGGCGGAAATTGCCGTTGCTGAATGACGGCGTTGGCTTTTTCAAGCATTTTTGTGGAGCAAATTCTGTGTATTGAGTCAACCTGCAAGTGCAAAATTAATAATAAGCTCTGAAGAACTCTTCTTTTGCTGTAGAAAAGTTCAGTTTCTCTCTATATGCAAAACTGTGCACTTCTATCTTGAATATTTTTTCAGTACGTCTTGAATATCTTTATTTGAAGCTTTATAGCCTTCTCCGAATTTTGCACGTCCCCGCTTTTCGGCGATTTTGCGAGCCTTTTCTTTTTTATGTTCATTTGCTATCCATGTGTCAAGCTCTTGCTTGTCGTATCGCTTAAGCCATGATGATGATAAGCGTGGAAAATTTGTTGTATCTTTATCAATCACAATTTTTTCATGAGATTTCGGATTCTCGATAACTATACGGTAGCCAGAAGCTTTTGCAAAAGGAATAAGCCAGCGCATGTATTTATTCCAGTTATTAACTCCCTCCGCCACGTAATCAGAATTAGATTGCGTAGAAGGTTGAAAATCATTTTCCATTAGCGATAAAGCAAATATCCGAGCTAGATTGCGAGCTAAAAAAGTAGGCATAAATATTAAATATTAATGAATGGTTAAACAATTTTCGTAATACTTTTCCCCTCGGAGTCTGTAATTGTTAAATGACAACCAGTATATCTGAAAGCTTGATTAATCTTACTAAAAGTAGTGCTCCCTAAACCAATGTCAGCCCCCTCGCTCATTTCCTCTACTACGCTTTGACAATGTTCCAAATCAGATAATTTGGCAGAGTCTGAAGTGGATTCAATAACCTTGGCTATGACCTTCTTGAACTTCTTTTCCCAAAAATTGTCATTGCCAACATATTCTGGTAAATTGTATTTTTTTGCAAGATGTTCTTGATGCCTTTCATAAATCTTTTTATGTGACTCTAATAAGAACACAACTACAAAAGGACTTACTGGTATACACAGCAAGAGCACACCAGGCAATATTTCCCCTTCTAATATATTTTGGACCCCAGCGCATAAAATAAAGATGAAAATAATAAATAGTATTAATGCCTTCATTTTAGTTAAGCCTTAAATTAGCAGACTCTTAATTTTTAAAAATACAAGTCATAGGGAAATAATAACTTACCCAGTGTTTGTATATGTTGGGAATTTCACTTAGCTTAGTGCTGCAAAAATAAAGAATATCTAACATGTGGCAAAGGTAAGCATAAAATCTGAGAAGTTCACGCCCTTCTGGGAATTTTATTTCACGAACAAGGCATTTATTTTATATATTTCATTTCGTTTTGTGATATATTAATGGACGATCCATCCATATACACAATTTCTACATTTGTAATAATGAGTTTTCTGGCTGAATAATTATAAATTATGCAGTCCCATGTACCTCCGCTTGACCTTCTGGATCTAACATGTCCAGTATCTTTTCCTCTGTATTTCTCATACCCGCGTATTTCACAAGCAACTTTGTCGCTAACTGCATTTTTGCAAGAGCCTTCCCAATAAAAATATTTTATGGTCTTGTTGGATAAGTTTTTATAATATACAGTGGCATCGCATCCCCCTGCGCTGTTGGGAGACGAGAGATGTGCTGTTGTTATTTTTACAGTGTGCCTAAGGGTTTTTATCCTTTAACCTTGGCAATACTATCTTTGAAGGCTTTTTCCTTAGCTGTTTTTAATGCTATTATTTTATTCCTCTCATTTCTGATAGAATCATATGCTTGTTCTTGCTTCTGCTTGCGTTATAATGACAGAGATTTTTCTCTGTGATCGTAGTGCCTTATCATGGAAAAAGCCGAATTTTGGGACTTCCTTAGTGATGGCAAGCCTTGTTTTTTAATGGATAAATAGAAAAGGGGAAGTGTCAAGGTACTAATGGCTTTGGCGCTTCCCCTTGTTTATATAATGTGGTAAGGAGGTGGTAGGGTTTACTTTATCTTGCTGAGATACTTGTCTACGGCCTCGATGATAATATCGTTGAGCGTGATGCGATTGAGTTGCGTATCGTTGAGGGCTTTGTATTGAAGCATCCTGGCGTAAAGCGATTGTGGCATTCGGCAGCCAACACTCTTTATTGGTTCGCCAGCGAACTTGGCATTACGGTCTGGCACCTCATGGCGTTGAGATGCGTTGAGTCGTGGAGCCTCCTCTGCTTTCTTTGGGCGTGGACGAGCAGAAGTGGTACGTGGTCGGTAGCTTCTTGGCTTTGCTATTTCAACATCTTCTTCCTCTTGAGGGAGTTCCTCGGGGATTGTCTGCTCGCTCTCTTGTTGTTCTGCAACTGGCACCTCTTCCTTTTCTTGTGGCCGCTCTGACTCCGGATAGCTGGTGTTGGTTTGTGTGTTTGCGTGCAATGGTGCACTTTGTGACAGCGGCTCAACTGACTCATTATCAGAAGAATTGTCTACGTTTTCTTTGCCGGCTTGCAACATCTTCGCAAATTGGCCTTGTAAGCTGCTCTTGTTTCTTGTTATCTTCATTTTATGGTCTTCTTGATGTTTGTAGAACTGTGGAGTGGGGCGTTGTTCATTGTCTTGATTAGCCTTATTCGTCTCCGAATATCGTCTTTGCCACCTTCATGTAATCCTCTGCCGCACGGCATGACGGGGCATAGTCGATGACGTTGGTCATCCTTGTTTGCGCCTCCGCCACTTTCACTGAACGGTGGATTGGGGTGGGGATGAGAGAGTCGTCGAAATTGTTCTCAAGGAAGTCTTGTAGCTCATTCGTGATGACGAGCTGGCTGTTGACCATCGTAGGCAGGAGAAGCATGTTGGCAAGGTTAGGATTTAGCTCTTTCTTTATCTGCTTTGCCTGCTCAAGGATGCTTCCAACACCTGTCACGCTGAGACCTTCCATCTGGATCGGGACAAGCATCGTAGTGGCCATTGCCATTGCGTTACAGGTGCTTTGTGAGAGCGACGGAGGGCAGTCAATGAGCATATAGTCGAAGTCGGTGAACACGTTGCCCGTGGCTGTTTTCTCGTCAATGGCTCCATTGGTCATATTGTAATAGCCCTGCATTACGCACTTCGCAAGCACGAGGCGCGGAATATTCTGCCCGAAAAGCGAAACGTCGATGTTTTGCATCTCAGATGAGCCTGGTACATAATAGATGCCTTCTGGCGAAGTGTACACGGGGATTTTTGTCACCTTTGTCATTGCATCGTATATGGTCATGCGTGCATATTCAGGTAGTGTCTTCCTTAAATCGTTCCATCCAAGAAGGAAAGATAGGTTGCATTGAGGGTCAAGATCCATCACTATAACCCTCTTTTGTGGGTGGAGTTTGCGTAAGCATGCGGCAAGAGTTTGCACTGTGGTGGTCTTTCCTACACCGCCTTTGAAGTTGGTAACAGATACTACGTCTGACAGTTGATGATTTGTTGTTTGAACTTCCATTATACTTGTTCTTATATTATTGTCTGTTATTCGTGCGTTTGCGCGATAGTTCTATTGTTTGAATGCTCTAATGCGTATAACCGCGCTTGTGTGTTTGCGCGCAATTCGAATTGACGGGTTGCACGCAAACAACCTTACGATAACTGTATGTTTGTACGCAAATGAAATTGTCGCATTGGGCGCAAGTAGCTTCGATGGCATTGTGTATTTGCGTGCGATTTGTTTTGCGTCATTGTGCGCAACTTGGCTTGAAGCATTGCATGCAATCCAACTTGTTGTTTTGCGTGCAATTAAGGTTGTGTTATTGCGTGCAATTTGAGTTGTATCATTGTGCGCAATCGTTCTTTGTTGATTGCGTGCAAATCGTGTTGACGCATTGTGTCGTTGCGTGCAATCGCTGCTTGCTGTTAAATTGCGGCATTGTATATTTGCTTTATTGTGCGCAATATGTCAATCGTGCATTCGTTTTGCAAAGATACGAATTAATTGCGTAGCCAAAAAAGAAAAGGAAAACAAAGTTGATAGGCGTTAATAAAATAAGCCTGTTTTGTCAAATTTCTTCATAATGAGGTAAGGTTCGTAAGAATAAATATTTTTTACCAACTTTATCCAATTTGCAGCAATAGTGACTTATGCCGTTTGAGACCACGAGATAGGGGGCGTGCAGCTGTAAATTGTATGCCATGATTTGGTTGAAGACTTGCTGGGTAATTGGTATGGTGGGCGCTTTGTATTCAATGATCATCTTTGGATGAAGCTCGCGGTCGTAGAGTACGCTGTCTGCGCGTAAGGTTTTGAGTCCTATACGTAGCTGTACTTCATTGGCGAGTAAGGCTTGGGGATAGCCAAGCTCGTTGGTTAGCCAGTGGATGAAATGCTGGCGCACCCATTCTTCAGGCGTTAAGGCTACCCAACGTCGGCGTAATGGGTCGAGCACTTGGCTGCGACCCTCTGTGACGCGTGTTTTTATGTCAAACGAAGGAAGGTTTAATCGAATCATTTTATTAACTTTGCAAAGATAATAAATAATCTGAATAGTAAAAGCCTATGGCAGAGAAAAAAACGGTGCCAACTTACGATGGCATCATGCGCGATCTTAAAGATAAGGTCTTCGCACCTATATATATATTGATGGGTGACGAGTCGTATTATATAGATCAGATTAGCAACTACATTCAGTCTCATGCCTTGCCTGCCGATCAGCAGACTTTTGACCAGACTGTGGTGTTTGGGGCAGACGTGTCTGGCTCTCAGATTGCCGACCTTGCCATGCAGTTTCCGATGATGGCACCGAAAAGGGTGATTATTGTCAAAGAGGCGCAAGGGTTGCGCTCGATGGACAAACTTGAACGTTATGCCCAAAATCCACAGCCAAAGACCATACTTGTGGTTTGCTATAAGAATGGAGTCTTGAATAGACGGCTGAAATTGGTGTCGGCGGTAGAAAAATGTGGAGTGGTGTTTGAAAGCAAGAAATTGCGCGAATGGCAATTGCCTGGACATATTCGATCTTACCTTCAAACGAAGAAGATTGGTATAGACGAGAAGAGTGCTTCGATGATAGCCGAGAATATTGGCGCGGATCTTAATCGACTTTATTCAGAGCTTGACAAATTGGTTATCTCTTTGCCGGCTGGTGAAAGTAGGGTGACTCCAGAAATTGTTGAGAGGAACATCGGTGTAAGTAAGGATTTTAATTCCTTTGAACTTCGTGATGCGATAGTAAACCGCGATGTCTTAAAGGCAAATATGATAATAAAATATTTTGACAGTAATCCAAAAGCTGGTTCCCTGTTCTCGTTTCTGCCACTCTTGTTTTCTTATTTCCAAAACCTGATGCTTGTTTATTATGCACCCGATAATAAAGATCAAAACGCTTTGGCGGCTTACCTTGATATGAAGAATGTTTGGGGCATAAAAGACTATCTTGTGGGTATGAGAAATTACACGGGAAGAAAGACTTTGCAGATTCTTCAGAAATTGAGAGAGATTGACGCTAAAAGTAAGGGTCTGGATAACCCATCTACTCCTGCTGGCGACCTCATGAAGGAGTTGATCTTCTTTATTTTACACTAAAAAGCCATTTTATCGAGCTTATTTTCTTCTATTTTAAGCGTCCTCGTGGACGCTTTTTTTAGGCTTAAATCAGTGAATATGCGTAAGTTAGCCTAAAATAACGCCTCTGAGAATCGATTATTTACAACGTTGTTGCCGTCTAGTTTGAAAAACTGAAGTAACAACGAGAAATGAGTTTTTCGCTGGCCTGGAATTTAATATTAAGTGTTGTTATGATTCGGCTATCTAAACTTTGCGAACCTAAATTTAAATCATACAATGCCTATTGCCCGTATAAATAAATTAGCATTTACTACCATAAACTAATTTAGATCACGGGGTGTCTCTGTTTTAAATCTAAATCTTTGAATTTGTAAAGCCAAAGAAATAAATATGCATCAAGGGAATAAAAGTGTAAATAGAGGAAAATCAGAGTTTTATAGAATAAATCTCAGAAAATAAGGTTGGTGATGTCGTGTAAATGGCATAATTTCATATAAAATGATTGCATATGTTGAAACTTGCATGATTTTATAGATATTATATTTTAATCAAAGCCAACAATTTACTAAAATTCTGTGCACCAATAAGTTATCTGTATAAACGATGAGTTTATTTATAGCTTTAAATTTAAACAGGCTGTATATGGCTATTGAATTTAAAGTTTAGCCTTTGTAATTTATAAAGACAAAGTTTATAAATTATAAATTATTCTTTATAAAGTTGTCTATCCCGAAAAATTGATTTAACTTTGCAAATATAAAGAGACAAGGCATTATTGCCCCCAAAATAGACTTGAATCATGGAAAACGAGAATCTGAAGGATAGAATTAAGGAGATTATGGACAGCAAGCACATGAACAATAAAGTGTTTGCTACCGAGACTGGCATCAACGAAGGAACATTGAGTTTGCTTCTTCGTGGCAAGACCCAACCTACCTTGAAACATTATGAGGCCATTCATACTCGTTTCCCAGACATTGCCATGGAATGGCTCTTTGATGGAAAGGGTCAAATGTATCAAAATCAGAGTCTCTTTAAACCTGATGCTGATGCTTCTGCGAATAATTCACAGGCAGAAGCCACGACATCATCTTCTTTATTTGGAGATGCGTCATCTTTAAATAATGCACCCCAAGGCTTGAGTGGTTCGCCTGCACATTCCACTACCCTTTTTGACCAAGGCTGCAACAAAACTGATTTGGGGAGTTCGGGTAATGAGAAAAATATTGTCAAAATATTCAACAATCATCAACGCAAGATTACCGAGATAAGAGTCTTTTTTGACGACCAAACTTGGGAGTCTTTTGTTCCTAAAAAATAATTTGCCTTTCTTTTTTGGCATGTACGTTTAAAACAATTATCTTTGTGGTTGTAAAGTAAACCTTATATATAAGAAGCGGTAATCTTGATTGCCCTCACTTAATTTACAACCATGAAAAAATATTGTTTAGACCTTCGTGTCGTATCAGCGACACGTCTTTCTGACCATCATGTCTTGTTGAAGTTGACCCACGACAATACTCTTCCGGACATGATGCCTGGTCAGTTTGTGGAAGTTCGTATTGATAATTCTCCAGGCACTTTTCTCCGTCGTCCAATCTCGATCAATTATGTGGATTATGAACGCAATGAATTGTGGTTGCTTGTCGCAGGCATAGGTGACGGAACCCGTCATCTGTGTCAGTTGCACGAAAATGACACTGTTAATTGTCTCTTGCCCCTTGGCAATGGCTTTAGCCAACTTCCCCATAAAAAAGTATTGCTCGTAGGTGGTGGCGTGGGTGTTGCCCCTCTGCTCTGGCAAGGTTACAAGTTGAGGCAAGAAGGAGCAGAACCTTTTTTTCTTTTGGGAGCCAGATCAGCCAAGGACTTGCTTGAGTTAGATCTTTTCAAGGAGGTTGGCCCCGTTTACATTACTACGGAAGATGAGTCGGCTGGAGAAAGGGGTTTTGTTACCAACCATTCCATCTTACAAAGCGAGAAATTCGATTTCATCCAGACTTGTGGACCAAAGCCAATGATGAAGGCTGTGGCAAAGTATGCCAATGCTAATGGCATAAGCTGCGAGGCCTCACTTGAAAACATGATGGCTTGTGGCTTGGGCGCATGCTTGTGTTGTGTAGAGAAGACAGCGGATGGCAATCTAAGAGTGTGTCAAGACGGCCCTGTATTCGATGTGACCAAGCTGTTGTGGTAATCATGCGAGTGCTTAAAATGTAAAAATAAATTACTCAATATGGTAGACTTAAATGTAAAGATAAATAATTTTTCACTTCGCAACCCAATTTTGACGGCAAGTGGAACGTTTGGTTATGGCTTGGAGTTTCAAGACCTGGTTCCATTGGATGAATTGGGTGGCATAATAGTGAAGGGAACAACCCTTGAAAAACGCGAGGGAAACGACTATCCACGTATGGCGGAAACAGCTTCTGGCATGCTGAATTGTGTTGGATTGCAGAACAAGGGAGTGGATTGTTTTTGTGAAAACATCTATCCAAAGATTAAAGATATAGACACGAATTTCATTGTCAATGTGAGTGGGCACTCTCCCGAAAACTATGCAGAATGTGCGGCACGAGTTGACACTTTAGACAAGATTCCTGCAATCGAGTTGAACATTTCCTGCCCCAATGTCAAGGATGGAGGCATGGCTTTTGGTGTGACATGCGAAGGTGCTGCGAGTGTCGTAAAAGCAGTCAGAAAAGCATATCACAAGACACTTATCGTAAAGCTTTCGCCCAACGTTACCAACATTTCAGACATTGCTCGCGCGTGTGAGGCTGAGGGTGCCGATGCCGTTTCGCTCATCAACACTCTCATGGGCATGGCTATTGATATAGAGCGTCGTTGCCCCAAACTGTCTATCGGAACAGGAGGACTCAGTGGCCCCGCGGTGAAGCCTGTTGCCGTTCGCATGGTGCACGATGTCTATAAGGCGGTCAAGATTCCGGTGATAGGTCTTGGTGGCATAATGACTGCGGAGGATGCCATAGAGTTCTTCATGGCAGGAGCTACCGCGGTAGAGATTGGCACCGCCAATTTCATTGATCCCACTGTAACTTTGAAAATAAAGAATGGCATTGCCTCTTGGTTGGAACGGCACGGTTGCGAAAGCGTCCTCGATATTGTTGGCGTAGTCTAATATAATAAATGTACGAGGATAGCTTTTATACTGACGAAGACTTGGACTTTTCCCAAACGGGCGATAATGATTTGCTCGATGGTCTTGATAGCATTCACAGTTGGGATTACTTCGCTCCCGAAGAGACAGAGAGACGCTTTGACTTCTCCGACACTGTTGTAAGCGATGACAACATAAGCGAGCCATTGGCTTCGCTCAGACGGATGATACACCAGCAACCATGGCAAATTTCGGGGGCGAAGGCGTTTTATGAACAGGCTTTGTTAATGGCCGACTATGAGGAAGACGCTCCCATCGTTGGCTTCATGAGCTATTTCCCTTCTTACCGCGACATGTCAGTCCAGCAGTTGCGGAGCTATTTTGCCATTCGTCGTCAGCTTCGTTTGGGCAAGTTTCCCGACGTGTCATTGAGCTATATCTTCGTGTATGTTTACGAGACCCTGATGAAAGTTGGGGTCAACACTGCCGAAGAGGGGTATGAGATATTATGCGAGATCAACGAGGGCTACCGGAAAACCGAGCCAAAGTTGAGTAAATACCTGACGCCGTGGCTTCGCGATTATGTGGTTTACAATAATCTGTCATCCCATTTTGCTGATGTCTTTAAGGCTGAGCGCGAACAAGACGGCATAGTCGGTCGCCTTTCCTCATACGCCACACTCGACGAGCAAGCATTGTTCTTCACGTTTTGCGACCATGGAAAGTATGACCCTCGCAAGGGCGTGCTCTTCGCGAAAGAGAAGTCTCGCCTTATAAGCTGCACGGTAGCGGTTCTGAAACATATAATCCCCGTCGTGGAGAAGACCTGTCATCACCGTATAGGGACCCTTTTAGCCGGGAAGCGTGTCAAGCGTTCAGCCCCCATGTTCTCCAATGCGTTGTTCTATGACCCGTCTCCTGTCAGAAACGTGGAAATAGAAGTTTCGCCGTTTCATCGTTATCTCTGTTGTGGCGGATTGTGGACACGAGACGAGTTTGTTGGCGGCGACAAGACTTTTGCCAAACTCATTGGCGCAATCCTTCGTGAGGTTGACTGTCAACTTCGCGAGGCCCTTGACGTAAGACCACGCCTTAAGCCCTCTGTTGCAGTCTTGCCTTATCGCGAGCAAGTACATGACGCGGTCCAGGCATGGCTTGCCGAAGATAAGCGTAGGCTTGCCGAGGAAGAGGCAGAGAAACGAAGGGTGTCTATCAACTATGGAATGCTTGGCCGTATCAGGAATGACGCTGATGTCATCAAGGACAAGTTGCTCGACGGCATACCTTCTGATGATGACGCCATTCCTGTCGAGCCGGCTATGCCTGTTGAGCCGACACAACCTGCCACACCCCCCAAAAGCAGCCACGCCCTTGAGGAAGAAAGTCAAGAACATGCCTTTCTTCGGCTCATGCTAACGGATGGCGATTGGCGTCAGTATCTCCGCTCTATCCATGTGCCCGAGGGCGTGATGGTTGAGAACATCAATAATGAGATGATGGATAAAATAGGCGACATCGCCATTGAGGACAATGGCAATGGCATCCAGCTCATTGAGGATTATCGTGAAGACATTGAAAGAATAATATATAATAATGTGTAATTCAAATATCAAGATACCGCGGCGCATAGCCCAGAGTGTCATCAACTCGCTCAAGGGTGGCGTGGTGCCGCGCATAGGCTTGCCTTTCGTCACCGTAGGGCGGCGCAAGGAGATAGAGGCGTTGCTCCACGATGTTGACATTGTTGGCGAGGGTGGCGCGTCGTTCCGTTTTATTGTCGGAAAGTACGGAAGTGGCAAGTCGTTCCTTCTCCAGACTATCCGCAACTATGTCATGGATCGTCGTTTTGTGGTCGTGGATGCCGACTTGTCGCCTGAGCGTCGTCTCCATGGCAATCAGGGGCAAGGCCTTGCCACATACCGTGAGCTTATAAGAAACCTTAGCGTCAAGTCAAAACCTGAAGGCGGCGCCCTCGCCATGGTTCTCGATCGGTGGATAAGTTCTGTCCAGACTGCTACTGCCGACACGTCAGGCATCGGCTTGGACAATCCGCAATTTGCCCAACTTGTTGAGCAGCGCATCATGGCAATCGTACATCAGATGCACGAGCTCGTGCATGGTTTCGACTTCGCGCGGTTGCTCACCCTATATTACAGGGCATTCACAGAAGGCGATGATGAACTTAAAGGCAAGGTGCTGAAATGGTTTCGGGGCGAGTATGCCACGAAGACGGAGGCGCGCCAGGAACTTGGCGTGTCGGTAATCATATCCGACGACGATTGGTACGACTATCTTAAGCTCTTGGCGTATTTCTTTCGTCAGGCAGGCTATCAGGGCCTTATGATTTTCATCGACGAGCTTGTCAATATCTACAAGATACCCAATGCCATTTCCCGACAATACAACTATGAGAAACTTCTCGCGATGTATAACGATGCGCTCCAAGGCAAGGCACAGTTCATAGGCATCATCATGAGCGGCACGCCTCAGTGTGTTGAAGACCGTCATCGTGGCATCTATAGCTACGAGGCGTTGCGCTCGCGTCTTTCCGAGGGCAAGTTCGTGGTCCAGGGACATCACGACTATCTTGGCCCCGTGTTGCGCCTGCAACCTCTATCAAATGAGGAGATGTTTGTGCTTGCCGAGAAACTTGCCGACATACACGCCTCTCTCTATGGCTATGATAGAACGCTTACCGATGCCGACATCACCACTTTCATACAGGTAGAATATGGCCGTATAGGAGCCAGCGACAATATCACTCCCCGTGAGGTCATACGCGACTTCATAGAATTGCTCGACATCATCATGCAAAGCCCAGGCAGCAACGTTCAAGAGCTTCTTCAAAGCGATGCCTTCAGCTATGCCAAGTCTGCAGAGGAGGAGAAGAAAGACAATGTCGGCGGGCAGTTTGCCGAGTTTACCATCTAAGCCATGAATGTCTTCTCCCGTTATTCTCCTGCAATCCAGCGTTACATCTATTCCGAGGGATGGAGCAAGCTCCGTGCTATACAAGCGGCAGCCGGCGACGCTGTCTTCAATTCCGATGCCAATGTCTTGCTCTCCGCATCCACGGCATCGGGCAAGACTGAGGCGGCGTTTTTCCCCGTCATCACGCTCTTGCAAGAGAATCCGCCTGCTTCGGTGGGCTGCCTGTACATAGCACCTCTCAAGGCCCTTATCAACGACCAGTTCACGCGACTCAATGACATCTGCCGCGAGTGCGATGTCGACGTGTGGCATTGGCATGGTGACGTGTCGCAGGAACAGAAGAAGAAGCTCTTGCGTCGACCGTCGGGCATTCTCCAAATCACGCCTGAGAGCCTGGAGGCAATGCTCTTGCACCGTCATTCCCAAATTCCGTCCCTTTTCGGCGACCTCCGCTTTGTGGTCATCGACGAGATTCACTCCTTTCTGCGTGGTGACCGTGGCGGCCAGATGCTCTGCCTTCTTGAGAGGCTCTCGCGTATGGCGGGAGTCAACCCTCGTCGCATAGGGTTGTCGGCAACCATTGGCGAGCCAGCCCTTGTGGGCGGCTTTCTCTCGGCGGGCACTGGCAGAGGAACCATAATACCCAAGATTCAGTCGCCGGGAGCCAAATGGAGAATGTCCGTAGCACATTTCAGTCTGTCGCCGAGTGGCTGCAAGGGCGACGACAATCTGCCGAATGCTGCAGTCCAGCCTCTGCCGTCATCGCCTGAAGTAGAGGTCACGGGCAGCATAAATAGGAGCTATGCCGATGAAGGCCAGTGTCTTCACAACAATCCTTTCCAGAGCGACGTGGAGCCTTCGCGTCCTTCCCACGCCAAGAGCGAGATGAAGGGCGGAAGTCCGTTCGTGAGACCTTGGAAAGACGAAGCCAAGGGTGGGCAAACTATCAGCGACGCCTTCGACCCGTCGATAAAATATATCCTTGACAACACGCGTGGCCATCGCAGCCTTATCTTTTCCAACTCGCGCGAGGAGTGCGAGGTGGTATGCTCCACTCTTCGCATGTATTGCGAGGCATTGCATGAGCCCGACCGCTTTCTTATCCATCATGGCAACCTCTCGGTGAGCTATCGCGAGAGTGCGGAGGGGGAAATCAAGCGTGAGGATTCGCTCATGGCCGTTTGCACCACGTCAACCCTTGAACTTGGCATCGACATTGGCAGGCTGGAACGTGCGTTCCAGATAGACGCGCCTTTCACGGTCAGCTCCTTTCTCCAGCGCATGGGGCGCACCGGTCGCCGTGGCGCGCCTTCGGAGATGTGGTTCGTCATAAGGGAGGAGCAGGCGGAGCCCAGGGCGATGATGCCGCAAACCATTCCTTGGAAACTGTTGCAGGCCATAGCCCTTGTCGAACTTTACCTCAAGGAGCGGTGGGTGGAGCCTCCTCGCGTGGGGCGTTTGCCTTATTCGTTGCTTTACCATCAAACCATGGCCACGCTTGCCTCGGGTGGCGAGATGTCGCCAGCTGAGTTGGCGGGGCGTGTGCTTTCGCTGAGCTATTTCCGCAACGTCAGCCAGGACGACTACCGTGTGCTCTTGCGCCACCTGCTCAAGATAGACCATATAGAAACCACCGAGCGTGGGGGGCTGATTGTGGGCATAAAGGGCGAACGTGTGGTCAACAACTTCAAGTTCTATGCCGTCTTCCAGGAGAACGAGGAGTATAAGGTGAGGTGCGAGTCAAAGGAGATTGGCACCATCGTCAAGCCGCCACCAGTGCAAGACAAGATTGCCATTGCTGGCAGGGTGTGGGTCGTAGAGGAGGTGGACCGCAGCCGCCACATAGTCTATTGCCACCCCGTGAAGGGCATCGTGCCGGCGTATTTCGGCGATGAGCCAGGCGACATCCACACCAAGATTCTTGAGAAGATGCACAATATCCTCGTCGAGCCTTTCTCTGCCGATGCTTATCCTTACCTTCTGCCTCACGCCCGCTTTCGCCTTTCCCAAGCCATCGACACGGCCCGCAAGTCGGGTCTCGGCCTGAAGTGGCTGCTGCCTCTTGGGGGCAACATGTATGCCTTGTTCCCATGGCTTGGCAGTTATGCCTTCCTTGCCATGGAGCGTTTCATACGCATCAGGTGTGGCGCGCGGTTGGGTCTCAAGGGATTCAACTCTGCCCGACCTTATTATATGCAGTTTACTCTTGGCGTCTCCGCCCCCGATTTCTTCAAGGTCATGGCCGAGGAGATATCCAAGCCCCTTGACCCCATGGAGCTGCTCTATCCCAAGGAGACTCCCGTGTTCGACAAGTACGATGACCTTTTGCCCGTGGAGCTTACCCGCAAGGGGTTCGCCTGTGGTGTGCTCGACGTTGGGAAGATGGCGGAACGCGTGCGCCAGATGTGCGGCATTGAACTTCAAGCCATACGCCATGGCGACTCCTTGGACGCCACACAGTTTACCACACCAACCTAAGGTTGGTAGGTGAGGCACACAATATGTCAAGTACATTAAACGTTTTTATGATGGCAGGGTGATAGCTGTCAATATAGAAAAAAGAGAATAAAGGATTGAAGCCTTAGAGAGGCTCATAAGTATAAACACAGGGTAAAATGAAGATTATTGTTTCAAAGGAGATTGAGTCCGTATGCCCATCGTTTGTTGGAGCATGCGTTGAGGCTCGCGTGGCAAATAGTGAGTATTGTCAACCGTTGTGGGATGAGATAAACGCCTTGGGCGAACGCTACCGTCAGACGCTTACCACGGAGACGCTGAAAGAGTTGTCGGGCATAGCCGCCACAAGGCGTGTATATCGTGCCTGTGGCAAGGACCCCTCACGCTATCGTCCAGCCTCCGAAGCGCTTATCCGCCGACAACTCACGGGCAAGAGCCTATACCAGATTGACACGCTTGTCGACCTGGTGAATCTTGCAAGCATAGCCTACGGTTACAGCATTGGCGGATTCGATGCCGACAAGTTTGAGGGTGACACCTTGACGCTCGGCATCGGCCGTGAGGGTGAGCCGTATGAAGGCATTGGAAGAGGCATGATAAACATTGCGGGGCTCCCTGTCTATCGCGACGGCAAGGGTGGGGTAGGCACGCCTACGTCGGATAATGAACGCACAAAGATAACCCTTGAGACAACCCATCTTGTGGTGCTCATCAATGGCTATGACGGCAATGAGCAGCAGGTAAGGGCAAATGCCGAGTATATCCGTGAACTGCTGAAGAAGTATTGCGGCAGCGACGGTGGCAGTTTTTTCATTTATTAAACGCCTGTTGTCACCTTTGTGTCAAACAGATTTAGTAAATTTGCACACGATAAATAGTCGGCTATACAATTGGCCGACGATAAACTTCATCAACAACAATACTACAGAATGATAATAGGAATAGACGTTGGCATAAGCACGACAAAGATAGTAGGCATAACCAACGACGAGGGCGTTGTGTCGCCCATACGCATACGCGCCACTGACCCCGTGACCTCCCTTTACGGAGCGTTTGGCAAGTATCTATACGACAACCAAATAGCATTGTCGGATATTGAGCACGTGATGATTACAGGCGTTGGGGCCGCTTATGTTAATTCTCCTATTTATGGCTTGCCGACCGACAAAGCCGAGGAGTTCATCGCCGATGGCTTGGGAGCGCGCTATGAGACTGGCCTTGAGCGCATGATAGTGGTGTCAATGGGCACAGGCACGAGCCTTGTGCAGTGCGACCACCATGGCATCCGCCACATAGGTGGCATAGGGCTTGGCGGCGGCACGCTGGCAGGGCTTAGCCGTGTCATTCTCAAGACCGACGACATGAAGCAGATAGTCTCGCTTGCCATGCAAGGCGATATATCCAACATCGACTTGCAGATTGGCGACATATCGCCCAACCCCTTGCCGGGGCTGCCAAAGCATGCCACGGCATCGCTGTTTGGCAATGCCAAGAGCAATGCCTCGCGCGAGGACATAGCCACGGGCATCATCACCACCGTGCTTCAGACCATTGGGTCGAGCTGCATACTCGCGTCGCTCAACTCTGGAATAAGGGAATATGTGCTAATTGGCAACCTGACGTTGTTGCCACAGTGCAAGCAAGTGTTTCCCGGGCTTGAAAAGCTCTACAAGGTTCGTTTCATAATTCCAAAGCATTCGGAATTCTGCACGGCAATAGGAGCCGCGCTCAGCTACTGGCACTCTTAGCCCCCGAATCATTACAATACTGCAAGCCGCCTTTGGGTAAATGTCCCAAAGGCGGCTTGCTGTTTATTCATATTTCATGCTCTTGGCTGGATGTATGTGCGATATGAGGTAGCTTGGCCCAATCAGCACTATCACGCTCACGATGAGTGTGGCGACGTTGAGTGCCACAATCAATGGCAGGTTAAACTCTATCGGCACCGTGTTGACATAATAAGTGGCAGGGTCAAGTTTCACTATGCCCAAGTATTTTTGCAACAGGCAAACGCCTATGCCTATCACGTTGCCTATTACAAGTCCCTTTCCTATCAGGAAGACGGCAAACCACAGGAAGAGGTGCCTTATCGTCTTGTTGCGCGCGCCGAGGGCTTTCAGTATGCCGATCATTGTAGTGCGCTCAAGAATGATGATGAGAAGCCCGGAAATCATTGTTACGCCAGCCACTGCGGTCATCAGCGCGAGTATGATCCACACGTTCATGTCGAGCATGTCGAGCCATCTGAATATTTGCGGGTTTATCTCCTTTATGGTTTGCGACGTGTAAGTCTCGCCGTAGTGGTCTTGCCGCTTGTTCACTTGCTTGATAAACCGCCTCTCAACGTTGTCCAGTTGGTTGAAATCGTTTACGGTTACCTCTATTCCCGACACTTGGTCAGGCTGCCAACCGTTCAGCTTCACTGTCGTGTGGAGGTCGGTGAAGCACATGTAAGAGTCATACTGGCTCAGGTTGGTTTGGTAAATGCCTTGTATGGTGAACCTTCGTATCCTCACACCGCTATTGTCAATGAAGTAGGCGAAGACGCGTTGCCCTTGTTTCAGGTTCAACTTGTTGGCAATGCTTTGCGAAACAAGTATCTTGTTTGAGGATGACGTGTCTGAGAAGCGTGGAATGCTGCCTTCAACCATGTTCTCATGTATGAAAGTGGAGTCCCATTCGCTTCCCACGCCTTTGAGCATGATGCCGAGGAAGTCGCTGTCGGTCTTTAGTATTCCCTGCTGATAGGCGAACCTCTCGGCATGTCTCACCCCGCTTATCGAGCGTATGGCTTTCATCATGCTGTCGCTCGCGGCTATGGGATAGTGTTCCGATTCGGTTTGCGACACGAAGTTGGTCACCTGTATGTGCGCCCCGAAACCTATGACCTTCGCTTGGATGGTATGCTTAAAGCCCAACACCACGCATACGGAGACAATCATCACCGCCAAGCCTATTGCCACGCCTGCCGTGGCAATGGCGATGGCAGGGCGCGACACCTTGTGCTTGTCGCCTTTGTCGCCATATATTCTCTTTGCTATGTAGAATGGAAAGTTCATCACCTTACATCATTACAGTCATACCGTTTTCCCCGGATATGCTTCAAGTGCCTTGCCCAATATCACGAGAGCTCTTCTGAGGTCTTCTTTCTTGAGGACATATGCAAGTCTTACTTGGTTGCATCCTGCCCCTGGCGTGGTGTAGAAGCCGGAGGCTGGTGCCATCATCACGGTCTCACCCTCATAGTTGAACTCTTCAAGGCACCAACGGCAGAACTTCTCTGAGTCGTCTACTGGAAGTTGCGCCACGGTGTAGAATGCTCCCATGGGTATGGGTGAATATACTCCGGGAATGCGGTTCAGCCCGTCGATAAGACATTTGCGCCGCTCTACGTACTCGTCGTAGACGTTGCGGTAGTATTCTTCCGGGGCATCGAGAGACGCTTCGGCTATTATCTGTCCTATGAGTGGTGGGGAAAGGCGTGCTTGGCAAAACTTCATCACCGCCTTGCGAACCTCACTGTTGTGGGTAATCAAGGCTCCGACACGGATGCCACACTCTGAATAACGCTTCGACACCGAGTCGATGAGTATGACGTTGTCTTCAATGCCCTTCAGGTGCATGGCGCTGATGTATGGGCTGCCCGTGTAGATATACTCGCGGTAAACCTCGTCGGAAAAGAGGTAAAGGTCGTATTTCTTGACGAGGTCGCGTATCTGGTTCATCTCACGCCGTGTGTACAAGTAACCCGTAGGGTTGTTGGGGTTGCAAATCATTATGGCGCGAGTCTTGTCGTTGATAAGCTCCTCAAACTTTTCAACCTTTGGCAGTGAGAACCCCTCGTCAATCGTGGTGGCAATGGTGCGGATCTTCGCGCCGGCTGATATGGCAAAAGCCATGTAGTTGGCGTAGGCTGGCTCCGGGACAATTATTTCATCGCCAGGGTTCAGGCAACTCATGAAAGCGAAAAGCACAGCCTCTGAGCCACCGGAGGTAATGATAATCTCGTCGGGAGTTACGTTGATGTTGAACTTGGCATAATAATCCACGAGCTTCTTGCGATAGGAGAGATAGCCCTGTGACGGAGAATACTCCAACACCTTGCGGTCGATGTGTTTCAGCGCGTCAAGACCGCATTGTGGGGTGGGTAAGTCTGGCTGACCTATATTGAGGTGGTAAACTTTTATGCCATGCTGTTTTGCTTGCGCTGCTAATGGTGCAAGCTTTCTTATTGGTGATTGTGGCATCTCAAGGCCACGTACTGATATTTCAGGCATTGTATGTTGATATTACAGGGCGCAAAGATACTTTTTTTTATTGACACGGCAAACGGTTTGGCTTTTTAAGTAATTATAGAAAGACAACTTTCAATTGTTTTTCCTGCCAAAAAAATATTGTCCCTTGTTTTTCGTCAATGAGCCATAGTCTATGGCGTGTTTCGGGCAGTGGTGGTAGCAGGCGAAGCAGGCGAGGCACGAGCCGTCGTGTTTCCATTGTGGCTCAAGCCCCTTGCCGCCAACTATGTTCTTGGTGGGACATGCTTCCGCGCAGATACCGCATTCAACGCAACGGTCGCTGTCTACCTTGAATTTCTTGTCGGTGATGAGATGCTTCACGAAGAAACCGCCGAGAAACCGCGAGTTGGTTCGAGGCCAACGGCCAACAACGAGATGGCTTGCCGCCTGGCAGTCAATGATATCTTGGATATATTGTTTCAGTTCGGCGGCGGCTTTGTCCTTCTTGGCTTTCTCCTTCTTGGCGTTGTCAACGTTGAAGAAGGGCAATCCCAAATACGACTCTGGCATGATGAGCGAGAACGCCGCGCTCAATGGCAACCCCTTGGCTTTCAAGTCTTCACGAAGAATATCCATTGTCTCGCCAATGTTGTCGCCAGCCGTGCATAGCGCGTAGACATAATGGCCTTCGGCGTTTTTTATGTTGAGGCGTTTGATAAACTCGCGCACTATTACGGGTGGTCTCCAACCGTGCACGGGGAAACACACGCCAAGCCGTTCGCTCTCCGCAAGCGTGAACTCATATTGCCCGGAGCGCGTCAGCTCGGGAATGAAAAGGAGCCTGTCGCCTGTAGCTTCCGCTATTGCCTTGGCCGCCCATCCGGTGTTGCCTGTGCTTGATAGGTACAATATCATTTCGTGTAGAAGTCTATCACGTCTTGAAGGGCCTGCTTGCAGGCAGGGCAAAAGTCTGGGTTTTCGTTGGTGCGCATGCGGCAATCGGCATAAGCGCGATACACTCCCTTTACGCTGTAGCCTGCTCCCTCATAGAATCCGGCTTTTGGATCCTTGCCAATGAGGTTCTCCCATTTGTCCTTGAAGTCAACTTTCGTGGTAATGTTTTTCTCCCATGGCTCCACGTCGTGTGGATAAAGGGGGATGGCCTCTTGCTCGTAAGCGTATTCGTCAGCGAGGCCGGCGAAGCTGTGTCCAAACTCGTGTACCAGCACGGGGCGGAAAGTGGGGTGATGGGCGGCGCACAGGTCGTAGCTGTTGAGCACTCCGCCTCCGCCATAGCGGTCGGTGTTCACAAGCACGATGATGTGCTCGTATGGAATACCTGCCAACCAGTTGTGAAGAGTCTTCAGGTGCAGCGTGGTGAGATAGCGGTCGCTATAGAATGTGTCGTAGTTGGAAAGCACGGCGGTGTTCTTCCAGATGTCCTTGTCGGGTATGCTGACACCGCTCTCCTTTGACGGCGATTCTACCGCCACTACGTTGAACTTGCTTTTTGAGCTCTTGAAAGGCTCATAAGAAAACAGGAATCCTGTGGCACGACGTGCGTCTTCGAGGAATTGTGGCATGTCTGCCTTGGTGTAACCTTCTGCTACAAAGGCTATTCTGATGCAGCGTGTGGTGTCGGCAGCCTTTTGCAGGGTGACGTATGGTGTCACCGCTCTCTCCCCGATGTGGCGTATGAGAATGTCTTTCGGGTCAACCTCGTGGGTGAGCGACGAACTCACTTGCTTGCGGTTGTCGCGGAGGTCGAGAGTGATGTCGGCTGGGCGTTTTGGCATTGGCACAAGGAATACGTTCTCGAAGCTCTTGTTGAGCTTCTTTGCCTCGGGGTATGTCTGCCACTCCTGGAATAGGGTGGAGAAGGAGTTGCGATATATGACCTTGCCCGTAGCGTGGTCGCGCATGGTTATCTGGCCGTTGCCCTCCATGGGCAACTCGCTAAGGTGCTGCCTCTTGCCATACCAGCGCGGCGACTGGCAGAGCTCGTCAACGGCGATATGCTGCTCGTGGTCGTTGCCTGAGAAAACATAGTCAAGACGAAGGGTCTTGTCCTCAAACCAACTGTCAAAGTCTTGCGCATGGACACACAAGTATGCGAATGAGAAAGCGATGCAGAAAAGGATTTTTTTCATGATTATCTGACTTTAAGTTGTTGTCCGGCTACGATGGAATCGTCTGGACTCATTTTGTTCATTTTATAAAGATTCTTTAGTCTCATGCCGTATGTCTGGGCTATGGAGTACATGCTCTCGCCGGCCTTGACTATATGTGGCTTGTTCTTGAATGCCTTGGATGCCTTTTTCTGCTTCTTCTGCAAGTAGATGATGTCGCCTGCCTGAAGCACGTCGTCCTTGTCGCGCTCGTTATATTTTGCGAGCTTCCGTCTGGATATGCCTGTCTCCTTTGCGAGGCTGCGGAAGGTGTCGCCATTGCGAGCCACTATATAATAGTTCTTGTTGCATTTGGTGATGGGGTGGAATCCCGTTTGGGGATAGGAATGCTCCTTCGCGTTGTACTTGTCGGCCATGAAGTGGTCGTATTCCTTGGCATGGTCGTATTGGTTAAGATTGTACCGTTCTATGATATTGATTATGTTGTCGGCATACCTGGGGTTTGTCGCATAGCCGCAAGCCTTCAGTCCTCTTGCCCAACCGCGATAGTCGGTGGAGCCAAGTTGGAAAAGCCTGGCGTAGCGTTGGTTGTTGCGCAGGAACCTGCTGTGATCCTCGTAGCTTTGCTTGGCGTTGTCGTAAGCCCTGAAACACTCGCCCAAGGCATCGTCGTCGGCGTTGATAGAGCGCCCTGTCCATCCGTGGCATTTTATGCCGAAGTGGTTGTTGCCCACCGTGGCAAGGCGGCTTTGCCCGGCACGGCTTTCGAAAAGGCCTTGCGCCAAGGTGATGCTTGCGGGTATGCGGTAGCGTTGCATTTGCTCTATTGCCAAATCCTTAAACTGGCTGATATACAGTTGGTAAGCCGTGTTTTGCGGATTCTGTGCGTTTGCTCCGGAGAGATGCACGCAAAGGGCAAGCAACAACAAAAAATATCTTAGGTAAAGCATGTGTTCTATGATGCGTGATAATGCATTTGCAAAGTTAGTAAAAAAGAATGACTATGCGCGAAAAGAACACAAAAAAACCGCCCAGGGTAAAGCCCGAGGCGGAGTCTCTCAATTTTTAATTTCGTGCTAACGAAGAAGCTTGACTTACTCAGCAGCAGTTGTGTCAACAGCAGCTGTGTCAACGGCAGCTGTATCAGCTGTGTCAACAGCAGTTGTGTCAGAATCAGCAGCAGGAGCTGCGCTCTGGTTCTTGTTGCCACATGATGCGAATGAGATAGCTGCGATAGCCACGAACATTAAAACTAATTTCTTCATTTTCTTTGCTTTTTAAATCTGTAAAACAATCTGTTTATTAACAACGGTGCAAAGGTAGACATTTTTTCAATACGTTGTTCTTTTTTTATCAACTTTTTTGCCTCTTTTTTGTAACTTTTTTATAACTTATTGAAAATCAGTCGTGTATATTTTGTTAAAACGATAATGCTTTCTTGCGCTTCTCGCTTCGGCCTTGCTGTGTGCCTTAACGGGAGGTTAATTCTCTCATGTCATTGAAAACTCTTACATTATTATAATGTGTAAGTCTGAATAAAACCGTACCTTTGCATGAAAATCCGATTATAATATGATAGACACATCGGCCTTCCAAGGCAAGAAGGCAAGATTTTATACTTTAGGGTGCAAGCTCAATTTCTCAGAGACTTCCACTTTTGCCAAGCTCCTTCGTGAGATGGGTGTCGTGGAGGCGGAAGAGGGCGAGAAGGCAGACATTTGCCTTGTCAACACTTGTTCGGTGACGGAGATGGCCGACCATAAGTGCCGTCAGTCAATCCACCGTTTGGTGAGGGAGAACCCTGGCGCTTTTATGGTGGTGACAGGATGTTATGCCCAGCTCGACTCCGAGAAGGTGAGCAAGATGGACGGCGTGGACCTTGTGCTTGGCTCCAACGAGAAGGCGGACCTCATACAATATCTTAACGACGCATGGTTGCAGTCTGCGGGATTGGCCGACGATGGCCACAGGCATATATTCCATAATGTCAAGACGAAAGACATCAAGAGCTTCCAGCCTTCCTGCTCACGGGGCAATCGCACGCGCTATTTCCTAAAAGTGCAGGATGGATGCAACTATTATTGCACATATTGCACCATACCTTTCGCGCGTGGCAACTCGCGCAACCCGTCTGTCGCCTCTCTCGTGGCGCAGGCTGAGCAAGCCGCGCGTGAGGGTGGCAAGGAGATAGTGCTCACGGGGGTCAACATCGGCGACTTCGGTGCGACCACGGGAGAGAAATTCATCGACCTGGTGAAGGCCCTTGATGGCGTTGAAGGCATCCGCCGCTTCCGTATCAGTTCGATAGAGCCGGATCTCATTAGCGACGAGTTGATAGAGTATTGTGCCAAGAGCCGTGCGTTCATGCCTCATTTCCATATCCCCTTGCAGAGCGGTAGCGATGAGGTGTTGCGCCTCATGCGCCGTAGGTATTCGAGAGACTTGTTCGCTCACAAGATAGAACTTATAAAGAAGTTGATGCCCGACGCTTTTATCGGTGTTGACGTGATGGTGGGGTGCCGGGGCGAGACTCCAGAGTGTTTTGAGGACAGTCGTGCTTTCCTCGAATCCCTGCCAGTGACCCAGCTCCACGTCTTTCCTTATTCTGAGCGGCGTGGCACGGCGGCGTTGCGAATCAATTATGTAGTTGCCGACAAGGACAAGAAAGAGCGCGTGCACAGCTTGCTGAAACTATCTGATGAGAAGACGCTCGACTTCTATGCCAAGCATATCGGACAGGAAGCAGAGGTGCTTTTCGAGAAGTCGGCGCACGGCAAGGCCATGCATGGGTTCACGAGAAACTACATACGTGTGGAACTGCCGCCTTCCGACGACAACGACCGTCTCGACAACGAGTTGGTGAGGGTGAGACTGGGAGAATTTAATCATGCCAAGAACGCTCTGAAAGGTCAAATATTATGAAAACCGCGATAGTAATACTCAACTGGAATGGCAGGCAGATGCTCGAAGAGTATCTGCCCAACGTGTTGAAGTTCTCTGAAGACGACGCTGAGGTCTGGGTGGCTGACAATGCTTCCACCGATGGTTCCATGGAGATGCTTGCCGAGCGTTTCCCAGCGGTGCGCACGTTGTGCCATGACCGCAACTATGGTTTTGCCGAAGGCTACAACAGGGCGTTGGAACAGATAAAGGCAGACTACTATGTGCTGCTCAACTCCGACGTGGAGGTCACCCCTCACTGGCTCACTCCCTTGGTGGAGTTTATGGATGCCAATGAGGATGTGGCGGCATGCCAGCCGAAACTGTTGTCGGAAGCCGACAAAGGCAGTTTTGAGTATGCCGGGGCTTGCGGGGGATTCATCGACAAGTATGGCTATCCCTTTTGCCGTGGCAGAATATTCGACACCGTGGAGCGCGACGGTGGGCAATACGATGACATCATGGACGTGCTGTGGGCCACGGGAGCGTGTCTCTTCATCCGTTCCGAAGACTATTGGCAGGTTGGGGGGCTCGATGCCCGCTTCTTCGCCCATTGCGAGGAGATAGACCTGTGTTGGAGGCTCAGGCAGCGAGGCAGAAGGGTGGTGTGCCTTCCTGATAGCAAGGTATATCATGTGGGTGGAGGCACCTTGCCGAAGAGCAATCCCATGAAGACGTTCCTTAATTTCAGAAACAACCTTACGATGCTTTACAAGAATCTGCCTGCCGATGAGTTGCGGCAGGTGATGCGCGTAAGGCTTTTCCTCGATTGGCTTGCCGCCTTGGAGATGCTTGTGCTGCAACGCAACCTTGGCGACTTCAAGGCTGTCATACGTGGGCGTCGCGCTTTCAACAAGTGGAAACACGAGTTCGACAAGGACAGGCAAGAGATAGCCGCGTCGCGAAAGTTGAACCCCGTGCCGGAGCGCAGGCCGTTCTGCCTCCTTTGGCAATATTATGCCAAGGGCAGAAAGGTGTTCAGCCACCTAAGCTGACAAAAAAGAAGCCTCGCCATCATGTTGATAGCGAGGCTTATCTGGTTTATAGAAACCTTCTCTTTGGATGAATATCCTGATGGATATTACTTACGCAGACCGAGAGCCTTGATGATGTTACGGTAGCGGTTGATGTCGCGCTCCTTGAGGTAAGTGAGCAGACGACGACGCTTACCGACGAGCTGGGTGAGTGAACGAGTGGTCACGAAGTCCTTGTGGTTTGCCTTGACGTGTTCTGTCAGGTGAGAGATACGATAGGTAAACAGTGCGATTTGTGCCTCTGCAGAACCTGTGTCTGTTACACCCTTGCCATACTTGCCGAAGATCTCAGCCTTCTTTTCCTTGTCTAAATACATTTTTTGAAATTGATTAATTTATTGGTGCATCAATGACATCCTTCCGCCGTACGTGGGCCTTAATCATAACCCCCACAGCCTCGAATGCTCCGGCTTCTCCGGAAATGCGGGTGCAAAGTTACTAAAAATTCGGCACTTAGCAATGCTTTCATATATTTTTTTTGTAATTTTGCACCCATATACAATAAGAATAGCATTTATTTTAAGGTAGAAACGATGCAGGACATTCGTAACATTGCAGTGATTGCGCACGTCGACCATGGTAAGACTACGTTGGTCGACAAGATGATGCTTGCCGGAAAACTTTTCCGAGACGGAAAGGATGACAGCGGCGAGGTGCTCGACTCCAACGACTTGGAGCGTGAGCGAGGGATAACGATTCTTTCTAAAAATGTCTCGATAAATTGGAAAGACGTAAAGATTAACATTCTCGACACCCCGGGTCACTCCGACTTCGGCGGCGAGGTTGAGCGTGTGCTCAACATGGCAGACGGTTGCCTGCTCTTGGTCGACGCCTTTGAGGGTCCCATGCCGCAGACTCGTTTCGTGCTGCAGAAGGCATTGCAGATAGGTTTGAAGCCTATCGTGGTGGTCAACAAGGTCGACAAGCCCAACTGCCGTCCGGAGCAAGTGTACGAGATGGTGTTCGACCTCATGTGTGACCTCAACGCCACCGAGGACCAGCTCGACTTCCCCGTGGTCTACGGCTCTGCCAAGAATGGCTGGATGGGCCCCGACTTCAAGAAGCCGACAGACAACATCGACTATCTGCTCGACCAGATCGTGGAGATGATTCCCGCACCTAAGCATTTGGAGGGTACACCCCAGATGCTTATCACTTCTCTCGACTATAGCAACTACACTGGCCGTATAGCCGTGGGTCGCGTGCATCGTGGCACGCTCAAGGATGGCATGAACATCACCATCTGCCACCGCGACGGCTCTCAAGAGAAGACAAAGATCAAGGAGCTTCACACCTTTGAGGGTATCACACATAGGCATGTCGAATCTGTTGACAGTGGCGACATTTGCGCCGTCATCGGCCTTGAGCGTTTTGAGATTGGCGACACCATAGCCGATTTCGAGAACCCTGAGCCATTGCCTCCTATCGCCGTGGACGAGCCTACCATGTCGATGCTCTTCACCATCAACGACTCGCCGTTCTTCGGTCGTGAGGGTAAGTTCTGCACCTCTCGCCAAATCAGCGACCGCTTGGCTAAGGAGCTGGAGAAGAATATTGCCTTGCGTGTGGAAACTGTTGATGGCTATACCGACCGCTGGATAGTAAAGGGTCGTGGCGTGCTCCACATCTCCGTGCTCATCGAGACTATGCGTCGTGAGGGTTACGAGTTGCAGGTTGGCCAGCCGCAGGTAATTTATAAGGAGATTGACGGTCAGAAGTATGAGCCGATAGAGGAGCTCGACATCAACGTTCCTCAAGACTACTCGTCAAAGATGGTCGATATGGTGACACGCCGCAAGGGTGAGCTCACCAGCATGGACACCGAGGGCGACCGTGTGAACATCACCTTCGACATTCCTTCACGTGGCATCATCGGCTTGCGCACCAACGTGCTCACGGCCAGCCAAGGTGAGGCTATCATGGCTCACCGTTACAAGGAATACCAGCCTTTCAAGGGCGAGATCGTGCGCCGTACCAATGGTTCCATGGTGTCTATGGACACGGGCACGGCATATGCTTACGCCATCGACAAGTTGCAGGATCGTGGAAAGTTCTTCATTGATCCGGGCGAGGAGGTTTATGCCGGCGAGGTAGTAGGCGAACACGTTCACGACAACGACCTCGTGATCAACGTCTGCAAGGCCAAGCAGCTCACCAACGTGCGTGCCAGCGGTTCCGACGATAAGGCGCGCATCGTGCCGAAGACTGTCATGAGCCTTGAGGAGTGTCTTGAGTATATCAAGGCCGACGAGTATGTTGAGGTTACGCCGAAGTCGATGCGTATGCGCAAGTCAATACTCGACCACTTGGAGAGAAAGCGTGCCAACAAGGAATAAGCCATCGCGCGTTTTTTATTGACAACCATTAGGGTGGGGCATTCACCCTTTAAAATATAAATCCTCATTGCTTCTTTGCGGGCAATGAGGATTTTTTCCTTTCGCACGGATTAAAAACGTGGGCTATAATGAGATAAACAAGACCTCCATCTTTGCCGTTTCTGACAAAAATGGAGGTCTCGTTTTAATATTACGTTATGGCGTTACTTTACCAATCCGCGCTTTGTGAGTTGAAGCGGTGCCTGGCGCAAGCCCTTTGCGCTGCGGTGCAGCGATTTCGCGCCTGAAGCTTCATCGGCCTTTATCAAGATTGGGTTGCCAAACGACATCAGGCCTCCTACGTAGTTGCTACTCGTCGTGGCGTTGGCCTTGTACGCGTCGATGCTCAGTCCGTTGACTTGAGTCTCCTCGTCTATGGTGCCGTCGTCCTTAAACTCGCCCAAGGTCATGCCGTTTTCCTCGTCGTAGACAATCTGGGCAGAGTATGTCACGCTGTTGCCCCAATAGACGTAACCGTCGGTTGCCAACAAGTCAGCAAAGAGATAATATGTGGTACTGCCTAAGGTGAAGGGGCCAAGAGATGTGCCGCCTGAGATGGTTAGCGTCAACGTGGCGTCGTTCCATGTCAAGCCAATGGCTTTGCCAATCTGTGGCAAGTAGAGTTCTTTGGCTCCAGAGGTGTTCTCTCTGAGGGTTGCCAAGGTGCCGTAGGTTATGCCCTCTGCCAGGCTGTCGCCGTCAAGCAGGTAGTATTCGCCGGCGATATCTTTGTTGAACTCGGCTTGTGTGATACTTGAGGTATAGGTGGAACCGTTGCTCGTGGTGATTGTCACCGTTGCGGAGCGAGGATGTCCCGTGGCGTTTTCCTCGGCCGTCAGCGAGATTTTGTCGTCTTCCACTGCAACCTTGAGCCAATCGGCGGTGCTAGCCACTGTCGGCGTAACGTCAACCTTCATGTCGTATGTCAGGGTTTGAGCCTTGTCGGAGAACAGGAGAGTCTGTGGCAGTGATGTGGAGAACACGAAGCCATACTGGTCGATGTCCACGATTACCGAGTCTGTCGCGCTCGACTTAATCACTACTGTGGCATGTCTCGATTGCTTGCTGTTGTTTTTTGCCGCAGCAACCAATACTGATTTTGCACCCTTGTCGGCTTTCACGGTGGCCCAGTCAACGTTGGCGTATGCCGATGTTACAGGTTGGTCCACGGTGATGGTGTCCTCGCCTCCAGCGGCCTCGAATGTCGTGCTCGTTACCGACACTACATTGAGCTTATAGCCTTGTGTCAAGTCGTCGGAAGGGTTGTCTTTGCATGAGTACAGGCTCAGCCCGCCCATGCATGCCACGGCTATTATTAATCCTTTTATGTTTTTCATTGTCGTGATGTCTTGTTAGTTGATTTTAGTCAGCGTCTCGGGAGCCACCAGACGGTAGTCGCCTGGACGGATGTAGAGAGAGGTTTTACCTTTTGCGCTACCGGCATAAGTGCTGGTGCTTGGAGAGCCTTTGAACAATGCGAGGTAGAACGAGTCGGATATGACACCGGTGTAGCTGTTTGGATCGAATCTCAGCACGGTGCCCGGCTTGCTGATGTCGTGTGATATGACCATACCTGCTGATGTAGACCACGTGAGGCTGCCTGTTCCGAATGCGTTCCAACCGCATAGCCACAGCTGGTACCCATCATAGTCGTAGAGGTGCTGGGAGTTGAGGTTGAGTGTTCCTGCAGCCTTGTCGTAGGTCAGCGTGAGGTCGAAGTTGTCGTTCATGCCCTTCAAGAGGTATGTCTTGCCATCGCCGGCGGGCACGAGACTCAACACTCGGGTGCTTGCGCCCCAGTAGGTGGTAATGTTGTAGTTGCCCTCAAATTCCTTGTACCTCATGTAGTTGTCAGGCACGAGCACGCTCAGCTTCAAGCCTTGTGCTGTGGTCTCCGTAGAGGTCAGCGACAGGTCTTCGGTGTTGTAGTTGAGAGTCTGCATCGACTTGCTGTTCACCTCAAGGGGCTTGGCAAGTGTGATGCCCGTCGTTGACACATAGTAAGGAATCTTGTCATAGCTACCGTCCTTCTTGGTGTACGTGAGCATGCGGTCGTCGCTCAGCGACACGTCGCCCAACGTGTCGTTGCCTTCAACCACTGCGAAAGTCCTCATCAAGTCCTCGTCCATTTGTTGGATCTTGTTGATCTCGTCTTCCCAGCTTGTCGACTCAGCCACGCGTGTCATCACCATGTGGTTGCCCCATTTCTTTCCCCTGAGGTAGATGGAGTCGTTGGTGGTGCGCATGATCACGAACTCAAAGTCTTGCTGTTCGCCATCGTCGTCTGCCATGGAAGGCTGGGCGAGATAGTGGAATATCTCGTTGAAGGTGTTCACTGTCAGCACGGGGCCCTGGTCGGAGATCACGTCGTAGCTCGATGTCGTTTTCATGTCGGCTGTAGCTATGTCGCTGCTGACGGTCACCTTGTCGTTGGCGAACTTCATGAAGTAAGTGTATCCGCCGGCGCTGTAGTCTTCTCCAGTCCACAGGTGCAACTCCCATCCGTTTGATGCCGACTCAAGCAAAGCCTTGTCAGCCGCTACGCTTTTCTCCAGGCGCTCTGCAGCCGGTTCGCCGAAAAGTTCGGTGTCGTCGTGCAGCGAGCAAGACGACAAGCCAAGTATGGCGCTGCCTATAAGTATGCTGTTGATTATCTTTTTCATAATTGATTTCTTATTCTAATGTTGTCAAATCAAGTGTACTGATCTCTGAGGCCCTGCGCTGAACGATGTCGCGCATGTTGTCGATGTCGAGTCCCCACGAGTCTTTCATGTAGTTGCGTACCATTGTCAACTTTTGGTTGATGAGCTCGCCTCCTTCGGTTCCTGCGTCCTCGATGATGGCTTGCCACTCCTCAGGCGAGTCGGTGACATATATCGACATCATCTCGGCGAAGTCCTCGCCAGGCTCGCTCATGGCGTATGGCGTGACGAAGCCGGCGGTGTGGGCTTCATGGTCTGAAATCTGATACCAGTCGCCACTCACGTACCCGTCTTCGGTGACGAGCTTATAGCTCTCGCTGTAATTCTTCTTTTGGTTGAGGATATGCGTGAACTCGTGGTGCATGGTGTGGAAGTAGTACTCGTTCATTGTGGCATAGTCGTGCAGGATCCTGTCAGACAAGTTGTTCACCATATAGAGGGTTATGATGTAGCCGCCCTCTGCCGTACCGAGCACCATCGTGCCTTCACCGCTGTTGTAGGCTGGTGAGCCAATGAGGTGGATCACTCTCGGAACGTTCTCCTTGACGAACGACGGGCCCATGGCCTCTGAGTAGGCGTCGAACCAGAGATACTTGGCGAGAATCATCAGTTTGGCTGATTTTGCCGAGTCAGCCGGAACGAGGTTATAGCTCATGTCGGAGTAGATGTCCTCCATCTTGTATTTCACGTCGACATTGTATGGCGCGGTGAAGTTTTTCTGCAGCCATTTGTCGAAGTTGTCCCTGTTTGGCGAGGTCGTAGAGAAGATCTCGGCTCCGTCTGGGTCGTCGTTGGAGCAAGAGGCGAAGCCAAACGTCACGACGGCCGCGAGGATAAACAAATATATTTTCTTCATGTCTATGTTTGCTTGAAAAGTTGTTTACTTGTTTCTTGGGTTCGCTTGCAAGCCAGCTGAAATCACGTCTTGCGGCAGCTGTATGGCGCGGCGTGGGTCGTCTTGCGTAAGCGAGTCGGTCACCTGGAGCACTTGGCTGCTGCGGTTGAGTACGCGACGGTAGATCACGATGCCATAGCGTTTCACGTCCTGCAAACGATCGCCCTCGCCGAAGGAGAGAATGCGGCGGAGATGCAGCACGGCGTTGATGACGTTCTGCTGTGTATTGTCGCTAATCGTGGTGAACACCGGGTGCAACGCCTTCTTTGGTGTCGGACTCTTCGGTGTGTAATAGGTTGTGCCGTCGTAGAAGGAGTTGATGGCGTCGAGAGTGACGCTCTTCTTCCCTGATGACATGGCCCTTACCTCAAGGTTGAGGTCGTTCACGGCACCTGCATAGTCGCCGTTCAACGCCTTTGCCTCAGCACGCACGAGCAGGGTGCCGTCGGTAGTGAATGCCGGCAACTCAGAGTGGGCGTAACCAATGCCTGCCTGGATATCGGTGTACTCGAAGCTGTAAGGAATCTTGTTGATGAAATACTTTGAAAGGTTGTTGTTGTGCCATACGGTGTAGCCGAACGACGCACTGCTTCCCCATGGACCATTCGACTGCAGGGTCTCAGTGGTGCTGATGAGTTGGCTGTGGGCATACTCGTTGCCTCTGCGGTAAGGCCCGTAATATACGCCCCACTGAGAATATGTTGCCAAGATCAGCAGGTTGGAGTTCTCTGTTGAACTGATGTAACTATTTGGAGCCACCTGGCCGTTCGGTGACAGGGAGTAGAACGAAGCCCAGTCGCGCAAGCCGTTGGCGGCGTTGGCGCCAAGCACGTTGTCGGCATAGCTGATGGCCTTGGCGTAGTTGCCATAGTAGAGGTTGAACTTGGCTGCGAAGGCAAAGGCTGCAGCGCGGGTGAAGTGGAACTTCGGCTGAGTGTACTGGTCGTCTTGCACGAGAGGCAGGGCGGTCTCTATGTCGCTGTTGATCTGGTCGTAGAGCTGCTTCAGCGTGCCGCGTTCGTATTGTGTGCCCACGTGCTCCTCAGGCTCGGTGGGATATGGCACGCCAAGCTCCTTGTCGGCTGTCGATGCGCTGTAGGCGTTGCAGAACACGTTGGCGAGCATGAACTCGCTGTAGGCACGGCAAAGCAGTGCCTCGCCACGCTGGGCGTTGAGGCTTGAGGGGTTGCCTTGCTGCTCAATGGCCTTGAGAGCCTCGTTTGCGGTGGCTACCCTGAGATAGAAGTCTTCCCAAAGGTTTTGTGGAGCCTCGCTGGTTGAGATGTCGGTGATGTCCTGCCAGTTGTAGGCTTCTTTCTCGAATTGGTCGCCGTCGTTCCATCCTGTAACGTCGAACTTGTCGTTGTTGTCGGAGTAGCGCTCGAGCAGGAAGGCGGGATGACGTGCCGGATATGCCGACACGAGCAGGTCGGTGATTTCTTGGCTGTTCGTCAGCTCCATGCGGTTGTCGGGCAGCTCGTCGAGGAAACTGTCACACGACGTCAAGCCAAGGCCCGCGGCGAGAAGCGTGAAAGCTATGTATTTGTTATATGTCTTTTTCATAAGAATGTTCTCTACTTGTTTTTGTTTCTTCCGAATATATGGTTTTCTCATTGTCGACGTTTACATTCCGACCTTGAGGGTCAGCGTGTACTGTCTTGGCACAGGTGCGGCTACACCACCGGAATTGATAAACTCGGGGTCTTGGCCTTGCAGCTTCTTGTCGGCGTAGATGAGGAAGAGGTTCGTGGCTTGCAACTTGAGCGAGATGTCGCTGATAGGCGTGCTGGCGAACCATGACTTCGGGAAGTCGTATGAGAGAGAGATGTCTTTCATGCGTATGAAGTCGCCCTTGGCTATGCGGTCGTGAGTGTAGTTGTAGGCGTTGTAGCCATATCGGAGCTGCTTGTTGTCCTGATAGGTACGATAGTCGAGAATGGCAGGTATGGATGTCACGCTCTCGTCGCCTGGCATCATGAATCGGTTGCGATACTCCTTTGTCATGGCCGTCAGGTCGCTATAGTTGGCGCGGAAGACGGGGTCGAGACGGATCACGTTGCCGAAGTTGTAGGTCACGAAGATGTTCAGGCGCCAGTTCTTGTAGCGGAACTCGTTGCCGAAAGAACCCGTGATAGTAGGATCGGTCGGACCCTCATAGATGAGGTATGAGTTGTTGTCACGATTCTGGAAGTTGATGTCTGTCGATGTTATCTCGCCCTCTGGTGTGTAGAACTGTGGTATGCCGTGCTCGTCGAGTCCGGCGTAAGGGATGGAGAAGAGGCCACGGTATGGGTAACCCACCATGGCGAAACCGCTCTGCGAGATGAGGTCCATCGTCCTGGCGCGTGCCATCAGCTTTGTCACCTCTGTAGTGACATGCGAGAAGATGATGTTTGTTGTCCAGCTGAAGTCTTTCAACTTGAAGTTCTGGGTTTGGAGAGATGCCTCCTGTCCTTGCGACTTCATGGATGCCATGTTTGCATAGCGCACCACCTCGCCGCCTACGCCTTGTGTCGCAGTGGGGCCGATGAGGTCGTAGTTGTTGCGCCAGAATATGTCGAACGTGACATTGATGCGGTTGTTGAGGAAGCCAAGCTCCGTGCCGAGGTTGAACTCGTGCTTTTTCTCATAGGTGAGGTCAGCGTTAGCAATCTGGTCGATCTGGATGCCGCTCTCACGGTCGGAAGAGAAGATGCGGTAGGGGTTATACGACTTCAAGATTACCGTTGAGTTGGTATATGAGGCAGGGCCGGGGTCAGCGGTCAGGGAGTAAGAAGCACGCAGGGTGGCGTGGGTCAGCGCCTTGCCAAAGGTCTTGTAGAACCAAGGCTCCTGGTCGGCGTTCCAGCTTCCTGAGATGTTCCACGTGGGCAGCCAGCGAGCTGAGCGTGAGCGTCCAAGGCGGTTGGTACCCTCATAGCGGTATGTACCCGTTACGTTGTAGCGCTCCTTATAAGAATATGTGGCAGTGGCGAAGAAAGCCGCCGTGCGGTTGTGCGTGTGAGAGAGCGTGTAATAGTCGGAGTTCTGCTCTTGAGCCTTCTTGAAGTACTCATATACCCAGAAAGGCACCTCGCCACGTGTGAACTGCATGCCCACGCCGTTGAACCATGAACGTGCGCGGTCAACGTTGGACACGTCGAAGCCGCCGAGGGCATCGATGAAGTGGCCGCTTGCGAAACGGTGGTGATAGTCGGCTGTGCCACGCACGTCCCAAGAGGTCTTGGAGAGGTCGGTGCGCTGGTAGAATCCGCCTTGGGGCAGGACGGTTATAGGCAACGCATAGGCGTTCTCAGGGTCTGTATAGAGGTAGTCGTTGTTGTCGCGGATGATAGAGTTGCCCATGGCGCGGTAAGCCTGTGCCTGGTTGGAGTTCTCCGTGATGTTGTTTTCCTGCGACGACTTGTCATACTGCACGGCACCCACGACGTGCAAACGAAGGTCAGCGATGGGGTTGTAGGCAATCTCGCCCTGGAACTTGGTGTTGACCACGTTCATGTCGATGTTGTTGTTCTCCAACTCGTTGAGGATGTTGAACGGCGCATAGTTTGCCTGATAATATGTGTTGGGGTCAAGCGTGCGCGAGGTGTTCAACGCGTAAGAGTAGGGGTTGATGTCGAAGTCGCGCTTCACCTGTCCTGTCACGGCGTCCACGTCTTGGCTCAATGTGCCGGGAGCCTTCTGCTTGCGGTATGATGCCGAGCCGAGAAGCGTGACGGTGAGGTTGTCGAGAATGTGGTGAGCGGAGTTGAAGTTGGCGGTGTAACGCTTCATCTGCGACTCCTTGTACCATCCCGGGTCGTCCATGAACGACATTGAGACGTAGTAGTTAGACTTCTTCGTACCGCCGCTCATGCTGAGAGAGTGGTTCTGTACGACGTTGCTGGAGAAGAGCTCCTTGAACCAGTTGGTGTTTCTCCATTCTGCTGTCTGCAAGAAGGCGTTGCGAGCCTCGGCGGTGTTGGCGAGCTGAAACTGTCCTGTCGTGGCATCATAGGTGTTGATGCGGTGGTACATGTCGCCATAAACGCCATAGTCGCTGCCGTTGAGCACGTCGGAGATATTGAGCCATCCCTTGTCGGCCATCTCCTTGTAGATGCCCATCTGCTCCTGGGAGTTGAGGATGTTGAACTGGCTGTATGAAGGTATCATGCGAGTGGTGAACTCGCCGGTATAGTTGATGTGTGCTTGTCCGGCGCGGCCCTTCTTCGTGGTGACGACGATGACACCGGCCATTGCGCGCGCACCATATATAGATGTGGCGGAACCGTCCTTTAGTATCTGGAAGCTCTCGATGTCGTCGGAGTTGAGACCCGAGATGGCAGAAGAGATAAGCGTCTCGGCGTCGCCTGAGCTGAGGGCGTCGGCGCTGATGTCGGTGATGTCTTCCTGAACCACGCCGTCTACCACCCACAGAGGCTTGGAGTTACCATAGATTGACGTGGCACCACGCACGCGGATCTTTGGAGCCGTACCGAATGTGCCCGACACGTTTTGCACGCTGACACCGGCCACACGGCCTTCGAGCGAGCGGCTGATGTCGCCCAAGCCGCCAATGAGGGCATCTTCTGCTTTCACCTGTGTAGCGGCACCCGTAAACATGCGGCGGTCAACGTTTGACATACCTGTCACCACGACCTCGTTGAGGGTCTTGTTGTCGGCGACGAGCTGGATGGTCATGCCCTGACGCATGGTGACTGTTTGAGGGGTCATGCCGATGTAGGAAACAACGATCTTCTTGCCCGCTGGCACGTTCAACGTGAAGTTTCCGTCAACATCGGTCACAGTGCCCATCTTTGTTCCCTGAACCATGACTGACGCGCCTATTATAGGCTCACCGTCATCTTGAGACACTACTTTACCGGAGATTTTACCTTGGGCAAAACTCGTTCCTACGCATAGGATCAAGCCAGCCAAAGTAGAGCTAAACCTATTTACCATAAATCTCTCATTTAAAATTAAAAAAATGCTTTTTCTTTGTTGATAAATGCAAAATTAATAATAATTATAAGAAAATGCAAATGATTAACGACATTTTTGTCAACTGATGTGTGAAAATGCGATTGTTTTGTAAGGATTTCGGTGTTTTTGGTAATGTTTTGGTAAGTTGATGAATGAGTTATCGCGTTTTGGGCATTTCTTCTATGTGTAAAATATTATTACTACCTAAAACACATTGTAAAGTGCTGCGGTTGCCTTTACGTTAGAATGGCAACGCCGTTGCAGCGTAAAGGCATTGCCGTTCTAACGTAAAGGCGACGCGATTCCACTGGAACGGCGATTCCATACAAGAACCAACGTTTCTTGTATGGTAAAGAACGCCCTAACGCCAATATAGACAAGCAATTGCAATATTCTGCCGATTTGCGTGCAATGGCTCCATGGGAGCGGAAGGCCTATGTGTTGTCTTAATAACGTTTGTTGTGATTTTTCATGGGCTATTTTCTGCCTACGAATGCTGATGTAGCGTTAAAATAGCCATGAATATTTAGAGGTATTTAAGAAAATGTGTTTTTCTTATTTTTTTTATTGTTGTCCGGTAAAATATTTCATTCGGAAAAATCCAGCGGGGACAACATATTATAGCGTCCCTGTAAGTGGCAACGTTTGATAGGCGATAGTTCAAAATAAGTTTATATTGTAAGGTGGATAAGAAAAACGACAATAAAAATTAGTTTAATTACTTACTTTTATACGAAGAGATAGGGATTATGCCTTTAGTATGCTCCCTCGTAGGGCAATGCATGGAGAGCAACGCGATTAGCGAGCCCGTATTTCTCCTCCAACGCCTTGAGCCTTTCTTCTGTCTGCTGCTTGAACCGTTGATATTCTTCGCTCTCGGGATGAAGCGGGCGATGGTTGAGAGCCTCGCGTATGGGTTCCCACTCCTTGAGAAAGGTGACCGTGGCTTTAGAGAAATAAGTTGAGGCAATGCGCTCGAAGATATAGTCGACGGCTTGGTCGGAGGGATGAAGCATGTCGGGCTTATAGAAACGATAGTCGCGGAGTTCGTCGTTCAGAATCTCGAACGACGGGAAATAGTTTACGAGTTGAGTATCGGTTGTTGCTGCATGAGCTTTTACCAAAGAGTCGATGGCAAGCAGGAGGGTTGCCTTCGACAGTTGCGAGCCATGGTAGCCATACTTGCGATAGCGTATTGGCGAGACTGTGAGTATAAACCGCGTCTTGGGGTAGCGGAGGTTGATGAGCTTGATGGCTTCGTCCACATAGGCGGCGCACTCGCTGACGGACAGTTCCCGTTCCTCGAAGAGCCGTTGTGGACGTTTTTGGCAGTTGTCCACAATCTCGCCAGTCTCCTTGAGGATGTACACGTGGTTGGTGCCAAGGGTCATTACGGCCGTGCCTTGCTCGTCGGGGGAGAAGGGCATGGCGTCGTCGTGGAGCAGGCGTTGCACGGTGTGGAGGATGCTGGCGGGGTTATACATCACGCCGTAGGGGTTTACGACGGTGCGGAACCGCCCTTCGGTGAATCGCTTGCCCATGTTGTCGGCGAAGCATGAGCCTATAAACAGCATGCGCTCGCAAGGCTCTATCTTCCAAGAGCTTTCGTGGATGTCTACAATGGTTCTGAATTCCATACCACAAAGTTAAGGGAATTTTTGGTCAATAGGAGATAAATTAGTAATTTTGTGAGATATGGAAAGGGAAATCATCACAAGCGCTCAGAATCCAAAGGTCAAACGGCTGATACAGTTGCAGCAGAAGTCGGCATTGAGGCGTTCCGAGGGGCTCTTCGTAGTGGAGGGTGCCAGGGAGTTGCTTCATTGCGTTCGTTCTGGCTACGACGTGGAGACAATGTTTTATTGTCCTGAGATACTTCAGGCTTACGACGGTGCTGCCGAGATACTCGCCTTGGCACGCGAATGCGAGGCCCATGAGGTGTCGGCGAAGGTCTATGGCCGCATGGCATACAGGGAAGGCACGGAAGGCGTGATAGCCGAGATGCGGGCAAGGCACCTTGCCCTTGCCGACTTGCGCTTGCCCAAGGAGCCGCTCGTGGTGGTGCTGGAGCGTGTGGAGAAGCCTGGCAACCTCGGTGCGGTGTTGCGCTCGGCTGATGCTGCTGCTGCAGATGCCGTGATAGTGTGCGACCCCTTGACCGACCTTTACAACCCCAACCTCATACGATCGAGCATTGGGGCGGTGTTCACCGTGCCAATGGTGGCATGCACTTCAGCAGAGTGCATAGCCTTTCTCAAGGAGCGGGGAATACAGATACTCACGGCGCAGCTTCAAGACTCGCGCCTTTATTACGATACCGACATGAGTCGTGGCACCGCCATTGTGATGGGCACGGAGTCGACAGGTCTCACCAACGTGTGGCGCGAAGCCGCCGACGCGCATATACGCATACCCATGAAAGGACGGCTCGACTCGCTCAACGTGTCGGTGTCGGCGGCAATACTGCTCTTCGAGGCTGTGAGGCAGCGCGAAGGTCAGTCGGGCCAGTGATTGGTGAACTTGTAGCCTTTGAACTTTGCCGTGGGATAAACGAAGATGTTGTCGTTGGTGATACCAGGGTTGAAGTTGCTTATCTTGACCGTCGTCCAAAAGAAAGCCACCTTTATCTTCATGGCGGTGGGGTAGTTGGTGTGGCGGTCGAACACGAGCTTGGCGTGCTTTACGCTGCTCTTCACGTTGTCCTTGGCATCGAGGTGAACCACGTAGCCTTCCTTCTCGTTGGTCAGTGAATAGTTGTAGTCGTTTGGCGAGAAGGTGAACTTTGAGAGATACTTGTCGCGCTTTGGCGACTTGGGGTTGTGGAAGTCGACGGTTTTCTTTTTCGTGTCAACCTTGTAGAAATGGGAGGAATCTGACCATCCCATATAGCGTTTTTCCTGATAGTGTTGCTTGTTTCCTTTTAGCCAGATGGTACCTGCCGTCTTGTAGAGCCCGATGATGTTCACCGAGTAGCTGAGCGACACGCCGTTTGGCGACGTGTACATTTTCCACGCCTTGTCAAACAGTTTCCTTGCCTCTGTCGCGTTGCTGGCAGCCTTGGCGCCTATTGGCAAAAATAATAGCAACAGCATTGCTGCTATTGCTTTCCATGATGATACCTTCGTTTTCTTTGTCATTTCAGTCTTGTCTTGTCTTTTCATGCAGATGTTTTCCTTTGTCGTACGTATGATTTCTTTCACACCCAGATTTTCTTTTCCATACGGACGTTTTTTTCACACGGATGTTTTTCTTTCTCACACGGATTTGAATGATTTTAAAGATTGCTACGCTCTTCGCTACGCGTTGTGTCAGCTTCCCGTTTTTTGCGTTTCGCCGATATTGCATCTTATACCTTGTTTATTGGGCATGGTATTGGTAATCGGCGAAGCCGACATCTTTTTAATCTTTCAAATCTGTGTGGTAATAAGTCTATGTTCAGAATTTTATCATTGTGTTTTTCTTTTCAGATGGACGTTTTTCTTTCTCACACGGATTTGAATGATTTTAAAGATTGCTACGCTGTTCGCTACGCGTTGTGTCAGCTTCCCGTTTTTGCGTTTCGCCGATATTGCACCTTATACCTTGTTTATTAGGCATGGTATTGGTAATCGGCGAAGCCGACATCTTTTTAATCCGTGTGGTAATAAGTCTATGTTCAGAATGTTATCATTGTGTTTTTCTTTTCAGATGGATATTTTTCTTTCTCACACGGATTTGAATGATTTTAAAGATTGCTACGCTGTTCGCTACGCGTTGTGTCAGCTTCCCGTTTTTGCGTTTCGCCGATATTGCACCTTATACCTTGTTTATTAGGCATGGTATTGGTAATCGGCGAAGCCGACATCTTTTTAATCCGTGTGGTAATAAGTCTATGTTCAGAATGTTATCATTGTGTTTTTCTTTTCAGATGGATATTTTTCTTTCTCACACGGATTTGAATGATTTTAAAGATTGCTACGCTGTTCGCTACGCGTTGTGTCAGCTTCCCGTTTTTTGCGTTTTGCCGATATTGCATCTTATACCTTGTTTATTGGGCATGGTATTGGTAATCGGCGAAGCCGACATCATTTTAATCTTTCAAATCTGTGTGAGAAAGAAAAGCATTCGTGTGAAAGAAGAAAACTAATTGCTACTGTTGTTTCGGAGTTTTATCGCTATATCCATTGAAAAGTCTATGTATTGAGCTTAGGATGTTGTCCGTATTGAAATTGACGAGTAAGCCACAATGTAGTTTCGAGAGTTTTAGATATGTAAGTAATTGCTTGTAATGCACTTTCTTTAGATCATCTACCGACTTGAGCTCTATTATTATTTCGTCTTCCACCAAAATATCAATACGCAGACAGCCTTTTTGTAGTTGTGTCCCTTTATAATAAACTGGAATAGAGACTTCTTCCGATACTTTAAGTCCGTCTTTCCTCAATTGAATTATTAAGGATTCCTTATAGATGCTTTCTAAGAGTCCTGGTCCCAATTCATTGTAGACATCAAAAATGGCGTGTCTTATCTTGTAAGTGATTTCGTCTTCCGTCATTTTTTCTTGGTTTTACTATGTGTATTTTACACACGGATGCTATCTTTTGCGCAGATGTTTTTCTTTTCACACGGGTGTTTTTCTTTCTCACACGGATTAAAAAGATTTTAAAGATTGCTACGCTGTTCGCTACGCGTTGCTGTGGTAATGCATGGTGTGCGTAATCGGCGAAGCCGACATCTTTTCTATCTTTCAAATCCGTGTGAGAAAGAAAAACACCCGTGTGAAAGAAAATATCCGTGTGAGAAACAAGACTATTTTGAGGAAGCCTGCGAGGTCGGCGTGGCACGCCTTTTCCTCCACTCCGTGTAAACGCCGATGGCGATGAGCACGGCGAGGAGAACGTAAGCTACATATGCTATCGTCTCTGTGGTGCGGATGGAAGAGGGGTGGAAGTCGAGCACCACCTCGTGCTTGCCAGGCTTCACCTGCAAGGCACGCAGGATGTAGTTGACACGCCCTAACTCCACCGGGTTGCCGTCGACGGTAGCCGTCCAGCCCGGATAATATACCTCCGAAAACACGAGCACGCCACCCTTGTCGGAGTTGGCTTGGTAGACGAGATGGTTAGGCTCATATTTCTTCAGCGTCACCATCGACTCTCCGTCTTGCTTGACAGCCTTCCCGAGTTGTGCCTCAAACTTGCTGTCGGCCACCGCCTCGTGCTTTAGGTCTATCTTGCCAACCTTGGCTATCTCCTCGTTGGCGTTGCCCACGTAATGCAGCTTGTCCACGAACCACGCGTTGCCGTTGACATAAGGGTTCTGCAAAGGCACGGTGCGGTTGTTCTGCAACGGCAGGATGATATATTTGGTGTTGAGCATGTCGAGCACGGGGAAGATGGAGTCGCCGTTTACCTTCGTCATGTCGCCGCCAGCCTTTGATATGGCAGGCATGGTGCGTTGCATCTCAGGCACGATGTAGGCGTCGATCATCTCTTGGTAGCGACGCAGCTTGGCGGCGTGGTATCCGCCAATGCTCTTGTGATAATATGAGGTCTCGTTCTCGTTGAACGTGTTTGACGCGAGGTTGAGCACACGGTAGTCGAGACCCTTGTCGCGCAGGATTATCTTGTCGGTCTCCGTCATCTGTTGAGGCGTGTCGCGCACGCTCTTCTCCACGAACATACCGTCGTTGAGATAACGCTTGTCTACCTGCCACATGTCCACGAGGCAGAGCAAGGCGATGCAGCCCACGGTGAAACTGGCGCTGAGCTTCTTCTTGTAGAAGAGCAGGAGCAACGCCGTGCCGATGGCTACGATGATGAAGGAGCGGAGGGCATCGGATGAGAAGATGTATTGGCGCACGGAGGCGAGGTTAGCCTCGAACGCGTTGACATACTGAGCCGCCTCGGGACCCTGCTGGGCAATCTGCCCAAACTGCTGAGCCTCTGCCACAGAGATATAGTCGGGGAAGAACAGCGTTGGGGCGACCCAGAAAAGGAAAGCCAATCCACCAGTGAGGCCAAACGATGTCCACAACCATTTCTTGTTGTTTTTCAATGTCTCGGGCTCGTCGATGATTTTCTTGAGCGCGAGCATCGCGAGAAGAGGTATCGTGAACTCGGCAATGACAAGGATAGATGCCACCGTGCGGAACTTGGCATACAACGGGATGTAGTCGATAAAGAAGTTGGTGAATCCCATGAAGTTGTGACCCCACGACAGGAGAACCGACAGCACCGTTGCGGCAAGCAAAGCCCATTTCATGGGGCCTTTCACGATGAACAAGCCAAGGAAGAAGAGCATGAGCACGAACGCTCCCACATACACGGGGCCGCTTGTGCCAGGCTGGTCGCCCCAATATTGCCCCAGTTGCTGATAAGCCGACAGGAATTGCGGGTCAGCTTTCTCCATGGCTTTCTGGTTTGCTGCCATCGACACGCTGGCGCCACCCTTGGCGTTTGGCACGAGGAGTGTCCACGTCTCGTCGATGCCATAGCTCCACTGAGTGATATAGTCGCGGTCGAGTCCGCTCGATGTCTGTTTGGCAGAGTTCTTCTTCACGAGCTCACTCTTTCCGCGCATACTCTCCTTTTGGTATTGCCAAGTGTGGTAGAGGTTAGGCAGGTTGATGCATAAGCCGATGAGCGCGGCGGCAGCCACTACGCCTGAGGCCTTCCAGAAACGTGGAAGCCAATGTTGGCGGATGGCGGCCACGAGCCAGGCGATGACCATGAAAAGGATGATGAACAGATAATAATATGTCATCTGCACGTGGTTGGCCTTTATCTCAAACGCGGTGAAGATGGCCGTGACAGCAAATCCCCATAGGTATTTGCCACGATAGGCAAGCACGATGCCGCCAATCATTGGCGGAAGATAGGCGAGTGCCATGACCTTCCAGAAGTGGCCAGCGGCGATGATTATGAGGAAATAGCTGGAGAACGCCCATATTATGGATCCCAATGCCGCGAGATGTTGCTTGAAGTTGAAGGCACGCAGCAGGATATAGAAGCCCAAGAGATAGGCAAAGAGATACCACACGTAGTCGGGCAACCACAGGTGGTAAAGGGAGATGGCATGGTTGAGCACGGTGTTGCTCGAATAGGAAGGAGCTGTCTGGTAAGTGGGCATCCCGCCAAACAGGGCGTTGGTCCATCGGGTGGTCTTGCCAGTCTGTTCATGGTATTGTTGAGCCTCGCGCCCAGCGCCTATGCCCGCGGCCGAATCGTGTTGGAAGAGGATGCGACCCTCAAAGTCGGCAGGGGCGAAATAAGCCACGGCCAAGACGATGAAAAGAATCACTGCCAAAATATCAGGCAGACATTTCTTTAATGTTTTCATAAGTTTTCTTTCAATTATGTGGCAAAGGTAGTGATTTTTTCATAACTTTGCATGAAAAATAGGAGTTATTGTTTTGAAAAAGTTAGGAGTTATAGTCGCGATGGACAAGGAGTTGGCACAGCTCCGTCTGTTGCTTGACGAGGCCACGACCGAACGTCATAACAACAAGGATTTTGTCGTTGGCAGGATTGGCAACCACGAAGTCGTGTTGCAGCAATGCGGCATAGGCAAGGTGAACTCTGCCATTGGCGCGGTGGAGATGATAGACAACTATCATCCCGACATCATCATATCCACAGGCTGCGCTGGCGGTGCCGACACCTCGTTGAACCCGCTCGACGTGGTGGTGGCTTCAAGCTGTGTTTATCACGACGTGTATTGTGGCGACAATGCCAGCTATGGACAGGTGATAGGCATGCCGCCTGTTTTCAAGGCGGATGCCGACCTCGTGGAAAAAGCGTTGACGGTGAAGATGCCTGAGGGCGGCAAGATAGTGAAGGGCCTGACGGTGAGTGGCGACTGGTTCGTGGACTCAAGGCAGAAGATGCAAGAGATAATATCCAAGTTCCCGAACGCCACTGCCGTGGACATGGAGAGTTGCTCAATAGCGCAGGCTTGCTTGATTTACAAGACACCGTTCATCTCCTTTAGGGTCATCAGCGACGTGCCACTGAAAGACACCAAGGCTTCACAATATTTTGACTTCTGGAATCGTGTGGCCAACGACAGCTTTATGGTCACGCGGTCGTTTATGGAGTTGATAGACTAAATCATCAATAATGGACAAGATACCTTCGTTTACAATCAATCATGAGAAGCTTCTTCGGGGCATTTACGTGTCGCGCAAGGATGAGGTTGGCGGAGAGACCGTCACCACCTTCGACATCCGCATGAAGGAGCCTAACAGGGAGCCTGCGCTTCATCCGGGAGCCTTGCATACCATCGAACACCTTGCTGCCACATTCCTGAGAAACGACCCGGAATGGAAAGACCGCATAATATATTGGGGACCAATGGGTTGTCTCACGGGCAATTACCTCTTGCTACGTGGCGACTTGGAACCTCGCGACATTGCAGACCTTATGTGTCGTACATTTAAGTTCGTTGCCGATTTTGAAGGCGAGGTGCCGGGGACGGAGCCGCGCGATTGCGGCAACTGCCTGCTTCACGACCTGCCTATGGCAAGATGGGAGGCGAGGAAATACTTGACGGAAGTGCTCGAACACTTGAAACCCGAGAACACGGTTTATCCGCAGTGATGGGCAACTTGCAAACTTGCTGTATAGCCCAAGGATGACGATACCATTGGCAAAATTAAATATGCAGTAAAATTGCCCTATGATGGGTAGCGCATACTATAGGCAAAATCCCTATCTCTTCGGATATAAGTAAGTATCAGACTAATTTTTATTTTAACGACAATAGAGACAATAGAGACAACAGAGACAACAGGCTTCGCCCATAGAAGCAAAATTGTGGTCTGAAAAAGTTGTCTCTATTGTCTCTATTGTCGTTTCCCTTGTCCGCCTTACAATATAGATCTTTAAAATCCGTGTGGAGAAAAAGCTTTAATGTGTGAGAAATCCGCAAGTATGAATATTTTCCCTACACGAAGCAAAATAGAACCTAAATGAAAACGAGCCACACGCTAACAATGTTGTTAACGTGTGGCTCGTTTTATACGCTGCCAGCCAATAGGCTTGGCGGAAAATTAAAACTCGCTCGTGAAATGGAAATTGATGTTCTTGAAGTCTTCTTTCGCCATGCTCAGCACGTAGCCGGAGTCGGCGAGGAACACGTCCCTGCCCTCAATATCCTTTGCCATGTATTGGTATTTGCGTTTCTTGAAGTTGTCAAGTTCCTGGGCGTCGTCGCTCTCAATCCAGCATGCCTTGTAAAGATGCACTGGCTCCCAGCGGCACTTGGCATTGTACTCGTGTTCAAGGCGATATTGAATGACCTCGAACTGGAGTTGTCCCACGGTTCCTATGATGCGACGGTTGTTGAACTGGTTGACAAACATCTGCGCCACGCCCTCGTTCATGAGCTGCTCGACACCTTTCTGGAATTGCTTAGCCCTCATAGGGTCGTCGTTCTCAATATACTTGAACAGCTCTGGCGAGAACGAAGGCAAGCCGCGGAAATGGAGGTTCTCACCCTCGGTCAGCGTGTCTCCAATCTTGAAGATGCCGTTGTCGGGCAAGCCCACGATGTCGCCTGGCCATGCCTCGTCGACAGTGCTCTTGCGCTGTGCCATGAATTGAGTGGGGGAGGAGAAGCGCACCGTCTTGTCGAGCCTTACGTGATAGTAGGGCTGGTTTCTGAGGAACTTGCCTGAGCAGATCTTGCAGAAGGCAATGCACGAGCGATGGTTGGGGTCGATGTTGGCGGTAATCTTGAAGATGAAGCCAGTGAACTTAGACTCGTCGGGCGTTACCATTCGCTCTTCCGCCTTTGTGGGCTGAGGGTAGGGCGCTATCTGCACGAAGCAGTCGAGAAGCTCTTGCACGCCGAAGTTGTTGAGAGCTGAGCCGAAGAACACGGGGGCGACCTCTGCCTTGCGGTAGTCGTCGACGTTGAACTCGGGATATACGCCGTCAACCAGTTCGAGATCGTCGCGGAGATGCTGCGCGAAGTCATCTCCGACGTGTTGCTCAAGGTCTGACGATTGCACGTCGACCTCAACCTTTTGCGTCTTGCGCTGCTTGTCGGGGGTGAAGAGGTTGAGATTGTTCTCGTAGATATTGTAAACACCCTTGAACTTCATGCCTTGTCCTATTGGCCATGAGAGTGGGCGCACGTGGATGTTGAGCTCTTGTTCAAGTTCGTCGAGCAAGTCGAATGGGTCGCGTCCCTCGCGGTCCATCTTGTTGATGAAGATGATGACCGGCGTGTTGCGCATTCGGCACACCTCCATGAGCTTTCGTGTCTGTGCCTCAACGCCTTTGGCTGAGTCTACCACGATGATGGCTGAGTCTACGGCCGTAAGCGTGCGGTAGGTGTCCTCGGCAAAGTCCTGGTGGCCAGGGGTGTCGAGGATGTTAACCTTGAAAGGCTCGCCTGTCTGACCTTCGGGAAGATAGTCAAACTCCATGACCGAGGTAGACACGGAGATACCACGTTGCTTCTCTATGTCCATCCAGTCGCTCGTAGCTGTCTTGCGAATCTTGTTGCTCTTCACGGCACCTGCTACCTGTATCTGTCCGCCGAAGAGCAGGAACTTCTCGGTCAGCGTCGTCTTACCGGCATCAGGGTGGGATATTATGGCGAATGTACGCCTGCGTTCTATTTGCTTATTCATTGTTGATATTGTTCATGCATTTCTTGAGACTGTCGAGCCAGTAGGGTATCTCAACGCCGAAGGTCTCCTTTATTTTTGTCTTGTCGAGCACCGAATAGGCAGGGCGGGTGACAGGCGACGGATATTCGTCGCTGTGGCATGGCTCGATGTCGCACTCGTTGTGCCCGGCGAGAAGGGCAATCATCTTGGTGAAGTCGTACCAGCTGCAAACGCCCTCGTTGCTGAAGTGGTAGATGCCCGTGTTGCCCTCAAACTTGCGGTTCTCCACGATATGGAATATCACATTGGCGAGGTCGCCGGCATAAGTGGGGGTTCCGGTTTGGTCGAACACCACCTTCAGTTTTGGCTTCGTGGCGGTGAGGTTGAGCATCGTCTTTACGAAGTTGTGGCCAAACTCAGAGTAGAGCCATGCCGTGCGTATGATGATGTGCTCGCATCCCGTGGCTTCTATCTTCTGCTCGCCGTGGAGCTTCGTGAGCCCGTAAACGCCTGTTGGCGTGCCTTTCTGGTCTTCACGGCAGGGGGTGTTGTAGGGGTCGCCTCCGAACACGTAGTCGGTGCTGACGTGTATGAGCAGTCCGCCCGCTTCCTTCATCACCTTGGCAAGGTTCTCGGGAGCCACGGCGTTGAGTGTCTCCACAATGTCGCCAGCGGTCTCGGCCTTGTCAACGTTGGTCCACGCCGCGCAATTGATAATGCAGTTGATGTCGTGGACCTTGACAAAGGCGCGTATCTTGTCTATGTCGGTGATGTCGAGCTTCTCATACCCTTCACACACGTCGGTGAAGAAATAACGGTCTTGGGCGGATTGCTTGCTTACAATCTGTACTTCGTTGCCAAGTTGACCGTTGGCACCGGTAACAAGGATATTCATTTTGTGTCTTATTAGTCGTTGTCTCCAAAATCGAGACCCTCGTCCCGGTTCTTGATGTAATAGTCGCTGAGCATTCCCACGAACGTCGTTATCTCGTTGAGCGCGTGCTCCGTGTCGGGGGAGATGTCCTTGTGCTTCATCTGCAAGAGCATCTTTCCGTAGAGGGCGTTGAAGCAAGTCTCTATCTCGCTCACGCTGTCGTTGCCCTTGCGCCTTAGCTCAACGATGAAAGGCAACACCTTATAATATTCGGCGTTGTAGAACGGAAAATGGTTCGACTCTATGATCTCTCCGTGGAGATCCGCGATGTCTTGGATGATTATGGCGTTGATGTTTAAGTGGCCTTTCTCGCGCTTGCCCTCTTCGTTCATCATGCGTATGAGGTTGCCAAACCAGTCGGTCTCCTCCTCTTTCTGCTCCTCGGTTAGGTTGCTGAACTTGCTGATATACTCTCGTGTTATGCGTGGGAGCGAGCATCCGTAGGCGCGGATGAGATCCTCTATCTGCCACATGTAAAGCAGATATTCGGCTATCGATTTCTTTCTTATCTCTTTTGCGATAAACATATTGTTGATGTGTTAAGGCCTTCCGTGTGTTGGTTGGCGACGTGCCAAGCAGGGTTACTCTTGCATCAGCTCGGGGAAGAGGTAAATGTTGAAGATTGTGCCTATGAGACTGATGAGCGAGAAGATGATGACGCAGCTGCCAATGACGCGGTTGATTATTATCACGCCCGTCTGGTCAAACTTGGCGCGTATCTTGTCTATCATCCACGTCAGCCCATACCACCACAGCAACGCGCCGCCTATCATGGAGGCATAGCCCACGGTCATGAGCACAGGCTGGTTGGATATGATGAAGTTGAACTGGGCAAAGAGGGCTATGAAGAGCAAGATTATCAAGGGGTTGGACAAGGTGATGAAGAATGCCGTCACCGCGTTGTGGATCAGTGTGCCTTTCTCTTTCTGCCCGTTGATATGGGCGTTTTTCAGCGGGTTGCTGAAGAAACTGATGAGACCGAAAACAAGAAGCATCACGCCGCCGGCAAGCTGCAGGTAGAACTTGTATACGGGGTCGTTGATGAAATCTACCACAAACGACATGCCCGCCCCGGAAATCAAGGCATAAAACAAGTCGCTTGCCGAGGCTCCTATGCCTGTGGCGAATCCATACCAGCGTCCTTTCTTCTGGGTCCGCTGAACGCAAAGTATTCCCACGGGACCCATTGGCGCGGAAGCCGCTATGCCAATGATGATGCCTTTGATGATAAGTTCTAATATGTCAATGTGTATGGGAAATGGCATAATGAATGATAATCATAGAATAACCAGCCGACAAAGTTACGCTTTTTATTCCACATAAGAGATATTTTTCGGTAATAAAGTCTTCAAAACCAACAAATATGGCATCTTTACTGTCGTGTATATGGTGGAAGAAGAAAGTCAAACCAACGAGATGTGAATTACGGAGACAAGCACGGAAGGCTTTTTATGTCCTATAACCAAGAAAGTGCTTTAAGAATTTTGTGCTTTCAAACCTTTTCATTATTTTTGTAGCGTCATTCCATGTATGGCTGGCAAGGATATGCTGGCGATAAATCATTAATCAAAAACTTTTAATCACATAATTATATGAATATTAAATTTTTACCCCCCCCTACCACACACACATGTTGCTCGTGTCTCATAAAACGCGAATTAGCTTTTTGAAGAATTTCCTTCTTTTGTTGGCAATGCTTGTCGTGGCTACGAGCAACGCTTTCGCTCAGGCGAGCTTCGAGACCATCGACGGCGTGCGCTATCTGATAGATTCTGACGCCAAGAGTGCTACAGTGGTGCCGTTGAGTGGTGACCAGAAATATTCAGGTGATGTGGTTGTTCCGGAGAAAGTGAAGGCTAACGATGGGGTGGAGTATCCTGTCACGGCATTCGGGGAAAACGCGTTTAAGGGATGTAATGGCTTGACGAGCATCACAATCCCTTCATCTGTTACATCCTTGGGTAATTCTTGCTTTACAAGTTGCTCAGGTTTGACCAGTATTACTATCCCTTCATCTGTTACATCTTTGGGTAATTTTTGCTTTGACTATTGCTGCGGTTTGACCAGCGTCGTTATCCCGTCATCTGTCACATCCTTGGGTAATTCTTGCTTTTATTGCTGTATTTAGCCCCTTATAATCAACCATAACTACTTATGACTAACCATATCTAATATCTTGATTTTCAATACGCTTTGATTTTTAACACTTTCTGAGTGCTTTTTGGCAGTTCCCGATTTTCCACATA
>CAVBXD010000005.1:0-143647 GCA_963599465.1 Oscillospiraceae bacterium | reverse complement strand
TTAACGAAGGCTCTTATTGACTATTGTAAACGAACGACTTATCCCGAATTGGGGTATTTTTGAAAAAACTAATGAAATATTGGGATATTTTGCTGTATGGCAATAAAAAAACTGGAAACGCAACATCGGTTTTACTTTTTTTTCTAATTTTGCAAAAGAAACATTTACGTAATCAAATAATAACCGCATTGTAAAATGATGGCGTTGGTTGTATTCTATAAGTGACGTTTACGTCTTCTTCCATTAAATTTGCTTGCACGGTTTGTTTTTTTAATATTTTTGCCGTCATTGTCATTTTTATTTCCTAAATTTGCCAATGAGACCATTTTTATTAAATCCAAACCTATTGCTATGAAAAATTATTGCTGCTATTTATTTGTAATTCTTGAGCTGCTGCTCGCAGGATGCAGTGTTGACACGAGTAGTGGAGATGTGGATGATCGTGCCAAAAATGAGGATGTGGTGGATTATGCACAATATAATCAAAGAGTTATTGATTACCTTCAGGCTAAGTATAATGTGGAAGCAGAAGTGGAATTTGCGCCTGATTTTAAGCAATGCTTATCTGATGAGGCTGTGGAAAACCTAGAGAAATACTATAGATTTATAGGAGAAATGAAAAAAAATCCTATTAGCATGGAAAGTTCAGATGATATTTTCAAGACAAGAGGCATGGGAGTACAGACTGAGGCTTTTCGAAGTAGTCTAAATTATGAGAAGGACGGTATTGGCCTTACTATTTATTATGATGTGGATTCGAATGGTAAGATTGCTGACGAGCCACGCATGCATGCTGGTCTCTGGGGAGAAGGTGCATCTAAGAATTTCAGTAGTGGTTGGTATAACGTTAATAGCTATAATTCATCATGTACGGCATCTGCCGACAAGATTTGGGTGGATGCGGTACGAGCTGACTATGTAGTAATGTTTTATAATAACATGGTATACAAATATGTAAATGGAGAATGGACTTTAGTGCCAGATTTACAGAGTGGGTTGTATGCCAAACAAACTATAAAGTTAACTGCAAGTGGTATGGTTGACTTGGCTAGCAACCAAAGCAATTTTACGATACAATATGCAGGAAAGGGCAGTTGGTTTTTCGATGATTTGGGTGATTTAAAAAACGGAAATAAATAATCATGATTTTTATGAAGAAGGCCTTTGTCTTGATAGCGGTTATTGTCTTTTGGGTATTGGCAGCGACGGCAGCCAATACTGTGCCTCCCGACACGCTTGCCGCGCGTATGTGGCGACAGGTGCTGGTTTTTCCTCAAGAGAAGTTGTATGCCCAGACCGACCGCTATGAGTATACAAGCGGCGACACGATATGGGTGCGTCACCACATTGCCGATGCCACGACCCTTGTGCCATCCCATGCGAGCCGGTATGTGTACGTGGAACTGGTCAATCCGTTCGGACAGCTTGTGTGCCGCCAGATGATGCGGCAGGACGCGGGAGGCGACGTTTACGGATACGTCCCTACCGCCTTCGATCTGCCGGCGGGCTTATACACGCTTCGCGCCTACACGCGCTATATGGCCGCCACCACACCAGATTATGTCTTTGAGCGTCCGGTCAGGATGCTCAGTTCCGTGTACAATCCCGTAAGGATAGCGGCCAGCGTCAAAGGCGGCACGGTGCGGCTCTCGTTTACCGAGCCTAAGAGCGGGAAAGTTATACATGGAGGAAGCGTGAGGGTGTCTTCAGCCGATGGCGAGGTGGCTTTTACAGGGAGTCCGGACAAAGGCGTGAGCTTGCACGCCGTGGACATGGGCGCAAACCGCAGCTGCCTGCTTGTGGATGTGGGCAACTACAGCGAGTTTGTCACGATAGACAAGGACGGCATTGACATGCAGCTCATGCCCGAAGGCGGTCAGCTGGTGATGGGACAGCGTTGCCGCGTGGCCTACAAGACCGTTGCCGAGGACGGACTCGGAATAGACATGAGGGCGACGGTCACCGACGACTTGGGCAATGTGGCGGCCGAGTCGGGTGCCACTCATCGTGGCATGGGCATGTTTTACATAACCACACAGCCTGGCCGCACATACAAGGTGACGTGCACTGCTGCAGACGGCCAGACAGCCGTCGCCAAGCTGCCGGAAGCCAAGACGGGCGCGTGCGCGCTGCGTGTCACCCAAACCGTGAGCAATGTCATAGCCGGCATCGTGGGTTATAGTGGCACACAGGCACTAGGCAAGCTGTGGCTCGTGGTGCATCAGGGTGGCGCGCCGCTGTATGCCAAGGAGGTGGAGAGCGAGAGCGTGAGCTTCGCGCGGGGAATGTTCCATGATGGCATTGCCCATTTCATTCTTGCCGACGACATGATGCGCATCGTCAGCGAGCGCATGGCGTTTGTGTGGAACGGCAATGGCGTGTGTGGCGAGGACGCCACAGTGGAAACGAGGAATGACGGTGGCCTTCGCACGGTGAGCATAGTCATGCCCGACACCGTAGACGCGAGTTGCGCGGTGAGTATTGTTGACGCGGGGCGTTCTTGCGCCGACACGGTGCAGAATGTGGTGTCGGCGTTGGTCTTGTCGCAAGAGCTGCGTGGCCTTGTGGAGCAGCCGGCATGGTATTTTGCCGAACGTGGCCGCTCCGGACAGCTCGACCTGCTAATGATGACCCAGGGGTGGCGACGCTACGACATGGGAGAGGCACTGGCGGGCAACGTGCGGAAACCAACGTGCGTGCCAGAGACAAGCATGTGCGTAAGCGGTAAGGTGACGTCGAACATGACCTCGCGCGGGCGGAAGGAAGCCAGAGTGGTAATGATGTCAAACCGCGGAGGAATGGCCGGAGAGACCACTACTGACGATTACGGACGTTTCCGCTTCGATGGGTTCGAGATGCCCGACAGCATAGGTTACATATTGCAGGCGAGGAGCGCCAAGGGCAGCTCCAACAACGTGGTGCGCGTTGACAGCATATCCTATCCAGAGATAACAGGGGGCATTCCGCAGCCACATGGCGTGGTCATGCGGGTCATGGCTGGTGACGACAGGCGCACGGCAGTAGGCGGCAGCCGCGTATTGTTCCTGCCGGAGGTGACGGTGACAGACAGATACCGTCCTAAGACCCAATATGAGAGTCTCGCGAAGGTGACAGGCCGCTCCGTAACGGCCGAGATGCTGAAAGGCGAGGGCAGCAAGAGCGTGTTCAGTTTTCTCAAGGGAGCATACTACTTAGGGCTTACTTATGACTTCAACAACGAGTGGTTCTTTTACCACACTGTCCCGTCATACTTGGTCATTGACGACACGTTGTGGAAGCTGTCGTCGGAGACGGCCATTGCTATGGTCTCCATACTTGAAAGCATCAGGGTGAGCGACGTGCTCCAGATAGACATCATTAAGGGCGCGGTGACAGGCTCGCTGCCGGAGCTTGCCGGAGTTGAGGGTGTTGACATGAGCAGCAGTGCCATAGTGGTGACGACCAAGAGAGAATTCAAGAGGGCGAATACGGACGTGGCCTTTGTGCGTCCGCTCGGTTACCAGCACCCAGTGGAGTTTTACAACCCAAGGCATGCCGCCCCCGACGACTACGGGCTGCGTCGCACAGTGTATTGGAATCCATCGCTGCGCGTCGTCGGAGGCAAGGCCACTCTCACTTTCCTGCCCAATGGCGCCGAGAGCTACCGTCTCGTAGTGGAGGGGGTGGGCAGCCAGGGCAGACTCGTCAGGATTTCAAGGAAAATCAAGTAGGGCAAGCTTGAGGTTTCGGCTAAAAAGGCCATGAGCAACATGAATTTGTCACCGCACCGTAGTGGGTGCGGTGTCTTGCCGTATAGTGTCAGAAGCTATTTTTGAAAAAACTAATGAAATATTGGGATATTTTGCTGTATGGCAATAAAAAAACTGGAAACGCAACATCGGTTTTACTTTTTTTTCTAATTTTGCAAAAGAAACATTTACGTAATCAAATAATAACCGCATTGTAAAATGATGGCGTTGATTGTATTCTGTGAAATATAAATATTAAGTGCATGTTAATGCAATTGTATGGCGCAAAATCTTCACATGTCGATTTTTCCCAATTATGACAAGATAGAGAAGGTGCGTAAATGTTGTATAAGGGCACAAGAGTTGAGAGAGAGTTATTTTTTTTATATATTTAATCCATCTATTATGCAAAAATCAAGCAAGTCTTTAGGTCTGCTTTTTGCTATGGGAGCTACATTGATACCTTTCGGGGGAGGTAATTCTTTGAAGGCTCACGCCGCAGGCGTCATGGCAATACAGCAGCAGGATGGTGTCTGCACTGGTACAGTTGTTGACGCCACTGGTGAGCCCGTCATTGGCGCGGTTGTACGCGTCAAGGGTACTCAGACAGCTATAGCCACAGACATCGACGGAAATTTCTCGCTCAAGGGAGTGAAGAAAGGCGCGACGCTCAACATTTCGAGCATCGGCATGGTCGCACAATCCATTGTATGGAACGGTTCCCCATTGAGAGTGACACTGCAAGACGACTCCCAGACTATCGGCGAGGTCGTGGTCACGGGTTACGGCGGCGTGCAGAAGGCCAAGACCATGACGGGTTCGGCATCGGTGGTCAACATGGGTACGCTCCAGAAACTGCCAGTGACGACAATGGCCGAAGGCCTCGGCGGTCGTGTGGCCGGTGTGTTCACACAGCAGAGCTCGGGCGCTCCGGGTGAGAAGACCAAAATCTGGGTGCGTGGCGGTAGCAATATTCTTTATGTCATCGATGACGTGGTGCTCGACACTTCGGAGGGTGAGGACTTCTTCAGCCGTTTGCGTCCGGACGACATCGCCAACATGTCTGTCCTCAAAGACGCCGCCGCGACAGCCGTTTACGGCCCACGCGCAGCCAATGGTGTCGTTGTGATCCAGACCAAGCGAGGCACGGAGGGCGCTCCGGAGATTACCTTCAACCAGAAACTCACCATCATGACACCGGCATATCGTCCGCACGTCATGAACTCCTACGACTACGCAAAGACCATGAACGAGCTGTATTTTGCCAGCTACGAGGAGAATCCACGCTTCACCAACACCGAGATGGCCAAGTATTACATGGGCTACCTCAACCAAAAGGGCTACAACCGTGAGGAGATACACAAGATGGTGAACGAGGAGTATGGCGTAAACTGGTCGCTCGACTATGTGAACGAGCTTTTCGACCCGTACAAGACACAGGGCAGCGACATTGAGAACTACTACCAGACCTACGATCCTTGGACAATGTTCGACCACACGCAGCCCATGTACCAGACCAACGTGAGTCTGCGAGGCGGAAGCGAGCGCATCAAGTATTATTCCTCAGTAGGCTACATGGACCAGGAAGGCTTGAGCGACACGTTCAACTACAAGCAGTACAACATCATTGTCAACACCGACGCATACCTGTTGAAGGACAAGAGCCTCAAGTTTACCTTCAACCTCAACGGTAACATAAGCGACCAGAAGAAGCCTGGCTCCGGCGAGAACGTGTTCAACTCAGTGATGTACGGCAACAACATTCCTAACCGTCCGGCAGCATGGACTACGGGCAACGCCCGCAAAGGTTCGGCGGAGTCGCTCTTGAACAACGGCTTCAACAACGCCGACACCAAGCGTTTCCAGATGAACGCCGCGTTGAAGTGGAACCTCCCGTGGGTGAAAGGCCTGGTGGCAACAGCCAGCTTGAACTATACCACGACGCACCAGATGAACAAGAAGTTCACCTACGATCAGGAGAACGTCTACGACACACCTTATTCTACCACATTCTCCACATACACCCCGGAGAACGCCCAGCTATACCAGTACTGGTACGACTACAAGCTGACGACCGGCATATTCCAGCTCGACTACACGAAGACCATCGGCAAGCACAACTTCGCAGTGATGGCCGGCTACCAGAGCCAGATACGCCATTCAAACTGGAGCAGCCAGACCAAGAAGGGCTTCGCCACGACACTCGCCCCGCAGGAGGACATAGGCGCCACGATGGTGTCGAGCGGTGGTTCGGCGAGCGACTGGGGATCGGCTTCATGGATCGGCCGCCTCACCTACGACTACGCCAACAAGTACATGTTCCAGTACACCTTGAACTACAACGGCTCGCTCAACTACAGCCCCGGCAAGCGTTGGGGATTGTTCCACGCTTTCTCATTGGGTTGGAACATGGCAGAGGAGTCATGGTTCAAGAAATTCATTCCACACTCCATCATCAACGAGTTCAAGCTGCGTGGCGGCTTCGGTCTTGTGGGTAACGACGTGGGTGATCCTTTCGACTATCTTACACAGTATTCGCAAAACAGCAACCGTGTGCTCTTCGGCAGCGGCATGACGTCGAATGTGGGCTGGTACATCAACAGCGTGGCCAACGACCTGCAGTGGTCAAGCTCAAAGCAGATGGGTGCCGGTCTTGACTTCAGCATGCTCAACGGACGTCTTAACGGCTCGGTAGACACATACCTCTACCTCAACAAGGGCGACGTCATGGACATGACCACCGACATGATCCGTACCGACATACTTGGCATGCCTAACATTCCACAGATCAACGCACCATATGTGACCAACAAGAAAGGTGGCGTAGAGATCTCGCTCAACTGGCAGGACAAGATAGGCGACTTCGGCTACAAGCTCGGTGTCACCTACTCGCACTGGGACCAGATAACCACCAAGCACACGGAGAAGAGCACCGACTGGTACTCGAAGACTTGGGATACGGCTGGCACACGCTACGAGTTTGCCGGCGTGACATACGGACTTGGCTTCAAGACCGACGGCCTTTACAAGTCGTGGGAGGAGATTTACAACTCGATGATCTCGTACAACCGCGCGTTTTCTCCCGGCACGGTGAAGCTTGTCGACCTTAACGGTGACGGCTATGCCGACGACTATTATGTGACGAACTCTCCGGGCAACGTGCCTCTCACGCAGTACGGCTTCACGATCGGCGGCTCTTACAAGGGCTTTGAGCTTGAGGTGTTCTTCCAGGGAGCCACGGATGTGACCGGCACTATGACATCACCGTTCCGCTCACAGCAAGACTATATGTGGAACTACGGTCAGTATGGCTTTGGCAATGCATACACACCGAGCAACGGCAATACAAGTGCTGCCATTCCTTTGCCGACAAACGCCAACCGCTCATGGGGTTACTCATATCTCGACATGTGGCAGTTTGACTCTTCTTACCTGAAGCTGAAGAACATCAGCCTTCGCTACGACATGAAGCGCTCCGTGCTGAAGAAAGTGGACTTCGTAAAGGGCCTTGACCTGAGCTTCGTCGTCACCAACGCGTTCACATGGACCAAGGGCAACTATCCTTACAAGAACCTGCAAGATCCTGAGTTCATCACGACCTATCATAACATATATGGTTCGGGCGGTACGCTCGGCAGCTACCCAACACAGCGCACATACACATTCAATGTTGTATTTACACTCTAACAGCAAACGACAATGAAAAGCAAAATCAATATAAAAAGATACATGTGGGCTGGAATGTTCGCTGCGGTGCTTGGAGCCACGGCGACATCCTGCGACCCTTTGGGCGTGGAGCCTACAACCAAGGTCGATGAGACCCGCTTCTGGCAGAACCCGCAGTTGGCGCGCTCGTATGTCAACAACTTCTATTTCATAGACGCTACCGGATCGGGCCACGACTTCACGTCGGAGCAGTGGTCGGACAACTGCCAAGGCAACTGCGAGACCGACTGGAGCACATACCGCCAGCTGACGTACAACAATCGCCAGTATGACGAGACGAACGGAGGCACTGGCCCTTGGAGCGGAGCGTACGCGAACCTGTACCAGATACATGTGGGCATGGAAAAGATAGCCAGCAGCACCTCTCTTGACGAGAGCCTGAAGAACCAACTGCTCGCAGAGTGCCATTTCTTCCGTGCGTGGGTCTATTTCGACATGGAGAAATACTGGGGCACGGTGCCTTATGTGGACCATGCGCTCTCAATCAACGAGAACACTTACCTGGAGCGTGCCAAGCGCGAGACTCTGTTTGACAACATTCTTGCCGACCTCGACAAGTCGATGGAGTATTTCAACAACATGAGCGGCACTCCGGATGTGGGCATGATAAACAAGAACGTGGCAGAGGCGTTCAAGTCGCGCGTGGCTCTCTATGCCGCCAACGCTGCCGCGGCTTCAGCTAAGGGCATATACAGCGATGACGCAGCCGGACTGTTCAAGTTTGAGAAGACGGCTCAGCACTACTACGAGATAGCCTACAATGCGGCTAAGGACTTGCAGGGCAAGTATGACCTTGAGCCAAACTACGAGGATCTCTTCACGTCGGAGACAGCCCACACAAGCGTGGAGTCTATCTGGCCGGTGATGTTCAAGGAGAATCAGCGCAGCGGATTCAACCCCACAGCCAAGAACGGCCCTAACGGTGCTTACTACGGCAACACAGACAAGGTTACACGCAATTGGGAATTCCGCACCGGACTGTTCCCCACACAAGACCTTGTGGACTGCTACCTGCAGAAGGACGAGGCCGATGGCAAGTGGAAGCACTGGTGGCAGACAAAGCAAGCACAGGATCTGAACATCAACGTGTCGACAGACGAGAACGGTGACAAGGAATATTCTGGTTCGGGAGACGACTATCGCAAGATATTCGAGAACCGCGACAAGCGCTTCTATGCCACAGTGACATACGACGGCTCGTACATGGGACCCACCACGAACCCGATATACGAGATTCAGACATGGATAGACAAGTCTACCATGGACGATGAGCGCACCTTGAAGTACAGCTCGCTGCACACCGGATACCGCACCCTTGAGAATATCTCGGCATATCCCACAGGGTCTGGCTCGGCGCAGACCATCACGGGTTACTACTCGCGCAAGTATTCTCACTTCGACCAGTTCAACGACGACGGAACGCTCAAGACCACCCAGCGCACCACATGCTATTTCAACATACGCTACGCTGAGGTGCTGCTCAACCTTGCCGAGGCTGCCGTGAACCTTGACAAGACAAACGAGGCCGTCACGCAGGTGAACCGCATACGCGAGCGTGCTGGCATGGGCGCCTACGACGGGGCTACCGACAAGCAGAGCGTGTATGACGAGGTGAAGGTGGAGCGCCGCCTGGAGTTCGCGTTCGAGAACCCTGGGTTCCGCTATTTCGACCTGCTCCGTTGGGGTGAGGCCGAGGGCAAGACCGAGATACCGGAGCTCAACAAGGTGTCGCGCGGCATACAGATATTCCGCGTGGGCAAGCACAGCACGGTGGCTGGAGAGAACGGTGTGCCTCTTGAGAAAGGTGAGACAAACGCCGACGGAAAGAACTACGAGACTCCTACTTTCCGCACGCTGCCTATGGACTACAGCCCATACCTGCGCAAGTTTGACAACGCTCGTTACTATTTCTCTCCGTTCTCGTCGACGATGCTGAAGTCGTACAAGCAGCTGCAGCAGAACCCGGGTTGGAACGGCTACAGATACGAATAACATTTAAGACATTAACAATATGAAAATGATAAGCAAAATAAAGAATATCTCCGCCGGATTGCTACTCGTGCTCGCCACAACGCTGGCAACAAGCTGCCAGTCGGGTATCGAATACGAGCCTGCGCCCGAGGAGTATTACACCGATGTCGACTTGTACACGACGCTTGTGTATTCGCGCTATCTCTTCACCGATTGCGTGTATGGCAAGAACTATGGCAAGTACACGACTTATATAGCACAAACATCGTTGCAGGCCAGCAAGGTAGAGTGGACCAACAACACTGGCGCCGACTACACAGTGAGCGTTAATGGCGTGTCGCAAACCATACCCAACGGCGCGACCGTGACGATACCAAATGGCATCAACAATATGAGCACACGCGAGGACGCGTCAGCCCCCGATGGCAAGGTGTATGTCTTGACATATTACCTGTCGCCTAAGGTGACATACTCCACTGCCAACAAGGGCTTCCTCTTCGACCTCAACAAGTATACCGGCTCAGACCATTTCGAGCTTGTGAACGGCGAAGACGGCAAGGCGGAGAAAGTGATAGGCGACGTCAATCCCAAGCAGCTTGTCATAAGCCTTATACCCGACAGCTATCAGGGCACTGACATGACGCTGACCCCCGTGAACGGCGCGCCGGCACTTGGCACGCCTGCCGACTATTCGGTGCCACGCCAGTATTTGCTCAAGAACGAGTTTTACCGTCCAGACGGCGTGCCTCAGGCACAGCGCCTCTATGAGGTGCAAGTGGTGGTGCTGCCAGAGTGAAAACACTTACGGTAAAATGTGATATTGTTCCACTGTAATTTGACATAGACACGTGGATGAGTCGGAGGCACTTGTGCCTTCGGCTCTTTTGCGTTTTATGAAAGTGACGTTTACGTCTTCTTCCGTTAAATTTGCTTGCACGGTTTGTTTTTCTCACATTTTTACCGTCATTGCCATTTTTATTTCCTAAATTTGCCAATGAGACCATTTTTATTAAATCAAAACCTTTTGCCATGAAAAAATATCGCTGCTATTTATTCATATTTATATGGATGCTGTTCGAGCTGACTATGTAGTGAAGATGGAAATTAATTAGCATGATCTTATGAAGAAGGCCTTTGTCTTGATAACGGTTATTGTTTCTTGGGCATTGGCAGCGACGGCAGCCAATACGGTGCCTCCCGACACGCTTGCCGCGCGCATGTGGCGACAGGTGATTGCTTTCCCTCAAGAGAAACTGTATGCCCAGACCGACCGCTATGAGTATACATGCGGCGACACGATATGGGTGCGTCACCATATTGCCAATGCCACGACAGGACTGCCATCATACGCAAGCCGTTATGTATATGTTGAGCTGGTAGACCCCATGGGACACTTGATGCGGCGCGTGATGATGCGACAGGACGAACATGGAGCCATATACGGCTATGTTCCCACTTATACCGACATGCCGTCTGGACAGTACATGTTGCGTGCATATACGCGCTACATGGCCGACACGGCACCTGAATATCTGTACCAGTGCCCGTTGCGCCTACACAGTGCCCTGGAGAACTCCGTGCGGATAACGCCAGAATTTCACGGCAGGACACTGCGGCTCTCGTTCGCCGACCCATACACGGGAAATGCCGGCATATCGGGGCTTCAGTACAATAGCGCCCACGAGTGGTTTAAGTATCGTGGCAAGGAAGTATATCTGTTTGTCGACGGGTCAATGATAGGCACGAACTATGACAGTGGAGGAACAAATATAGACACATGGTCTATGATACAAGCATTCATGCAGTCGTTAAGGGCAAAGGACGTTTATCAGGTTGATGTCGTAAAGGGGCCAAGCGTGAACGGGTTGCCCGGGGTAAACGGCGTCGGTTCTGTGGGCTTTGACATGTGCGCCATACTCATTACGACCAATCGTGAATATGAGCCTATGCACATGAAGAACGTGTCGCTTGTCAGGCCTCTTGGCTATCAAAAGCCCTCGGCCGTATATAACCCGCGTTTCGAACCGTCAGACAAAGGAAGGTGGCAGAATACAATATACTGGAACCCGTCGGTACGGGTTAAAAACGGCAGAGCTTCACTGACTTTCTTCAATGGCGGAACCGCAAGGCTAAGATTCCGTATTGAGGGTATTGCCTCAGACGGAAAGATTGTGAACGCCAGTATTTTCAAAGAAAGAGACATCATTTGTCATTAATAATACAGCTACTAACCATCAAACATAAAAGTTATGAGAAATTTTGTTTATTTTTTATTCGTTATCTTGTGTGCATGTTTTGTTGCTTGCAGTACGGACAATGTTACCGATGCAGAAGTTGACAATGCGGCTTACAATCAGAAAATCATTGAGTATTTGCAGAAAGAATTAAATCCGTGATGTAAATGTTGTGTTCATTAACAGCGTTGACTGTCTCAGAAAATATGAGAGGGTATGCTGTCTTGCAAATATTGCCCATCTTCTCTATTGCTCGAAGTAGTAGAGAAACGTGGCTATACCGGTGAGTACCTTTGGGACACTTGCATAACCCTGTGTTTGTTGGAGCATAAGCGGAAATACGGGTAGTCATCATTGCCAAGTGAGGATTTTTTGCTAACTTTGCCCACAGAAAACAACAAATCAATTATGGGAAAAGTAATACTCACTGGCGACCGTCCCACAGGCCGCCTCCATCTCGGACACTATGTGGGAAGTCTTCGTCGCCGTGTCGAACTGCAAAATAAGGGTGATTTCGACCGTATGTTCGTGTTCATGGCCGACGTGCAGGCCCTTACCGACAACGCCTCCAACCCCGACAAGATACGCGACAACATCGTGAACGTGGCCCTCGACTACCTGTCTGCCGGCCTCGACCCAAGCAAGTGCACGCTCTACGTGCAGAGCCGCATTCCGGAGCTTGCCGAGCTTACGACATATCTCATGAACATCGTCTCCGTGAGCCGTGTGCAGCGCAACCCCACGGTGAAGACCGAGGTCAAGCTCCGTGGCTTCGAGAACGACTCCATCCCCTTGGGCTTCTTCTGCTACCCCGTGTCGCAGGCTGCCGACATAGCCGCTTTCAAGGCTACCACCGTGCCCGCCGGCGAGGATCAGGAGCCTATGCTGGAGCTGACGCGCGAGCTAGTGAACCGTTTCAACAACACTTACGCTCCGGTGCTCGTGGAGCCGAAGATCATGCTTCCCGAGAACGCCACGGCGCGCCGCTTGCCTGGCACCGACGGAAAGGAGAAGATGTCGAAGAGCCTCGGCAACTGCATATATCTCTCTGACGACGCCGACACCGTGTGGAAGCAGGTGAAGGCGATGTATACCGACCCGACCCATCTCAATGTTTCCGACCCAGGCCACGTGGAGGGAAACGCCGTGTTCACCTATCTCGATGCCTTCGCCACCGATCAGGACTTCGCCGACTTCTGGCCGGAGTTCCAGAACCTCGACGAGTTGAAGGCCGCCTATCAGCACGGTGGCATTGGCGACATGAAATGCAAGAAGATGCTCAACAACGTGATAAACCGCATGCTCGACCCCATAAGGGTGCGCCGTGCCGAGTATGAGAAAGACATACCCGAGATCTTCAACATCCTGAAGAAAGGCTCCGACGCGGCTCGCGAGGTGGCAGCGCAGACAATGGACGAGGTGCGCAAGGCAATGCGCATAGACTATTTCGAGGACGAGGAACTGATAAAAGAGCAAACGAAGAAGTTCAGTGGAAAATAATCACGACTACGAGGTAATGGCCCCCGTGGGCAGTCGCGACTCGCTTGCAGCCGCTATCCAGGCCGGTGCCGACTCCGTGTATTTCGGGGTGGGGCAGCTCAACATGCGCTCACACTCGGCAAACCATTTCGACCTCGATGACCTCGACTACATAGTGGCGACTTGCCGTGAGCGTGGCATAAAGACTTATCTCACGGTGAACACCATCATCTACGACGAGGACGTGGAGACCATGCATGCCATCGTGGATGCGGCCGTAAAAGCGGGCGTGTCGGCGGTGATAGCCTCCGACGTGGCGGTGATGACCTATTGCCGCAAGAAAGGCATGGAGGTTCATCTGTCAACGCAGCTCAACATAAGCAACGTTGAGGCGCTGGAGTTCTACTCGCGCTTTGCCGATGTGAGCGTGTTGGCGCGCGAGCTCAACATGAAGCAAGTGGGGCATATCCACGACGAGATTCTAAGGCGCGGCATATGCGGACCGTCGGGGCAGCCGGTGAGGATAGAGATGTTTTGCCACGGAGCCCTCTGCATGGCAGTGTCGGGCAAGTGCTACATGAGCCTGCATGCCGCCAATCGCTCAGCCAATCGCGGGCAATGCGTGCAGATATGCCGCCGCAACTATACAGTGACCGACAACGAGACGGGCAACCAGCTTGAGATAGACAACAAGTACATAATGAGCCCCAAGGACCTCAAGACGATACGCTTCATCGACAAGATGATGGAGGCGGGCGTGAGAGTGTTCAAGATAGAGGGACGTGCCCGTGGCCCGGAATACGTGTACACCGTGGTGAGCTGCTACAAGGAAGCCATCAGGAGCGTGCTAGACGGCACGTTTACCGAGGAGAAGAAGGCGGCGTGGGACGAGAGGCTCGCAACCGTGTTCAACCGAGGCTTCTGGGATGGCTACTATCAGGGGCAGACCATGGGAGAGTGGAACAATCAATACGGCTCTCTCGCCACGGAGAAGAAGACCCTCGTGGGCATGGTGAACAAGTATTTCAGCAAGATTGGCGTGGGTGAGATAGCAGTGCAGGCGAGCACGTTCAAGAAAGGCGACCGCCTGCTCATCACCGGCCCAACGACCGGCGCGATGTATCTCGACGCCACGGAGATTCACGACGACAACGGACCCATAGAGGCGACTGTGCAACATACCTACGTGTCGGTGCCCGTGCCAGGCAAGGTGAGACCGCACGACAAGGTTTTCAGAATAGACAAAGCATGAAGACGATAAACGAATTGCAAGACGAGGTCGTGGCGGAGTTTTCCGACTTCGACGACTGGATGGACAAATACCAGATGCTCATAGACCTGGGCAACGATCTCGATGCCTTGGACGACAAGTATAAGACGGAGCAGAACCTCATTGACGGCTGCCAGAGCCGCGTGTGGGTGCAGTGTGACAACGTGGACGGAAAGCTCGTGTTCACCGCCGACAGCGACGCGATGATAGTGAAAGGCATCATAGCCCTGCTCGTGCAAGTGCTCAGCGGGCACACGCCGAAGGAGATTCTCGACGCCGACCTTTATTTCATTGACAAGATTGGACTCCGCGAGCATCTCTCGCCAACGCGCAGCAACGGACTGCTCGCCATGGTGAAACAGATTAAGGCCTATGCCCTCGCCTATGATGCCAAGGAGCATGAGAAAGCTTAAGACCATAGAGATGCACCGCCTGAGCGTGGACGAGTTTAAGGCAGCGGAGAAGTTGCCGCTCGTCGTCGTGCTCGACAACGTGCGCTCTTTGTATAACGTAGGCAGCGTGTTCCGTTCTGCCGACGCTTTCCGCGTGGAAGCAGTGTGGCTGTGCGGCGTGACAGGCTGTCCGCCAAACGCCGAGATTCACAAGACGGCACTTGGCGGAGAGGACAGCGTGGACTGGAAGTATTTCAAAGACACCCAAGACGCCGTGAGGGAACTTCACGACAAGGGCTATTTCGTGTGGAGCATTGAACAGGTGGAAGGCTCCACGAAGCTCCAAGACCTGAAGGTGGACAATGACGCGGCTTGCGCCGTGATTCTTGGCAATGAGGTCAAGGGCGTGCAACAGAGCGTCGTGGACATGAGCGACGGTTGCTTGGAGATACCACAGTTTGGCACCAAACACAGCCTTAACGTGAGCACGACGGCGGGCATCGTCGTTTGGGAGTTCGCAAAGCAATATATGAACAGGTAATGAGAAGACAAGATGTTTGACATTTGCAGCATAGGCCACATCACGCGCGACAAGATAGTAACGCCAGAGAATACTGTCTACATGGCAGGTGGCACGTCGTTTTACATGACTTATGGCATGAGCCACTTGCCACGCAAGGTGAGCTATCAACTCGTGACGAAGGTGGGAGAGGAAAGCAAGGACGACCTTGACAAGATAAAATCGTTGGGCTTCGACACGGTGTGCTATCCGAGCAGGCATACCGTGTTTTTCGAGAACATTTATGGCAAGGACAGCAACGACCGCACGCAACGCGTAAGGTCGAAGGCTGATGCCTTTACCGTTGACGACGTGAAGCCATTGGAGGCAAAGGTGTTTCACCTTGGCTCATTGCTTGCCGACGACTTCTCGCCCGAGGTGGTAGAGACCCTCGCCGAGAAGGGCACCGTCTCCATCGACGCGCAAGGCTACCTGAGAGAGGTGGTGGGCGAAGAGGTGAAGCCTGTGGAATGGAAGGACATGAAACGGGTGCTCCGCTCCACGGGCATATTGAAGCTCAACGAGAGCGAGATGCAGACCATCGTGGGGAGCAATGACCCTTATGATGTGGGCAAGAAGCTTGCGGCTTGTGGCGTTGGCGAGGTGGTGATAACACTTGGCAGCTATGGCTCCGTGATTTTCGCTGACGGCAAGGCTTACGACATTCCTGCTTACAAGCCCAAGAAGCTCGTTGACGCGACAGGTTGTGGCGATACATATTCCACAGGTTATCTCTGGTGTAGGACTCAGGGCATGAGCATAGAAGAGTCGGGCAGGTTTGCCGCGGCAATGTGTTCGCTCAAGTTGGAGCATTCGGGGCCTTTTGATGGCACTATAAATGACATAGAACAATTGTTAGGTTAAGCTAAAGGAAATGAACGCAGAAAGGACAAGTGGCAAGTCGATGTATCGAACCATCCGCGACTATGCCTTCATAGCCATAGCGATGATAATGGGCGTTATAGGCTTGAACCTTTTCCTCGTGCCCAACGAGATAACCATGGGAGGCACCATGGGTATAGCGGAAATAGTGTATTGGGGAACAGGCATGCCCACACAATACACTTATTTCGCCATCAACGCCGCATTGCTGCTATCTGCCTTGAAAGTGCTTGGATGGCGCTTTTGCGTCAAGACGATATATGCCGTGGTGGTGTTCACGGTGGCATCCTCACTCTTTCAATGGCTTGGCTTCGCCAATGCTCATCTCCTTGCCGACCAAAAGTTTATGGCGTGCATTGTAGGTGGCGTGTTCATGGGCACGAGCGTGGGCCTTGGGCTCTCTGCCGGCGGCAGCACGGGAGGCTCTGACGTGGTGGCAGCGATGATTCATAAATATCGCGACGTGTCGTTGGGACACATTATTCTTTTTTGTGACCTCGCCATAATCACGTCGAGCTATGTGGTGTTGCACGACTGGGAGAAAGTGCTCTATGGCTATGTCTTGCTCTTTATCGTCTCTTTCTGCGTTGATTACGTAGTGAACTCGCTTCGGCGCTCGGTGCAGTTTCTTATCATATCCAAGAAATGGGAAGAGATTGGCATGGCTATCAACAAGATTGCCGACAGGGGCTGCTCCACGCTCAACGGCAATGGATTCTATTCCAAGCGTGACATCAAGGTGATATTCTGCATAGCCAAGAAAAGTGAGTCGTCAATGATATTCGACATCGTGGACGAGATAGATCCCGACGCTTTCGTAGCCCAGAGTGCCGTCATAGGTGTATACGGTCAAGGTTTTGACCGCGTGAGAGTGAGGAAGAAAATCAGCTTGGAGGAAATAAGAAAGGAGATAAAGGCTTGAATAATGTGTTATCTCCCATTAATTCAGTAATTTTGCACAAGCAATAACAGATTAGATATAAACGTTTATATAAGATATGGCATTAAAATGTGGTATCGTGGGATTGCCCAATGTGGGTAAGTCCACGCTTTTCAACTGCCTGTCGAGCGCAAAGGCACAGGCAGCCAACTTCCCTTTCTGTACGATAGAGCCTAACCTTGGTGTCATCACCGTGCCCGACGAGCGACTCACCAAACTCGCGGAGATTGTGCATCCGGGGCGCATCGTGCCAGCCACGTGTGAGATTGTAGACATCGCCGGACTGGTGAAAGGCGCGTCGAAAGGTGAGGGTTTGGGCAACAAATTCCTTGGCAATATTCGTGAATGTGATGCCATTATCCACGTCATTCGTTGCTTCGACGACGACAACGTGGTGAGAGAGGGTGGGGCTCCCGTGGACCCTGCCGCCGACAAGGATGTCATTGACACGGAGCTGCAACTCAAAGACTTGGAAACCATAGAGGGCCAACTGGCAAAGCAAGAGAAGATTGCCGCTACGGGCAACAAAGACGCAAAGGTTCTTGTTGACGTGTTGCACGCTTATAAGGAAGTGCTCGACAAGGGCGAGAATGCCCGCTCCGTGACTTTCGACACGAAGGAGGAGCAGAAGGCCGCGCACGACCTTTTCCTGCTCACCACAAAGCCCGTGCTCTATGTTTGCAACGTGGACGAGGCAAGCGCGAAGGCAGGCAATAAATATAGCAAGATAGTGGAGGAAATTGCTGCCAAGGAAGGTGCCGAGGCAATGGTCATCGCCGCAAAGACAGAGGAAGACATCGCGTCGCTCGACACTTACGAGGAGAAAATGCTCTTTCTCGACGATCTCGGGCTGGAAGAGAGTGGCGTTAACCGACTCATAAAGAAAGCATACCACTTGCTCAACCTGCAGACATTCATCACCGCGGGCGAGATGGAGGTAAAGGCGTGGACATTCCACAAGGGATGGAAGGCACCACAGTGTGCCGGCGTGATACACACCGACTTTGAGAAAGGTTTCATACGCGCAGAGGTCATCAAGTATGCCGACTATATGCAATATGGCTCGGAGAACGCCGTGAAAGAGGCTGGAAAGCTGAACATAGAGGGCAAGGAATATGAGGTGCAAGACGGCGACATCATGCACTTCCGCTTTAATGTATAAACGGTTAAGGTGATGACAAATCTGCTCTACATTGTTTGGAATCCTTCGGAAGTGATATTCCACGTGGGTTCCTTTGGCGTGAGGTGGTATGCCATGTGCTGGCTTTTGGGCCTGCTGCTTGGCACCTTGCTGATGGCAAAACTTTACAAGGACGAGAAAATACCAGACGAGAAGTTTGATCCTCTCTTCATGTATATCTTTGTTAGCGTGCTCATTGGCGCGCGTCTCGGGCATTGCCTCTTTTATCAGCCCGACTATTTCCTGTCGTCGGGCAAACATGTCGTGGAAATGCTGTTGCCCATCCATTTTATGGCAGACGGCTCGTGGAAGTTTACCGGCTATGAGGGCCTTGCCTCACATGGAGGCGTGATAGGAATGATAATAGCCATATTCATCTATGCCAAGCGCAACAAGATGAACGTATGGACGGTGTTCGACAACATGGGCATCTGCTCGTGTATCACTGCGACATTCATACGTTTGGGCAACCTTATGAACTCGGAGATTATAGGCAGGGTCACGGATGTGCCTTGGGCATTTATCTTCGAGAAAGTTGACAAGTATCCACGTCACCCAGGACAATTGTATGAGGCCATTGCCTATGCATGTTTCTTCTTCATCATATATGCCATTTACAAGAAGCGTCCGGAGAAAGTGGGCAGTGGATTCTATGTGGGCCTTTGCTTGACGCTTGTGTTCTCGGCACGCTTCCTGATAGAATTTGTTAAGGACATCCAAGAACCTTTCGAGGCAGGCATGGCTCTCGACATGGGACAGATACTCTCTATTCCAATAATCGCCATTGGCGTGGCATGCATGGTTGGCGGAAAATGGATGAAGAAAATAGGTGCGAAAATAAATGATTGATATTTTCCTTTGCCGTTTGGGAAATAATCATTACCTTTGTGCCGAAGTATTGATGCGCTGCATTATGCTGATTTGATTCTGCTTGCTTTTGCAAGTCAGTTCTATAAAGGGCTCTGATAGTTCAATGGATAGAACGGAGGTTTCCTAAACCTTTGATCTGGGTTCGATTCCCAGTCGGAGTACAAAATATTAAAAGCACGAAATCGTCGACTTTCGATTTCGTGCTTTTGCTTTATAAATAGTTTCCATTTTTCTCCACAGAGATTATTGCGGTTGAGGGAAGTCTTTTTCCAGTATAAACAAAAACACGCTGGTACTCATCAACGAGCTCCAGCGTATTTTTATGTTTAACTTTAAATTTGTTTCAAACAGATGAATACCTCACGGTATCCATGCGTTTCCGTTAAACAATCTATCAAATCTACCTTAAACCTAATAACTAAAAACCTAAATCTATTACTACTAACCTAAACAATCTATTAACCTTTTGACGATGCAAAGTTACAATTATTACAAATATATATCAAGCAAATTACGTTCTTTTTTCTAAAAATCGTAAGTTTATTGATATATGTCAATTATTTGTGTGCGAACACATCTATTTTTTTGTAAGCAAACTTCACTTATTTGCATTATATTGTTGATTTTTCAAATCCTTTTGTTACCTTTGCTAAACAATATAATAATTAGGTTAGAGTATGGCAATGAGGGTGTTGATAGTCAATACGAGTGAACGAGAGGGCGGAGCTGCGGTTGCGGCCAACCGTTTGATGGACGCGCTCAACAACAATGGCGTAAAAGCCAAAATGCTCGTTAGGGACAAGGAGACAGACAATATCACCGTTGTTGGCTTGAAAGGTGGACTCTTGCAACGTTTCCATTTTTTGTGGGAGCGTTGGTGTGTGTATTATCATTTGCGTTTCAAGCGTGACCATCTTTTCGAACTTGACTTGGCTAATACAGGGTGTGACATCACGAGGTTGCCCGAATTCAAGGAGGCTGACGTGATTCATCTTGCTTGGATAAACCAAGGCTTCCTCTCGTTGAACGTCATCAAGAAGATTATCAATAGCGGCAAGGCTGTTGTGTGGACAATGCACGACTTGTGGCCTGCTACGGGTATTTGCCATTTCACATTTGCATGTGAGGCGTATAAGGGACAATGCCGCAAGTGTTTCTACCTTCCAAGAGGAGGCAACGCGGCTGATTTGTCTACACGCGTGTTCAACAAGAAGAAAAGGCTCTATCATAATAGCGGAATCCATTTTGTGGCTTGCAGCAAATGGCTTGGCAATAGCGCGAGGCAAAGCAGCCTGTTGACAGGCTTGCAGTTGTCTGTCATTCCCAACCCCATTGACACTCACGTGTTTTATCCGAAAGACAAGCCAGCTGCCCGTCTTCATTCCATGCTTCCTGAAGACAAACATATAATACTTTTCGTTTCCCAGCGAGTTACAATGGAACGCAAGGGCATGGCTTATTTCATAAAGGCAATATCTATTCTTGCGGAGCGTTATCCAGAGATGAAGGAAAACACGGCAATAGCCATTCTTGGCGGTCGTGCCGATGAAGTGGTGTCTCAGCTTGCCTTGCCTTCATTCCCATTGGGATATGTCAGAAACGAGCGTCAGTTGGTGGACATATACAACTCTGCCGATGTGTTTGTCATACCATCGCTTGATGAGAATCTGCCAAACACGATAATGGAGGCCATGGCATGTGGCGTGCCTTCGGTTGGATTTAAGGTTGGCGGCATACCAGAAATGATTGACCATCAGAAGAACGGTTATGTAGCCAACTATAAAGATGCTGATGACCTTGCCGCTGGCATTCATTGGGTTTTGCGTGAGGCAGACAACGAAGACTTGAAGAAACGGTGCGTGCAGAAAGTGATGTCTTGTTATTCGCAACGCTCTGTGGCTATGAGGTATGTTGAGGTATATAACCAGGCCCTTGCCTTCAAGAATTATAAATTGTAATAATTTTCCTTCATGATAAAGTTCACGATAATCACTTGCACATATAATGCTGCTTCGGTGTTGCAGCGTACCCTCAGCAGTGTCTTGAGTCAGAAATACGCCGACATTGAGCATCTTATCCTTGATGGCTTGTCGAAAGATGACACTGTGGGCATGGCAAATGACTACAAGAAGCGTTCTGACGAATTGGATCACGGTCATGAGGTAACGGTCATCTCCGAGAAGGACAGTGGTCTTTATGATGCCATGAATAAGGGCATCCGCCTTGCCACGGGTGAGTATCTTATATTCCTTAACGCCGGCGATGTTTTTCCTGGGCCTGAGACATTGGAGACGGTGGCGGCTTCGCTTTGTGATGGGGAGCAACTGCCGGGTGTGCTTTACGGAGATACCGACATTGTGGCCATGGATGGTCATTTCATACGTCATCGCCGACTGTGTCCTCCGAAGAAACTCACGTGGCGATCATTCCAATGGGGAATGCTTGTTTGTCATCAGGCATTTTACGCGCGAACAGATCTTGCCAAGGATACATTATATAATAATGAGGATTATCGCTTCTCTGCCGACGTTGATTGGTGCATCAGGATTATGAAGCTTAGCGCGAAGCGTCATTTGGCGCTGCGCAATGTCAATGCGGTGGTGGTGAATTATCTTGACGGCGGAATGACCAACAAAAACCATAAGGCTTCGCTTAGGGAAAGATTCCGTGTCATGGCGAAACATTATGGTTTTGTGCGTACGACCATCTTACATCTTTATTTCGTAATCAGGTCTTTCGTGAGAAAATAGCTTTTATGCCCTAATCTTTTAATCGTATTCTTTATTCATGCAGTTATCAGATGTCATATTATACATATCTGATAATCATTCCGGCCCTTATCTTCTGGTTCTTGCTTCTGAACCCGTTTAGGCTCATTATCTTTTCGACGCTTACGCCAACTTTCTTGGCGATAGAGGCGAGTGTCTCTCCGTTTTGCACCTTATAGTAAACACGCTCGGGAGCGTTCATGGCCTCGCGCACATCCTCAGGTGTGTCGTCGTTGCTGCGTCCGAGTTCGCCATAAATCATGTCGTGGGTATATCCTCCGTTGCCAATCTTTCCACGTTCGCGTGTTGCCACTTCCGACTCATGGTCGTATGTCCGCTTGTTGAAGGTGTAATAATCGCCTGTTACATCTTGGTTGCGGAAATCAAAGAAGAGAGCTGGATTTAAGGCCACTCCACAAAGGCGTGTCTCGAAATGCAAGTGGGAGCCAGTGCTTCGGCCAGTGTTGCCACCGAGCGCGATAGGATCGCCCGCCCGCACGTTTTCATTCTCAGTAACAAGATGTTTTGAAAGGTGTCCATAAATAGTCTCAAGGCCGTTGGGGTGCCTTATGACAATGTAATTACCATAGCCGCCGGCCTCATATCTTACGATTCTGACTTTTCCCGTGAAGGCTGCGCGAATGGTGTCGCCGGTATATACTTTGATGTCCAGTCCCTTGTGTTGGCGACCCCATCGTGAACCAAAGTTGCTTGTAACAACGCGGCTTGGTGTTGGCATGCAAAAATGGCGGAGGTTAATAGAGAAGGAGTCGGGAAGCTCTGTGGCACGGTGAGCGTAGGTGTTGTCCCATTCGTCACCGTAGAGTTGTGCGGCGGGCGATTGGTAGTTCTCGCGTTCTACTATGCTCTTTACTTCTATGGAGTCGAGTTTCTTTGCTCTTCTGTCTATTGGAGCTTGTCTTGCTAATAGGTCTTGTGCCATTGTGGTAGTGGCAGTGAAAACAAACAACAATAATACCCCAGCTATCTTTATGTTCTTTTTAAATGCCATTCAGTGTAATTTCTTTCAGGTTTGCAATGAGACAGTAAAAAATGTATCATTTGCACCACAAAGATATAAAAAAAATGTCAAAATTGATTTGGCTCAAGTGTTTTTTATTGGTTGTTTAACAGAAATTGCGTACAATCGTGATTGCGTTAACATAAGTTAGGGAAATGTTGGCGCTTGTTAGCTGATGACACCCCAGTTGACATTTGTGTTTTTCAGTTCTCTCAGATGTTGCCATAAAAGGTCATACTTGGGGTTTGTGCATTCAGGATCGTCGTCGACAATTTTCTTTGCCTCATTTCTCGCGAGCTGCACAATCTGTCCGTCACGGGCAATGTTGGCTATCTTCAGGTCGAAAGCCATGCCGCTTTGAGCAGTCCCTTCCAAGTCGCCGGGGCCGCGAAGTTTCAGGTCTGCCTCCGCTATTCTGAACCCATCGTTGGTTTGGCACATTATGTCGATGCGCTTGCGCGTGTCCTGCGATAGCTCGTAGCTTGTCACGAGGATGCAAAAACTCTGTTTGGCTCCGCGTCCCACGCGTCCGCGAAGTTGGTGGAGCTGCGACAGTCCGAATCGCTGCGCGTCCATTATCACCATCACCGATGCGTTGGGCACGTTGACGCCAACCTCTATTACGGTTGTGGCCACGAGGATTTGCGTCTCCCCCTTAACGAACTTCTGCATTTCCGCCTCTTTGTCCTTCGGCTTCATCTGCCCATGAACCTTGCTCATGGAATATTGCGGAAAAATCTGTTTGAGAGCCTCGTAACCATCCTCAAGGTTTTTCAAGTCCTTCTTCTTGCCTTCCTCAATGACCGGAAAAACAATGTATACCTGCCTTCCTTCATCTATTTGCTTGGCAATGCCTGCATACAGTGAAGTAGTTTGGTTATTGTATTTGTGGATAGTCACAATCGGCTTCCTGCCTGGTGGCAACTCGTCGATAACGCTCACGTCAAGGTCGCCATACAAAGTCATGGCAAGGGTGCGCGGTATGGGTGTCGCGGTCATCACGAGGATATGTGGTGGCCGTTCGCTTTTCTTCCACAGTTTCGCTCGTTGTGCCACTCCAAAACGGTGCTGCTCGTCGATTACGGCAAGTCCGAGTCTTTTGAAAACCACGTTGTCTTCTAAGAGCGCGTGTGTCCCCACGATGATATTAATTGAACCGTTGGCGAGGGCTTCGAGCACGTTGGCCCGTTTCTTTCCTTTCACGATGCCTGTGAGGAGCTCCACTTTTATGTCCATGCCTTGCAGAAACTCCGTTATGGTATTCAAGTGTTGTTCCGCCAAAATCTCCGTTGGTGCCATTATGCAAGCCTGGAATCCGTTGCCTATGGCTATGAGCATTGCCAAGAGTGCGACAAGGGTCTTTCCCGAACCCACGTCGCCTTGCAACAGCCTGTTCATCTGAATGCCCGACCGCATATCGTCGTGAATCTCGTGAACCACGCGCTTTTGGGCATTGGTCAATTCAAACGGAAGGTTGTTCTTGTAGAAGATGTTGAGAGGGGCACCGACACGCGAGAACGTGAAGCCGCGGTATTTGTGGCGTTGCTCAGTGGCGTAGCGCAAGATGTTGAGCTGAACATAAAACAACTCCTCAAATTTCAGTCGCTCTTGAGCTTGCTGCACGTCGCGCAGCGATTGCGGGTAATGTATCTTTCTCAGTGCGTCATCTCTTGATATGAGATGCAGCCTGCTGACTTGCTCTTTCAGCAAGGTCTCGGGAATGGAGGCCGCTGGTATGCGCGCCACCAACGCCTTTGTCATCTTCTCCATGGCTCTCGACGTGATGCCACGGTCTTTCATGGTTTGGGTAGTGATGTAATAGGGTTGCATCCCCATTGTCGAGAGTTGAAGGTTGGATGCCTTCTCCATGTCGGGGTGGGCAAACTGGTATCGTCCGTTGTATGGCTGCGGCTTGCCGAAGACGATATATTCTATCCCCGGCTTATAGTTGTCGTAAACCCAGTTCTTACCTCCAAACCACACGAGGTCAACAATGTCGCTCCCGTCAGAGAAATGCGCCACAATGCGTTTCTTGCGACCTTCTCCAAACTCCTCAAAGCCTTGTATGGCGCCTTTTATCTGCACCAAGGGCATTTCGCCGCTTAGCTCGCGAATGGGATAGACCTTTGACCTGTCTACATATTTATATGGGTAATACTCAATCAAGTCACCCCAAGTCTTGATGTTGAGTTGGCTTGTCAGTATCTCCTTGCGTTTTGGCCCTACGCCGGGGAGATACATGATGTCTTGATTGAAGATATTGTTCAATTGTTGGATTCTGCTAATACCTCTGCCACTTTAAGGTCGAATGGCGTGGTAATCTTTATGTTTTCCTTGTTTCCCTCCACCGTGTTGATGCTTATTCCCAGGCTCTCCACCACCGAGGCATCATCGGTGAAGGTCTTTCGGTCAGGCTGGTTGTAGGCTTGTTTGGCGAGGGCGATGTCGAAGACTTGAGGCGTTTGCACCGCCCTGTATAGCGAGCGGTCAACCGTGAAAGTCCTTGTGGTGCGCGAGTCTACGTGTCGCAAGGTGTCCGTGACTGGCACTACCGGCACGGCGCTATATTCCTCTCTGGCTGTCTCGTAGCAGCTGTTTATTACCTCGTTTGAAACAAACGGCCTCACGCCGTCGTGAAAGCCCACCACACCGTCCTCACCGTCGGGGATAAGGGCCAGCCCGTTTCTTGAACTCTCAAAACGTGTGGCTCCACCGTCGGCAATGCGATGGGGAATGGTGAACTCGTGTTTCTCGCACAACGACTGCCATGTGGCTTGTTGGTCTTTGGGCAAGACCACGATAATGCCAAGGGCGTGGTCGTAGTCGTAGAAACGTTTTATAGTGTGCATAAGCACAGGTTTGTCGCCAATGAGCAAAAACTGTTTGGGGACGTCAGTGCCCATCCTTGTGCCTTTCCCACCGGCGACAATGATGATGTAGTCCATGCTGAATCCTGGTCTTGTTAGTTGTTGGTTTTAAGCCATGAGATGAGCATACTGCATCTTCTTCTTGAGATCTTCCACCTCCTCTTTTGGGATGAAGTAGCCTAAGATGTGGTAGGCATAGGGTAGGGTTGCGGCAGGGCCTTCGCCTGTGGTCACGAGTCCGTCTTCCTCAAAGAGGTTGGCGGTGTAGGTGGCGTTGGGCAGGTATTTCTCGAATCCGGGTGAGCATGTGGCGCGTTTGCCGTCGAGCACGCCTATCGATGCCAGAACCATTGGGGCGGCGCAGATGGCAGCCACGCGTTTGCCAGCGTCATATTGGGTTCTCAATGCCTTGCGCACGCCATCGTGGGCGTTGAGGTTGGTAGAGCCTGGCAGACCTCCGGGAAGCATCAGGAGGTCGGCGTCGGCGAAGTCGCCATCCTCAAACATCATGTCCGCCTTGATGGTCACGCCATGCGACGACTCCACAAACTCACTGCCGGTGACGCTCACCGTTTTCACTTCCACGCCTCCGCGACGCAGGATATCCACTGGGGCCAATGCCTCTATCTCTTCGAAACCGTTGGCCAGAAACTCATAAACCTTTGCCATAATTCTTTTTGATGTTATAGTCTGCTTTATACTACAAAGATAGTGCAAGCTAGGGCAATGAAAGCTTGCTTTCAAATTGCCGAGCGCAGCCTATCTTATGCAAAAATACGAGAAAAAAGTGAGGAAAGGTAGCGGCGAAGAGCTTTTAACAAACATTCACCGACTTGCGATAATTATTTTCTTCCTTTTCTCCGGATAAGGCGAATAAATTTGTATCTTTGTTGCTCTGATAGTTAAAAGTGATGCAAGATAAGAGATTGAGTTTCGCCATTTTCGGCAATGAGTATCAGGCTGGGAAAAGCGTTGGGATAGGTCAGGTGCTGTCTTCCCTATACGAGTGCGGCGCGGAGATATATGTAGACCGCCCGTTTTACGAATATCTCACGCGCGAATTGGAAGTTGATGTCAAGGCTGATGGCGTGTTCGATGGCTACAACTTTGATGTAGACTATGCCATTTCCATTGGGGGCGACGGCACGTTTCTCAAGGCTGCCAACAGGGTGCTGGCCAAAGGCACGCCGGTCATAGGTGTAAATACCGGTCGTCTGGGCTTTCTTGCCGAAGTGTTGCCAACGGAGTTTAAGGAGGCGCTTGCCGAGATGTATGACGGTACTTGCAAGATAGAGCAGCATATGGTCATTCAGGTGGAGGTCAACTCTTATGGCGCAGCGGAGTCGCTTCCTATAGAGGGCAGTCCTTATGCTCTCAACGACATAGCCATATTGAAGCGCGACAGTGCCTCGATGATAACCGTTCGCGCTTATGTCAACGACGATTTTCTCGTTACCTATCAGGCCGACGGTCTCATAATCTCCACGCCTACGGGCTCCACTGCCTATAGCCTTAGCAACGGCGGCCCCATTATCGTGCCAAACAGTGGCAGCATCTGCCTCACGCCCGTGGCGCCTCATAGCCTTAACATCCGTCCGATAGTGCTAAACGACACCACCGTGATACGTCTTGCAGTGGAGAGCCGTAGCCATAATTTCCTCATGGCCGTTGACGGAAGGTCAGAAAAGTTGTATGAGGGCACAGAGCTGATAATAAAGAAGGCACCGTATGTTGTCAACGTTGTCAAGTTGCGCTCCAAGCGCTATTTCGCCTTGCTGAGGGAAAAACTCATGTGGGGTGTCGATCAGCGTGGGTAATTGTTGATGGAGGGCTGTCATGTCGGGATTTATCAGAAAGGCATTCAAGTCGCACAGTTCCAAATACAAGGCTACGGACATCCTTCGTTGGCTTTGGCGTGCCTGGCGTGGCAACCGTTTGCAAGCGTGCCTTAATGCCATTATCGGTTTGCTGTCGGTAGTGGTGTCGCTTGCCCAGGTCACGGCGGTTCGCCATGCCATCGACGTGGCGAGTGGGGCGGCGCGTGGAAACCTGTATTGGGCAGTGGCTGTCATGGGATTGTTGATTCTTTGCGACTTCCTGCTCAACATCAGCAGCACGTGGGTGCAAAACCTTCTTGGCATTCGTGCGCAAAACCGCATGCAGCAACGCATGCTCGACCGCATACTTCGTTCGCGGTGGCACGGCAGGGAGCATTTCCATTCAGGCGACGTGCTCAATCGTTTGGAATTTGACGTTGCCAATGTCGTAGACTTCCTTACGCAGACCATCCCGAACACGTTGTCGGTGTTTGCCATGTTTGTGGGCGCGTTTTGCTATCTTTTCTTCATGGACGCGGTGTTGGCGCTCATCACCGTGGCAATCATTCCGGTGTTTATAGGGCTCAGCAGGATATATGTCAACCGTATGCGCAAGTTGACTAAAGACGTGCGCGCGGAGGACTCTCGTGTGCAGAGCACGCTTCAGGAGACCATACAGCACCGCATGCTCATAAAGACCCTGGAGAGCGAGACCATGATGGTCAATCGCCTTGAGCGAACGCAGGGCGTGTTAAGGCGTAAGGTGGTGAAACGCACGGTGTTTTCCGTCTTCAGCAACACCATCTTGAACGTAGGCTTTGCCTTGGGTTATCTCGTGGCTTTCCTTTGGGCGGCTGTGCGTATGTCGGCAAACTCGTTGAGCTTTGGCGGCATGACGGCTTTCCTCCAACTCGTCAACCGCATCCAGAGTCCGGCTCGAAGTTTGACGCGTCTCGTGCCTGCGTTTGTCTCCGTGTTCACGGCTGCCGAACGACTTATGGAACTTGAGGAAAGCCCGCTCGACGAACAAGGCGAGCCTGTGGCATTGAAAGCGCCATGCGGCATACGGTTGGAGCACGTTAGTTATGCTTACGAAGATGGGGAAGACGTGCTTCGCGACTTGAGCTTCGATTTCAAGCCGGGCACGTGTACGGCCGTCCTCGGTGAGACGGGCGCAGGAAAGACAACGCTCATACGCCTCATTCTCGGACTTGTAAAGCCCAAGGATGGCAAGGCGGAGATATACCAAGGCGTTTCTCACGAGCTTTCCCCTCTCACCCGCTGCAATCTCGCTTATGTGCCGCAAGGCAACACGTTGCTCAGTGGCACGGTGCGCGACAATCTGCGGCTGGGCAAGCTCTCGGCGACCGACGAGGATATGAAGAAAGCGTTGCGCATGAGTTGCGCCGAGTTCCTGTTCGACACCCCGGATGGTCTCGACACCATCTGCGGTGAGCAGGGCAGTGGACTCTCTGAAGGACAGGCACAGCGCATTGCCATAGCTCGCGCCTTGCTTCGCGATTGCCCCGTACTGCTTCTCGACGAGGCGACCTCGGCGCTTGATCCCGACACCGAGCGCCAGTTGCTTGGCAATATCCTTTCTGACAAGCGTCGCACCATTATCTTCATCACCCACCGCCTTGCCGTAAAGGATTATTGCGACCAGACGCTCACGATAGAGAAAATATGATGCCCACTTTCTTTTGCTGTTTAAGATAGGCACTTTAACGCCTATTTCTGGATTGTAGAAGAAACCGGCACCGGTCGTGCCTTCTACAATCGCTAACACACCACCAACGCTAAGTTGCGCATATGGCGTAACTAAAAAATGCCTATATATTTTGGTTCGATTCATGTGAGCGTTCGCATATCACATTTTTTTCTCCACACGGATTTTAAAGATTTAAAAGATGTCGGCTTCGCCGATTGCGAATACCGTCTTTCACCCGCCGCTGCACATCATTTATCAACCACCGCGTAGCCGCTTGCGGCGTAGCAATCTTTGAGATCTTTAAAATCCGTGTGGAGAAAAATAATCCGTGTGGTGCAAGATCATTATAATCTGTGACGGAAATTCGCAAGAAAGAATATTTTACAAAAGGTCTTCTGAGAATCCTTTTTTTTCAATTATGCTGTCTCTTAAACCGAAATGACGCGATTTTTGGCTGTTTTGGTAAGGTATTGAGTATTAAGGCGTTGTGTTTGTGGTGGCTTTTTTGTATTGTCTGTATGGTTAATCAGCGTCGGCTTTACGCTAGAATCGTGTCGCCTTTACGTTGGAACGGCAATGGCTTTACGCTGGAATCGTGTCGCCTTTCCAGCGTAAAGCCGATGACATATGCCTATAATGGCAAAAGTCATGGGCAAGAAAACGGCCGTTAGCGTTGCTAAAAGACCTCTCCTGATAGTTTTCCGGCTATAAATACACCTGTTCCCAAGTGTTAAATTTGAACAATAATATTTTACATTTCAACATGGGCGTATATTGCAGTTGAATCGGTTAGTTTATCCCGGATAGTTGCGTCTGCTAATGCAGAAAGTTGTGGGCAATCTTATTCATCATAAAAAGCCGATATAATTTTTGCGGATTCAATTATTATGCGTAAATTTGCCCAAAAGCATTGTCTCACACGTAAATGCCAATCCTATGGGCAAGTTCATAAATCCCTTCACCGACATTGGGTTCAAGCGAATCTTCGGGCAGGAGATTTCCAAACCTCTGTTGCTCGACTTTCTCAACAACTTGTTGAAAGGCGAGAAGGTTATCACGAATGTCACCTTCCTTGATAAGGAGCAGCCTTCTGAATTCAGGGACGATCGCTCGCTTATCTACGACGTGTTTTGTGAAACGGAGAACAATGAGCGCATAATAGTGGAGATGCAAAACAGGGAGCATCCCAACTTTGCGTCACGGTGTTTGTATTATGCTTCACAAGCCATTTCCAGGCAAGGAGAAAGAGGATCGGAATGGTGGTACAACATCAATGCCGTTTACATGATAGCCTTTGTCAATTTTTACATGGATCAGCTTGACGACAACTTCCGAACAGACGTGGAACTTGTAGAACGTCAGACGGGAAAGGTGTTTACCGATAAGGAACGGTTCATCTTCCTCCAGTTGCCTTGTTTTAGAAAAGAGGCAGATGAGTGTGGCAATGACTTTGAACGTTGGATATATTTGTTGAAAAATATGGAAACACTTGACAGGATGCCGTGGGCGGCCAAAGACTCCGTTTTTCGCCGTCTCGCCGAGATAGGAGAGGTAAGCAATATGACAAAGGAGGAACGCATGAAGTACGACTCAGCCTTGCGCCATTATCGTGACACGATAGTGGTGATGCAAGGTGCCGTGGACAAAGGCCGTGCGGAAGGCCGTGCGGAAGCGAATGTTTCCATTGCGCGAAATCTGAAGACAATGGGGCTTATGTCTGCCGACATAGCCAAGGCAACGGGGTTGAGCCTTGATGAAATAGCGAAGTTATAAGAATGTTTAGATGCCAAAAATATTGCGTATGATCATCCAAACAAGAAAGGTGACAATGTAGAACCTGACTAAATACTTGTTCTCGATGATATTGCCAAGCCACGTCTTGGCTTTGCCACTCAACATCCATTGCTGGACAGCGAAAAGAAAAGCGTATGGGCCGGCATAGACCAAGAAATAGTTATAGTGTAGGGCCTCTCTGACATGGCCGTGAAGAAGGGCATAGATTGCCCTCTGGCCTCCGCAGCCTGGACATTGGAGACCTGTAATCATTTTAAAAGGACACTTCGGCATCCATAAATAGTCGATAGGGTTAAAACAGTAAAGCACTGCCAACCCTATCAATATAACTGAGGCGACAATGAGCCGCTGCCATTTCATCAAGACAAGGTTGATGCGTAGACGACCCCGTAGATAATCTGGCATACCACGCCGATAACGATACCTATCAAGCTCCACTTCTTGGCATCATCTGCGGCTTTCTGTGAGAGTTCATACTGGCTCAAGGCAAAATATTCGTTGACCTTGGAAGCCTTGACAATGGCAACGATACCGAGTGGGAGGCAACAGCAAATGGTTGTGAAGATAGCCAATGCCATATAGCTGTTTGGCTTTATTGGCGCAGTATTCATTTCGTCCATGGTGATATGATGTTAATAATGATATTGCCGTGTGTGGAAAGTTGTGGCTAAAGCAATACTTGTGTTAGCTGCTCGTAATTTCTCATTCGAGTCTTGCCCATAATCAAGAACATGTCTACAATCCACCAGATGTAAAGGCCACCACAGGTTATCAGTTTGATAATTCCAAGACCTATGTCGCCGACGTAGAAACGGTCTATGCCAAGGCTACCAACAATGATGCTGAGTATGAGAGATATTATGGGATCTTTCATCTGCATGAACACAACTTGCACCTCACTGTAACTCATGGTGGTGGACTGAAGCATCTCGCGAAGAGAACTGAGGCATGATATGGGCACTCGCTCACCGTATGCGGCTATGAGCTGTTCGACCTGTTGCTCGGTAAGTCCAGGTCTTCTCGTTTCATGTATTTGGGAATTAAAAGAAAATGCGTCTTCCATAATTATGACTGTATAATGGTTTTGGCATATGGTCAGTACTACGATGGCAAAAGTAGCGAAAAGAATCGAAAAATCCGCTAAAAAAGAAATCGTTTTTCACCTTTATGTCATTTTCTTACGAACTGGTACACGTAGATGGTGTCTTTGAAGCATGAGGCGCGACGCTCGGTGCGCATTATCTCCTTGAATGAATATTGCTTGGCGAACGATTCGTGTAGCAGATGCTTGCATTGAGCCGGAACTACCGCGACACCTTTTCGTGGACGGTCTACGTCGAATTGTCTCACGCGGTCGCCCAAATAGAAATCTATTCCGTAAAGCCTTAGCACGTCGTCGCCTACCTCGCGCTTGTTGATGGTGGTCAGGGCAAACACGGGCTCGCCTTTCGCAGCTTGCTCAATTTGCGTCGCCACGGGGCGCAGGCTCTGGCAGCCCATTACGGTTGGCTTATAGTATCCGTCAAACGCCAGGAATATGAGGAGCGTCATCACTGTTGAGGCAAACACGGGATGAGTCGCAACGAGGCAAGAGCGCCGACGCAGCAGCGTTGTCAGTCCAAGGCAAGCAGCGAGCAGTGGCATCAGCGCCATGAGGATGTCGCCGAAGTTCATGCTGCCATCTGAGAGGGCGTGGAACATCTGGATGTTCTCCCATGCGTGCTTGCCGTGGAAGATGCTGTCTGGGACAAGGCCAGCCCTGAGGATGACGAGGGTCAACGTGAGAATGAAGCCTACCACAGAGAGGAAGCCAATGTAGAAGCGTATCGGGAACTGTGAGCGTTTGACAAACCAGGCGACATATTCCACTATCAGCACCGCCATGAACGGATAGCAGGGCAGAAGATAGACACCGCGTTTGCTCTTTGGTATGCAATAGAAGAAGAGGATGAGCAGGAACGACAGCCACGTGAACACCTGCACGGCATCTGCCTTGCGCATGGATGACACCATGCGGTTAGTCAAAGATTCCTTGCCCCTGCCTTCGCCTTTTGACAGGATGTCATTGGTGAACCTTCGCCAGGGCAGGATAAAGAGAGACAGCAGCAATGGCAATGTCCACGGAAGCCAACCTACGGCGAGCATCAGGAAGTTGTAAGGCCATGGGTTGGCGTGTGTCACAACCTTCATCTTGCCGAGAAAACGACCCACGTTCTCGTCCATGACGAGTGCCATGAATTGTTCGCCGCCTTGCTGGTATGCCGCCCAATACCAAAGGATGGGCAATATGGAGGCAAGCATCGCGCACAGGAACAGCTTGTAGATGGTTTTCCAAACTATTGTGCCGCCGAACTTCCCTTGCTGCCAAGCTGTGAAGAGCATGAACACGAACATCACGAAACATGGCAGGACGATGCCCACGGGACCTTTGGTCAGAGTGGCACCGCTCATGCATAGCACGGCTATCCACGGCAGCCATTGGCAGCCTTTCTCCCACCATTTGTACAAGGCATATAGCGCGCACACTATGAACATTGTCAACACCATGTCCACGCGGCAGTTGGTTCCGGCGCGGTGAACCTCAAAGGCCGTGAGGGTGATTAGCGCGGCAAGCAGACCTACGTTGTTGTTCTTGCGCTTGGCATAGAACAACGCGCCAGCGCACAGCATGACGACGAGCGAAATCGCCGAGGGGAAACGCGACGTGAACTCGCTCACGTTTCCAGTGACGAGCGAAAACGCCGCTATGCACCATTGGAAGAAAGGTGGCTTGTAGGGTATGTCGAAACCATTGTTGATGGGCAGAATCCAATTGTGCTGGCTAAGCATCGACACCGCCACCACAGCCTCGCGTGGTTCGCCTTTGGTGGTGAAGTCTGTGTTGCCAAGAAATGGGAGAAGCGTAAGCGCGGATATTATGATTACCGACCAGAATACGAAACGGTAGCTCTTGTCATTCATCTTAATTGATAGTTACATTTATATTAGTGCAAAATTACGTTTTTTTTTATATAATTCACCTCTTTGAACTAGAGATGTATTAATTTTGTAATATGAAACGTTTTGTTAGGTCTGTGCTGTGGCTTGCGAGCATACAAGTCATGGCCTTGTTGATGTTTTCCCTTTTCAGGCTTGTGGAGTTTGTCGCACTCCATGCCCAGGTTACTCATCCCGATGTCAGTGCCCTTGGAGCTTTCGTTCGTGGTGTTTGGTTCGACAACGTTATAGCTTGCTATATCATGGCGCTGCCACTTGTCGTGGTCCTGACAACTGCAATGTTTGGGTGGAGCCATCGCCGTCTACGCCGTGGAGTGACTGTTTATTTTGCGGTGTTCTATGCCATAGCTTTCATGCCGTCAGCCGCCAACACTCCCTATTTTGCCTATTTCTTCAAGAATATCAACTCGAGCATCTTCGGGTGGTTCGGCTATACGGCAACCACGGCTGGCATGCTTGTGCAGGAAAAGAGTTGGTGGTTTTATATCGCTCTATATCTGTTGCTTACGGCGGCGTTTGTCTGGGCGTTGCTTCGTGTTGAGCGTGTTTATGCGCGGTCGTTGAAGAATGTTACCGTTGATCGCCGCCCAACGTTCTATGTGCTTGGCTCTGTTGCGTCGGTGTTGCTTATCGCCCTTTGTGTCTTCGGCATACGTGGCAGGCGCGGCTACAACCCTATCAAGATAAGCGAGGCATACTATTGTGATGACCCGTTCCTCAACCAACTTGGCATAAACCCCGCTTTCAACCTTCTCACCTCTGTGCTCGACGACATGAAGCCTGAGAACAAGGACCTGCGGCTCATGCCTTCAGCCGATGCCGTGGCATACACGCGAAGATGGCTCGGCATCCAGGGAAAGGCCGACAGCAGCGATGTGCTGCGGAGATTCGTGGTAAACGATACTGCGAGAAAAACACCTTTGGAGAAACCTAATGTCGTGGTCATATTGATGGAGTCGATGTCGGGCTCGCTGCTTCAGGAGTTTGGTCAAAGTCAACCACTCACGCCAACGCTCGACTCTCTTTATCAGTGCTCGCTTGCCTTTACCAATTTCTACAGTGCCGGAATACACACCAACCACGGCATGACGGCAACGCTATACAGTTTTCCGGCGTTGATGTTCCGCAACCTCATGAAAGGCACGGTGACGCCACACCGCGAAGGTTTGCCTACGGTGCTGAAAGGCTTGGGCTATGAGAATATGTTTTTCATGACCCATGAAGCGCAATACGACAACATGAAGGCGTTTTTCGCGACCAATGGTTATGACGACATCTATTCACAAGAGAATTATCCCAAGCGCGAGGTGGTAAACAGTTTTGGCGTGAGCGACCATTTTGAGTTTGGCTACGCTCTTGGCAAGATCAACGAGAAAGCCAAGGCTCGCAAGCCTTTCCTTGCCACGATTCTCACTATAAGCAATCATCCGCCTTACATCGTGCCGGAGTGGTTCAAGCCACGCACGAAAGACGATGAGACGCGAATCGTGGAATATGCCGATTGGTGTGTTGGCGATTTCCTGCGCAAGGCGGCAAGGGAGCCTTGGTTCAAGAACACGATTTTCGTGATTCAGGCCGACCATGGCAAGATGGTTGGGCAGAGCGATGCCGAACTGCCCGTGAGCTACAACCACATACCGCTGATAATATTCGGCAAGGGTGTCAAGCCGATGAAATATGATGGATTGGGCATGCAGGTGGACGTGATGCCGACACTGCTTGGATTGATGGGCGTGAACTATAGCTACGACGGTTTTGGTGTTGACCTGCTCAAGCGCAAGCGCGACATGGTGTTCTATTCGGCCGACAACCAGATCGTGGCGCGCGATTCTGCCCGTTGTCTCGTCTACAATCCACGCATGTGCAAGGCTTTCTGTTATGACGCGCTCCCGGGGTGGAAGCTTAGGGAGACACGCAACAGTGCGGCGTTCAATCCTTTGCGCCGCTATGTCTTCAGCATGGAGCAAACGGCGCAGTTCATGCTCGACAGGCAGAGGATGAAATAAAAATAGATGTTTGGGAGGAATAAGAGAAAACGCCGTGAGCAAAGATAATATGTGTAAAAGGAAACAATTCGCGTTTTATTCGTTAGTGGTTGGAACGTATTATGTTATGTTCCAGTCATTTTACAATTGGATAGCTTATAGGGACATTTTCCCTTATACCGATACGCATAGCTTTTGCTTGAGTACGTTGTTAAACTTTGTGCCTGTTTACTGTATTGCAAGTTTCAACGTTTGGCTTGTGTTCCGGTTCTTGAAAGTGAAGAACAGGGCATGTAAGGTTGTCATGGAGTTGTTGTTGTCTAACGTTTTTGCAGTTCTTTTCAACCTGTTGTTTCTCTTTGTCATGGCTGGGGGAGATTATAGCTATGTGGATTGGGCAGGAACGACACTCAACAACACGTTCATCTGGTTAATCGTGGAGTTGGTATATTATTTTTACAATTATCGCAAACGCGAATTAGAAGCTAACTTGATTAAGCAGCAAATGCTGCAATACCAGTATGATGTGTTGAAGGCAAGTCTCAATCCGCATTTTTTGTTCAATTCTCTCAATATTCTTAATTCGTTGCTCGATCAAGATGTTGGCAAAGCCAAGAGCTTTTCCATCGAACTTTCCAAGACCTTACGCTATATGATACAAGAACAACAGGCAGAAACGGTGTTGCTTGCCAAGGAAATGGAGTTTCTGGAAAGTTATGTTTCCGTAATGAGGACACGATATAATGACCAGTTGAAAATGGAGATAACGGGAACGGAAAACGTTGGCGCGCATCAAGTGATTCCCTATTCATTACAATTGTTGATAGAGAATGTTTGCAAGCATAATGTGATATCCATGCGTCAGCCCATGACGGTTCTTGTTAGAATCGGCGAATCGAACCTATTGGTAGAAAACGCTATACGACCAAAGCGGACTGCTTCTTCCAGCCATTTCGGACTTAATTATTTGGTGCGACTTTATGCGGCGCACAACAAGAAAGTGATTGTTGGAAACGATGGGCACGTGTTCTCTGTTCTCATTCCATATATCGTTTAAATTCCATATAAGATTCCATTCCGTTTTTTCATGGATTTCTCAACATGCCGCATTTATCGAGAAAATCCCTAAAAGGCAACAACAATGAAGTATGCAATCATAGAAGACGAGCACATTGCCCAACAGCAGCTGCAAGACGCGGTGCGATCATTTCGCCCTACTTGGCATTTGGAGATGACTGCTGAGTCTATAGAAGAGAGTGTGGAGTATTTTTCGACTCACTATGAGTTGGACTTGATTTTTATGGATATAGAGCTTGCAGACGGCAACTGCTTTGAAATCTTCAAGGAAGTGAAGATAGATACTCCTGTGATATTTACTACGGCTTACGATGAGTATGCCATTCAAGCCTTTTCCATCAATAGTGTGCAATACTTGCTAAAACCTTTGGTAGAAGAGGAACTCCGCAAGGCTATCGTAAAGTTTGAGACGGTTTGCAAACACCGTGAGGAGAGTTTGATGTACCAAGGCCTTGCCATGAAACTTAATCCGTATAGAACTCGTGTTCTTTCTTTGAGTGGTGATAATTACATTCCGATATTGGTCAACGAAATAGCCTTTTTCCTAAGCGAGGACAAGTATGTATATGCTTATCTGGTGGATGGCAGGCGCAGGTTGACAGAATTTTCCAACTTAAATGAGGTCATGGCAAGCTTGAACCCCAACGACTTTACATTGATAAGCAGGAATGTCGTTGCTTCCATCTATGCCGTCAAGCACGTTTCCCGCTTTTTCAAAGGGCGTCTTCTGGTAACTGTTGTGGCTGGTACGGAGAAGCTTGAGGTGACGGTCAGTGCCGCAAGAAGGCAATGCGTGCTCGATTGGTTGGGAGGAAGGCATATGGCATGAGTCTAAGCTAAACGCACAAGTGTCGCAAGAAATTTAATTCTTCGTATCTCTCATTTCGCTCTATAAATATCCCAACTGGCGAAATCCCCATGATGTATACACTGTGATTTTCGTACATTTGCACGCAAGTTGACAAAAGGAAAGCGTAGCGGCTTGGTTGTAGTCAATGTGTTGGTGAGTGCGATTTACGATAGCAAAATGTTATATCAACAAAATCAAGGTGTATGGTTAAAAAGAAAAAGAGAGGTATGGCTATCGCTTTGGCGATGGCTTGTTCGTTGGCAATGCATGCGGCTGGCATTGAGTCGAAGGATACTGTGGTTGTTGTGTCAGAGGCAGGAACTCTTTCCAAGGTTTTTCCTGCGGAGACATGGACAGACCAGGCGCAACGTGACAGCGTCATGCAAACTTTCACGGGACTGAAGATTCGGGGAAAGTTGAATGGCGACGATATTGTTTATCTGCAAGCCGTATGCGGAAGTTGGGCAGAAGTGACGGGTAATGTTGAGAAGCTCGACTTGTCGGAAGCTTCCATCGTGTCCGGTGGCGATGCCTATAGTACCTATTATAATACGGAGGGGCGTTCTGAGCAATTGTTTACTGCCGACCAAGTGGTAGGTGTCAAGATGTTTAGCTATTGTGGCGCTCTGAAGAGTCTTGTGCTGCCAAGTAATACCGTGTCGGTGTCGTCGAATGCTTTTGATGGCACTTCATTGGAAAAAATAGAAATATCGGATGCCAATGCCCATTACAAAACTCAGGATGGGGTGTTGTATGACTATGCTCTTGCAACGTTGGTTAAGTATCCTTCCGCAAACGCTCGCACGTCTTTCGAGATACCATCTTCTATAACAGAAATCAATGCCAGCGCTTTCGAGAACTCTTCTTTCTTGACAACGTTGGTCATCCCCGACTCTTTGAAGAAGATTGGCGAGAGCGCTTTTGGCAACTGTAATTCCTTGACCTCAATAGATCTGCCCGTGGAAATGGAGACAATCGGTGACCGGGCCTTTATGAGTTGCATGAAGCTGCAGTCGATAACGATGCCTTCCAAGGTCGCTTCTATCGGCAGTTCTTTGTTTATGGGATGCGGTGCCCTGAAGGAGGTTTCCCTTCCAAACGGAACGCACGACATATCCAGAATGTTCTATGGCTGCCAAAGTTTGGAGAAAGTGAAATTGCCCTCTTCGGTTAAGACATTCGGTGAGTCAGCATTCCAGTCGTGCTCTTCTCTCAAATCGGTCAATGTGCCAGTAGTAGAAGAAATAGGAGAGTCGGCATTTGACGGCTGCAAGAGTTTGGAGCAACTGGAGATACCTGAAGGCGTAAAGCGGTTGGGTTCACGTGCCTTTGCGTCTTGTTCCGCCCTTTCTTACCTTTCGCTTCCTTCCACTATAGAGAGTGTGGGCGATTATCTCTTGTCTTTTGCGTCTTACGACATGGACTTGGTGCTGAAAGCCGTTGTTCCTCCTACAGCATCGTCCAGTTCTTTCTATCCTGCCCCTTATGGTGTTCGCCTTTACGTGCCAGACGCCAATGTCGACGACTATGCTGAGGCTGAAGGTTGGAAAGCCTTTTCTTCCATAAGCAAATTGTCGGAAGCGCCAGCAAGCCCTGTGTCAGAGTATAATATTCTCTCAGAGGAGTATGTTCCCGATGAGGAATTCAGAGCTTGGATTGACACCAATCTTGCCAATGGTTCAGGTTATTTCAGCAACAAGGACGCCGAGGCTTATGATGGCGAGATATTCATTGGCTACACCGACATCGCTTCTCTTCAAGGCATTGAGTATTTTTCATCCATCGAGAGCATTGCGCTTACCAACAACAATAACTTGGAAGCTGTCGACTTGCATATGAACACCCACTTGAGGAATATAGATGTGTTATATTCCATGAGCCTCGTAGACCTTAATATCGAAGGATTGAAGAATCTTGAGGTGTTGAATATCGGCATGACGAACATTGCCAATTTTGATTTGTCAAAATATACGTATTTAGCCCCTACGTTGAAGGAACTGAACGTGTCAAAGCTTAAGTTGGAAACTATAGATGTTACTCCATTCGTTAATTTGGAGAAACTGGATGTCTCAAGCAACCAGCTTGCGACGGTCGATTGCGGCAACTTGTCAAAGTTGAAACTCTTTAGCTGCTCCAATACCCCTACGTTGACAAGCATCAACCTGAAGGGGTGCGTAGCTTTGGAAGAGCTCATTGCTTCAATGTGCGATTTGAATGGTCTGGACTTGAGTGATAACCAAGCGTTGAATGCCATCTATGTGCAGGAGAATCAAAAGTTAGGTAACATCGAACTGACCCCTACAGTTAAGTCGCAGCTGCAATTTTTGAATATTGGCAACACGGGATGCACCTCTGTCAATCTTGACGGCTGCGTAAACCTTGAAGAGTTTGAGTGTCCATCCAACGCTTTGGAGCAAACGCCAAGTTTCAAGGATTGCGAAAAGCTGAATTGGCTGAGAATCGAGAACACCGCCATCAGCGACATTGATGTATCTTATTGTTCTGAGCTGAAGGAGTTTTATTGCTATGGCAACAACTTGGACAAGCTTGACATCAGCCACAATGAAAATCTTGAGCGCTTGGTTTGCCATGAGAACGGTGAGAGCGGCATGAAGGAAATCAAGGTTTGGACTTCTTTTGATATAGACAACCCTCCTATTGATTGCATCAAGGATGACAACACCAAATTCGTGTATGAGTTTTCAACCACAGGCATAGCCAGTCAGGTCTATGAAGCGGAAAACCCATCTGTGGTTTCTCGCTACGACATGAGCGGAAGAAAACTAACAGGAAAAGTTCATGGCTTGAACATCTTGGTGAAGAGTAATGGCAAGATAATCAAGACAATGGAAAGATAGTGACCTAATAGAAACTTGAAAATGCCCATTGGTGCATGCGTAAGCGTGCGTCGATGGGCATCTTTTTTTCGGACAGGTAAAAAGTCAGACCCTATCCTGCACGAAGTATCTTGGGCGTTGCTTCACCTCGACGTATATCTTTCCTATGTATATGCCCGTCACGCCCATGGCGGTAGTTATGATGCCACCAATGAACCATAGCGACACGAGGAGCGATGTCCATCCTTCGATGGTGTTGCCCTCCACGTGCCTTATGATGCCAAACAATATCATGACAAGGGATATCAAGGTCATGGCAAGGCCAACGAAGGTGATAAACTTCAACGGTGCCGTGGAGAACGACGTGATGCCGTCAATGCTGAAGGAGAGCATCTTCTTCAAAGGGTATTTCGACTCGCCCAACTCTCTCGCGCGACGGTCGTAATAGACAAATCCTTCCTGGAAACCGAGTCGCCTGACAATGCCGCGCAAGAAGAGGTTGCGCTCTGGATATTGCATGAGGGCTTCCACGGCGCGGCGGCTCATCATGCGGAAATCGGCGTGGTTGTAAACAATCTCGGAGTCCATGCTCTTCATCAGCTTGTAAAACGTCTGGGCGGTGAAGCGCTTGAACCACGTGTCGGTCACTCGCTTCTTCCTCACGCCGTACACGATGTCCTTGCCCTCGTTTATCTGCCTTGCCATGTCTACGATCGCCGTCTCGTCGTCTTGCAGGTCAGCGTCTATTGATGCCACGGCATCGCTTGTCGCCACGCTCTCTTGCATGCCGGCCCACAAGGCGCTTTGGTGGCCTTCGTTGTGCGACAGGCGTATTCCGCTGACATAGTCGTGGGTCTTTGCGGCTTCGCTGATGAGCTCCCATGTGCGGTCGCGGCTGCCGTCGTCAACGAGTAGCAGACGAGCGTCGGTGGCAACCTCTGTTTTCAGCCGGTCTATAAGTGTGGCGAGCTTGTCGAGAGTCCAAGGGAGCACTTGCTCCTCGTTGTAGCAAGGAATGATAATTGTAAGTTTCATGTTTTTTAGTTTACTACGAGATAACCTAATGCGCCAGTGGTCGACGACCTGTATGTTGTCAGGCCTTTGCCACTGTTGTTTGTGCAGTTGCCGCCAGTGTTCATGTTGTATTGCCGTTGACATTTGGCACACGTGGCAACGCCTGCGGTGTTCATCGTGAGTGGATAGCTTTTCACTGGTATGGCGTTGTAGTCGAAGCAGTTGGGGCATTGCGCGTCATAGGCGTAAAACGTGTATGCGCACGAAATGCCCGTGGAGAGGTTGCCATAGCCCACTATTATGCCGTTGTTCATGCCAATCCTGCTGTAGAACCCCATCTCCGTTTCCTTGGCGTTGAGCCTGCTCCTGCTTTGCTGCCCCTGGTTTGAGGCGAACAGGAACGAGCGTGAGGATGCCTCGTAGCTGATGTGGCAGAACACGCCTGGCGAGGCGGGGTTCATGGCCGTGGCGAGCGTGGCATCCTGATGGGTGGAGTTGTCGATGTATATGGCAAGGCGCAAACTGCTGTACGTGTTGTCGTCGGCCCCGCACGATGCGAGCAATGCCAGCAAGAACGCGAGGCTAAATGTCCAGCAGTTTCTTCTCAGCATTTCTCACCTTGTCAAAACAGAACTCTGCCAACGTCTGCTCCATCAATGCTTGTATCTTGTCGTTGCAGAGATTGCCGATAGAGCCTTCGTGGGTGTGGCGGATGTCCTTGTTGGCCACAAACTCGCCAGCCTCTATCTCCAGTCCCACCTTCTTGTATGCGTCCCTGAAAGGCACGCCGGAGGCGGCAAGGCTGTTAACCTCTTCCACGGAGAACATAGGGTCATACATCGGGTTGTCGAGAATGTGTTCGTTGACCTCCATCTTGTTGATGATATACGCTGCCATGCGCAAGCAGTCGTTGAGCTCGTCGAAGGCGGGCAGGAACGCTTCCTTTATGATTTGCAAATCGCGGAAATAGCCCACGGGCAGGTTGTTCATTATCATCATTATCTGCTGCGGCAGGCTCTGAAGCTTGTTGCTCTTGGCGCGTATCAGCTCAAACACGTCGGGGTTCTTCTTGTGGGGCATGATGCTTGAGCCTGTGGTGCACTCCTTGGGAAGTTTCACGAACTGGAAGTTCTGGCAGTTGAACATGCAAGCATCGAAGGCCATCTTTGCCAACGTGCCTGCCACAGTTGCCATGGCAAACGCCACGTTGCGCTCCATCTTGCCGCGCCCCATCTGCGCGTACACCACGTTGTAGTCCATGGAGTCGAAGCCGAGGAGGTCGGTCGTCATCTGCCTGTTGAGCGGGAAGCTGCTGCCGTAGCCAGCCGCTGACCCGAGAGGGTTGCGGTTGGTCATGCGCCAGGCTGCTTGCAGGTAGAGCATGTCGTCGGCAAGGCTCTCCGCATAGGCGCCAAACCATAAGCCGAAGCTCGACGGCATGGCTATCTGCAGGTGTGTGTAGCCAGGCATGAGCACGTCCTTGTATTGGTTGCTCTTCTGTATAAGTTCGTCGAAGAGCGCCTTCACGTTGTCGACAACCTCCATGAGCTCATGACGCGTGAAGAGTTTGAGGTCCACGAGCACTTGGTCGTTGCGTGAACGCCCGGAGTGGATTTTCTTGCCAATGTCGCCAAGTTTGCGTGTGAGCATTAGCTCAACCTCGGAGTGGACATCCTCAACGTCCTTCTCGATGACGAACTCACCGTCCTCGCAGAGCTGGTATATGTGGCGGAGCTCGGTGAGGAGCTTCTCCAATTCGTCTTTCTCAAGGAGCCCGATGCTCTCAAGCATGGTGATGTGCGCCATTGAGCCGAGAACGTCGTGTTTGGCGAGATACATGTCCATCTCGCGGTCGCGTCCCACGGTGAAACGCTCTATCTCCTTGTTGACCTCAAAGTTTTTTTCCCAAAGTTTGTTGGACATAAGTTTGCTTGGTTTCAGTTCAGTATCTTATCATCTGCAGCGCGTCGGCTATTTTCTCTATGCCTTGCTGCAATGGCTTTTTCACCATGGAGGCCATGAAAGGGTTTATGTCGGCCTTGATGGTGAGCTTCATCTTGCTTGTGGTTTCCGTGACGGGCAGGATTTGAACCCAGAAGTTGAAAGGCAGGGGGCTTTCTTCCGTCTCAAACTTTATGGTCTTGGGTTCCTCGCGGTCAACGATGACCAGTTTGACGGCTCCCATCTGTGTCTTTATGGATATGCTGTCGTGGTCGAACTCAAGGTTCTCAATCTTGTCCTCGGGTATGCGATCTCTCACCTTGTCGATGTTGCTGAGGTCGCTCAAGAGGTTGTATACCGACTGCTGCGGGTATCCAATCTCGCGAATGCTGCTTTCTATCTTTGTCATTTCTTCCAGTTGGCAGGGTCTTTTCTCCATTCTTTCAGCACCTCTATGTCTTCCTTCGACACGTATCCCGTCTCGGCTGCTATTTCTATGGTGTGCTCATAGTCGCCGAGGGTGACGAGCTTTAAGTTGGCATCCTCGAAAGCCTGCTCAGCCACAGGGAAGCCATAGGTGTAGCTTGCCACCATGCCCACGACCTCGAAGCCGGCCTGACGCAGAGCCTCCACAGCCTTCAGCGATGACGATCCCGTGGAGATGAGGTCCTCGATAACCACCACCTTCGATCCCTCGGGCAGACGGCCCTCAATCTGGTTCTTTGTGCCATGGTCTTTCGGTTTCGGACGCACGTAGGCGTAGGGCAGTTGCAGCAAGTCGGCAACGGCCATGCCCATGGCGATGGCTCCCGTGGCGACACCTGCCACGGCGGTAGCCTCAGGGAAGTTGGCCATGACTGCGTGGGTAAGCTCTGTCTTCACGAAAGCCCTGACATCAGGGTAGCTCAATACCAGGCGGTTGTCGGTATATATTGGTGAGTTCCAGCCTGAAGCCCATTGGAAGGGAGTGTTGGGTTGCAACTTGATGGCCTTGATGCCAAGAAGCTTCTCTGCGAATGCGTGTTTCAAGTCGTTCATGGTAATATCGTTTTTGCTAATTGTCTATATATGCAAAGATAAGGAGAAAGTGTGAGTTGGCAAAGAAAAGCATGGCGTTATTGACTAAAAATGTTGTCAGCTTCTTCTTGGTTGTCGAATTTGTCGTATATTCTTTCACCGGCGAAGCCTATCGCCGCCACGCTCACCTTGACCCCTTCCATTTGTGTTATCTGCCTTGCCAGTGCCTCTATCGTTGCTCCGGTGGTCACGATGTCGTCCACTATGAGCACGTGTTTGCCGATTATGCGTTTGCCTTTTTTCAGGCGAAAGGCGTTTGCCACGTTCTCAGCTCTCTCTTGGCGGTCGCGTTTTGTCTGGCTGCCATGAAACGAAACCCTCTTCACGATGTTGCTTGCCATCTTTATGCCCGTGGTGTCGCTGATGCCTTGGGCTATCATCTCGCTTTGGTTGAAGCCCCGTTGCCGCTCGCGTTCCTTGGCGAGGGGCACGGGTAGGATGATGTCGATGTCGAGGGTGAATCGCGCGGCTTTCATCTGCCTGCCCATCATCTGGCCAATGTCAAATCCCGTGTCGGGCTTGTCGAAGTATTTTATCTGGTACACGCCACGTGCCGAGTCGGAGTGGGGCTGGTGATAGATGAATGCGTAGGCTTTCTCGAAATGGCTCACCCGTCCCCAAAAGGTTTGCGCCATTTCGTTGTCGTAGGGATGGGCAAGGAAGTCGGTGCGGGGCAGGCGTATCATGCACGTGGTGCAAAACACGTCCTCGCTGCCGTTGAGCCGTTTGCCGCAGGCGCAGCAGACGCGTGGCGCGGCGAGGTCGAGGAGTTGGCGAAGCAGTCTTAGAGGCATTGCTTTATCTCGTCCATGCTGAACCCACGCCCGAGGGCGAACTTCGTGAGTTTCATTTGCCGCTCATAGTCGCTGCCGACTTTTACCGTGGCTGCCTTTGACGCTATCAGGGGCTTGAGCACCTTGATATAGTCCTCCTCTGGCACGGCGTCGAGTATTGGTGCCGACACGCTCTCCGGCACGCGCTTCATCCATAGGGCTTGCTCTATCTTGCGGCGCCCCCAACGGTTATAGGCAATCTTGTCGTTGACGAACGCCTTGCAGTAGCGTGCGTTGTCTATGTATTTGTTGTCAACAAGATATGCTATGTTCTCCTTTATGTCGTCGCTGTCGAGTCCCCATCGCCGCATCTTGTCTTCCATGTCTCCAGTGCAATATTCTGCTTTGGCGCAGAGTGCGGCGAGTTTAGCCAGGGCTTTCTCTCTGCTTAAAGGTTGGTGTGTGAACATGGTTATGATGATGTTGATGCGTATTCTTTTTTACATTTTATGAACCTCTGTTTGCCAAACTGGTCGTTGACGATAGTCACGTCGGCAAATCCCCTTTGCGTGAGCATGGTGCTCATGTCGTTGGCAAAGAGAGGGTTTATCTCAAAATAGAGCTGTCCGTCGTTGCGGAGCGTCGCCGCGGCATAGGTGGCAATGGCATTGTAGAAGCGCAAAGGGTCGTCATCGGGCACGAACAGGGCAAGGCTTGGCTCGTGGTCGAGCACGTTTGGCTCCATGTCGGCCTTCTCCTTTTCCGTGATGTAGGGCGGGTTCGACACTATCACGTTCCATTTGCCTTGGCTCGTCTTGGAATCCGGCGGCATGGTCGTGGCTTGCAAGATGTCTTGTTTGTGAAAGCTGACGTTGGCGTGCAATAGTGCGGCGTTTGTTGACGCAATATGCAGTGCCCTGTCGGAGATGTCTATTGCCGACACGTTGGCATAGGGCATGTCGAGGGCGAGGCTAATGGCTATGCAGCCACTGCCGGTGCCAATGTCGAGAACCGACAAGGGCTCATCGTCGAGCCTGCTGCTGCCCTGGCTCCAGTCGTCCACGATGGCTTTGCACAGCTCTTCGGTCTCAGGGCGTGGTATCAGTACGCCGGGTTCCACGCCAAACTGCCTGCCGTGAAACCATGCCTTGCCCAGCACATATTGCACGGGCTCGCCCTTCACCAGTCGCTCGGCTATGCCCTTGAGCCGCTCGTGTTCACTATCGGGCAACCTGTCAACGGCTCCCATGGCAATGTCGGTGAGAGACAGCTCATAGAGGTCTTCCAACACAAGTCTTATCATGGCTTGCGCTTCGCTTGCCGAATATGTCGGCGTCAGGCTGCGCCAGAGGGTGGAATAATTGAATGTCTCGCTTTCCATTGGCGCAAATTTAGAACTTGTCGAGCTCTTCCTCGGTGAGTCCGGTTAGTTTTGTAATGGTATTCTTATCCATGTCCATTGCAAGCATTTTCCTTGCCATGTTTAAGCGTTCTTCTTTCCGTCCTTCTTTCCGTCCCTCTTCGCGTCCTTCCTCGCGTCCTTGATTACGGCTTATGCTGTTTGAATCGACAAACAGCAAGCGCTCGGCGCCGAGCTTGTCCCAAAAGTCCTCGTAGGCATCCAACTCGTGTTCGGTGTAGGCTGATTCCTCCACTTCCTTTAACGCCTTTGATGTCTCGGGGTTTTGGAGCAATTCTTCGGGCACGACTGTTGTGTCCTCATTGATTTCGGTGAGAAAGCGAAGCCATAGCACGGCCATCTTGCGTTCGGCTATTGTCTGCGGCTTAAATTTGGGCAGCTCAACAAACGTGAGGTGAAGCCCCTCTATTATCTTGTCGCTGTGGAGCTCATGCACTATGTTGTAGTTGTGGATGAACTCGTTGGGATATTCGTTCATGAACGTCTCATTGACGAGGTTGAGCGAGTAGACTGGCTGCAGAAGTTCATACTTGCGGTTGCGGCGCAGTTGCCTCACAAAGGCTTTTGAGGCGTTGAACAGCACTCGCTGTTGGAAGGCAGGTGTCCATATCATCTGCATCTCCACGATAAACTGCCGCCCCTTGCGGTCTTTACATCTCACGTCCACTATGCTGTTCTTGCCTATTGGCAGGTCGGGCACGAGTTCGGCAGGCAGATATTCCACGCTATCCACCAGCCCCTCGTCGTTGAGCGGCAACAAGGCATTGAGCAAGCTGATAAGCAAGTCTTTGTGTTCGCCGAACACTTTCTTGAAAGTGAGGTCGGCTTTCGGGTCGAGGTATCTCATGTTTGGGGCTTATTATCCAATAATGCGCTAAGATACTACATTTATTGCAGATGGCAAAGAAAAAAAGTGAAAAAACGCGGACGCCTCTTGTCCACGTTCAAGGTACTTGCAGGAAACCTAATATACAGACAAGGAAACGTCCACGTTGTATGTGGACGTTTACCCGCTTATACGGCAAAATATATGTGTGAAATTTTGATGTATTGATTCTTATCATTTATCACTCCTCAAATCTTAACATCCCTGCAAGTTGTAAAAAGTAGTCGTTTGACCAGATGTGAAGCTCTTTTGGGTTGCGGACGAACGGCATCACGTCAGCCTTCACTTGGTTGATGTTGGCAGAGGTAAGACGCTCCTTGAGCTTTTCCAGAAAAACATCCTTGCTGATATCTTCGCCATTGAACTGCATGGCACGCTCCTGCAAGTGAGAAAAGTCCAAGGGTATGCCATGACGGATATACCATTCGAAATCGTACCAGTCGCGCCCCTTCATCCGATTCTTCCACTGGCGGTAAACCAATGCATGCATTTTTCCGGCAAAAAGACAGGAAGGCGTGAAGCAACGCACCATGAACGACTCCGGAAGCAGCAACAGCTTTTGCTCTGTTGCAAACTTCAATGGCGGTTGTGTATCGACCTCTATCTTTATCTTTATGGATTTTTCTGTCTGGAATGTCACGTCATATACGTCGGTATTGTCTTTCAAAAACGCAGATTCCACTTTGCCAAAGTTCTTCTTGTCCTTTTTCTTGATTTCTACCTCTCTGCCTACCATGGCAAACTCGTCTATGATAGGTTGGAAGTATTGCGTGAAATCGAAACTGTCAGACGGTGCTAAGAGCGAGAAGTCCATATCTTCAGAAAAACGCTGCAACCCATGGAATATGCGAAGGCATGTGCCGCCATAGAAGGCTGCAGCATCAAAAAAACCACCATGATACAGTCCCGCAAGAATCACCTGCTGGTTTACCTCAAAGATGGCATTCCGCTGTTGTTGAGTAGTTGCCAAATCATAGGCCGACAACATTTGATTGTATATCTCGTTGTTCATCTCTTCTTCAAGTATTTAATGATGGGCTGAATGGAAGCGGCTTTCTTGCCAACCTCTGCATAGCGTTCGAATATAGAAACATCCATTTTGAGGAAATCGTCTATCTCCATACGCAGGTCGTCACCGAGAAATCGCTCCACGTCTTTCAGATAGCGCAGATTCACCTTGGGTGAATTAGCAATAAGGTCGCACAGAGCCTTCTCTGGTGTTGCCATCAAGAAGGTGTATGTCTGCTTTTTGACTATGGCCACGCCCACGGGGAAGGCCTCACGGCTCATACAGGTATAGTCGAACCGTCCCAAGGGGGTGTCAAAGCATCTGGTGTGCTTGACAGTCATCGACTGGACGCTATAGACCGCCTCTGGAATAAGGCCGTAGTATCTCAGCGCCGAATGCATCGACACATATGAGGGCGCATACACGTGATTCGCTATCAGCTCTGGCGATAGCGGCATCCCTGTAACTGTAGGCGACACTACATAGAGTCCTTTCTTGATTCTCAGAAGCAGACCGTTCCGCTCCAGACTGCGTACCTTGTGACCTCCTGCCTTGATATCGGGATAAAGGGAAGCAAGTGTTGCCATGCTCACCGGAATGTTGCTCAATGTCGCTAATTCGTTGTTCATATTGCAAAAGTAGTAATTCCTCGTACAATAAACGAGTATTTAGTTATTTTTCTGTTCTTACTATGGCTAGTTTGTACCGATTTCTAATTATCATCTTAGCATGATTCCGTCCTTTAACAAGAGAATTGTTGACGAAAAGGAAATTTTGTTGAGCTATTCGCTTAAAATGCTTAATTTTGCATTATGTTTATGGCGGTGAGACGGTGCGGAACTGCTTGCGACACGATAGGCTCACGTTCGTGAGCAATATGGTCCACGTTCGTGGGCAATGCGGTTCGCGTTCGTGGGCAATATGGTTCACGTTCGTGGGCAAATGTCGTTTGACCGCAAACCACATGTTTATTATGCAAAAAGAGACAGACGAAAAGTTTATGCGGCGATGCCTTCAGCTTGCCGCCAACGGATTGCTTACCACCAAGCCCAATCCAACGGTTGGCGCGGTGGTTGTGGCTGAGGACGGACGAATAATAGGCGAGGGGTTCACGTCGCCTGTGGGAGGTCCCCATGCCGAGGTCAACGCCTTCGCGTCTGTGAGGAAGGAAGACGAGGCGTTGCTGCCAGGAGCTACCATCTATGTGTCACTTGAGCCTTGCAGTCATTGGGGCCGTACGCCGCCTTGCTGTGACTTGGTTATCAGCAAGGGCGTGAAGCGTTGCGTTTGCGGCTGTGTGGATCCTTTTGCCAAGGTGCAGGGCAGGGGCATAGAGCGAATGCGCGACGCGGGCATAGAGGTGACCGTTGGCGTGCTTGAGGAGGAGTGTAAGGCGATGAATAGTCGTTTCATGGTCTTCAACGAACATGGAAGACCCTACATAGTGTTGAAATGGGCACAAACCGCCGACGGGTTTATCAGCGGCAAGGATGGTTCGCCGATTCGCGTGTCGACGCCTTTCACGCAGATGCTCTCGCATAAGTTGCGAGCCGAGAGCGATGCCATTCTCGTGGGCCGTCACACCTTGGAGACCGACCGTCCTCGCCTTGACGTCAGACAATGGAGCGGCAAGAACCCTGAACCAATAGTGCTTTCGCGCAGCTTGAGAAGTGTGCCCGACGGTTTCGTGTGTCTCGACAGCATAGAAGCCGTAATAGCACATTTGGTTGAGGAGCGCAGTCAGAGCTTGATTGTGGAAGGCGGCACGCTGACGTTGAAAGCCTTCCTTGACCGTGGATGGTGGGACGTCATACGTGTGGAGACCTCGCCCATGGTCGTGGGTGAGGGCGTTGAGGCTCCACGGTTGCCGTCCGGCATAGTGCTTTCGCATAGTGAGAGTTTCGACGGTAATGTCATTTGCTGGTATAGTGGGGAGTAGGCTCTGCCGCCATGTCTATTTCCTCCTCAATTTGCTTATACCTTATTGTACGGTCTTGAAGGTAGATGTGGTTGAGCGTGAAGGCGAGAGACTTCAGCGTCTCCTCGCGTCTGTCGGGGATCAACTCGCATTCCCACACCACGATGACGTGCCACCCCATCTTCGCCAACTTGCGGTGCTCTTCCTTGTCGCGCTCTTGGTTGCGCCTTATCTTCTTCTCCCAAAAATCGACATTTGTCTTGGGCAGCCGGAAATCCTTACAGTCGTGGCCATGCCAAAAGCAGCCGTTCACGAAGATGCACGTGCGGTATTTGCGCAACACGATGTCGGGGTGGCCCGGCAATCGGTTCAGGTTCAGCCTGTACCTGAAGCCGAGTCGCCAAAGGTATTTCCTTACCGTCAATTCGGGCTTCGTGTCTTTCGAATGGACGGCGGCCATCATCTTGCTTCGCTTTTCCTTAGAGATTTCTGCCATTATAACATTTTTGCTTTCGCAAAAGTAGCAATAATTTGGAATAACATGTTTGCCTTACGAATGATATAGCGATGTTTTTAATACTATTTTTTTGTGCTGATATATAGATATAAAAAAGCCGTTGGGTGAACTACCCAACGGCTTTTTTATATAATGCGTATGTATGGTCTTTGCTTAGTCGGCAGACAGAGAGAAACGCTTGAAGGCCAAAACCTTCAACTCCTTCGACTGCTTGTTGAGCCACTGAGAAACACTCTCCTTAGAACCCTCGTCGCCGAACTGGAACTCCTGGTCTACGAGGCAGTTCTCCTTGAAGAACTTAGCCATACGGCCCTTGGCGATGTTCTGAATCATCTGCTCCTTCAAGTTGGCGGCAGCTGAGACAGAAACCTCCTTGCGGATCTGCTGAGCCTTGTCGGCCTCCTCCTGTGTGAGCCATCCCTTGGCCATGTTGCTTGCGATGTGGTCGTCGCTGTCAACGAGGTTAGCGTTGATGCCAGCCTTCTTCAAGGCGACGTTCACCTGACGCTCGATCTGCTCCTCCTTGGTCTTCTCGATAGCGATGCGAAGCTCCTCGTCCTTCACGTTCTGAGGAACGCTTGTCTCGTCGAGAGCCACAGGCTTCATGGCAGCAACCTGCATAGCGACCTTGTAGCCAGCCTCCTCGTTGTCCTCAGAGAGCTGAACCATGGTAGCCAGGGTGTGGCGGCGCATGTGGTCGTAGACAGCGATGTTGGCACCCTCAAGCACGTTGTAGCCGTCGAGCTCCATCTTCTCGCCCACGACGCCTGAGCGACGTGTGACAGCCTCTTCAACCGTGATGCCGTCCTTTGTCTGCAGAGCCTTCACCTCGTCGAGAGTGTGAGCCTTTGCAGCGATGGCAAGGTCGAGGATCTCCTGTGTCAGGGCGATATAATCGGCACCGTTGGCAACGAAGTCGGTCTCACACTTCAATGCGATCATTGCGGCGAAGCCATTGTCGTTCTTAACGAGAACGCAACCATTGGATGTAGTACGGTCGGAACGCTTTGCAGCGATAGCCAAACCACGCTCGCGAACGAGCTCCACAGCCTTATCGATATCACCATCAGCCTCGGCGAGGGCCTTTTTGCAGTCCTTCATACCTGCGCCGGTCATGGCGCGCAGCTTCTTGATGTCTTCAATTGTAACAGCCATAATGTGTTTTCTATTTTATTGTTGATGTCTTACTCAGCTGCTGGAGCTGCCTCTTCTGCTTTAGGAGCCTCTGTTGCAGGAGCCTCCTCACGGCGTGCGCGACGGTTGCGACGGCGACCCTCTGCAGCCTCTTCGGGCTGTTCAGCGGCAGCCTTGTCGTCAGCCTTCTCAGCCTTGTGCTCCTCCAAGCCCTCTGCGATAGCTGCGCAGCAAGCGTCGAGGATGGTCTCTACTGAATCCTTAGCGTCGTCGTTGGCAGGGATTACGTAGTCGATGTTGTGAGGATCAGAGTTGGTGTCAACGATACCGAACACGGGGATGCCCAGACGGTTGGCTTCCTTCACGGCGATGTGCTCTTTCATCACGTCAACCACGAAGAGAGCTGAAGGCAGACGGTTCAGGTCGGCGATAGAGCCGAGGTTCTTCTCCAACTTGGCGCGCTGGCGGTTGATCTGCAGCAGCTCACGCTTTGAGAGGTTAGAGAAAGTGCCGTCGTTCATCATCTTGTCGATGTTTGCCATCTTCTTCACGGCCTTGCGGATTGTTGGGAAGTTGGTGAGCATGCCACCGGGCCAACGCTCGATAACGTAAGGCATGTTGACGCTTGCGGCCTTCTCGGCAACCACGTCCTTGGCCTGCTTCTTGGTAGCCACGAAGAGAATCTTGCGGCCGCTCTTTGCGATAGCCTTGAGAGCCTCTGCAGCGTCGTCGATCTTGGCAACGGTCTTGTTGAGGTCGATGATATGAATGCCGTTACGCTCCATGAAGATATAAGGAGCCATTGCGGGATTCCACTTGCGTTTCAGGTGACCAAAGTGGCAACCAGCCTGAAGCAGCTGTTCGAATGATGTTCTTGACATTTTGTTTTCTTGTTTTAAAATTGTTTACTTTCCTTGTTAATTCTATCTCTTTGATTAGAACCAGCAGGCAGGTAGCCATAAGGGTCCTGCCTGTTTGGATGCTAAACGGCGGATTAACGCTTACTGAACTGGAAGCGACGGCGAGCCTTCGGCTGACCTGGCTTCTTACGCTCAACGGAGCGGCTGTCGCGTGTGAGGAAGCCGTTGTCCTTGAGGTTCTTCTTGTCTTCAGCGTTGATCTTCACCAGGGCGCGGGCGATGGCGAGGCGAAGAGCCTGGCTCTGGCCTGTGTAACCGCCACCATCGAGGTTGGCCTTGATGTCGTATTTCTCAGCGACCTCAAGCAGCTCCAGAGGCTGCTTCACCACGTAGCGGAGAATGGCTGATGGGAAATACTTTTCTATGTCTACTTTATTGATTGTGATCTTACCGGTACCCTCTGTGAGGTAAACGCGGGCTACGGCGCTCTTGCGGCGGCCGATTGCGTTGATGATTTCCATCTCTAATGATTATTTATACTGGTTAATGTCGATGTTCTTTGGCTTCTGAGCTGCCTTGTCGTGCTCAGCACCCTCGAAGATGTAAACGTTGTCCAACAGTGAGCGACCGAGGGGACCCTTTGGAAGCATACCCTTGATGGCGTGGCGAAGCATCTTGTCGATGCCGTTTGGACGTGTGCGCAGGTCAGCAGGCGTGTTGAAACGCTGGCCACCTGGATAACCAGTATAACGTGTGTAGATCTTGTCAGTCTCCTTATTGCCAGAGAACTTAACCTTTTCTGCGTTGATGATGATAACGTTGTCACCGCAGTCTACGTGAGGTGTGAAACTGGGCTTGTACTTGCCGCGGAGCAGCTTTGCGACCTTAGAGCACAGACGGCCCACAATCTGGTCGGTGGCATCCACGACGACCCACTCCTTCTTTGCCGTCTCCTTGTTGACGGAGACAGTCTTGTAACTTAATGTGTCCATTTTTTGAACTTGAATAATGAAAATGTTTAATAATAGTAGTAGATGAACAGGGGCCTCGCGGTGCCTCCAGTCTAAAAGAGACCATCCATGGCTTTAACCCTGAACGCACAGCCGATTCACTAACCGTGACACATGGCCTTACGCATCACTATTAACACGCCCGTGCTGGGACGGTTCTAAGAATGCCGTCTCAATCCGGAGTGCAAAGGTACATATATATAATGAGTAATTGAATGCTGGAACAAAGAGGATTATGTTTGTTTATGTATTATTAACAAAACGAGCGTGCGCGATGCTAAAAAAGCGATTTTTTCCACGAATGTTTTCTTGTAAGTTCAGGATATTATTCGTATTTTTGCCAAAGCAAACGGTATAAATTGAAACGACTATGAAACTTGCTTTTTTGATTAACGTACAGAAAGACGCATGCCATTTGCGCGATCTCGTAAGCAGTCTTCCTGCTGACGCGGAATTTTATATACATGTGGATGGTGGCCGTGACCAGCAGCGTTTTATGCGTCAGGTTTGTGGCGACAATGTTCATTTCCTCACTCGTAGGGTAAAGACTGTCGCGGGCAGTCTCAATGAGGTGAGGGCTCAAGTGAGATTGATTCGCGAGGCCCTTTCCTGTGGAGCCGATTATCTTGTGGCTATAGATGGTCTCGACTATCCTGTATGGAGCAACGACCGCATAAAGGAGTATTTCGCCGGTTTGGGCGGCAAGGAGGCTGTCTCCGCCGTAGCTATGCCAGGCATGGGAAGAGTGGCATACAAGTATACCGATTTCCAACTTTTCAATGATCATGCCTGGGCAAGCAGCTCGTTTAAGGGCAAGGCTCGTAAGCTCGCGCGTCTTGTGTTGTCGGGAAGTCACATACACAAGACCCTCCGCATACATTGTCCATTAAAAACCTACACATTATATAAAGGTGGCACATCGTGGGCAATAACGCGGGAGATGGGAAACCTTATCGTCAGGGAGTGGGACGAAAACGAGCGTTTGAGGACTTATTTCAGCACGAGCTATCGTCCGTTGGAGACTTTTGTGCCTACTGTTGCGTTGAATTCTTCGTTGGCGTCTCGATGCGTGTTGGTTGATGGTGGTGATTACGATGAGGAATCGTTGATGCCTCTTACCTATTTCAATGGCAGGCGTTCGTCAAGGATTCTCACAGAAGACGATTTTCAGGCGGTGTGCGACAGCGGGAAGATGTTTGCCAGGCAAATGGTGTCCGACTACAGTGACGGCTTGAAGAGCATGATAGACGCAAAGCGCAACGGTTAACACGCAGGGATAAAACAATTTGTAATGCAAAAGCACTTTTTTCTTTTCTTTCAAATTAAAAGTGTTAACTTTGCACTCATTAATCTAAAACACCAAAAACTATGAAAAAAATAATTTCAGCTGCAGTGTTTGCCATGGCGACAGTGGTACTCCCCGTGTCTGCCCACACTGCTGTGTCGAATGGCTATCCCTATGCTCAGGTGCCTTTTACCAGTGTGAAGATCACTGCCGGTACCTTTTGGGGCGACCGTCTGAAAGCTGCGCGCGAGGTTACCGTACCCTTGGCCTTCTCAAAGTGTGAGAGCGAAAGGCGGTACAAGAACTTTGAGATGGCAGCCTACACCTTGCAGCATCCCGGGCATGCCGGACTGGACACGCCTGCATGGGACGTGAGCAAGTTTATGGGCTTCTCCTTCGACGATACCGATGTGTACAAGACCATTGAAGGTGCCAGTTATATACTGCAGACTTATCCCGACAAGAAGATGGTGGCATACATTGACAGTGTGCTCAACGTAGTGGCGGCTGCACAGGAACCAGACGGCTACCTGTACACGGCTCGCACCATCAACCCCCGCCATCCGCATGCCTGGTCGGGCGAAACACGCTGGAGCAAGGTGGAAGACTTGAGCCACGAACTCTATAACCTCGGTCATATGGTAGATGCCGCTTGTGCCCACTATCAGGCCACGGGCAGCACACGCTTCCTCGACATCGCCCGCCGTTATGCCGACTGTGTAGTCAGGGAGGTGGGGCCCAACCCTGGTCAGCACCAAGTGGTGCCTGGACACCAGATAGCCGAGATGGCTCTGGCGCGCCTCTATACCTTGACGGGCGAAAAGAAATACCTCGATGAGGCTAAGTATTTTCTCGATATGCGTGGCAAGACAGGCATACGCACTCCCTACTCGCAGAGCGACAAACCAGTGTTGCAGCAGACTGAGGCATGGGGACATGCCGTGCGTGCTGGCTATATGTATGCTGGCATTGCCGATGTAGCAGCCTTGACTCAGGATTCTGCCTACATCGCTACCATCGGCCGCCTGTGGCAAAACATTGTTTCGTGCAAGTATTACCTTACGGGAGGCGTAGGCGCGCGTCATGGGGGCGAGGCTTTTGGTGCCAACTACGAACTGCCCAACATGACGGCATATAACGAGACTTGTGCCGCCATAGCACAGGTGTACCTCAACGAGCGCATGTTCTTGCTACATGGCGACAGCAAGTATATCGACTGTCTGGAGCGTACGCTCTACAACGGTGTCATCTCAGGCATGAGCGTAGATGGCGGACGTTTCTTCTATCCCAATCCTCTGTCGAGCGACGGCAAGTATGCCTTCAACTCTGACAATACCACTACGCGCCAGCCCTGGTTCGGCTGTGCCTGCTGCCCCAGCAACCTTTGCCGTTTCATTCCTTCCGTGCCGGGCTACCTCTACGGCGTGAAGGACAACAATATCTATGTCAACCTCTTTGCCGGAAACACATCTACCATCAAGGTGCTGGGCAAGGACGTGGTGTTGGAGGAGACCACGGAGTATCCATGGAACGGTGACATCAAGATTGTGGTAAAGAAGAGCGGCGTGAAGAATGCCAACCTGCTGGTCCGCATACCCGGCTGGGTGCGCAATCAGGTGGTGCCGAGCGACCTCTACCGTTATAGCGACACGGCTAAGCCTGCCTATACCGTTACAGTAAATGGAAAGACTGTGGAGGGCGACGTTGATGCCAGCAAGGGGTATCTTCCTGTAACGGGCATCAAGAAAGGTGATGTGGTACGCATACACTTCGATATGCCTGTGCGCACTGTCGTGGCCAACAACCGTGTGGCAGACGACCGTGGCAGAGTGGCTGTGGAGCGTGGCCCGTTGGTTTATTGTGCCGAGGCAGCCGACAACGGTGGTGCTTCTGTGTTGCGTGCGGTGATGAATGCCCATCCGACATTTACAGAAGTAGACGGCTACACCATTGCAAATACCGAGACGCAGGGTGCGCCTGCCTTTACGGTCAAGGCTCTCAAGACCAAGGCGCAACTGCTCGGCGAGAATGCCGACGGCACAGTGTCTGTCTCTCCGTTGCAGCTCACGCTCATACCTTATTATGCATGGAACCACCGTGGCGCCAACGAGATGAATGTATGGATGTTGCAGGGACTCACGGCCGTGGCAAGGTAGAATGTTGCAGACATGACTGAAATTCGTGTTCAAACGAACACATAAAATACACGTAAAATAAAAAAAAGTCTGGCAAGGAAGGTTTTTAAAACCTATCGCTTGCCAGACTTTTTGTTTGTTTTATATACAGATGTCGTTGTTGAAATTGCTTATAGCAGTTTGGGGAGCTCAAACAGTTTTGTGCCGTTGCTGCCCTTTATGAGTATGCACTTGCCGGAAGGCTTGTTGTCGGCAATGGCCTGTTTCACTTCCTCCACATCATTATATTTATGGAAGTCGCATTGCGTCTTGCCGAACTCCTCGCCAACGAGCCACACGTCGTTGAGACCTTTGGCTTTCAAGCTGTCAACAATCTTTTGGTGCTCGTCGGCACTCACCTCGCCGAGTTCCCTCATGTCGCCGAGTATGGCCATCTTCGGCTGTGGCGTGTCAATCTGTCCGAAGCTGTCGAGAGCCGCTGCCATGCTTGTAGGGTTGGCGTTGTATGCGTCCACGATAAGCGTGTTGCTGCCGGTCTTCACGAGCTCGGAGCGGTTGTTGCTTGGGATGTAGTTCTCCAAGGCGTGGTCTATCTGCTGAGGCTTCACGTCGAAATGCAAGCCCACGGTGATGGCGGCAAGCATGTTGTCGATGTTGTAAGAGCCAATGAGGTGAGTGTGCACCTCGTGCCAGTCCTGGCCTTCCGTGCGCCACCGGAAATTAAGGGAGGGGGCGCAGGCGACGACCTCGCCCCACACGTCGCAAGTGTCGTCCTTGCCGTAACTTACGAGGCGGTTGATGTCGCGTTCCTCAGCCATGTGCATCAAGTGCTCGTTGTCTGCGTTGATGAACACGAGCGCGTTGTTGGCTTTCAGGAAATCGTAGAGCTCGCCCTTGGTCTTCTTCACGCCCTCGAAGGAGCCGAAACCCTGAAGGTGAGCCCTGCCAACATTGGTTATCAGTCCACAGGTAGGCTCGGCATACTCAACAAGCTTCTTTATGTCATCGGGGTGCGAAGCCCCCATTTCCACTACCGCAATCTCATGCTCCTTGTTGAGACGCAACAGGGTCTTCGGTACGCCCACGTCGTTGTTGAAGTTGCCCTCGGTGTGCATCACGTCGTATTTCTCAGCAAGCACTGCCGAGACAAGTTCCTTTGTCGTGGTCTTGCCGTTGGTGCCCGTGATTCCGATAACAGGAATGTTGAACTGCCTGCGGTGTTCGCGTGCCAACTCCTTGAAAGCAGTGAGGCAATCGTCCACGAGGATGTATCTGTCGTCGCCGTCAACACGATATTCGTCCTCGTCTATGACGGCGTAGGCGCAACCTTTCTCCAAGGCTGTGGCGGCAAACTTGTTTCCGTCGAACGACGCGCCTTTCAGCGCGAGGAAAATGCTGCCCGCCGGACAGTCGCGGCTATCAGTGGTCACCACAGGGTGCTCATGATAGATAGCGTATAATTGCCGAGTATCCATAACCTTATTTCCTTATTAAGCAAACTGGTTCTCCACGATGTCGGTAAGCACGTCCTTGATGTCGAGACCTGCCGCGCGCACTTGCTGCGGAATGAAGCTTGTGACGGTCATTCCCGGCGTAGTGTTTATCTCGAGCATGTTTATCTTGTCGTTGCCGTCGGCATCCTTGGTGATGATATAGTCGATGCGTATGATGCCGTTGGCGTGCAGGATGTCGTATATGCGGCTTGTCTCCGCTGCCACGGCCTTTGCCGTCTCTGGCGACAGGCGTGCAGGCGTTATCTCCTTCACCTTGCCGTTGTATTTGGCATCGTAGTCGAAGAACTCGTCTTCCGTCACCACCTCAGTGGCAGGAAGCACCACGCTCTTCGTCTTTGTCTTGTAAACGCCCTGCGAAATCTCTACGCCGTTGAGGTAGCCCTCTACCATTGCCTCGTTGCTCTCCATGAAAGCCACGCGCAAGGCAGGCGCGAGCTGGTCGGCGTTCTTTACCTTGCTCACGCCGAAGCTGGAGCCGTCGGCAGCGGGCTTCACGAAGCAAGGCATGCCCAGACGCTTCTCGATGGCGGCAGGGTCGTAGTCGTCGTCGCGGCGCAAGAGAATGCTGTCGGCGACATTCACGCCAAAGCCGCGCAGGTAGTTGTTGAGCACGAACTTGTCGAATGTCATCGCTTCCACCAGCACGCCTGAGGTGGAGTAGGGCAGGTGAATGAGGTCAAAATAGCCTTGCATCATGCCGTTCTCTCCAGGCTGGCCATGTATGGTTATATAAGCGTAGTCGAACACCACCGCCTTGCCGTCCTCGCCTATGAAAGAGAAGTCGCTCTTGTCGATGGGTGCCACGTTGCCGTTGTCGAAGCTGACGTGCCAGTTGGTGCCCTTGATGTCAACCAAGTAGATATTGTAACGCTCCTTGTCGAAAAAGGAGTAAAGTCCTTGTGCCGAGCGCAGCGAAACGTCGTGTTCTGATGAATCGCCACCGCAAACAATGGCAATGTTTCTTTTTAAATTTTCCATTTGTTGTTAATATACTTTCTCCATTTATCTATCAATGCCTCAAAGTCGTCGGGCCACTGCGAGTCGAAGTTCATCTCCTCGCCCGTGCGCGGATGCTTGAACCCGAGGGTCTTGGCGTGCAGGGCCTGTCTTGGGCACAATTCGAGGCAGTTGTGTATGAATGCCTTGTACGACGAGCTGCGTTGCCCCCACAGGATCTCCATGCCCCCATACCTCTCGTCGCCAAACAGCGGGTGCCCAATCTCCTTCATGTGGGCTCGTATCTGGTGAGTCCGGCCTGTCTCCAGCACACATTCCACGAGCGTGGTGTAGCCAAAGCGTTCCAGCACTCGCCAATGGGTCACGGCAGGCTTGCCGATGCCGGAGTCGGGCGAGAATACCTTCATGCGCAACCGGTCCTTGGGATCCCTTGATATGTTGCCCTCTATGCGTCCGGCGTCTTCTTGAAGGTTTCCCCACACGAGGGCGTTGTAGGCGCGGTGTGTGGTCTTGTTGAAAAACTGCTTCCCGAGCGATGTCTTCGCGTCGGCGGTCTTCGCCACCACGAGCAGGCCACTCGTGTCCTTGTCTATGCGATGCACGAGTCCCACGGCAGGGTCGTTGGCATTGAATGTCTCAAGGTCGCGCAAGTGCCATGCCACGGCATTGATGAGCGTGCCGTTGAAGTTGCCTGCCCCCGGGTGCACCACCATCCCCGCAGGCTTGTTCACCACCAGCACGTCGTCGTCCTCGAAGGCTATGTCGAGTGGTATGTCCTCCGCCTGTATTGAGGAGTCGTGCTTGGGGTGGTCGAGCATGAGGGTTATTATGTCTTCGGGGCGCACCTTGTAGTTGCTCTTCACCGGCTTGCCGTTCACTTGTATGCATCCCGCTTCGGCAGCCGTCTGTATGCGGTTGCGCGAGGAGTGCTGCATGTGTTCGGCGAGGAACTTGTCTATCCTCACTGGTTGCTGCCCGGCATCCACCGTCATTCGCCAGTGCTCAAACTGCCCCGGCTCCTCTGCGGTGTTGTCGTCTTGCAATTCCTCTATGTCGTCTATGCTCAAATCGTAGGTCATTGTTCTCGTCCTTGTTGTGTTTATTCCACGGGCGTGAAAGGATCATTCTCCGGCTCCTCCTTCTTCGCATGCTCCTCTTCCGTTGGCGCTCCCACCTCTTGGAACTCGTCCATGTCGCCATCCCCGTCGTCGGTAGCGTTGAGTTCGGAGTCTATGTAGTTCACTGAGTCGCTTTCGTTGCGCATGCCGTTGCCAGCCTGTATGACGAGGCGCGCGTCCACGGGTATGCGGTCGCCATAAGCCACGTGCCTTCCGTTAACGAGGATGCCATAAACCCAGTCTTTCTCTCCCGACACAAACTCCGGCGGATTGAGCTTGAATCCCATTGCCGTGAGCTTGGCCATCGCCTCGCGCAGCGAACAGTTGTCTATCACGTCGGGCAACGCCAACGTGGGCGTGTGTGTGGCGTTGATGGTCACATACACCGTGCGCCCGGGCTTTACGCTTTCCCCTGGCGCCGGATATTGCTCGAGTATGCGTCCAGGCGGCAGCGTCTTGATGTAGCCGGTGTCGCTCACCTCAATGTTGAGGCCGAGCTGCGAGAGCACTTCCCGTGAGTTCTCAAAAGTCTTGTGGGTGAGGTTTGGGATGGTGACAGCCTTGCCGTGGTAGGTGTAGAGGTCAACGGCAAACTTGAACCCAAAGGCAAGGGCCACGACGACAATCGCCATCGCCATGAGGTTGCCCCAAAGCATCTTGCTCTTGAATTTGCCTATAAACTCTTTAATTGACATCGGTTGCTATTTTTCAAGTGTAAGCCGCGGCTCGGCTATAATATGCAAAGGTAAATAAAAAGGCTGGAAAGCAAAAGAAAATGCGTTTTTTTCTCTCCTCAAACCATTAGTCAATACAAAAGGCAGACAAAGGTGTACCCTTGCCTGCCTTTTGCTGCGTGCTGACGTCGTGAGAAAGCTTACTTTCCGTGGTTCTCATCAGAAACGGTGAGCTTCTTGCGGCCACGAGCGCGACGAGAAGCCAAAACGCGACGGCCGTTCTTGGTGGCCATACGCTCACGGAAGCCATGCTTGTTTACACGGCGGCGATTGTGAGGCTGAAATGTTCTTTTCATCTTTTATTCGTAATTTAATTGTTATCTATTGTTCCTTAAAGGGTAGATTTAACCCTTTCGGGGTGCAAAATTACTCATAAAAATCGAATTGACAAAGAATTATATCATTTTTCGATGTTTTTTTCTGATTTCTTAGTAACTTTGCACACGCTTACAACGCATAATAATATAGTAAACATACAATTACCATGAGTATTAATTCACAGGAAATCAAGAAAGGTACCTGCATCCGCATGGATGGCGGCATTTGGAAATGCATCTGGTTTGAGCACCGTAAACCCGGCAAGGGCAATACCGTTATGAACACGAAGCTGAAGAATGTTGCCGACGGTCGTGTGCTGGATCGCACGTTCCAGGTTGGTTTCAAGCTCGACGACGTTCGCGTGGAGCATCGTCCATACCAGTATCTCTATGAGGATCCCACAGGTTGCATCTTCATGAACCAGGAGACCTTCGAGCAGTTCCCCATCAACCGCGACCTCATCACTGGCGGTGAGTTCATGAAGGAAGGCGACGTGGTTGACGTGCAGCTCTCTGCCGACGACGGCGCTATCCTCTCAGCCGAGATGCCTCCTAAGACCAATCTTATGGTGGCCCACTCTGAGCCGGGCGTTAAGGGTAACACTGCCACAAACGCTACCAAGCCCGCTACATTGGAGACCGGCGCCGAGGTTCGCGTGCCTCTCTTCATCAACGAGGGTGACCTCATCACTGTCAACACCGAGGATGGCAGCTATGTTGGTCGCGTGACTGAGAAGAAGTAAAACAAGTCACATTATATATATATTTAAAAACGTCCGCAGCCACAGTAACCATGTGATTGCGGACGTTTTTTTATAAACAACAAAGGCAGATGAAATACAGCATAATAGTTCCCGTTTACAACCGCCCCGACGAGGTGGACGAGTTGCTCGACAGTCTCACGCGGCAGACCTATAAAGACTTTGAGGTTATGATTGTGGAGGATGGTTCAACCACTCCTTGCAAGCAGGTGTGCGACAAGTATGCCGGCAGCCTTGCAATGAAGTATTTCATGAAGCCTAACAGCGGCCCCGGACAGAGCCGCAACTATGGTGTTGAGCGCGCCTCGGGCGACTACGTGCTCATCCTCGACTCTGACGTCGTGGTGCCGGAGGGCTATCTTCAGGCTGTCGACGACGAGCTGAGGCGGGAGCCGTGCGAGGCTTTCGGTGGTCCCGACCGTGCCGCCGTCTCGTTCACCCCGACGCAGAAGGCCATATCCTATTCGATGACGAGCTTCTTCACCACGGGCGGCATTCGTGGCGGCAAGAAGAAGCTCGACAAGTTTTATCCGCGCTCGTTCAATATGGGCGTGCGTCGCGATGTCTACAATGAGCTTGGCGGATTCTCTAAGATGCGCTTTGGCGAGGACATAGATTTCTCCATCCGCATCTTCAAGGCGGGGTGTCGTTGCCGTCTTTTCCCCGGCGCTTGGGTCTACCACAAGCGTCGCACCGACTTCCGCAAGTTTTGGCGGCAGGTGTTCAACAGCGGCATAGCGCGCATCAACCTTTACAAGAAATATCCCGAGAGTCTCAAGCTGGTCCACCTCCTGCCAATGGTGTTCACCGTGGGCGTGGCTTTCCTCCTTGCCCTCTTTGTGGCAGGCGTCGTTGTTGGCCAATGCTGTCAATCGGTGGGCGGCACTGTCTGCGTTGCTGCATTGGCGCCACTCGTGCTTTATTCCATCCTTATCTTCATCGACTCCAGCCTTCACAACCATAGCGTCCGCATAGGCTTGCTGTCCATCCGTGCAGCGTTCACCCAGTTGATGGGTTATGGTTGCGGGTTTATCAAGGCATGGTGGCAACGGTGCGTGCAAGGCAAGGGAGAGTTTGAAGCATACAAGAAAAATTTTTACAAGTAAACGAGGCTCTACCTTTACGTTAGAACGGCGTTGCCATTACGTTAGAACGGCGTTGCGATTCTAGTGTAATGGCGACGCCGTTCTAACGTAATGACGATGCGTTGTTTTTTCAATGACGAATGAACTTGTCGATGTCTATCGACAAACCTGCCATGAGGTTCACACCGTCGGTGAGGGGCGCGTTTAGATAATAGTATTTCGGCCTGTAATTCAGGATGTTATCAATTGTGATGTTCAGTTTTACGGCTTTCCCTATGCGATTGCTTATCATCAACTTCCACATTGTGTAGGCGGGATAGCTGATATTTGCCACGCCTTTGGAAATGTCATAATAATTTACATATTCCACGTTGTCCACGCCCGACATCACCTTCCCGTCCACAATTATATCCACACCGTAGCTTTCGCAGAAACTATGTTCCCAGTCGGCATGCACGTTGAGCGCGTGTTTTCGTGCGGGTATGTATTGGTTGTTGGCAGTGTTGCCGTCCTTGTCCTTGGGCATTCTCTCGTTGGTGAACGCGTATGCCACGCTTGCCGATATTCCGTTTTTCCAGTGACCCTTAGCCGAAGCCTCCAGTCCGTTTACCGAGTAAGTGTCGAGATTCACGTAGGGTAGCGTAGGCGTGAGGTCAGTCTTGTTGGCATAATATGGCACGCCCGAGGCTATCTTGTCTTTCACGTGATTGTGGTATCCGTCGAGCAGGAACTCATAGTTTCGCCAGTGGTATTCGAGCGAAAGGTTGAAGTTGTTGCTGTGCTCGGGCTTGAGGCTTGGGTTGCCCTGTATGATCCAGATTCCTGCCGCGTCGTATTGGTAATACTTCTCCTTCAGCGAAGGGGCCTTGAATCCCATTCCATATCCGAAGCGCACGTTCAAGCCTTTCATCGGCGTGTGGCGTATGCTCAGCTTTGGCGTGAGCCGTTGCAGCGACGAGCCGTCGGAGAAATAGTCGTAGCGCAAGGCTGCCACTACCTCCCAGATGTCGTTTATCTCGCCATCGTACTGAGCGAAGGCGTCGAAACAGTCTTGATGGTGCGTGCCATCGGCAAGACGGTTGTTTCTCAGGAAGTCGTGCATGTAGTCGGAACCCACGGTGAGGATGTTGCCCTTGTTGAACGAGTGGTTGTAGAGCATCCTGAACGCGTTTTGCACGTTTGAGTAATAGCGTATGTCGAGCTTGCTGATGCTTTGGAAGTCGGACTTGTCGTATTGGTCGAAGGCATAGCTGCCGTATATGTGGTCGTTGTCCGTTACGCGCCAGTCGGCCTTCACACCGCCATTGTAGTCGCGGTATCGCTCCGGCGTGTCCACCGAGCGTTTCGTTTGCCTGAAGAAGTAGCCGGCGTGTCCTTTTATGTTTATGTTTTTCGTGGGGCGGAAGGCTATCTGCTCCTTGAAGTTGTAGGTGTTGTCTCCGTAGATGGTGGAGAAAACCCTCGTGGCAGGGTTCTCGGCGCTGTGCACATCATAGTTGCTGCTGCTGTTGCTGCTTATGTCGAGACTGTTGGCCCACTTGCCGTTGCCCTGATTCCATGACAGTCCGTATCTCTGGCTGTGGTGTTTCCCCACGCGCGCGTTTACGTTGAGCTTGAAAGGCTTGTCGTTGTCCTTGGTTATGATGTTTATCACGCCCCCGTTGGCATTGCTGCCATAGAGTGCCGACACGGGTCCCTTCACAATCTCGATATGGTCTACGTTGCCGAGCGTGAGGCGGTCGAAGTCGACATCGTCCATCGTCTCGCCCGCGAGCCTCTCCCCGTCCACGAGTATGAGCATGCTCTGCCCGCCAAAGCCAGAGACGTTCATGTGGCGTTGCTGGTTCATGGAATAAGAAAACTCCACCCCTGGAATGTTCTGTTTCAAGATGTCTTGCAGCGTGGTGGCATCTGCCTTCTCTATCTCCGTGTGGGTAATCACCTTTGTCACCACAGGAGTGTTTAGCAGGCTCTTTGGCGTGCGCGTTCCGGTGACGACCACCTGGTTGAGGTCGTTGGCGATGAGCAGCGAGTCGGTTTGCGCGGCAAGGGCGAGCGGTGCCATAGCCGAGAGCAAGAGCGTTATGCGATTTCTTGTCATCATTTCCTTTTAGGAGGTTAGTAGGGATATTTATAGTTTATGGTAAGTATTCCCTTGTCGCCGTCGGCGTTCATGTAGTTTTGCAGTTGCACGGCGGCTATGCGTCCTGTCTTCAGCCTGATAAGGAAGACGTGGGAGTCGAGCGTGAACGTTGGCGGCAAGCTCTTCAGTTCCACTTGCAGCCACGAGGAGAGCACCTTGTTGATTTTGATGCCCTGGCATCCGAGAAGCTTGTTGAGCTGCTCCGTCTGGTCTGCCCACACGTCTTTCTCCGACCATTCGTCGGGCGTGAACTCCGTGCCGGCGAAATCGGCAGAAGAGGCCGGCAGGTCATCTATGCTGGTATAGCTTGTCTTGAGCACCGCCCCATCGTTGGTGCGCGCGTCGGCATAGTGTATGGCAAGGTCCCAGTTGTCGGGTTCCGGCTGCGAGGCCGTTGGCGTGAATGCCCTGTATTCGTTTTTCGACAGCCCCTGCCCGAAGATGTCGTACCAATAAGTGTACAGCCCCGTGGTGCCTTGTGCGGGATGCGCGGTCGTCTTGTCGCCAGTGGGAGTCATGGGTATGGGGTATGGCTTGAAGTGGGTCTGCGCGTATTTGAGCTTAGCCATGTCGCCCTGCTCGCGCAAGGCCTCCAAAGAGTCGAAAGAAATATAGTACCAGTGTTGCCAGCTTGAGGCATCCATGCTTATCTGCGACTCCTCGGCATCGGTCTTGCCACCGTCGTCGGCGTCATCGTAGACCGACGAGAACATGCCGTTGCACGAGACGGTAGCCAAGAAAAGGCAGACGGCAAGGCACAAGCGAAATGGTTTGGCGACAATGCCCCGGGAGAACAATTTCATTATGTTGGGATTATTTTATTGAAGATGCACTGCAAAGTTACGGCTATTTTGTTTAATTTTGTCGTGAATATAAACATTCATGTCTTTTTATGATGAAAAGAACGCTTTTGTGCCTCGTGGCATTTGTGGCCTTGCTTGCCTCCACGCCTTCCTATGGGCGCAAAATCACCGTGCTCGTCTCCTTCGACGGTTTTCGCTGGGACTATCCCCAATACTATGACACCCCTTTTCTCGACCGCATGGCGGCTGACGGTGTGGAAGGCTCGCTCATCCCCTCTTTCCCCTCAAAGACCTTCCCCAACCATTACACCCTTGCCACGGGCTTGCGCCCCGAGCATCACGGCATAATAGCCAACAGCTTTAGCGACCGCGCCACGGGAGCCAGATTCTCGCTGGGCAACCCCAAGACAAAGTTTGACCCGCGTTTTTACCATGGCGAACCATTGTGGCTCACGGCTCAACGCCAAGGCTTGCACACCGCCGTGTTTTACTGGCCGGGCTCCGACGTGGCAATCAACGGGAAGCGTCCCGACGTGTGGCACAACTATGACGAGAAGCCGCACCTGACATTCGCCCAGCGTGCCGACAGCATCATCGCATACATGAGCAAGAAAGATGCGCCCGACTTGATAATGGCTTATTTCGAGGAGCCCGACGCCAGCGGCCACTCGTTTGGCCCACAGTCGAAGGAGACCCGTCGTGCCGTGGCTACGGTTGACTCGCTGCTCGCCTCGCTTTGGGGTCGCGTGGTGAAAGCTGGCATGAAAGACAAGGTGAACCTCGTGGTGGTCTCCGACCATGGCATGACGTGGTTCACGCCTTCGAGAACGATAAAGCCTTCCGACTATCTGCGCAAGGAGTGGTACGACGCGTTGGAGGGAGAGTTGCCATGCAACGTGTATGCCCCGGAGCGGTGGCAGCAAGACAGCATAGTGAAGGCTCTTGCCGACGTGCCGCACCTGAGGGCGTGGCGCAAGGCAGACGTTCCGCAATATCTTCATTATCAAGCCGATGTCAATATTGGCGACGTTGTGGTGCTCCCCGACGAGGGTTATATATTCTATGAGAACAATGCCCGCGACGGCGGCATTCACGGCTTCGACCCCTATTACAGCGACATGCAAGCCCTGTTCAGGGCGTGGGGACCCGACATGGGACACGGCGTGAGCCTTGGCAAGATAAGCAACACGGCGGTATATCCTCTCGTGTGTCGTCTCTTGGGCATAAAGCCGGCACCCAACGATGGCATGGAAGCCTTTGATGAAATAAAAGACAAGGTTGTTGTGAAATGAGAGCCTTGCGGGAACCAAACCTCTTGACCTATGCCAAACCTGACCATAGCTAATTGGGCAGAAGAAGACCGCCCGCGTGAACGACTTGAACGACTTGGCCCCGCGGCCTTGTCGAATGCCGAGTTGTTGGCCATACTCATTGGCTCTGGCACGCCGAAGGTGAGTGCCGTGGAGCTGATGAAAACGGTTATGGCGGCATGCAACAACAATCTCAACACCCTTGGCAAGATGTCGATAACCGACCTGGAACGCTTCAAGGGCATAGGGCCGGCGAAAGCCATCACCATACTCGCGGCGTGCGAGCTTGGCAAACGCCGCGCCAGGGAGAAAGCCGAGGAACGTGCCGACTTGGGTTCTGCCACGGCGATATACAACTATATGCACCCCATTATGCAAGACTTGGACGTGGAGGAGTTTCACGTGTTGCTGATGAACCAGCGGTTCAAGCTCATTAAGTCCATCCGCCTGAGCCACGGAGGTTTCACGGAGACGGCGGTAGACGTGCGCTTGATAATGAAGGAGGCCATACTCAACAATGCCACGGTGTTGGTGGCGTGCCACAACCACCCTAGCGGCAACACCCGCCCGTCGAGAGAGGACGACAGGATTACGGAACGCATAAACAAGGCTTGCGAGATGATGAGGGTGTATTTCCTCGACCATGTGATCATAACCGACGGAGCTTATTACAGCTATCGTGAGGAGGGAAGGGTGTAGAGAGCGAAGAGTGGAGAACGAATGAGAAGAGGTAAAATATAAAGCGGGAGGCTTGCCAGTCTCGTTTTTTATTAGTAAGTTTGCAAAAAAGAGAAAAATGACACAGGAAGAAAAGGTAAAGATAGAAGAGCGAATCGTTGACGTTATCAAGACAGTGTATGACCCCGAGATACCGGTCAACATCTACGACTTGGGCATGATATACAAGATAGACCTCGACGACGACGGCACGGTGAACGTAGACATGACATTCACGGCCCCCTCGTGTCCCGCTGCCGATTTCATACTTGAGGACGTGCGTACCAAGCTTGAGAGCGTTGACGGGGTAAAGGCTGCCAACGTGAACCTCGTGTTTGAGCCCGCGTGGGATCAAAGCATGATGTCGGAGGAGGCACGCGTTGAATTGGGATTTGAATAGAAGCAAGAATAAGGTTTAGCTAAAGGAAAGGCTTATGCGAAAGACGGTTTATTTCCTTTCTGACGCACACCTCGGTTCGCTTGCGGTGCCTCACCGCAGGATGCAGGAACGCAGGTTGGTGCGGTTTCTCGACTCCATAAAGGACAAGGCGGCTGCCGTTTACCTCCTTGGCGACATGTTCGATTTCTGGTATGAATACAAATATGTGGTGCCAAAGGGTTTTACCCGCTTCCTTGGCAAGTTGTCGGAACTGACCGACATGGGCGTTGAGGTTCATTTCTTCACGGGCAACCACGACATTTGGGCATACCGTTATCTTGAGGAAGAGTGTGGCGTGACGATGCATTACCAGCCTCTCACCACTGAGATTTACGGCAAGGTGTTCCATCTTGCCCACGGTGACGGCCTGGGCGACAACAGCGGCTCGTTTAAGTTGCTGCGACGGATATTCCATAACCCCGTTTGCCAAATGTTGTTCTCCGCCTTGCATCCCCGTTGGGGCATGCAGCTCGGCCTTGAATGGGCAAAGCATAGCCGGTTGAAACGTGTAGACGGCAAGGAGCCTCCTTTTATGGGTGAGGACAAGGAGTATCTCGTGTTGTGGACCAAAGAATATGAGACGCATCATCCGAACATCGACTATTACATCTATGGGCACCGCCACATAGAGCTTGACTTGAACCTTCCTCGTGTGGAAGGCCATACGCCACGAATGTTGATTCTTGGCGACTGGATAAGCCAGTTCAGCTATGCCGTATTCGACGGCGAGCATCTCTTCCTTGAGGAGTATGTGGAAGGCGAAAGCAAACTCTAAAAGGAGACAAGTTGCAGCAGGCAAATAAGCATGAAAACAATTAAGGGCGGCCCTTTCCGGGTCGCCCTTAATATATTTTATTGTGGTGTGTTAAACTAACAGCACGTCCAAGACTTAAATCTCAGGCTCGCGACCCTCAACGAGAGCAAGGGTGTCGCGCGCGATGACAATCTCCTCGTCGGTAGGAATCATCACGACCTTCACCTTGGAGTCGTCTGCGGAAAGGATCTGCTCCTTTGAGCGTACGTGGTTGCGCTCCTTGTCCATCTTCACGCCGAGATAGTCAAGTCCTTGGCAGCTGTCCCAGCGCACGCCTTCCTGGTTCTCGCCCACGCCGGCAGTCCATACGATGATGTCTACGCCATTCATGGCAGCGGCATAGGCACCGATATATTTCTTGATGCGATAGTTGTACATCTCCAATGCGAGGTGAGCCTGCTTGTTGCCCTCGTTGTCGGCATTCTCGTTGTCGCGCATGTCGCTTGAAATGCCAGCCACGCCGAGCACGCCGCTCTTCTTGTTGAGATACTCCGACATCTCGTGGGCTGTCATGCCGCTCTTCTCCATCATGTAGCACACTGCCGACGGGTCGATGTCGCCGCAACGGGAACCCATCATCAAGCCAGCCAACGGTGTGAGACCCATAGATGTGTCTATGACCTTGCCGTTCTCGATGGCTGCTATTGATGCTCCGTTACCGATGTGGCAAGTGATGATCTTCTGCTTGTGGATGTCTACGCCGAGGAACTCGCAAACACGGCGTGACACATAGCGGTGGGACGTGCCGTGGAAGCCATAGCGACGCACGTGGTACTTGCTGTACCACTCGTAAGGAATGGCGTAGAGGTAAGCGTAGTCGGGCATGGTAGAGTGGAAGGCGTTGTCGAACACCGTCACTTGTGGCACGTTAGGCATAAGCTCGTCTACGGCCTTGATGCCTGCCAAGTGGCCTTTGTTGTGAACAGGGGCGAGGTCGATGAGGCTCTCGATGTCTTCCTCCACCTTCGGCGTGACGATGCAGCTCTTGGAGTAGAGGTCGCCGCCCTGCACGATGCGATGGCCAACGGCTCCAATCTCGTCGAGGCTCTTGATGGCTCCGAACTCAGGGTCGAGAAGACACTTGAAGACGAGCTGCACACCCTCCTTGTGGGTTGGGAGGTCTGCCATGATCTGCTTTTTCTCGCCATTGGGGAGTTTCACCTTGATGAAAGCCTCGTCGATGCCGATGCGCTCCACGCCACCTTGGGCGAGCACGGCCTCGTTGGTCATGTCGTAGAGTTTATACTTAATGCTGCTGCTGCCGCAGTTCAATACAAGAATTTTCATGTTAGTTTGAGTTTCTTTTTGGTGATTATTTCTTGGCGTCTTGCGCTTGGCAACTCGTGATGGCCACCATGTAGTAGATGTCGTCAACCGAGCATCCGCGGCTAAGGTCGTTGACAGGACGTGCTATGCCCTGGAGGATTGGGCCTATTGCCGTGGCTCCGCCCAAACGCTCAACGAGCTTGTAGCCGATGTTGCCCACTTCGAGGTTTGGCACCACGAGTACGTTGGCGCGTCCGGCGATGTTGCTTTGTGGCGCTTTCTTCCTTCCCACTGCCGGCACGAGGGCGGCGTCGGCCTGCAGCTCGCCGTCAACTTGCAAGTCGGGGAACTTCTCGCGTGCTATCTTCACCGCGTCTACCACCTTGTCGATGACATAAACGCTTTTGCCGGTAGCCTTGTCGATAGCGTCCTTTGCCGATCCCTTTGTCGAATAGCTCAGCATGGCCACGTGTGGCTCGCTGATTCCGGCAATGGCCCTGGCGGTCTGTGCCGTAGTGTAGGCTATTTGTGCCATTTGGTCGGCTGTGGGGTTAGGCGTCACGGCCACGTCGCCCATCACGACGATGCCGTCCTTGCCATATTGCGAGTTGGTGACGAGCAGCATGGCACCGCTTACGCAAGTGATGCCAGGGGCGCATTTGATAATCTGCAACGCAGGGCGCAGGGTGTCGCCAGTGGTGCTCAGCGCGCCGCTGATCTGTCCGTCGGCGTCGCCGCTCTTGATGATCATGCAACCAAGGTAGAGGTTGTTGTGGGTGATGAGCTCGCGGGCCTGGTCTACGGTCATGCCCTTCTTCTTGCGAATCTCGGCGAGCTTCTCGGCATATTCCTCAGTCTTCTCGAAGTGGAGAGGATCGATGATGGTAGCCTTCTCGATGTTCTTGAGACCCCACTCTTCGGCTTCTTGCCTTATGTGCTCGGGGTTGCCAATGAGGATGATGTCGGCGATATCGTCGGCAAGCACATGGTCGGCTGCTTTCAATGTGCGTTCTTCCTCAGCCTCAGGAAGAACGATGCGCTGCTTGTCAGCTTTGGCGCGCGCCACGATTTCTTCTAATAAACTCATTTTTAATCGATTTATATAGTATTATTATAGTCTTGGTGTAGGCTATGCAAAATTACAAAAAAATATCCTTATGCGCCTTTGTGCATAAGGATATTTTTTTTATTCGGTGGTCATTTCTTTTGTAAGTAGGCTCTCAAGGTCTTCTGCTGAGAGACGCAGACGGAAGTTGCCCTTTATGGCGGCGCTGATGCGCCCCGTTTCCTCGGATACCACCACTGCTATGGCGTCGCTGGCCTGCGATATGCCGAGCGCGGCACGGTGGCGCAAGCCAAGCTCCTTGGGGATGTCCATGTTGTGGCTCACCGGCAGTATGCATCCGGCGGCCTTGATGCGCCGCTTGGAGATGACCATGGCTCCGTCGTGGAGTGGTGAGTTCTTGAAAAAGATATTCTCTATGAGCAGCTTGTTGACATTGGCGTCGATGAGCTCGCCTGTTTGCACGATGTCGTCGAGAGGCGTAGCCCGCTCTATGACTATTAGCGCGCCTACCTTGCCCTTGGCCATGTCCATGCAAGCCCACACGATAGGCATGATGGCTTTCTTGTCGACTTGTTGCACGCTGTCGCGATGGAAAAACAGGTTGATGAACTTCTTTGCCCGTTGACGTTCTCCAATCTCGTAGAGGAACTTGCGTATCTCATCCTTGAAAAGGACGATGAGGCCTATCACGCCTACCGATACGAGTTGGTCCATGATGCTTCCGAGAAGGCGCATCTCCAAGACTTGTGAGACGAAGAGCCATGCTATGACGAAGACGATGATGCCCGTGAAAACGTTTTGCGACCGGCTCTCTTTCATGAGTCGGTAGAAATAGTAGAGCAATAACGCTACGGTTGCAATGTCTATGATGTCTTTTATGCCGAAGGAGAAAAACATCGGGTAAGTGAAGAGTTAAGAGTGATGAATGAAGAGTGAGGAGCGATGGGTTAAGAGTGGGAAGTGGGGGGCGAAGGAATGACATTCTGCATTATCTTCACCGCTTGCACGGCCTCCTTGACATCGTGTACCCTGAGGATGCTCGCGCCGTTGGCCAAGGCGATGGTGTTGACGACGGTGGTGCCGTTGAGAGCTTCGTCGGCTGTCGTGCCAAGGGTTTTCCATATCAGGCGCTTGCGCGACAAGCCGGCGAGAATGGGCAGGTTGAGAACCTGGAGCTTGCGCTGGTCACGAAGGATGGTGAAGTTCTCTTCCATGGTCTTCCCGAACCCATAGCCGGGGTCAAGGATGATGTCGCTGACGTGCAAGTCGCGAAGCTGTTGCACCTCCCTTGAGAAATTGATGAGCATGTCGTGGATATTGCCCTGCACCGACATGAGGATGTATGGCACCTTCAATTTCCCCATCATGCGGAAGATGGCAGGATACGACTTGAACTTCTCGTCGCCCTCAACCACATAGTGTTCCTCCAAGGGCTTGTCCACTATGCCAGTGATGCCGCCCTCCGACACGTCGTTGATAATGTCTGCACCATATTCCTCAACAACCATCCTCGCCACGTCGGGGCGGTAGGTGTCCACGGAGATGGCGGTGTCGGGTTGCTCCTGCCTCACTATCGGCAAGGCAAGGCGCAGGCGACGCATCTCCTCCTCCTCGCTCACCTCAGAGGCGCCGGGGCGAGTGGAGAAAGCCCCAATGTCTATTATGGAGCCACCCTCAGCCACGATCTGGTTGGCGCGGTCGGCGATTTCCTTCTCTGTCTGCTTGCGGCTTCCGGCGAAGAAACTGTCGGGAGTGCAATTGAGAATACCCATGACAATAGGGGCGGAGAGGGAAAGCAGTCGGCCTTTTATGTTGAGTGTATAGTCCATCGCGTTAATATTTTTGGCAAATGTACGAATTAATTTCGGGTTACACTTTGCCGTCCAGATAAATTATACTATTTTTGCAAAGGAATTAAGCTTACATAATAAAAGAAATGAGATTTGTCCGTCGGATTTCGCGACTATTCATGTTGCCCTTGCTGAAGAATGGCGTCTTCTTTTTCACGATGTATGTCCTTGGCATACTGTGCGCCTATCTTACGCTCCCAGACAACAAGGGGCAGGAGGTCTACGACAACTTGTGGTTGGAGCTCTTTCTTGATGTATATTTCGTGTGCGCGGTGCTTGCGGTCATTCCTGCCAAGGTGCGGCGCGGGGTTCGTCTTGCCGTCTATGTCGTGTTGTATGTCGTGGCCTTGACCGACGTGTTCTGCTTCTGGAAGTTCGGCTCCGTCATTTCTCCTTCCATGCTTATGCTTGTTGGCGAGACCGACAGCCGCGAGGCAGGTGAGTTCTTCTCGACATATCTCAATCTTGACGTGCTTTCCTCTCCTGTGGTGTGGATAATCCTGCTCGTCATGCTTCATGCCTTGGTCGACTTGCGCAAGCCCCTTTGCCGGTTGCTGAAGGTCAACTACGCGAGGTTGCAGGCTAAGTTTGGCTTCGGCTTCCTTCGCTTCTTCCATAAATACATGCTTTATCCGGAATGTGGCGTCGTGGTGGTGGCGTTGCTCGCGTGGAGCGTCGCCGTGAGCTGGGGAAACAAGCGTGGAATGGCGCGCCTCATGACAGCCGACACCATAGGGGCAATAGAGCATATCCTTACCGATCCCGACCATGGCAACACCTATCTTCCGATATATCGTCTCGCCTTTTCCGTTTACAGCAACCACCTCGCCTCGCAGCAGGTAGACAAGTGCATTGAGGCGTCGGAGAGGGCGAAGGTGGACTCGTGTTCCTTCCGCTCGCCTACCATAGTGCTGATTATTGGCGAAAGCTATAGCAAGGCCCATAGCCAACTCTATGGCTATCCGCAGAAAAACACGCCACGGCAGAAACGCCTTGAGCGCAGCGGATGGCTGACGAAGTTCAACGACGTGGTGTCGTGTTGGAACCTCACGAGTTTCGTGTTCAAGAACTTCCTGTCGATGCATGTCGTTGGGCAGAAAGGCGAGTGGTGCGACTATCCGCTTTTCCCGGAGCTCTTCCGCAAGGCTGGTTATAAGGTGACGTTTCTCACCGATCAGTTCCTCCTTGCCGCGGGGCAGGCGGTTTACGATTTCTCGGGAGGCTTCTTCCTCAACGACCCAGTGTTGAGCAAGGCCATGTTTGACCTGCGCAACACGAGTCTTCACCGTTTCGACGAAGGTTTGCTCAACGACTACGACAACTTCTTGAAGGAAGGCAAGATAGACCTTAATGCCAACAACCTCATCATCTTCCATCTCATTGGTCAGCATGTGAGCTATGGCACGCGCTATCCCAAAGACCGTGCGAAATGGCACGCCGACGACTACAAGGAGCTTCGCCCGGATCTCGCAGGCGACCATTACCGCCGCCGCATGATAGCCGCCTACGACAATGCCTGTCTTTACAACGATTCTGTAGTGACACAGATAGTGAAGCGCTTTGAGGACAAGGATGCCATAGTGGTGTATATGCCCGACCATGGCGAGGAGATTTTTGAGCCAGGGCGCGACATCATATGCCGCAACCACTCTGCCGCCGTTGATTGGCCTTTGGCCCACTACGAGTTTGAGGTGCCTTTCTGGATATGGTGCTCACGCAAGTATGCGCATCGTGAACCAACGGTGTTCAAGGCAATAAAGGATGCCAAGAACCGCAGGTTCATGACCGACGCGTTGCCGCACTTGATGGTATGGCTTGCGGGAATAAGTTCGACAGACTATCATGACCAATACAACTTGCTCTCGCCCAATTACGACGAGAGCAGGCCGCGCCTCTTGAAAAACAGTGTCGATTACGACAAGCTGAGAGACGCCGTGCGCCAAGAAGAAAAAGTTCAAGGAAAGAAATAATGCGAATCAGTCTTAATAACAACAGGGAAACCATGACCGGTCGTGGTGAGGATCTGCTTACCAGAGCCGAGTGCGACGCCTTGCGTGGCATAGCCATCCTTGGCATCTTCCTGCATAACTTTTGCCACTGGCTTAATCCCGTGGTAAAGGAAAACGAATACCAATATTTCCAGCATAATGTAGACTGGTTCTCCCAGTGTGCCTCGCGCGTCGGCGAGCTTTTCCCTGCTCATGTCATTTCTTTCTTCGGCCACTATGGAGTGCCGGTGTTCCTTTTCCTCAGTGCCTACGGCTTGGAAATGAAATACGGCAATGGCCAGGGTAAGCCTTCGGACAGGCAGCGCGTGGGAATAGTGAATTTCGTGCGTTATCATTATCTCAAGTTGTTCAAGATGATGATAGTGGGTTTTATCTGCTTCACCATCATCGATGCCATGACTGCAGGCTCGTGGCACTATACTGTTGGGCAAATTGTTGGGCAGCTGCTGATGATAAACAATTTCTACGACCAGCCCGACCGCAACATTTGGCCCGGGCCTTTCTGGTTTTTTGGCTTGATGCTTCAGCTCTATGCCGTATATCGCCTGTTGCTCTATCGGCGTCATTGGGGATGGACGGTGGGGCTGATGCTGGTGTGCACCGTTGCCCAACTGTTTATGAACCCAGAGGGTGAGGCTCTCAACTATTGGCGCTACAATTTCATGGGAGGCATGCTACCTTTCGGGCTTGGCTTGCTCTTCGCGCGATATGGCAACAAGGTGATGCTTGTAAATCTCAATTTCGGCTCGTTCCTTATGAGCTGGGTTGTGTGCTCCTTTTTCATCGTGTCAGCCTCGGGGTCGTTCTATACTTGGGTCATTGTGCCCGCGCTCATTTGCTATGCCTCGGTTTATCTCATCAAGACAATCTCCACACTCCCCTTGCCGTGGCTCCGCGCCCGCATTGGCTATGTGCTTGGGTGGCTGGGCAAAATATCCGCGGCACTGTTTGTTATCCATCCAGCCATAAGGAAGGTGTTTATCCCTGTCTCGCGTCATGGCGACATATATACGGGCCTCTTGCTCTATGTCATAGCAAGCCTTGGCGCGGCATGGCTCATCATGAAGTTGATGCGCCATATTCCTAACCCTAAACCGTGACACCATGAGGATTCCAGACATTGAACTTGCCAATATCTCGCGCTACCGTGGCGCGCTGATGGGTATCGCCATGCTCATCATCATCCTGTTTCATGTGGATCTCGCTCGCTCCGACATGTTTTTCGGACTTAGGCGCATGGGCAATCTTGGCGTGGACATGTTCCTCTTCTTGAGCGGCATAGGATTGTGGTTTTCTTGGGTAAAGGCTCCAAACTATCGTCGTTTCTATTTTCGAAGGCTCATACGCATTTATCCTGCGTGGCTCATCATAGCTTGCATCTACTATATACCCCGCTTGCACGTCCACGATGCCGCCTCGCTCATCAATCTCATAGGCGAGATAGGTTTCAATTGGAACTTCTGGCTCCACGACGAGCTAAACTTCTGGTATATACCGGCAATCATGATGCTGTATCTCTTCGCGCCGCCATACATGGAGCTCATACGTCGCCATTCTGTCTATCGTTGGCTGCCCGTGGTGATGATAATGTGGTGCATACTCGTGGAGTGGGTGACACCCATCCACAACGCCGTGGGCCACATAGAGATATTCTGGAGCCGTGTGCCTATCTTCTTCATTGGAATCAATATGGGCGAGATGGTAAGGCAGAAACGCACCATCGACGGACAAGGCATTTGGATGCTGATAATCATGTTCGTGATGACTTTCGTCTCTTGTTTCTTCCTTGAGCAGGAACGTCATGGCCAGTTTCCCCTCTTCGTGGAGCGGATGCTCTATATCCCCCTTACCATTACCTTTATCCTCCTCTGCAACAGGGTGTTGAGGCGTACGCCAAGATGGGTCAACGGTTCGTTGGCTTTCGTTGGCTCGTTGAGTTTGGAATGCTATCTCATACACATGCATTTCGTGCTCGCCTATCTGCCAAAGGCGTGGAGCTATTGGCCAACGTTCCTCGTCTGCACGGTGGTGACACTTCCATTGGCCTGGGTGCTGAGCAAGATAGTGGACAAGATAGCAGATGTAGCCCTGAACATCGTGTCAAGCCATTCCAAGGGTTGACATGCATTGATATTACATCCTTTATTTGCATATTACATGAACAAAATGACACATACTGAGGCGTTGGTACGACTGCTTCGCCCCTCACAATGGATAAAGAACTTCTTCGTGTTCGCGCCCATCATCTTCGGTGGTGCACTGTTCGACGTTGACGCGCTTACGAAAGGTTTTGTCGCGTTCTTCGCCTTCAGTTTCGCGGCGTCAAGCATCTATTGTTTCAACGACATCCATGACGTTGCTGATGATCGCCGCCATCCAGAGAAATGCCATCGTCCCATTGCCTGTGGCGCGGTGAGTGTGATGCAGGGTTACGCGCTCATGGCATTGATGTTCTTGTTGAGCTTGGCGGTTTGTGGGCTGGCATGGAGTCAAGCTATGGCGTTGCCCTTTGTCATAGCCTTCTATTGGCTTCTCAACCTTGCCTATTGTGCTCGCCTTAAGCAGTATGCCATTGTAGACGTGTGCGTGGTGGCGTTCGGCTTCGTGCTCCGTATGTGCGCTGGCGGCGTGGCAACGGGAATAGTGCTGAGCAAGTGGATTGTGCTCATGACGTTCCTGCTCACGCTCTTCATGAGTTTTGCCAAGCGCCGCGACGACGTGCTGCGTATGGAAAAGACAGGTGAGGCACCACGGCGGAACACCAGCCGCTACAACTCCACATTTATCAATCAGGCTCTCACCATCACCGCCTCGGTCACGCTCGTGTGCTATATCATGTACACCGTGAGCCCGGAGACCGTGGCGCGGTTCCATTCGGAATATCTATACCTGACGAGCGTCTTCGTGCTCTTGGGACTGCTTAGGTATATCCAGATTGCCGTGGTCGACAAGAAAAGCGGCAATCCCACAAAGATAATCATTCACGACCGCTTCATACAGTTGGACGTGCTGGCGTGGCTCGTGACATTCGTTCTCATCATTTATGTTGGATAACAAGATTTTCGTTTTCGACTTCGATGGCACTCTCACCACTCGCGACACGCTTATAGCCTTCATACGCTTTGCCCGTGGCACGGAGTGGCTTCTGCGTTGCCTTGTCTTGTTGTTGCCTCGCATTGTGCTGATGAAAATTGGCCTTGTGGATAACGGCCGAACCAAGCAGCGGCTCTTCGCGCAATGTTTCAAAGGAATGGCCATTGCCGATTTCGACAACCTGTGCCACCGCTTTGCCGACACTGTGGGACAAAACGTCAAGCGTCAAGAGACATGGGAGGTGATGGAGAAAGCCACGGCAGAAGGCAATGCCGTTTACGTGGTCAGCGCGAGTGTGGAAAATTGGGTGTCGCCGTTTTTCCCAAAGACCGTTACTGTTGTTGGCACGCAGGTCGAGAGCGTAGACGGCAGGCTGACCGGACGCTTCCTTACGCCAAACTGCTATGGGGCGGAAAAGGTGAGGCGGCTTAGGGAGTCGCTGCCAAGCCTTGACAACGATCGTTCACATTATTATATTATAGCCTACGGTGATAGCCGAGGCGACAAGGAAATGTTTGCTTATGCAGATGAAAGCCATTATGTCGGGTAAGTTGGGCGAAGTGGTGCGCTTCGCCATTGTTGGAGTATTAGCCACGTTGTTGCAATATGCCATCTACTATGGGCTGATACAGTTCATAGGTGCGGGCGCGTCGAAGGCTGACGCTCATTTGTGGTCCTCCGTGGCAATGACCGTGGGCTATGTGTTGAGTTTCGTGTTCAACTTCATTGCCTCCACTCGTTTCACTTTTCGCGTCAAGGCTAACGTGCGCCGTGGCGCGGGTTTCCTTTTCAGCCATGTGGTCAACTATACGTTGCAGATGCTCACGTTGAACTTGTTTCTTTGGCTCGGGCTGTCAAGGCAATTGGCGCCGATACCCATGTTTTGCATTTGCGTGCCCGTCAACTTCATTCTCGTGCGCTTCTTTTTGAAAAGATAGGAGCCACGACTCTTTCAGGATACTATTCGATAATTCTATTTGATAATGAAAAACATTATTTTCTTTGTTTTGATGTTTTTCCCTCTGGCAATCTTTGCCAGACAGCAGTCGATTGTGACCTCTTTCAGCCTTGCCAATGGCATGACGGTATGGATAAGTGAGGATCATTCCCAACCGAAGGTCTTTGGAGCCGTGGTCGTAAAGGCTGGCGCTAAAGATTGCCCCAACAGCGGAATAGCCCACTACTTGGAGCACCTGCTCTTCAAGGGTACTGAGAATATAGGCACTACTGATTACGGCAAGGAAAAACCTTGGCTTGACAGCATCTCTGCACAATACGATTTATTGGCGAAGACAGCCGACGAGGCGCGCCGTCTCTCCATTCAAAGGCACATAAACGAGTTGTCTATCAAGGCTGCCGACTATGCCATACCCAATGAGTTCAGCAATCTTGTAAGTCGTTTCGGAGGCACGGGGCTCAACGCCTACACTTCGTTCGACGAGACAGTGTTTCACAACAGCTTTGCCCCTCAATACATACGGCAATGGTGCGAACTGTATGTCGAGCGGCTTAAAACTCCCGTGTTTCGTCTCTTCCAAGGAGAGCTTGAGACTGTATACGAGGAGAAAAACATGTATTCCGACAACATTGTTGCCTCCACCGCCGAATATGCCCAACAACTTGCCTTTGCCGGCACTCCATACGCATACCCTATCATCGGCGCTACCGACAGCTTGAAGAACCCTCGCCTCTCGGAGATGACGCGCTTCTTTCGTGAGCGCTACGTCCCCGCCAATATGGGGCTGGTTCTTTGTGGAGACATAAGCGCTGACAGTTTGCGCCCTCTCCTAGACAAGACTTTTGGCACTCTGGAGTCATCTGCCAAGACTTTCGAGCCGACTCCCAAGTCGCGTTTGCGCGATTTCACAGACATGCCGGTCATTCGTCTGAAGGTTCCTGTGCCAATAGTGAAGATAGGGGGTAGGGCATGGCAAGCACCAGAGGAGAAAAGTGCCGACTATGCTGCATTCAATGTCATGTCGTCTATGCTCACCAACGACGACCGCACAGGACTGATAGACTCGCTTGTCACCTCTACCCGTTTGACCTTTGCTGCGGGAATGGGCTATAACTTCAAGGACTTTTCCGCATGGGGTTTCGCTTTCGTGCCACGTCTGCCGTTTGACTCGCGCAAGAAAGCCGACCGCTTGTGTATGCAGCAGATAGCCAAGCTCAAGGCCGGCAGCTTTTCCGATGCCGCCCTTGCTGCCGCCAAACTGACGTTGAAGCGCGATGCAGAGCTAAGCATTGAGAGCGTAGACGGGCGTAGCAAGGCCATGATAAATGCGTTCTCGCATGGCTTGGACTGGAATGAGGTGGCGCGTACTGGCGCGATGATTGACAACGTGAGCCGTGACGACATCATGCGCGTGGCGCGACAATACCTTAACGACAACGTGCTCAGGATAGCAAAGAAATTCGGGAGCTATCCCAAGGAACACGTGAGGCAACCTGGCTATAAGCCCGTGCAGCCGAGAAATGCCGGTAAGCAGTCAGCCTTTGCTGTCCGGATGGAGAGCGAGCCTATGAAAGCGGTTGAGCCGAGGTTGCTGAATCTTGACAAGGATGCCAATCTCGTGCAGTTGTCGCCTTTGGTGAGGCTATATGCCGTGCCCAATCAGAAAAACGACATCTTCTCCCTCCAGATTGTCTTCCATCGAGGCACGCGCGATGACAACAGGCTTTCGGCAATGGCTGAATATCTCGACGAAATAGGCACCGAGAGTCACGACAAGCATGCTTTCGCCAACTTGTTGCGTGGCTACGGCGCAACCCTTTCGGTGGATGCCTCTACCGATGCTGTCACGCTATCGCTGACGGGCATCGACCGCCATTTCGACGAGACAATGGGGTTGCTCAACGAGTTTCTTACCACCCCCAAGGCAGACGCAAAACTATTCAGTTCGCTTGTGAAGTCGACCAAGCTTGAGTCAAGTACTTTTTTCAAGGACAATGACAACATTGTGCAAGCCGTGTTGCAGAAGCTCATCCGAGGCTCCCGCTCCGATTATTTAAATCGCCTCTCAGCGGGCGAGGTAAGGCGGATAGGTGGCGACAGCCTTGTCAGCATATTCAAGAATCTGCAACTTTGGCAGACTGACATCATATATTGTGGCAGTCGAAATGCTAAAGACATTGAAAACATCATAAAAAGAAACATCGACACCAGTCGCGTGAGCCATCCTTGGAAGGCTGAGGCTCGGCCGATATGCCAGATAGACGAGAACACGGTATACGTATACGATGTTCCGTCGGCTCGCCAGACCATGGTTGGTGCTTATGTGCGTGTCGATTCCATGCCGACGGCAACCGACAGGGCACGCCTGATGCTTTGGGGCAACTATTTCGGTGGAGGCATGCAGTCGGTGCTTTTCCAGGAGGTGAGGGAGTTTCGGGCACTGGCTTATTCGGCTCATGGCTCGGTGTTGGCTCCCGACTTGTCTACACGCGGCGACGAGCCGTGCGGTTTCGTCTCTCTCATAGGCACACAGGCCGACAAGACGATGACTACGGTAGCCTTGCTCGATTCGCTCCTTGCCAACATGCCTATCAAAGTGTCTTCTGTCGGCGCTACCAAACATGCCATAGTCAACAGCATCAACAACGGATACCCAACCATGCGTCAGCTTGGCTTCAAGGTCGCTGACTTGCGACTTCGTGGATATGTCAATGACCCGTCAGCCGACATCGTTGCCTCGCTTCAAGGAATGGGAGTCGAAGACATTGAGCGGTTCTACAACAGTCAGGTGAGGCGGGCGCCGCGTGCCATTATTATTGTCGGCAACAAAAAGACGCTTGACTTCGGGCAGCTGGAAAAGATGGGAAAGGTTGTGGTGCTTAAACGTGAGGACATATACAAAAGGTGAATAATAATGTAAGCTCTAAAAATGTTGGCATGTTTCTTGTCGAAATGGAAATAAACTGCTACATTTGCAGCCAATCAAAATTATGAACAATCATCTTACAACAAGAAAATTATGGAAATTCAAGATTTAGAGAGAATCGTCAGGGAGCAGAACTCCTCTGCCAATATGAAGCGTGACTTGTCTCGCTCTGCCGCGTTTCCGGTGTTGATGCGCAAGGTTTATATATGGATGACCATGGCACTCGTCATCACGGGCCTTTGTGCATGGGGCGTAGCCACGAGCCCGTCCATGGTGCAGTTGGTCTATGGCAATCGTGCGGCCATGTGGGTGCTCCTGATAGCTGAGTTGGGCTTGGTGTTCTATACAACGGCACGCATCAACAGGCTCTCGCTCTCCACCGCCACTACATTGTTTATCATCTACTCCGCGCTCAACGGCGTAACGATGTCGTTTATCTTCATGGCGTTTGCCATGACAACCATTGCCAAGGTGTTTTTCATAACCGCGGCAACCTTTGGCGCTACGGCAATCTATGGCTACGCTACCAAGGCCGACTTGTCTAAGATGGGCAACCTCATGCTCATGATGCTTTTTGGCCTTATCATAGCCACTGTCGTCAACATGTTCATCAGGAGTAGCATGCTCGACCTTGTGCTGAGCTATGTCGGCGTGGTGCTGTTCGTTGGACTCACGGCATGGGACAGCCAGCAAATCAAGCGTATGCTCTCCATGCAGGTTGGACTCGACGAGGGTGCGCAGAAAGTGGCGTTGCTTGGAGCGTTGACGCTTTACCTTGATTTCATCAACCTCTTCCTCTATCTGCTCAGGATTTTCGGAAGAAACGACAACTAAAAAGCCGAAGCACATAATAGGCAGCTAAACGCTGTTTCCTCTTTATAATATACATGATGAACCCCGAAAGTCACACCGTTGGCTTTCGGGGTTCACGCGTTTCTTACAGTCCTCTCCTGTTTCCTGTCCATTAATGTGCATGGACAGGCAGATTCGGTTTTTCGCTCCCTTGTTTGCATATATATTGAGATAATATGTCTTGGTTAATATTATTTCATAAGAAAATGCAAAATAGATGCATATCCTTTTGTGATATTCAATATTTAGTGGTAATTTTGCAGCAAAATAAGGATAAATATACAGATGAAAGTAAAAGCTCAACGTTTAGACACTATAAAAATGCTTCTTTCGAGTAATGAGATTGGTAGCCAAGACGAGTTGCTTGAAGAACTCAAGAAAGAGGGTTTTGTAGTGACGCAGGCTACGCTAAGTCGCGACTTGAAACAGCTCAAAGTGGCTAAAGCGGCAAGCATGAACGGCCATTATGTTTATGTTCTACCCAACGAGACCATGTACAAGCGTGTACACACTCCGCTTAGGGCAACCGAGATGATGGCTGTGCCAGGATTTCAAAGCATCAACTTCTCGGGCAACTTGGGAGTAATCCGCACGCGTCCGGGATATGCCAGCAGCATTGCTTACAACATTGACAACAGTGACATTCCTGAGGTTTTGGGAACGATAGCTGGCGACGATACCATTTTTATCGTCATACGCGATGGCACCGACCACAATGCCATTATTGATGCCATGCACGAGAACATGATATTCTGAATAGTAAAGGATAATCATTAAGAAAGAGAGAAAGAAGAAAAACAACAAATGAAAGACGTAAAAGTATTGGTTGCCGACGAGAGTCATATTAGATACGTTGACACCATTCTTAAGACTATTGCAGATGCCGCACAAGTGCGAGGCACGGGTATAGCGAAACGTTCGCCCGACTATGTAGCGACAAAGATGCGCGAAGCAAAGGCGGTTATCGCCCTCGATGGAGAAAAATTCGCGGGCTTCAGTTATATCGAGACATGGGGAAACAAGCATTATGTCACGACCTCCGGCCTCATAGTCCATCCCGACTATCGCGGATTGGGACTTGCCAAGAAAATAAAGAACGTTACCTTCACCCTGGCGCGAATACGCTGGCCACATGCCAAGATTTTCTCGTTGACGAGTGGCTCTGCCGTGATGAAGATGAACACCCAGCTCGGCTATCTGCCCGTGACTTTCAAGGATCTCACAGATGACCAGTCGTTTTGGCGTGGATGTGAAGGTTGCATAAATTCCGACATCCTCCACCGCACCAACCGCCAGTATTGCATATGCACCGCAATGCTCTTCGACCCTGCCGAGCATTTGCCTGTGCGCCTCCCTGAAAAAGTGATAGAGAGGATAAAACAGATAGACGGGATGAAATGATGGACGTCATAGTCCAAAGAATCATGGAATAAGAAAAAATAAATACTAAAAGTTATGGCAAACAAAAAAGTAGTAGTCGCTTTCAGCGGCGGTCTCGATACATCATACACAGTAATGAAGTTGACCCAGGACGGCTGGGATGTTTATGCAGCATGCGCCAACACGGGCGGTTTCTCCGAGGAGCAGTTGAAGAGCAACGAGGAGAACGCGTATAAGTTGGGTGCGAAGGCATACGTCACTCTCGACGTCACCCACGAGTACTATGAGAAGTCGTTGAAATACATGATCTTCGGCAACGTGCTCCGCAACAACTGCTACCCCATCTCCGTTTCTTCCGAGCGTATCTTCCAGGCCATCGCCATCGCACGCTATGCCAAGGAGATCGGTGCCGATGCCATTGCCCACGGAAGTACGGGTGCCGGCAACGACCAGATTCGTTTCGACATGACCTTCCTCGTGATGGCACCGGGCGTGGAGATTATCACCCTGACCCGCGACAAGGCTCTCTCACGCAAGGAGGAGGTTGACTACCTCAACGAGCATGGTTTCTTTGCCGACTTCACCAAGCTGAAGTACAGCTACAATGTAGGCATTTGGGGAACCAGCATCTGCGGTGGCGAGATTCTCGACCCCACACAGGGCCTGCCCGAGGAGGCTTACCTGAAGCACGTCACTGCCAAGGACGAGGAGGCTGAGTTGAAGATTACTTTTGAGAAGGGTGAGATTGTGGCTGTCAACGGCGAGAAGTTCGACGACAAGATTGCCGTCATCCAGAAGATTGAGGAGATTGGCGCTTCCTATGCCATCGGCCGCGACTGCAACGTGGGCGACACCATCATCGGCATCAAGGGCCGCGTAGGTTTCGAGGCTGCGGCTCCCAAGCTCATCATCGAGGCTCACCGCCTGTTGGAGAAGAGCACGCTGAGCAAGTGGCAGCAGTATTGGAAAGACCAGGTGGGCAACTGGTACGGAATGTTCCTCCACGAGAGCCAGTACCTGGAGCCTGTGATGCCAGACATCGAGGCGATGCTTACCTCTTCGCAGCGCAACGTCAACGGCACTGCCATCCTCAAGCTCCGTCCTTACAGTTTCCAAACCGTAGGTGTAGATTCTCCAGACGACCTGACCAAGTCTAAGCTCGGCGAGTATGGCGAGATGCAGCACGGTTGGACAGCCGAGGATGCCAAGGGCTTCATCAAAGTTTCATCCACACCTTTGCGCGTCTATTACGGAAGTCATCCAAACGAAAAACGATAAGCAATTATGGTGAGAATCGGTATATTAGGAGCGGCAGGTTATACTGGTGGCGAGTTGATTCGCCTCCTCATCAACCATCCTGAGGCAGAGATCGTGTTTGCCAACAGCGAGAGCAATGCCGGCAACCTCGTGGCCGACGTGCACGAGGGACTCTATGGCGAGACCGACTTGAGGTTTACCGCCGAGATGCCCTTCGACCAAGTGGATGTCATCTTCTTCTGCTTCGGTCACGGCAAGAGCGAGGCGTTCCTGAAGGAACACGACGTGCCAGAGAACGTGAAGATCATCGACTTGGCACAGGACTTCCGTCTTGCTCCCGAGCAGGTGGTTGCCACGCAACATCCTACACCAGCCGCCCACGACTTCGTGTACGGACTCCCGGAAATCAACGAATCAAAAATAGCCCAGGCTCATCATGTAGCCAACCCCGGTTGTTTTGCTACGTGCATCCAACTTGGGTTGCTTCCCGCAGCCAAGATGGGGCTCATCAATAGCGACGTGTCTGTGAATGCCATCACGGGCAGCACGGGTGCCGGTCAGAAGCCGGGTGCCACGACCCACTTCTCGTGGCGCAACAACAACATGAGCATCTACAAGGCGTTCAACCACCAGCATGTGCCGGAGATTTGCCAGAGCCTCAAGCAGACGCAGGGCTATCTCGACGCTGCCATCGACTTCATCCCCTATCGTGGCGACTTCGCCCGCGGCATCTTTGCCACAGAGGTGGTGAAGACCGACAAGCCCATCGAGGAAATCGTGGCAGGCTACAAGGAGTTCTACAAGGATGCCAAGTTCACCCACTATGTTGACAAGGCCATCGACCTGAAGCAGGTGGTGAACACCAACAAGTGTCTCGTGCATGTGGACAAGTATGGCGACAAGCTCCTCATCACCTCGTGCATCGACAACCTCCTCAAGGGTGCCGTTGGCCAGGCAGTGCAGAACATGAACATCATGTTTGGCCTCGACCAGACAAGTGGTTTGAAACTCAAGCCAAGCGCATTCTAACAACATTAGGACATCATTGACATGAAATTATTCGACGTATATCCCCTTTTCGACATTAATATAGTAAAGGGACAAGGCTGCAAGGTTTGGGACGAAAACGGCCAGGAATACCTTGACCTCTATGGTGGTCATGCCGTTATCAGCATCGGCCATAGCCATCCCCACTATGTGGAGATGCTCACCAAGCAGCTCAACGAGTTGGGTTTCTACTCCAACTCCGTCATCAACAAGCTTCAGGTGAAGCTCGCTGAGCGACTGGGCAAGGCGTGCGGTTATGACGACTACCAGTTTTTCCTCATCAACTCGGGTGCCGAGGCCAACGAGAACGCCATGAAGTTGGCATCCTTCACCAACGGCAGAACCCGCATCCTCGCCTTGTCAAAGTCTTTCCACGGCAGAACATCCCTCGCTGTGGAGGCAACCAACAACCCCAAGATTATCGCCCCCATTAATGACAACGGTCATGTTACCTACCTCCCCATCAACGACCTTGAGGCATGGGAGCAGGAACTTGCCAAGGGCGATGTCTGCGCTTGCATCATCGAGGCCATCCAGGGTGTAGGCGGTTGCAACATGGTGACTCCCGAGTTTGCCCAGGGCTTGCAGGCTGCCTGCAAGAAATATGGCACCTTCCTCATCTGCGACGAGATCCAGTGCGGTTATGGCAGAAGCGGAAAGTTCTTCGCCCACCAGTGGCTCGGCATCAAGCCCGACATCATCACCGTGGCAAAGGGCATCGGCAACGGCTTCCCTATGGGTGGCGTGTTGATCTCGCCGGAGTTCAAGCCCGTTTATGGTCAGCTCGGCACCACTTTCGGCGGCAACCACTTGGCCTGCACCGCAGCCCTCGCCGTACTCGACGTGTTCGAGCAGGAACACATCGTGGAGAACGTGCATGAGGTTGGCGAATACCTCATCGAGCAGTTGAAGGAGTTGCAGAAGCGCAATAGCCACATCACCGAGGTTCGTGGCCGCGGTCTGATGGTGGGAGCCGTGCTCGACATTCCTCACAAGGAGGTTCGCAATAAGCTCATCCATGAGCAGCACTGCTTCACCGGTTGTGCCGGCACCAACATTCTTCGCATCCTTCCTCCGTTGATACTCACCAAGGAGAATGTGGACGACTTCATCGGTCGCCTTGAGACTGTGCTGAAAGAGCTGTAAGAAAAACCTTGAAGGCATTTGGCATTAACTTCTTGGCGAAGCTCTGACTTTCAAAATGCGATTATCATAAAGGCGTTGGAAAGAGGTGTTCCCCTCTGTCCAACGCCTTGTTTTTCACATCAATATTTTGCCTTCAAATGACCCCGTTGCCGTTACGTTAGAATGGCGTTGCCGTTACGTTAGTATCGCAGTGCCGTTACGTTAGTATCGCGATGCCGTTACGTTAGAACGGCGATGGTATTTCTGCGGCAAGCCGAAATGTGGTCGAAAAAGCCTTGGGAAAACGCTGATATATAGCGATTTATGTTTTTGTGGCTTGCTTTTGCAAAAGAAGGTCCGAAGCCCAGTTTACACGCCGCGCTGTTGTCGTTATTTCTCCTGTTCCTGCTTCTTTTGGTAATGCCAAATCTCGAACGAGTTTATGAGATTCTGCCACACCACATAGCAGCCGGGTCCCACTGTAGACAGAGGGTTGAGATAGGCGGTTGCTGCCCAAATGGCGAAAGGTGTGTTTTTTTGTCCCAATGCCTGCCCCGATTCCACCGTGGTGTCAAAGTAATGGCCGATGAAGCGGCCCGTGGCAAACTGCACGATGCATAGCAGCAGCGACAAGACGGCTATCACGATGATGAATGTGAGTGAGGTGCCGGCGTGCATGATGTTGCGCATTGTTGTGCCTGCCACGAGAATGAGAGAGCCGTCCCAAAGATAGAAGCCAAGATCCTTGATGCTGATGATGCGGCGATGGAGGCGGTGGAAGCAATGCTTCACGATGTAAGCCAATCCCATCGGCACCACGAGAACGATGCTCACTTGGTAGAGTATGTTGATGAAAGCAGTGAAGAAAGTCATGTGCCCGCTCTTTTCTATCAAGGGGAAGCAGAGCGGTATCATCACGGCGGTTATGAAGTTGGATATGAATGTATAGGTAGTCATCTGCTCCATGCTGCCGCCCAATTTCGCTGTTACCACAGAACTTGCTGCGGCACAGGGGCCAATGATGCAAATAAGCAGAGCCTCCATCAGCATCAAGGGTTCTCCCTGAAGGCGGAACACGAGAATCAATCCCAACACCGCCAAAACGAACGCCACTTGTTGCACCGCAACCCAAAAATGCCACTTCACGGGCCTGAGTTTTGTGAAATCCACCTTGCAGAACACCACGAAGAGTATAAGGAACATGCATGAGGGCAGTATCGGCCTGCTGATGGGCGTGAACCAGTCGCACACGGGCTCCAAAGCCGGGGTGTAGGCGAAAACGAAATAGATGATGGCACCGAGTGCCATGGACAACGGCAACGACCAATCTCTCAAAAACTTTACAATCTTCATACCTTCGACAATTTGTTATACGGTTGCAAAGGTGCGATTTTTATTTGAAACAACGCCTTTTCATGGGCATTATGTTTGCTTGTCGTATAAAAATATGTAATTTTGCAATTAATTTGCAGACAATTTTTCGCAATATGAACAAATTCTTACTTACTTCCGCCATGGCTATGACCGCTATGACAGTTATGGGGCAGGGACTGAAATATCCCACCGCCCCCAAGGACAACACCGTGGACGAGTATTTTGGTGTGAAGGTGGCAGACCCCTTCCGCCCGTTGGAGAACGACACCAGCGCCATTACCGCTGCATGGGTAAACGCCGAGAACGACGTTACCAACGCCTACCTCGCCAAGATACCCCAGCGCGCCAAATACCTGAAACGCCTCAAAGAGGTGTCCAACTACGAGAAGGTTTACACCCCCTTCGAGAAGAACGGCAAGTGGTACATCTACAAGAACAACGGACTGCAGAACCAGAATGTGCTCTACGAGATGGACCGGCTGGGCGGCGAGCCTCGTGTGTTTCTCGACCCCAACAAGTTGAGCGACGACGGCACGGTGGCATTGAAGGGCATCTCCTTCAGTCACGACGGCAAGTATTTCGCCTACACCATCTCGCGCAGTGGCAGCGACTGGGAGGAGATTTATGTGATGGACGTGAAGACCCGCCAGTTGCTCGACGACCACATAGTGTGGGCAAAGTTCACGGGTGCCACATGGCAGGGCGACGGTTTCTATTACAGCGCCTACGATGCCCCCGAGAAGGGCAAGGAGACCTCGGCCAAGAACGAGGTGCAGAAGGTGTATTATCACAAGATGGGCACTCCGCAGAGCGAAGACCAACTTTTCTACCAGAACCCTGCCAACCCTCTGCGCTTCTACAACGTGGGAGTGAACAAGGAGGAGACGATGATGTTCCTCTACGAGTCGGGCATGGACCAGGGCATCAACCTCTATGTGCGTGACCTCCGTCAGCCCGGTTCGCAGTTTATCCAGATGACGGGCGACTGTTCAAAGACCTACAGTCCTGTGGAGTTCATCGGCGACAACATCTTTATGCTCACCAACGCCGGCGCGCCCAAGTATCGTCTGATGGTGGCAAACCTCAGCAAGCCAGGCTACAACGACTGGAAGGAACTGATACCCGAGAGCGATGCCGTGCTGGAGGATGTGACCTTCGTAGACGGCGACAAGATGGTGCTCTCCTATACCAAGGACAACTGCTCGCACGCGTACCTTTATAATATCAAGGGCGAGAAACTTGGTGAGATAGCCCTGCCGGGAATAGGTTCCGCCAGCTTCAGCGGCAAGCGCGAGCGCAAGGAACTGTTCTTCAGCTACACCTCCTACACCGTGCCCACGAGTATCTACCAGTATGACCTCGCCACGAGCACGAGCAAGCTCTACAGTGCGCCGAAGGTGAACTTCAAGCTCGCCGACTATACCTCTGAGATGGCATTCTACACCTCGAAGGACGGCACGAAGATTCCTGTCTTCCTCACCTACAAGAAGGGCATGAAGAAGAACGGCAAGAACCCCGTGCTGATGTATGGTTATGGCGGCTTCAACGTCACCTATCCTCCTTACTTCTCCTCCATGCGCATTCCGTTCCTTGAGAAAGGCGGCATCTATGCCTATGTTGTGTTGCGCGGTGGCGGCGAGTATGGCGAAGACTGGCACCTGGCTGGCACGAAGATGCAGAAGCAGAACGTGTTCGACGACTTCATTTCTGCCGGTGAATGGCTCATAGCCAACAAGTATACCGACAAGCAACACCTCGCCTGCATGGGCGGTAGCAACGGTGGACTGCTCGTGGGAGCCTGCATGACGCAGCGTCCCGACCTCTTCAAGGTGTGCATCCCCGAGGTGGGCGTGATGGACATGTTGCGCTACCATAAGTTCACCATCGGCTGGAACTGGGCACCCGACTATGGCACCAGTGCCGACAACAAGGAGATGTTCGAGTACCTGAAGGGTTACTCCCCACTGCACAACATCAAGAAGGGCGTGAGCTATCCTGCCACAATGGTGACCACCGCCGATCACGACGACCGTGTGGTGCCAGCACACTCCTTCAAGTTTGCAGCTGCCCTGCAAGAGGCGCAGGCAGGCAATGCCCCAACGCTGATCCGCATCGACAGCAAGGCAGGCCACGGCGGAGGCAAGCCGCTGAGCAAGCAGATGGAAGAGACTGCCGACATCTACGGCTTCATCATGTACCAGTTGGGCATGAAATAAACAATAAGGGTGTGTCGAAACCGACACACCCTTATTGTTTACATACTCTTGTTTGATTAAAATTTGACGGAAAGTTGTGTATCAATCAAGCTGTAATTGTGTTTGCTGAGTGTCCTGTCGTTGACAAGAGCATACTCTACAGTGAACTTCAAATTTTTCGTAAAGAAGTAGTCGGCGCCAACTTCATAGAAAGTCTTGGCAGAATTCCATTCGCCATTGCTTCTATACATATCATAGCGAGCCTTGACATTAACCTTGTTTTTCACAACGGGTGCAATGGCTAAAGCATAGAATGCGTCTGCCTTGTTGCCATTTGTGGACAATGAGCAATCCGAGGCACTGGCATCATTGGTGTCGGTCATGGTCTTATTGAAAGCGTTTCCCGTGGAATGGACATATTCGGTGCGGACTGTCCAGCCATTCGAAACATAATCACCACTGATTGCATACCTGTGCTGTGGCAGGCTTCTCACGCCCGACTTGGCCTTTCCTGTGGCTTCGTCTGTCCAAGAGCCCTTTCTTGCATAAGATCCTTCCCATCCTGACACGCCGATGCGCATGCCCTTGATGGGCATAACCCAGAAGCTCGCGACAACATTCTTTCTGTTATCAACATCCTTGAGGTTGATACCCTGTCCGTTGACCACGCTTACCGCATAATGGAGAAGGTTTCTGCCGCTTGCGTTTGGCAGGAAATCGCCTTGCGCCATGATACCAATGTCGCGCCCGTTGCTTGAATGTTGCCCTGAACGGTCAGAATAGCCTGTAAACTTCAAGACACCCTGCGCATTGTCCATGAACCCCATGTCTATCGGATGGATTGGACTCTCCAAGGTGAACGGCACTTGAAATTCGCCTATTCTGAAATTGAAAGCCTTGTGTTTCTGCCATTCAACGAACAAATCCACGAGTCGGGGCGAGGAGGCGAGGGTGGAGGTGTTGCCCGTGATTTGGATTTGCGTCTTCCAATAGAAGTCACCGGCAACCTTTCCATCCAAAGCTACTCTTGCCATCCTTAGGTTGAAAGAGTTGGCTTCGTTGTCCTTGGGGTTAGACCATTGGTATTGCGCAATGGCGAAGCCAGATACCTTTACATTCTCAAACCACGATGACTTCTGGGCAAACGATGTCAGTGAAGACAAGGCAATGATTGCACTTACATAAAGTCTTCTCATAAGGTTTGCTCTTTAGTTTTTACTTGTATTCTTTCTTCACTTCGTCTAAAGAGATACACTTTATTCCCATGTTCTTCATGTCGAACACGTTGGCTGCGGCAACTTCAGGAGTCTTGGCAGAACAAGCATCCGTGCAGATGACGGTTTCATAGTCATAGCTCATTGCGTCATTGGCAGTGCCTCTTACGCAGTTGGGATACTGTGTGCCAGCCAAGACCACGGTTTTCACTCCCATTCGTCTCAGCATGAGGTCAAGGTTTGTATGGAAGAAGGCTGAGTTTTTGTATTTTGGCGACATGATGTCGTCCTTTTCTGGTTTGAGACCGTCGACGATGGCACCGCCCCAAGTTCCCGGCACGCAATAGCCAGTCTTGCCATCTACAAACAAGGGGATGCGCGGAGCGTCAACATCCACACCAGACGGCCGGTGCTCACGAGTGATCCAAACAACCTTCCAGTTCTTGCTTCTGCCATACTCGACAAGTTTGTTGATTGCCGGGATGGTTGCCTTGGCACCAGCAACGCAAAGTTTGCCTTTAGGGTCAACGAAGTCGTTCTGCATGTCAATGACCAAGATGGCCACATCGTGCTTCTCAACTTTTGCAGTTGGGTATTCACTCTGGGCGTTGGTAGAAAGTGTTGCAATCGCCATCATTACCATAAAAACAATCTTTTTCATACTCGTTACCTTTTAAAATTAATACTTATTGTTATCAATCCGGGTGCAAAGGTAGACAGAATGTTGGGAAAACAAAAACAAAGCTAACAAAAAGATGCAATAAACAACCTTAAAATTACACAAAGTGTTATTAAAGGGTATTTTGCTTTCATAATGTATAGAAACGAACGGTTTTCGACGCGAATTGTAAGTATGTTTAATATATCGCTGTATGTGTAACTATAAATGCGGTGAAGTGGGAGGCTTGTGAATACGAAAGTAGGAGGTAAACACCAGTTGTTGGTATTTACCTCCTACTTGAAGAAACGACACTAACTTGTTTTTTTAGTTTAGCGCCTTGGTTATTCTCGTCAGTGGCATAGCCACTGTCAATGATCTTCTCATTGTAGTTTATATTGTGTTAGAATCCCATCTTGAACATCAGTCCTACCACCGAACGGCTGCCGCCCACATAGGTGGGGAAGCCTATCTGACGGCCGGAGTTGCCAGCATCAACCACATACTTCTGGTCGAGCACGTTCTTGCCGAAGGCTCCAATCTCATAATATATCTTGCCAGGCTGGAAACGGTATCCGGCAGTGAAGTTGAGCAGGCCGAAGGCTTCCTGTGTCAGTTCGGGCTCGTTGCTCTCCTCGAAAAACACCTTCGACTTCCATGAGTAGGTTGGACGGAAATAGATGGACGCGCTCTTGGAGGTTGGCACGTTGAGGTCGAAGCCCAGGGCAAAGCTGTTTTTCGGGGTGAGGCGGAAGCGGTTGCCAGCATATTCCTGTTTCACGCCGTTGTCGTCGGTGTCATTGAACTTTCCCTCGATATACGACCAGTTGCCGAAGATGTTGAGATAGCGGCAAGGGGAATAGCTGAGGCTTGCCTCCACGCCGAAACTGTGGGCGCGTCCTGCGTCGTCGTACTCATACTTGCTGGTGGTCTGGTTGAACACCGATGTCTGGTAGTTGTACCAATCGTAGTAGTAGGCGCAGAAGTCATAGGTAAGACGGCCTTGCAGCAAACTACCCTTCACGCCACCCTCATAGCTGTAGATAATCTCGGGGCTGAGTGTCTCGAAGTCTTTTGGGTCGTTGTTGAAGTAGAGCACTCCCGGGCGACGACCACGCGAAACGCTGGCGTAGATGTTGTTCTTGCCTATCATGTAGTTGAGTGCAGCACGTCCAACCCACGACCAGTAGCTGTCTTTTGCGGTAACCTCGGCGCCACCTTCCGTGGGATGATACAACACTGCGCCAAACAAACTTGGCACTGTAGATGAAGAGTAGCCCGTCTGTTGGTGCTCGTAGGTACCACGGATGCCAAGGGTGAAATTCAGTTGTTTGGTGATTTTGAACGAGCCGTCGGCGAAGATCTCCACGGCCTGATTGGTGCCGTAGTTCTTGCCTTGCTCGGTATAGGCATCGTCGAGAGGCTTGTCCGAGATGCCTTGAAGGGCGGCTTGGATAGTCTTGCCGTCGTTGCCCATTCCTGCCAGCATCTGGTCCAAGTCCATCTTGTATGAAGCCATCTGAGCCTTCAGGTCACCATAAAAGTCGGGAGTGGCGGTTTGTGGCACCAGTTTGCCGTTGGCATCCGTTGCCGGTGTGTCGGGGAACCACTTGCCCATCAGTTGGGTAAGCATCTGCTCCACCATGGGCTGGTAGGCTGCGGGCAAACTTTTACTGAGCAATGCCTTAACATTCTCCACCTGGCTGCTGAGCTTGGCTTTCAGGCTTTTCTGTATAAACACCGGATAGAGATATTGGAGGTTTGCCTTTGCGTTGACATCTTGCGAGGAGTTCTCGTAGAAGTAGCTGGTGCCCACGAAGCCTGAGAAGCGCTTGTGGTCATCGTAGTTGAACCTGAATTCTTGGCTGAATTGCGTGCCTTTCTCCTTTTCCTGGCATAGCAAGAGGGGAAGATAGGTGCCGTCGGCGTCGAAACGCTCGTCGCTGTTGAAGGCGCGGAAACCTGTGATGGAATTAAGCGACCACTTGTTTCCCATGTTGTGGGTGATATTGAGCAAGGCACCGCCCACATTGCGCTTGATGCCCAGCTGCTTGCCAGCCTCCAGATTGGCAGGACTGTTGGGGTCGCTGTTGCCGTAGGTGGGGTTTATGCTGTGGAAGGATGTGCCGGGGTAGTCGTCGTGCTGATAGTCGAGCACAAGTCCCAAAGAAGTGTCGTCGTCGATCCACCACTGCGTGGAGTTTCTGAATGCCAAGGCGTTCTTGCCGTTCAGTCTGCCTCCAGCCTCATTCTTGATGAAGCCGTCGCGTGCGTCATAGTCGAAGGCGAAACGGTTGGCGAGCTTGCCCTTTACGATGGGGGTGTTGATGAAACCTGTGACCTGGCGCTGGTTGTAGCTGCCATAGTTGAGCGAGATCTCGCCCGTGAGGTAATCCACTGGCTTGTGGCGAAGTATGCTGATGCCTCCTATCTCGGCGCCTCTGCCAAACAGGGTGCCTTGTGGTCCCTTGGCCACCTCCACACGTTCAAGATCGAAGAGCTCCACGGCAGAGCCGCGGCTTCGCGAAGTAGACACGCCGTCCATGAACACCGACACTCTCGGTTGGGCATAGGCGGCTCCGTCGTCAGAAGTAACGCCACGGATGACGTAGCCCGGATTGTTGGGGCTTTGCAATTGGATTTGAACGCCAGGGGTAAACTGTGCCACGTCGTCCATCTGATGAAGGTTGAGTTTCTCCATCACGCTTCCCGTCACGGCACTCACCGCTACGGGAACCTCCAGGTTGCTCTGGCTTTTCTTTTGCGTTGTGACAATCACCTCGCCCAGCGTTTGGCTGTCTTCCTTCATCACCACGTCAAGGCGGTCGTTGTCGGCTTTCTTGGTGGTGGAGGCATAACCTATATAAGTGAAAGTGATTTTCTCGCCCGTGTTGGCGGCAACGCGAAACTCGCCGTTGACATCGGTCTGCGCATTCATGTTGCCACAGTGTACCACCACGCCCGGCAAGGGTTCGCCCTGTTCGTTGGTGACTTTGCCTTTTACGGTATTCACGCCCATGACCTTTCCTGTCGCGGTGCTGCCGTCGGTCACATTGTCGGCTACGGCGTTGACCACCGTGCCCTGCAAGAGCAGGCCTGCCATGGTCATTACTACTACATTCTTCTTCATAACGTTCTTGTTGTGTTCGTCCTAAAGTTTTTTCGGGAGCAAAGGTAAGAACGCCATGTTACATCGAGATTTCTATAATATGAAGAAGTAATGCCATTTTAAAAGGCAGTTGTCAAAGCCCTGTCAGAGCTTGTCTTTGAGCCGGTGCAGAGGGCACATGATGAGCTTGCCCTCGTCGTCGCGCAGGTGCATGCCGCTGCCCCTGCAATATCTGAAATACTTGCATTCGGCGCAATCGTCCTTGCGCATCCATTCCCTGTCGCGATATGGTATGAATCGCTGGTTCCATACCTCCCAGAAGTCATCGCGGTAGATATTGCCTTGGTGATAATTGGATCGAATGCTGGCACACGCCGATATGGAACCGTCTACCAAGACCGAGCCGACGGATACTCCAGCCTGGCAGCCGAAGAAATAGTTGCGGATGTCGCCCTCGTAATTGCCCATGAACCCCTCGCAGCCATAGCTGCATTCTATGAGCGCTTCTTTTCTTGTCTGTTTGATAAACTCCAGGATGCCCCTGTATTCTTCTGGCTTGAGGTGCATGTCGGGGTCGGCTGCAGCCCTTCCCACAGGGAACACTGCCACCACTCGCCACATCTTTACTCCTTTGTTTATCAAGAATTGCTTGATGTCTTGTAGATGGGGATAGTTGCGGCGGTTGACGCAAGTAAGGATGTCGAATTTTATTTCAGGATGTGCCACCAGCATGTCTATCGCTTGCGATACCATGTTGAAGCTGTGCTTGTTGCCGCGCATCCAGTTGTGCTCCTCGCCCAGTCCGTCCATGCTGATGGTCATGGTGTGAAGTCCTGCCTGAAGCAGACTGTCAAACTTTTGCGGAGTGAGATAGAGGGCGTTGGTCACCATTCCCCAAGGAAACCCTTTCTCGTATATTGCCCTGCCACACTGCGCGATGTCCTCGCGCATCAATGGTTCACCTCCTGTCACGATGACGAAAACCTTGTGAGGATCGGTGTGCTGCTTGATGTTGTCGAGCACGCGCAGGAAGTCTTCTAAAGGCATGTCCTTGGCGTTGGCCTTCACCTTGCAGTCGCTTCCGCAATGGCGACAATGCAAGTTGCACCGCAATGTGGATTCCCAGAACAATTGGCGCAAGGGATGCTCCTCCACCAACATGGAATAAGACTTGCGGTGTATCTCCAGGGCGAGTCTTCTGCGAAGTGACAAGGGTTCAATCTTAGTCATGCCTGTTTGTTAAGGAACGGTTCAACTTCGGAGACTTATATATATAAAGATGAGGCTATTGCTTCTTCTTGAGTTTCTTGTTGGCCGTGATAGCATAAGAGCCAATACTCCATGTTCCGTCCTTGCCACCGGTTTTCTCTATGGTGAGTTCATCTCCCTTGACGGTGTCGTTGGCAAAGGTTCCACCCTTGGCGTCTCCATCCACATCTTCGAGGAGTATCTGTAAGGAATTTTTGTTAATATCCCCTCCAAAATTCTGTTTGTCAATGGTGTAGTTGCCCTGACTGTCGGTATAGGCGGAGTCTAGACGGTAGATGTCCTTGCCGTTTTTAGCATAGTCTATTCCCACGACAGCCTTGATGCCTTCTATTGGAGTGCCGTCTTCGGCAGTGATGCAGCCTTTTACTTGGAAAACGCTGGTAGGGGAACCGTAAAGACATGGCTCACCCGATGATAACTTGTCGCAAGAAGAAAAACCAAGCATTGTTAACAGCATGGCTGACAATGCCCTGTACCAATGTCTGAACGTTTCTTTCATAAGCTGATTTGTTTTAAATGTGCTTTTATTATAAATGCAAATTTATACATTTCTTGCGCTGCTTTCGCTATTTTAGTGGTTAATTAACATAGTTTATCATTGGCGTGGACGTGCTGCCAAGCCAGCCATTCGCTTAAATAAGCTAAATATTGCCTTTGGGTAACTTGCCTTTGGCTAATATTCAGTAACTTTGCCCTTAACTATAGGGATATATTTTGTATATTAGCACACATTATAAATCATAAGTAGACTATGAAGATAAGCTTTATTGGAGCAGGTGCCATGGGTGGTGCCATGGTTGAAGGCCTTTTGAAGAGCGACCGCTTCACGCCTTCCGACATCACGGTGTCAGACCACAATCAGTCAACGCTCGACCACTTCTCTGAGGCAGGTGCCGGCGTGAGTCCCGACAACCGGCAGGCTTGTTGTGTGGCAGACATCGTGTGCGTGGTAGTAAAGCCTTGGTGCGTAGAGAAGACCTTGAATGGCATCAAGGACGTGCTCGACTATAAGAGCCAGATGCTTGTCGTGGTGGCAGCTGGCGTGCCTTCGGCTAAGATTAAAGAGTGGCTCGACAAGGATGGCTGCACCCCGACGTTCTTCCTCGTGATGCCAAATATCGCCATAGCCTACAAACAGTCGATGACATTTATCACGCCGGTGGATGCTTCAGCCACGCAGACAAAGACGGTGACCGACATCTTCGATGAGTTGGGCGAGACGCTCATAATGGAGGAACGCCTCTTCCCCGCAGCCACCGCCATGTCGTGTGCCATAGCTTATGCCATGCGCTATGTGAGGGCCAACGTGGAAGGCGGCGTGGAGATGGGCTTCAAGGCGAAGGACGCGCAGAAGATAGTGCTGCAGACCATAAAGGGAGCCGTGGAGCTATTGCAAGAGACGGGCGAGCATCCCGAGGCTGCCATCGACAAGGTGACCACCCCGGGCGGTTGCACCATCAAGGGTCTCAACACCATGGAGCAAGGCGGTTTTACTTCCGCCGTCATCAACGGTCTGTTGGCAGGAAAGAAATAACATGGAAATAGTGTTCTTCCAATAAAGAAGAGCACAATAAGCAGACAACCTATAAAAGAAAGCGAAGCTGCAAGCCTATAGAAGGTTTGCGGCTTTTTTTCTATATTACCCAATAGCCTTGTCGTTCTGCATCAAACGCTTTTACCCTCCTCACATACACCTTTGCCGTTTCTCGCCGCTCGTATCAATGCCATAGGAATGGTCTTCGGCAAACGTTCTGATTTCCTTCGTAGCTGATGAACGGAAGTTTGCATTTAGGAGAAGCTTGTGGGCAGAAACGAAGGCTAATCCGCAAAGCCAAACAGTGATTCCACAAAATACATCCCTCCAAGCACCAAACTTATGAAAGTTTTTGTTTTACTTTGTGTGCAAAAAAATAACAAGTATGGAAGAATACCTCATCATATCAAATGCCAACTTCTTGCTAAGAGTGGCTTCCAAGCAGATAGCATACGTCTGTTCGGAAGGAAGCTATTGCACTTTGCGGCTTACCAATGGCGACGAATATACGTTTTCATTCAATCTGGTGGTCTTTGAGAAGAAAATCGTAGAGCAACTGGCAAGAACCTCGCATTGCTTTGCCCGTGTAGGGCGAAACTACATCATCAACAGTCAACACATTTTCAGTATCAACCTCAACACTTCGGAACTCATCTTGCACAATGAGCACTTTTCCGAGAAGTTTACCCTACATGTGGGTAAGGAACCACTCAAGCAACTGAAATCTCTTTTAGACAACTCCATAAAATAACTGAAGATATGAAAGCAACAAATCATCATGAAGAAACTTATTTCTTGGGAGAGATGCAGAAACCAAGCAATAAGATGCTTATATACAAGAAAGTATTTGGAATAGCTATTTGCGTGATAGTAACACTTTGCATCGTCCTTGCCCTTGCGTTCAAGCAACAAGGGAACGTGTCGCAGCCTCATGCCCTAAAAACGATAGCAGTTTTGCCCGAAGGTGGACGAATGCCTGTTTTCAACGGCAATGGTGACATCAACGACTTCTTGAAATGGTTCATGACAAATATCCAATATCCCAAAGGTTTGCAAGACAAACCTGCCCGTGTGGTCGTCAGCTTCACTGTCCAAAAAGATGGGACACTGGGACTATTCAAGGTACTTGAAGCACCAAAAGAAAAAGCATACGAGCAGACTGTGATTGAACTCTTGAAGAAAAGTCCACGATGGAAGCCCGCACGACTTTCTGATGGCGAGGAAGTCAACATGGAATTTACCTTGCCTGTAGTGTTCACCTCGGAAGTAAAAAAGAAATAATCAGCTCTCTTATGAAATATCTTAAACTTACTCTCATATTTTGTCTATGCTTAGCGGCGAAAGTCTATGCCCACGATTCTACAACAGTTTTGCTCCACAAAGGCGACAGCTGCATGGACCAGTATGATACCTTTCATGCCACCGAATATTACCAAAAGTATCTCGAAGTGAATCCGTCGCATTTCGAAGTGCGCAGGAAATTGGCTTCATGTTATCGTAAGGTGGGCAATTATACGGCTTGCATATCTTGTCTTGACATGATTCCTACGGACAGCATCAGTCATGATGACATGCACATGTACTATTATTCGTTTCTCAACCAAGACAATGCAGAGAAGATTGCCTATTGGGGTGAGCGAATCACAACAACATTTCCATACGACAGCGAGATAGTCGCTTCTTTTGCCTCATATTGCAATGGAGCAAACCAACCCGGGAAAGCCGAGGATGTGACGAGGAAATATATCAAGAGCGATTCCACCAATCTATATGTCAACAAAGAATACGCCTATTCGTTGTTCTTGCAATTCAAGTATGACGAGGCGATTCCATTGTATGAGAAGTTAATCGCACAAGGTTTTGACAATTTCGTGTCAAACTTCGTTCTTGGACTTTGTTATGAAAACGTACCAAATTACGACAGGGCACAGGAATGCTATCAAAACGCGGCGCGGTTCAAGAGCGACAATGCCACCTGCCTTTTCCATTTAGGATTGGCAGAGAAAACTCTCTATATGGACTCGCTATCTTTGGTTCATCTCAACAAATCCTTAGAAGCATCCTTGCCAAAGGGCAGAGCCTTGCGTACCTACAAATTGCTCGCCGACATCTATTTCCAACACAAACGATATGCAGAAGCAGGGCGTGCTTTTGAATTGTGTGCCATCTATGATGAGGAAGACGACCCGCTCAATTATTACAATGCAGCCCAAATGTTTATTGCATCCAAGAATCAGCTGAAAGCAAAGTTGTATCTCCAATTATTTCTGGCAAATTCAAGCAGATTGAAAGACAAGGAGGAGGCTGTTCGACTGACTGCTAAGGCCAAAGAGCAACTCAAGCAATAATTCACCAAAACTACAAAATACAAGAAACTATCCTTTGTTTTAGGTTCGGCACTATTGTTGAGCCAGTCACTTTACGCACAAAGCGAAGAGACAAGAGACACGCTCGCCACTCAAATGACGATACAAACCTACCGGAACTTTTAAGTTGTGCCGAAATATGCCGCCAAAAGATGTGAACTTCTCCGATTATATTTGTATCTTTGCCATGTCTGATGAGGTTTTGTTTGATTTTTATTGCAACACTAAGTTGAGTGAATCCTCTGGCATGACAGGCGAGTGATTGTAGGATAAAACAGAAAATAGCAGATGAAAAGAATTGTAGTGAAGGTGGGATCCAACGTGCTGACGCGTCCCGATGGCAAACTGGATGTAACAAGAATGTCGTCTATCGTTGACCAGATAGTCTGGCTTCGTCAACATGGCTATGAGGTGATTTTGGTCTCTTCAGGCGCCGTTGCCGCGGGGCGGGCTGAGTATCATACGGGACATCAATTGGACAATGTGGAACAACGCCAGCTTTTCTCTGCCATAGGACAGGTGAAGCTCATCGGTCTCTACTATAGTCTCTTCCGCGAGTACAACGTCAAGATAGGGCAGGTGCTCACCATGAAGGAAAACTTCGGGTCTGAGGAACAGTACAAGAACCAGAAGGCTTGCATGCAAGTGATGTTGGAAAACGAGGTCTTGCCTATTATCAATGAGAACGATACCGTGTGCATTACCGAGTTGATGTTTACCGACAACGATGAACTCTCCGGCCTGGTGGCACAGATGATGAACGCCGACACCCTCGTCTTGCTCTCCAATGTGGATGGCATCTACAATGGTGACCCGAAGCTGCCTACTTCTCGCATCATACCATCGGTATATTACGACAAAGACATCAGCGAGTATATCCTCCCAAGCAAGAGCAGCTTCGGACGGGGCGGCATGACCTCAAAGGCGAAAACGGCCCACGAGGTGGCAAACGCCGGCATCAAGGTCATAATAGCCAATGGCAATACGCCCAACATTCTCGTCAATTTGAAGGAGAGCCCAATGGAAACCCTTCATACCGAGTTTGTGGCAAGGCCCAAAGAGAAATAACACTCTCTATACAACACACATATCGCCATTACACAATTCATGTTACAACAATTGTGTAATGGCGATTTTATATTTCATCAGTATAAGTTTCAATAGACTTGACTATCTTCTGCGACTCCACCACTCTGTCACAGAAATACTCCCGTTCTATCTTGCCTGTCACCACAAAAGGATTCCTTATTCTTGCCATGTCAGCTTCGGTCTTGTTTTTTTACAATTTGCCCTTCTTGCTATCTGTCAATTAGTTAGCGGTGCAAAGATGCATCTTTTCATATAATTATAGAAATCCTATTATAGAAATCCTATAATATTAACATCGTGCGCCAGCCACCCAACAGATCGCTTGGAGGCAATGGAAAAAAAAAGGATTGTCAGTGGCGGTGGGCGTGCCCTTCGGTCAAGATTAATGTCATAAAGGGCAAAAGCATCTTGTACTCAATGCTTTTGCCCTTCATATTAATGGTTGAAAGTCTTATTCCAATACCAATACGTGGCTGGTGCCGTCAGTCTGACTGAAGACATTCAAGCCAATCTTCATCAGATAGTCACCACTATACTGCTTGCCGTGGCACTCCAACTCCGACTCCTTGCCTGGCATCAGGTTGGTCTCCTTTACGGTGTAAACCTTTGACGGGTCCAAGCCTTGCAGCTTCACGTTCATCACCGGCTCCTTGTAGCGTGGGTGCAGGTCGTAGGCAAAGAGGACGGCGCGCTGCTTGTCCTTGCTGACGTAGTTGAGGGCGCAGTGGTTGCCTTCGTATGGAGAAACCAGGCGATACTGGTCGCCTTCGAGAATCATCGGCTTCATGTTGTCGTAGTTCTTTACGGCATTCTGCACGAACTTGTATTCGTCCTGAGAGAGCGACTTGAGGTCGATGTCGAAGCCCAACTTGCACGAGCTGCAAACATCAGTGCGGAACTTAACGCTGGTGTTCTTGTTCCAGTTGGTAACGTGTGAGCCCATAGCCTTGGCAGGGAAGAACTTAGAGAGGCTCCACTGGATGTAGATGCGCTCGTATGGGTCGGTGTCGTCGGAGCACCAGAACTCGGTGAAGTATTTCAGCATCTCGTAGTCCATTCTGCCGCCGCCACCCGAGCAAAGCATCATAGGCAACTTGGGATACTTGTTGTGGATGCGGGTGAGCACCTTGTAGATGCCGCGCACGTGGTCGATGTAGAAATTGCCTTGGTTCTCCTTGTGGTATGGAGAATAGATGTTGGTAATCACGCTGTTGCAGTCCCACTTGAAGTAAGCCACGTCGGGGTTCTCGGTCATGATGCGGTCCACGATGCCGAAGACATGATCTTGCACCTTCGGGTTGCTGATGTCGAGCACCAACTGGTTGCGATAATAATAGGTGTCGCGCTTAGGCTGCATAATCACCCAGTCGGGATGCTTCTCGAAAAGCTCGCTCTTCGGGTTCACCATTTCCGGCTCTATCCAGATGCCGAACTTCACGCCAGCTTTCTTTGCGTCTCTTACCAATCCAGGGATTCCATCGGGCAACTTGCTCTTTGTCTCCTCCCAGTCGCCAAGACCGGCGTGGTCGTCCTTGCGCGGATACTTGTTGGCAAACCAACCGTCGTCGAGCAAGAACATGTCCACTCCCAAGTCCTTGGCATCCTTCATCAGCTCGGCAAGGCTCTGCTGGTTGAAGTCAAAGCCCGTGTTCTCCCAGTTGTTCAAGAGAGTGAGACGGTCTTCCATACCCATGTTCAACTGATGCTGGCGTGCCCAGTTGTGCAGATTGCGTGAAGCCTCTCCCACACCGTTGTCGCTCATGGCGAAGATGAACTCGGGGATGGTGAATGTCTCGCCAGCCTTCAACTTATAGTCGGAGGCGTAAGGGTTGATGGCAGGGATGACGCGTAGCGCGCCCACGTTGTCCACCTCGAAGGTGAAGCGGAAGTTGCCTGGCCATCCGATGGTGCCCAGCATCACCTTGCCCTCGTTCTCCTTGGCAGGCTCGTCGAAGCCCAGTTCGAAGAAAGGCTCCTCCTGCATGGCGGCACGGGTTCCCAGCTTGGTGTCCACAATCTTTTTGCCGGTGGTCAACTGGCAGGTCTCCGGCTGTCCTTCCTTTGCCCAGTCGCTATGATAGTTGGTGACGAAATACTTGTTTGCCTTGAAGTAGAGCATCGTCGAGCTGTATCTCCAGAGCGTGATAGGCGATTTCTCCTTGTGGGAGATTTCGCTCCACGCCTTGATGACGTTTTCCTTAGGATAAGCCGCATAGTGGAGCTTCACGGTCAGCGGATAAACCTTGTCTTGCAGGGTGATGATGGTCTCGGTGCCTCCCTCGATAGCCTTCTGCTCTGAAGACTGGTAATACAGATAGGTGGTCATGTTGCCGTCTGCATGGGTCACAGCCACAGCCGGTTCGAAGTAATCCTCTGCGCCAGAGGTGGCGTAGACCTCATGACCTCGCTGACTGACAGAGCCATCTGAGGCTGCATATACATCCCACTTCAGACTGTTGTAGTCAGCAGGATTCTTCAACTTGTCGCCCAGATACACCTGATAGAGGCGACCCTTGGGAGAAACTTGCATCACGAGGTCGGTCTTGTCGGTCGACACCCGGATGGTCTTTTGTGCGGATGCCATGATGGATGTCATGCACATCGCCGCGATAAGCATAAATGCCTTTTTCATTGTTTCTTTGGTTTTTATGTGATTGTTATTATTATAAATACGTTATTAAACGTTCTTTATTGTCTTAAAACTTGATTCCTGCGGAAAACTCTACGGTGAACGGGCGGAGATAGCTGCCGCTCATATATTTGCCGGCATACTTTCCTGCCTCTTCCTTGGTAATCAACTCAGAGCCACTGATGGTGCCCTTCGCGCCCTTCTCGTTGAAGATGTTGATGACGCTCACGCCAAGGCTCAGGTGCTTGTTCACGTTCCAGTTGATGCCGCCGAAGGTCTCCCAGTGACCGTTGAAATAGAGAGCCTCCTGAAGGTTGGCATATGTCTTGCCGAAGTAGCGGAAACTCAGCCAAACGTTCAAATCCTTTGTGATGTCGTATTTAGGGTCCAATTCGATGAGTATCTGAGGGATCTCCTTCACTATCATATTATTGGCATTCACTCCCATCGTCTGTCCGTCGCTGAATGTTACGCTCGCATTGTAGTTCTTGTATGTTGGCTTCTGATAAGTGAAGAGCGCATGCATGTGGAAGTTCTTGAACGGATTGATCTCGGCTGATGTGGTCCATCCCAAGGTCTGGATATCGTAGATGAGCAATACGGTCTTGCCCTCAGACGTGCCGGGCTTGGTGAGGTTCTGCTGGTCGATATTGTTCGACTTCGAGATGTAGGTCACCATCGAGGAAAGGTCTATCCAGTCGTTCTTGTAGAACACTCCACCACGAATCAACGGAATGGTCACGCGCTTATACTGCTCCTCGGTAGGGCCTGTTCCGGCATACTCGCTGATGCGTGGGAAACGGGTGGCGATGGTAGCATCGGCTGTAAAACCGAACTGGCGGGTGAGGTTGTATGTCAACTGCAAGGTGGCTGCATAGTTGAGCTTGTTCTTGGTCACGTTTTTTGCTTCTACGCTATGCTCGGTTGCAACAATGGAGCCATCTGCCGCTGTGGAGTAGGTATTGTAGTTGCCCATGTGGAACCCGGCGAAACGCGGAGTGGAAATCTGCTCGGCAGACATGCGATAGTATTCCAATCGTCCGCCATAGAACACCTTGAACTTTGGGGTTACTCTCCATTCGTCTGTGAAATAAAGTGCCAACTTGTTCTCCGAACCTTTGGTGTATTCGGGGCTCAACTCATTATAGCCGTAGGTCTCTGAACGCCTGGCAGTCTGCGTAGGGTCGAGCGGATTGGCGTACATCTGGCTCAACGTGCGGGGATAAGCCTCTACCGTGCCTGCCCACTGGAAGGACGAAGAATAGTAGTTGAGGTGATAATACCATTCGTTCAAACCCACCATCAACTTATGGTTATTGAGTTGCTTGCTGATCTCCGTAGTCAAGAGCGCATTGCTCACCTTGCCTATGTGCAACCAAGTGCGTCGCCCTTCTATGAGACCGCTGTAAGCAGAACCGTCAGACAACTGATAGCCGTCAGCCTCTGTCACTTCAGAGATGGTGCTTCCGCCGTAGTCAACATAGTTGGCATGAGGTGCGTTCATGTATTTGGCATTCAGCTTCCACAGCCACCCATTGTCAAACAGATATTGGCTGAGAAGAGAAATCTCGTGGGCCTCATTCTCATTGCCTTCGTCCATGTTCCATGTTTCCATCTTGCCAGTCTTGGTGTTCAAGTATTGGAAAGAGCCTTGGCGCTGCACATAAGAGTCAAGTCCTGGATCGAAACCGTCAATCTTCTTGATGCTGCCGTCTCCCGAATAGATAAACGGGGCTGCGTTGGCAAAGTTTCCGGGATTCTTGCTGTTGGAATACTTATACAATAATGAGACACGTCCTTTGCCTCCATTCAGAACACGAGTGATGCCGAGATGATAGAGCTGGGTGCGGTCGGCATAATCGGTAAAGCGAAGCTTGAAACTTCCAGGGTCGAAGTTCTGGTACACGCTGGCAGTGTAGAGCCAGTTGTCGCCGATTCCGCCCGACAGGTTGAGGTCGAAGTTCTGCATGCCGAAATGATTCGCCTTGTAATTGAGTTTGCCCTTGAACTCTTTCTGTCCCAATTCGCTGAAGGAAGACACTGCGTATGCGATGTTGCCAGTGGCGATGGCCGACTCGGACGGAGTCATCAAGTCGGTGCCTTTCAAGGAGGCGTCGCTGCGCCAATGTGCCGACAACTTATGCACAGAGGATGAATAAACGGCAGGAAGACCGTTTTCATATACGGTTACGTCCTCACTGGGTAATCCTATCTGTATTTCGCGTGGCTTGTTGGCATCAGATGCATTGAGCATCACGTTGCGTTCTTCCTTTTTCTGTTCCTTATCATCAGAATCGACGGTAGGAAGCGCATACATTTGACTCGCGGCAGACATGGCAGCCAAAGCCATTGAGAAAGTACGGAATTTTAGTTTCATAATCTTTATAGTTGTTTATTCGGTTTTACGTGATTTTCGGTTGCCACCGAATGCAATTCAATGACGGTTGCAAATTTAGGGTAATTTGGGAGACCTTGGTCGCACGTGTAGGCTATGAGTAGATGACGGTAGATGTCTGAATTGTATAACTTGCTAATAATCAGAGTGTCTGATTTGTTAATACTTTTTAGGAGAGTAGATGGTTGAAAGAGGAAGAAATATGGTATCTTTGCATCTAAGGACAATCCAAGGGCATCCTTTTAAGCATAATATGACTAAAGCAATGAGAAACACAATGGTCGTTATGAAAATATTGTTATGGTGCTTGATGATGCTGGTGCCGCTAATGGCAAAGGCTTCTAATGAAGTAAACGAGGAACTGTTGTTCCGCCGTTTGGATAGCTATATCGCCCAGCGCGAGAAGTTTTCGCAACGGAAAGAAGCGAAACTGCTCAAACTCAAGAAGCAGGCCCGCATTACTTCCGACAAGCATAGGCTGCTCAGCCTGTACCATCAAATATATCATGAGTATTATACTTACCGCTACGACTCTGCCATGACCTATGCCAAGAAGGGCGATCAGTTGGCAGAGCAACTTCAGGATAACTATTACATCAACCTGAACAAGATAAATCGTGCGGCAGTGCTGTCTACAGGCGGTTTTTATAGCCAAGCAGAAGACTTGATGTTATCCATGAACATGGAAAAGATGCCGCCCAACTTGTTGCAATATTATTATTACACATTGGCTTGGGTATATAATTACTGGGAAACCTTCTGCGACAAATCGGAATTCCAGGAAGGCTTGGTCGCAAAGAACAAATTCTATTTGGGCAAGACCGTGGAGCACATGGATGACAAGAACACCGCCCTTTACTATTATCTTTCGGGAGAATATGAATATATCAAGGAGCATACAAACAAGAATGTGCTCAACCTCTACAAGAAAGCGCTTGCCCTTAGTCCGCTCAACAGCCGTGTGCATGCCTCAGCTGCTTATTGTATTGCCCGCTACTACCATGACACAGGGCGTATGGACTTGTATGAGAAATATCTCGTCGAAGCGGCCATCTCCGATTTGGTATGCCCGTTGAAGGAAAACCTTGCACTGCAAGAATTTTCCACCTATTTATATAATAAGGATACTTCTTATGCCAAGCGGGTTGCCAAGTATATCAAATGTTCGATGGAGGATGCACAGTTCTACAACAACCGTCTTCGCATGGTGGAGATTTCCCGCATTCTTCCACTCATCACTGAGACCAACCATCAGGCAGAAGTACACAAGAACCGCATAGTGACGGCATCGCTCGTCATCGTGAGCATCCTGTCGATTGGATTCCTCGCCATGGCATTCTTTGCGTTCAACATGAACAAACGATTGGCTAAGAGCCGACGCGAGGTCAAGAGCCAGAACGCCCTCTTGGAGGAATTGAACCAACAATTGCTCAACACCAATAAGCGCCGTGAAACCTACATGAGGCTGTTTATGGACATAAGTGCCGTGTATATCAAGAAACTGGACGACTATCGCAAGCTCGTGAGCCGCAAGATAAAGGCAAATCAAACCGCTGACCTTCTGACGGCAATCAACAGCTACAAGCTGGCAGAAGAAGAGGCTGCCAACTTCTACATACGCTTCGACAAGGCCTTCATAGACCTATACCCGAACTTCGTGGACGAGTTCAACCAACTGCTGCTACCAGACAAGCAGATAGCTCTCCCCGCACCCAACAGCCTCACCAAGGAACTGCGCATCTATGCCCTGATGCGTCTGGGCATTACAGACGGGCAGGAACTCGCCACCCTCCTGTTTTATTCCACACAAACCATCTACAATTACAAGACGAGCATACGGAAGAGAGCCAAAGACCCAAGCACCTTCGACGCTGAAGTCAACCAGTTGTGCCACGTGATAGGATAAGATAAAATTTTGGCGAGTCTGACTAATGCAATCTACGGAAGTTTTTAGGTTTTTAGACGTGCCGCGACAAGGTCATTTTGCTTTCCAAAAGCCCCCTTTTGCCGTTACGTTAGAACGGCGTTGCCGTTACGTTAGAATGGCGATGCCGTTACGTTAGAATGGCGTTGCCGTTACGTTAGAACGGCAATGGCATTTCGGCGGTAAGCCAGAGCGCAATCAAAAAAACGAGAAAAGACCTTGATATATAGCAACTTATGTTTCTGTATGCTTGCTTTTGGAAAAAGAATGCCCGAAGTCCGATTTTACATGACTTCGGGCATTATATGTTTGCTCTTTGGAGTTTCAGAAAATCGCATCGTGGGTAAAAAAACAGTCATGGGAAAATTATCATCCTGATACTAAAAGCACCATGAAGCATTGGTTGCATATATATCCGTTTGCGGCTAGTATCTGCTCTTTTTCTTGCATAAAGTTTGTAATTGTTGATATTTATACTTATCTTTGCCGCGTCTTTGGAGAGAGAATCTAAGAACTCTCCGTTAAGGCTATGTAATATAAATGCAGAAAAGAAGCTGTGGATGGAACTGAAGGAGACTTTCCAACGAGTGAAGGCGGCAAGCAAGGCTTTGGGCTTGCTGACTGACGACAAGCGTAATGAAATATTGCTGGCGGTGGCGGATGCCATCATCGCCGAGACTCCTGCGCTCCTGCGAGCCAATGCCGAAGACTTGGCGAAGATGGACAAGGCGAACCCGATGCACGACCGTTTGCAACTTACGGAGCAGCGTCTGCAAGACATCGCGTCGGACATACGGCACGTCAGCACCTTGCCATCACCCTTGGGAAGGGTTCTCAAGGACAGGACTCTCGACAATGGTTTGCGCCTTCAAAGGGTGAGCGTGCCCTTTGGGGTAATAGGCATGATTTATGAGGCACGTCCCAACGTAACGTTCGATGTGTTCTCGCTTTGTTTCAAGAGTGGGAACGCGTGCGTGCTGAAAGGCGGAAAAGACGCAAGTGCCTCCAACATGGCAAGCGTAGAAGTTATCCATAAGGTGTTGGTAAAACATGGTGTTGACCCCGACGTGGTGACGCTTCTCCCTGCTACCCACGAAGCCACTGGCGAGATGCTTAACGCCGTGGGCTACATAGACCTTTGCATACCCCGTGGCGGCAAGAAGCTCATCAACTTTGTGCGCGACACCGCCAAGGTGCCTGTCATAGAGACCGGGGCAGGAGTGGTGCATTGCTACTTCGACAAGGCTGGCGACCTGGAGATGGGCAAGCGCATCATCACCAACGCCAAGTGCAGAAGGGTGAGCGTATGCAACGCGCTCGACTGCTTGCTGATTCACGAAAGCCGTCTGAGCGATCTTCCGAGGCTATGCGAAGACCTTGCGAAGAATGAAACCAAGATTCATGCTGACGCAAAGGCTTATGAAGCATTGAAGGGCGGCTATCCTGACACATTATTATATAGGGCGGAGGAAAGCGAGCTAAGGATGGAGGCTGAAGACTCCAACCTAAAGAGCATTTGGAATACAGAATGGCTCAGCATGCAGATGGGCATCAAGACCGTGTCGTCGGAGGATGAGGCTATCGGCCATATCGCCACCTATGGCAGTGGCCACAGCGAGAGCATTGTTTCCGATGATCCGGAAGCCCAAAGGAAGTTTCAGACGATGGTAGATGCCGCTTGCGTCTATGTCAATGCCCCTACAAGCTTTACCGACGGAGCGCAATTCGGACTTGGTGCCGAGATTGGCATCAGCACGCAAAAGTTGGGAGCGCGTGGACCTATGGCATTGGAGGAAATCACAACTTACAAGTGGCTGATTACGGGAAATGGACAAACGAGGGGGAAGTGAAGAGTGAAAAATGAAGAATGAAGAGGGGAGAATGAAAAAGGGATGGAAAGATAATGTAATAAAGAAACAACAATTAAAAAAAGCGAAATAACAAAATGAGGACATTCTTTAATGTAGAAGACCTTGGCGACCTGAAAACAGCCCTCGCCGAGGCACAGGAAGTGAAGGCCAACCGTTTCGGTTGTCAAGAGTTGGGCAAGAACAAGACTCTGCTGATGATATTCTTCAACAACAGCTTGCGCACTCGCCTCAGCACCCAAAAGGCAGCGATGAACTTGGGCATGAACGTAATTGTGCTCGACGTTAACGCCGGCGCATGGAAGTTGGAGACAGAGCGTGGGGTAATCATGGATGGCGACAAGAGCGAACACTTGCTGGAGGCCATTCCCGTGATGAGCAGCTATTGCGACATCATTGCCGTGCGCTCGTTTGCAGGGCTGAAAGATCGCGACTACGACTACGCTGAGACCATTGTGAACCAGTTTGTAAAATATTCTGGCAAACCGGTGGTAGCGATGGAGACTGCCACGGTGCACCCTCTGCAAGCCTTTGCCGACTTGATAACGATAAATGAGAAGTGGGCTGAGCTGCAAGGCAATCCTGCTACCAAGCGCGACAAGGTTCGCCCGAAGGTGGTGCTGACGTGGGCGCCTCATTGCCGTGCCCTGCCTCAAGCGGTGCCTAACTCCTTTGCAGAATGGATGAACAAGGCCGATGTAGACCTCGTGGTGACACACCCCGAGGGTTATGAGCTTGACCAGCGATTTGTTGGCGATGCCAAGGTGGAATATGACCAGAAGAAAGCTCTCGAAGGCGCTGATTTCGTGTATGCCAAAAACTGGAGCTGCCCTGGCGTGAAAGATCCGGCGCAATATGGCGAGATACTGAGCAAGGACATGAACTGGACGATTGACGCGGAGCACATGTCGTGGACAGACAATGGCTATTTCATGCATTGCCTGCCTGTGAGACGCGGACTTATAGTGACCGACGACGTGATAGAGAGCGACCACAGCCTGGTGATACCAGAAGCCGCCAACCGCGAGATTTCAGCGGAGGTAGTGCTTAAACGAGTGCTTGAGAGCCTGTGAGGAAGAGTTCACTTTGTGAACTCGCGGACAACCAATCCGTTGTAAGTATTCAATGACAACCGCACCTTGCTGCCGGTTGTCATTTGTTTTATGGGTATGCTGATATAAGCATCGGTGGTGTAATATTCGGGCACGCCACCTTGACTGTGCAAGAACCTCAGGCAGTAGGTGGACGTTCCGTTGCTTATCACGGTGCTGTCGAGCGCCAATCCTATGCTCTGCCTTTGGTCATCGCTATTGGTCTTGCCTGTTTTCAAGCCAATGCAGAAATTAATGTAATTGCCGTTCTTGCTCTTCCACGCGCTGACAAGGCTCACGGGGTCTGTAGCAGTCAAAGTCTGCTTCGACGGATCTGTAGGCTTGAGCGTATAAACAATCTTTGCCGCCAAAGGCTCAACGACATTGGAGTCAACGCCGTTGGCATACATGTTATAATTAAGCAACACGCGGCAAAGGCTGTCGGCTTTGCTGTTCCAACTTGTCTGCAGGGGCTGAGTGAAGGTCAGTTTCACGTTGTCGTCGGTGGTTGCCGAGGCGAGCTTTGCCTGGCTGTCGGTGATGGCATCCACGAAGTCGGTACGCAGATAGCTGAGTGTGGAATCGCCCTCTTCGTATGCGGTGTTGGAGCAAGATGGGAAAAGAAGGAGAAGCCCCACCCATGCCATATTAAGAAAGAGTTTCGTCAATGTCATATGGAGTGGGGCGTTAATTACTTAGCGAAGTTGAACTTGTTGAAAAACTGCTTCAGCCTTCCCGTAGACTCCGTTGCCGTAAGGTAGTTGCGGGTTGGGTAGGCATACTGGGTGAGCAGGCATCGGCGCAGGTAAGCCTCGTCCTTGTTCTCAATGTCGATGAGGGCAAGGCGGCTGGCGATGTATTCCTCGAAGTTGTCGTAGTCTTCCTGCGTGTAGTTGTCGGCATACATCTTCGTGTTCTGAATCATGTCGAGGGCGATGTAGTTTTGCGGATACAGGAGGTAGCTGCGGTGTATCTCGTGGTCGATGTGCTCGGCAATCTGCTCAAACATCTTGTTGCGAGGCTGCTCTTGGTTCACGGTTTGCAACCAGTCGTCTATGCATGGAGCGCAACAATAGTGTATGTGACCCTTGTATCCCTTGATGCCAACGTTCATGCTTTCCAGGTCGTCGCCAGGAGCCTTCTTCCAATAAGGCAGGTCGCGGCGCAACTGGTATTCGCGCGCCTTGAGATAGTCGCATGGGTCATACTGGTAGCTTATGGCCAGCGGCACGATGTGAAGCTGGGTGAGACGGTCGATGATGGTGCCCTCGCCACCCATTGCCATCATCTTGAGTATGGCGGGTTGTGTGAGGTCGTTGGAATTCTTGGCGCGTCCCTCTCGCTGCGCTATCCAGATGTTGTCGTTCTTTTGCGCTACAACGAAGTGCATGTATTCAGACATGCGCTTGCTGGCGCGAAGCATCTCGCTTGATTTCAGCGCGCGCTCCACGGTGAAGGTCTTGTTGATTCGTGCCAAGGCGCGAACCCAGTCGAGCTGCAGCAAGTTGTCGCCGATGGCAATCTCGGAAGTGGTGCTGAATCCCGTGTCGATCAGGGCCTTGTCGAGAAACGCGGAGTCGAGCACTATGTCGCGGTGGTTGCTCACGAAAGTGTAGCGCTTGTGTATGTCCACGTTGTAGAAGTTCATGTCGAAGCCATTGCTTTGCTCTGCCAAGAGCTTTTGCAATATGCCGTAGCAGAAATTGCGCTGGAAGTCGAAGTTGGTCTTGCAAGCTTGCATTTTCTTTGCCACGACATCCAGGGGCACGTTGGGGTAGAGGTATGCCACTACTTGCTGGAAGAGTTTGTCGGCAAGTAGCTTTTCGTACACTGCAGGGAGCTCCTCTGGCTCATAAGGCCTTATAGGATCAAATTCCGAAGGTATTTTCATACTATTATGTATTTGGTTGTTGGGTGATTCTTGTTGATTATTCTTCCACCGTCACGAGCTCGATGCCCATTGCCTCTACCTGTTGGCGTATTGGCACGGGCAAGCGGTTGTCGGTGATTATCATGTCGATGTCCTCGATGTTGCATATTTTAGCGAAGCCTCGCCGTCCGAACTTCGTGCTGTCTGCCAGCACGATGGTTTTCTGTGCCGTATGCATCATGGTGCGGTTTATCTCAGCCTCGCGCATGTCGGTGGTGGAGATGCCAAACTCAAGGTCGATGCCGTCTACGCCAAGATATAGCTTGCTGAACGAGAATCCCGACAGAATCATCTCGGCATACTTGCCCACTACCGAGAGGCTGGTATGGCGCACTATGCCGCCGAGCTGGATAAGCTCCACGTTGTCGAGTGGCGCCAAGACCTCTGCCGCTTGGAGTGAGGCGGTGACAACGGTAAGGCGGCTCTCGGGATTGATGTTTCTCGCCAACGCGTGGATGGTGGTGCCCGATGCCAAGACAATGGAGTCGTTGGGCGTTATCAGTTTGGCGGCCTCTATTCCTATTAGCCGTTTCTCATCCATGTTGAGCTTCTCCTTCTCTGTTACCGTGCGGTTGTTGGTGAAGGGATTGATGAGTATGGCCCTGCCGTGGCTGCGGTAGAGCTTGCCCTCTTTTTCCAAGTTGGTAAGGTCTTTGCGGATAGTAACCGACGAGACTTGCAGGTAGTTGGCAAGCTCGGTTACTTGTATGGAGCCTTGCTTGAGCAGGTTGTCCATGATTTCACTATGACGTTCTTCTTTGGTCATGGATGGGTAGTTTTTTAATTTTTACAAAGATAACCTTTTTATTCTAATCATGGTCTTTAAACATGGCTTTTATATATATTATTAACAGTCAAAAGGGTTCTCCTTGCTCTGCTCCATGGTGTGGTTGAGATTAGCAATGTTTGATGCCGACGTACCAAGCGATGTCGTTTATTTGCATGATGTGATGGCAGGTAATGCCATGCGTAAAAATAAAATCAGGGGGAAAGACACTTAGGTCTTACCCCCTGATGATTTGTGTGTTAACCAATTAGCTGATTAGAACACGAACTGCACGCGTGCCTGCACCGAGTGGAAGTTCTTGTCGTATGGCAAGAAATCCTTTGACAGACGGCTGTATGTGTAGTCGAGCATGAACTGCACGAAGCGGTTGGCGCTGTAGTTCACGCCCAATGTGTAAGAGCGAACGTTGCCGCCGCCGACGCTTGAAGAGCTATACGGGTAGTCTTGCATCTCGCCTCCAGGATAGTATTGGTCGCGTCCTGCGTTGTAGTACTCACCCTTTACGATGTCGTTGAGGCCAGTGTAGTTGAATCGGCCAACGATTTCGAGTGAGCGGCCAGACAATCCCCTGAGCACGCCCTCGTGTGAGTCGAAGCTGTATGGGTTGCCAAACACAAGGAAGCCAGCCTCCACGTATCCACCGTGGAAATTGTTGCTGCGCAGAGGGTTGGCAGTCAGCCAAGCGTCGAGCGTACCCCATGTGTCGATGTTGTTGTTGCTTGCCTCGAAGAGGGTTTTTGAGTCGCGCTTCTTGGTCACGTGCTTGTACATGTACTCACCACGCACGAAAACCTTGTCGTTGTGGTAGAGTGCCTCGGCGCCAGCGTCGAGCACGTTCTCAGCCCATGGCAGTGAGCAGTTCACGAACTGGTTGTCCTCGTCAACGTATGTTTCGAGAGACTGGCCAAGTGTAAGGGTCTTTTTCAGCACGTTGTTCTCCGTGACACCACCGCCAACATGTTGATAGCGAATGTTTCCGCCAATCATCAAGGTCTGGTTCTCGTCGCTGATTGGGCGGTACTGGTAGCGGCCGGCGAGGACGATGCCATTGAAGCCAGACTCTATCTTGTTGTATTGGTTCTCGGTGAATACACCTTGGTAAGCGAAAAACTTGTCGTTGTTGAATTTGTAGGTGATACCCAGCTCACGACCTTCGCCCAAGGCGTTGCTCGATCCTGCGCGAGAGATGAAGTGGTAGCTTCCGAGAGATGTGTTGCGTGCCATTGAACCGGCAGGGTCATTATAGTAACCAGCCTTTAATGCGTGCGTGTTGCCGGCCTTGTCTTTCTGGCTATACTGCATGAAGATGTTCTTCTGCGAGAACTTGCCGTTGCCGAAGCCGAAGTCAGCGTAGAAATACCAATCCTTGTAAGTCAGGCTCGTGCGGATGCGGGCATCGGTGATCGACGCGCCCGACTGCATTGGGGTGAAGTCGTTGTGGTAGTATGCGGCGTCTGCCATGAAGCGTGCGCCAACAGTGAAATGCAGGTCCTCTTTTTGGTTGTCAATGGTAACGGTTGGCTTGGAGTCGAAGTCCTGGGCGCTGGTTGCCAAAGCGCACATTGCCAATACGGGCAATACAAAGTATCTTTTCATACAATCGAAATTCTTTTGTTTCTGTTTTTGTTCTTTACGATTTTACACGATATGTCATTAATAGCCCAATGACTCCAAGGTCTTCGTGGCGTCTGGTACGACAGAAGGGGCCTGTGAGTTGTCGAACTTTTGGCCAGGATGGAATGGGTTGTCGAGGTTGGCGTTGCAACGGAAACCATTCTCGATCATGTACTTGAGCGAGATCTCTGAGTGGTTGGTGAAGAAGCCATCCATGTAGACAGGGTGTGTCTGTGTGCCAGAGAACGTGGTGTATTGAGTGGCAGGAACTGTTACGTTGAGCAGGTCGTCGAACTGTGTGCCGTTCTCGCCATAATAGTTCACGTAGTAACCCATGTATTTGGTCATCTGTGCGTATGAGTCGAATGAATATGGATGGTTGATCATTCCACCCTTGCGAATCATGTATGCCTGCCAAGGCGCGTTCATCTCAGGATAGTTGTTTGGAGCGCCGGCGATAGCAGGGCCAATGATGTGTGCGCCATGGTCTTGTGCCCACTTGATGAATGCGGCGTAACCAGTTGGAGTGTCGTATGCTATATCGGTCGCGTAAGCAGGGGTGCTGGTCCAGAGGAGGTAGTCCATGGGAATCTTGCCCTTGTATACGTCATAGGCACGTGTGAGCGCGTCGAATGAGAAGGTCTGGAGGATTACCTTGCCGTTGGTGTTGCCGACGTTGACCTTGCCGTCCTTATAGAAAGGCACCGACTCGCTCTCTGGCTTGGTGATGATGTTCCAACCCCACTCGTCGAGAATGTTGTACACGCGAACCTCAATGTCCTTGGGGTTCAACCATGACTCCTTGAACTCAGGATAGATGCCAGGGCGGTTGCCGTTGTCCATCTCGTCGTGCACGTATGCCGTAGAACCGTTCTTGTCGCCGAAGCTATACTCCACGAAGTCCATGTACTTGGCAGCCTTGCTTGCCTTGTAGCTTTGGTCATCGACCTTGGTGGCAGCCTTGGCGGCCTTGTAGATTTGCTCCAATGTCATGTCCTTGTACTCGTCCTTGACCTTGTAGGTGAGGATACGCCTGCCGCTCGCGTCGCGGTTCAGCTTGTTGCCCATGGCATAGTTGATTTGGTCTTGCAGGGCTGACACGTACAGGCCGTCTGAGTATTGTATTGAAGGCACGCCGTTAGCGTCGTAGACCACCTTGCCGTTGTGCTTAGCCTTGAATGAGTCGCGTGCCTGCTCTGGGTCGGAGTCGTTGAACCAGCCGCCAGCGTCGAGCATCAGCATCTCGGCATAGTAATAAGACATGGCGTAGTTGGAACGGAAGTCGGCCACGTCGCGCTTGTATTGTGCGTCGATGTCGGCCTCTGAGAAGTGCTGGCTGCCATCAGCGTTGCGGAAGCTGCGATAGAAGTCCTTTCTGCAAGTAGGAACCTCATCAGAGAATACAACCTCGATGTTGGTGGTGCGCTTCATGTTCTCATCGTGGTTGGCGAGCACTATGCCGTCCTTTGTCACTTGCATGTCTGACTCAAGGTAGTCGGCGCCCATGGTGCGTGCCCATCTCCAGGCTGCCTCTGTCTCCTCAGGAGCCCAGTATGTTGTGCCGCGGTGTGCCACGCAAGCGTAGAGAGGCACGTAGTCGCGCACTTTCGCCATCTCTGGCGACAACTGTTGCACGTCGATGCGTTTGGCATCCGTGTTTTCATTTGTGAACTGCTGCTCATCGGAGCAAGCGGTGAAAGCGGTGAGCATAGCTATACCCACCAACCCAAGTGAAAAATGTTTTGTTTTCATGGATTGATAAAAAAATGTTTCTAAAAAACCAGCTCTTGTTTGTCTAGTTGGTTAATGGTATTCGTAATAGTCAATGTCAAAAATGTATACCATGTTGGCTATTACGAAATACCCTGTTTTATTCTGTTGTTTATCTTTTGTTTACCTTTTTGCTTATTTCTTGTTTTTAACCAGATATTGCTCCTTGCTGTACGTGAGCAACATGAAGAATATCGACATCACGCAAGCTGCAATGAGGAGGATGAATGTCCAGCCCCATCCGGCGTGCTCAGACACGAAGCCGATGACGACATTGGCGAGAAGGGCCGTGCCCAAGACATATCCCATGAATCCGGTAAGGCCTGCTGCCGTGCCTGCCGCATTTTTTGGCGCGAGGTCCAAGGCTTGCACGCCAATGAGCATCACGGGACCGTAGATGAAGAAGCCGATACCTATGAGGCAAGCTATGACCACGTTGATGTTGTCGAGGTTCTGCCAATACACGAAGATGAAGACTGCCACTATTGCCATGAACAATATGGTGGGAATGGCACGACGACCCTTGAACACGTGGTCGGAGAGCCATCCACAGATGATGGTGCCAGGGATTGCCGCCATTTCATAGGCGAAATACGCCCATCCTGCATCCTTGATGTTGATGCCTTTCTCGGTGAGGATGGTTGGCGCCCAGTCGAGGCAGCCGTAGCGTACCATGTAAACGAAGGCGTTGGCGAACGCGATGTACCAAAGGAAACGGTTGGTAAGGACAGTGTGGAAAATCTCTTTTGTTGACAGCACTTCCTCTGCCTTGTCAGAATAGGTGTCTGAATAATCGCCGCGCCATTTCTCTATTGATGGCAGGCCGCACGACTGTGGGGTGTCGCGTATCAAGCTGTAGGCGACAATGGCCACAAGTATTGCTACGCAAGCGGGGAAGAGATAGGTGCCGATGAGGAAATAACGCTCTGCGTCGGCTCCATAGAACCATGAGCCGAACCACATGGCTCCATACACGGCCATGGGGCCTACCAAGGCTCCGCCGACGTTGTGGGCACAGTTCCAAACCGACATCCATGTGCCTCGCTCCTTGATGGAGAACCAATGGGTCATCACCCTGCCACAGGGAGGCCATCCCATGCCGTTGAACCATCCCACGAGGAAGTTGAGGGCGGCCATCAATACTATTGCCCATGCCTTGTGTTCGGGGCCGATGCATTGCACGGGCACTATCATGAACATCATCGACAGGGCGGCGAGGATAAGTCCCAATGGGAGAAAGCGGCGCGCGTTGCTTCGGTCTGACACGCTCGCCATGATGAATTTGGAGAATCCGTAGGCAATGGCATTCATCGACAACACGATGCCAAGCTCGTCTTTCTCGAAGCCGAAGGGAGCGAGCATTGGAATGGCCATGGAGAAGTTTTTGCGGACAATATAGAATCCTGCATAACCGATGAAAATGCCAAGAAATACTTGCCATCGCAGTTTGCGGTAGCGTGCGTCGGCCTCTGGGCCGCTTTGCTCAGCTTTGTAGGCTGGCGGTGTCAAAAAATTCCACATATTATTTTTTAGTTTTTATTTTAATTGTTCAGTCTGACACCCTCTAAGGATTTCGTAAGGGCGTTTATGGTTTCGTTTCTATTGCAAAGTTATATCTAAATACTTTTATTTCGTAATATTAACACCGTTTTGCTTGCTTCGTTAACTTTCTTTAGAAATTCAAGACCGTATTCCTACGTTTACATCGGGTGTTTTGCCTTTTGCCGTGAAATGTTTTTGCACGAAAAAGCCCCAGCTCATTAAAGCTGAGGCTTTTCCTATTAAGTGTTTCAGAGTGTGTCTATAGGTTGATGAGCGTTATGCTTGCCCTGAAGTAAGCCTTGCTTGCCTCCGGGTTCCACATCATCTGAGCGGACACTGGCATGTCAAACTTGCCAACCTTCAACTTGTATGTGCCGCCAAGACGGATGTCGTTGATGCCGGCTGACTTTCCATAGAGGTTGTTGTTCTCGCCAGGATACTTGTTTTTGTCGTATGGGTTGAGGGCGAAGATTCCGCCAACAGAAGCGTCCACGGCCCAGTCTTTGCTGTCGTAGAGGCGATAGCTTGCCTGAACGAAAGTGGAATAGACGTTCTGCTCGTTGGCATTGCCGCGGTCACGTCCCACGAGGAGGGTAGCCCACGAGAGCGTGAGCGGGAAGCCTGCCTTCACTCCAAAGTCGTAGCTGATGGCTGCGTCGAGGAGGTGCGACGTCTTGCGGGCGTCCCATGTGAAGTACTTTCCGTTGCCTGGAATTCCATCGGAGAAGTTCCACAAGTCCCAAACGGCGATGTTGAAGCCGCTGTTGTTATAGTTGACGTAAACGTCAGCCTCCTTGTAGTCGCCATCAACGGCCATTCCGCCCCACAGACCAATCTTGAAGTGGTTGTTGTTGTCGCTGAGAGACACGTCGTTGTTGAGAATCAGTCCGTTTCCAACCTCAAGGCCGCGCCAAAGGTGTGATGTCTCCAGGCTGGCAGACTCGTGTAGCTTTTGTGCCTGTGTGCTCAAAGGAAGAAGAGATATCGCTGCCAGGCATAAGATTTTGCCAATGTTTCTCATAAGATTTCTTTAATGGTTTTGTGTTTATCACTTCTTTATAGTTCGCGTAGTAGCGCGTTTAGAGGCTCATGAGCCAAATGCCGCAGAGACCGGCAACGGCGCCACCGAGCACAGGACCCAAGACGGGTACCCAAGAGTAAGCCCAGTCGGGATCGCGCTTGTCCTTAATCGGGCAAATGGCGTATGCGATACGTGGAGCGAGGTCACGGGCAGGATTCATGGCATATCCTGTGGTGCCGCCAAGCGACATGCCAAGAGCTACGATGACATAAGTGATTGGCACAGGACCAAGTGCTGAGAGACCGAACGTGTTGCTCTCTGGGCAGTATGTGTTGCCCTTTGTGCCGAAGGCGATGATGAGGAATACCAACATGAACGTAGCGATGAACTCGCTAATGAAGTTGTTGGGGTAGTTGCGGATGGCAGGAGCCGTGCAGAAAACGCCGAGCTTGGTGTCCTTGTCTTCTGTGGCGTCGAAGTGGTCGCGGTAGAACAACCATACGACGATGCCGCCAACAACGCCGCCAATCATCTGGCCGATGACATATGCGGGAACGGAAGCCCATGGGAACTTGCCGGCAATGGCGAGACCAACGGAAACTGCAGGATTAAGGTGTGCGCCCGTGTAAGGACCGGCAATGAGCACGCCCATGCAGACGGCGAGACCCCAGCCGAGGGTTATGACTATCCAGCCCGCTCCTTGGGCTTTACTCTTGTTCAGACTCACTGCGCAGCAAACGCCGTCTCCGAATAACACGAGCACCAATGTGCCGATCAGTTCCATGAGGAACTGTGTAGTCATAGAATAATCCATAATTAATAGTTTTTGGTTTATAAAGTTTTTTTGTTTTCCCTTTCTCGGGGTTGGAATCCTGCCTTCCCCCCTTGCTTGGGCAATGGGGAAAGGCAAGGTTTTAGGCTTTATTTGTTGGTCAACGTGCGCTGGATGGCGTCTGCCCAACCTTCCTTGGCAGTCTTGATCTCCTCGTTCTCCGGAACAGGATTGAACGTGCGCTCAACTTGCCACTGGCTCTTGATTTCGTCGATGTCTTTCCAGAATCCCACTGCGAGACCTGCGAGGTAAGCTGCTCCGAGGGCTGTCGTCTCCGTAATCTTCGGACGCACCACGGGAACGCCAAGAAGATTAGACTGGAACTGCATGAGCAGGTTGTTGCGTGAAGCGCCACCGTCGACCTTCAACTCCGTGAGAGGAGCTCCGAGGTCTTTTGCCATGGCTTGGGCAATGTCGTAGGTCTGGAATGCGATGCCGTCAAGGGCGGCGCGTGCGATGTGCGCGCGAGTGGTGCCACGTGTGATGCCTACGATGGTGCCGCGTGCGTATTGATCCCAATAAGGAGCTGCAAGACCTGTCAGGGCAGGCACGAAGTATACGCCGCCACTGTCGGGCACTGAGGAAGCGAGGTCTTCCACTTCGCCACTGCTCTTGATGAAGCCAAGGCCGTCGCGAAGCCACTGCACTACGCTGCCGCCTACATAGATGGAGCCTTCGAGGGCGTATTTCACCTTGTCGCCAATCTTCCATGCCACGGTGGTGAGGAGGTTGTTCTTGGAGAGCAAAGGCTTTTCGCCAATGTTCAGCATAACGAAGCAACCGGTGCCGTATGTGTTCTTGATAGAACCTGGCTCAAGGCACATCTGGCCGAAGAGAGCACTCTGCTGGTCGCCGGCGATACCTGCGATAGGCACTTCGTGGGCAAAGATAGTGGTCTTTGTGTGGCCGTAGACCTCGGAAGAAGACTTCACCTCAGGCATCATGCTGCGAGGAATGTCGAGGAGCTTCAGCAAGTCGTCGTCCCACTGGAGGGTGTTGATGTTGAACAACATCGTGCGGCTTGCGTTGGTGACATCGGTGCAGTGAACCTCACCGCGGGTGAGACGCCAAACGAGCCATGAGTCTACGTTGCCGAAACGAAGCTTGCCCTTCTCGGCACGCTCGCGTGCGCCAGGAACGTTGTCGAGAATCCATTTGATCTTCGTGCCGCTGAAATAAGCGTCGATGATGAGACCGGTCTTTTCGCGCACCTTGTCCACGAGACCTTGTGCTTTCAGCTTGTCGCAGTACTCTGCCGTGCGGCGATCCTGCCACACTATGGCGTTGTATATAGGCTCTTCGGTGTCGACATCCCACACGATGGTGGTTTCGCGCTGGTTGGTGATACCTATGGCGGCTATGTCAAGGCCATTGATGTCGATGGCGGCTATGGCTTCTGCTATTACGGAAGCCTCTGAAGACCAGATCTCGTTTGGATCGTGCTCTACCCATCCCGGTTTCGGGAAGTGCTGTGTAAACTCTTTTTGTGCAACACTGCAAATCTTTCCGCTATGGTCAAAAACGATCGCGCGGGAACTTGTTGTCCCTTGGTCAAGAGCTAAGATGTACTTTTGCATAGTAATTGAGTTTTTAAGTTTGTGATATGTGATTTATGACTGTCGTCTTTAGACGGTAGTTTTGGTTCTTATAGACTGGTAAAAAGCTAAAAAGCACTAAGAGCAATAACGCCATTCCTATGTTACAAAATTAGGGAAAAAAGCAATAGACTCCAAATGTTTTAACTTCTTTTTTTATATGCCATTGATACCTTTTTCGTGTTCAGTATCAACTGCTTAAGGCTATGGCAATCGCTGCTTTGCCCCTTCATGGTTTTTGTTGCGTTCCCTCTCCTGCGCTTATAATGACTCTTCAATAGGCAGGATGGGAACCGTGCTTTTTTTACTTGTTCAACTTCCTCGTGGCTTCCACGTCGATGGCTTGGGCAAGGAGCGAGATAGGGTTCTCCACGGGGAAGCCTGTAGACATCTCTATCTGCCATTTGCAGGTTTCGCAATCGGTGGTCACGCAGTCGGGGTTCACCTCGCGAATCTGGTCGAAGAGCGGAGCTCCGATCTTCTGCGAACGCTCATAGTTCTCTTTCTTGAACCCGTAGGTTCCGGAAATGCCGCAGCAGCGACTTTCGAGCACGGTGAGGTCGAGTCCGGGAATCATCTTCAACAGTTGGATGGAATATACGCTCCAGCCCATTCGCTCCATGTGGCAAGCGGTGTGGTATGCCGCCTTCTTATGGAAGTCGTTGCGGAACGCGAGCTTTATCTTTCCCTCGTCAATCTTCTGGCAGAGGAATCGGGTGGCTGTCATGAGGCTGTCGCGCACCTTGCTGTTGTCGATGCTCAACAAGTCTTTGTATTCGTCGCGCATGGTGAACGTGCAGGTCGAACTTGTGGTAAGCACGGCCTCGTTGCCACTGTTGACGGCTTTCTCCATGGAGGAAATGTTTACTTCGCCTTGCTTCTTGGCTTGCTGTGGAAGTCCGTTGGCGATGAGTGCCACGCCGCAGCATTTCTCTTTCTCCAAGAGTCGCACGCCATAGCCGCACGCGTTCATTATCTTCACGAAGTCCTTGCCGAGCTGTGGAAAATTGTAGTTGACGTAGCAGCCGTGGAAATAACTCACGAAGCGGTTGTATTCCTGTTGCCTTGGCTCTGCCTCCTTGTGGAACCACGTCTCAAACTTCTTTCCTGCGTAAGCTGGGAATTGGCGGTGCTTGTCAATCTTCATCACCTTGTCGAGAACGACCTTGGCAGGTTTCAGTCCGAGGAAGAAATTGGCCAGAGGAGCCACAAGCGTCGCCATCGAACCAACGAAGTCGGTGCTGGCAAGCATCATGTCGCGCAAGCTTGGCGTGTGCGTGCTGAACTCCATTCGTGCGGATTGGATGATGTCGCCAACCTTGACACCGTTAGGGCAAGCCACCTCGCATCGTTTACAGTTGAGACAGAGTTTCAAAGTCTCGTTGAAGAAGTCGGGGTCTTTCAGGCGGTAGCGCAGCAAGTCGGGACCGGCATGCTTTGGGCCAGGATATTCAGGCTCCACGTTGGACACGGGGCAATATGCGGTGCAGATGCTGCACTTCAGGCATTGCTCGTAGTCGTGTTCGCTGAGGTTCTTTATCTGTATCTTTTCTTGCATAGCTGTTATCTTTTGTCGGGTGATATTAGAGGGTTGAAGCCACGGCAAGAGCCGTCAGCAAGTCGATTCCCGTTGATGTTGCCATGCGTGGGTCGTTGCCGCTGAGGATGGAACCAATGGCATACACATTATCTAATGTTTCTCCATTCTTTATAGCCAAGAGATTGTTGCTTGTCTTCACGCCAAACGATTGGTATGGCTGCTTGTCGTAGAGATTGTACGACGTCCACTTTGTGCGGTCCTCGTCGGAGTCCACGTCGAGGTTTAGGATTGGCTCGCTCACGCCCTCGTAGTTGGATGTCATGCCGCCCCCTAAGAACGAGCCTGCGGCGAACACGAAACTGTCGGCTTCGAGAGCTGTCTCGCCCAGTTTGTCGGTATACACCTTCTTTAGGTGCTTATTCTCCAACTCGCCTTTCACTACGGTGTTGTTAGGAATCAGCGTCCCGCCCAGTTTCTGGAAGTACTGGCGCAGAAGAGTCTGCACGCGTGTGCCTGGCACGGATGGCGGCATTGTGGCAACGAAACGTGTGTCCACGGGCAAGCAGTCTTGCAACAGTTTGGCGGCGTGGTCGTTTGCCACTCCCAGCACGGCAGGAAGAAGAAGCAAGTCGATGCCGGATGGCATGGTGGCCTTCAACTTCTCCGCCACATCCTTTACGTTGTTGTCGTTGGCAAGATAGTTGGCGATGTTTGTGGCGCGCATCTCCGTGGGGCTCTGCCTTGCGTGCTCCAGAAGAGGAGTAGTCACGGTGCAGAGGCTCACCTCCGCGCCATAGCCACGCAGCCCGTTGGCGATGTAAGGCACGGGGAAATCGAGGAAGCCGGTGATGTTGGCAAGGCAAATCTTCTTCCCTTTGAGCTCCTCGGCGTTGGCAACGGCGAACAGTCCGTCCATCGTAAGCCATGTCGGTATGAGCTTGCCTATGGGTGAGAGGCGGTAATGGTTCTTGTGGATGTCGCCTTGTGTGCTGATGCCTGCCTCTTTAAGGATTTCACGGGCATCGTTGGCCAACGTCTCAAGATCGTTCACCTTGCCGTATGGGTGGCTCTCGGGCAGTTGGCTTGCGGTCTTGGCTGGGTCGTCGACCTCCTTGCCATCGTTGTAGCCAATGAGGTCAAACGAGCCGGAGTTGAAGTGCAGGCTGCTTTGCCCGCCACAAACCACGGCAGTTTTCTTGCCTTTCTTGGCGAGAGCTATGCCGCACGTAAGTCCGCTTAGTCCGCCACCTATTATAATAGTATCGAATTTCATTTTCCTCAAGCGTTAAGTCCACAAAGTTCCTGGTAAATCTTCAGCGTCAGCTGGTTCTCTTTCAGCGTGTCGCCCCATGCCACGGGCTGCATGCCCTTCCAGCGCTCTTGCATGAACGAGGCGAGGTCGGCGAGTTCCTCTTCCGGCTTGTTGTTGCCCACTTGACACAACACGCACGACGCGCGGCAAGCACAGAGCCCTGCCTGGCATGTTCCCATGCCGATGCGTGTGCGGCGGCGCAGGTTCATGAGATTGTGCACGTGGAGCTTGTCCACGGCGAACTTCACCTCGCCGGCACTGACCTCCTCGCATTCGCAAACGAGGGCGCGATCCTCTATCGTCTCGTGTGGAATATCCTTGGTGAACGTGCCGTGACGTCCAATCTCGGCAATGCGGCTCGTCGATGCCGTGAGGTCACTGTAAATGTCATCGTGCATCTTTGCCTTTATCTGGCTGTCGGTCTCCTCGGAGCCCGGTAGTGGCACCACGTCGGTGTCGCATTTCTTGTCGATGCCCAACTTCTGGCAGGCGAGGTCGGTGGCTTTCTCTGCCATGAGGCGGTAGGTCATCATCTTTCCGCCTGTAATGGTAACGAAGCCTTTGAGCCCGTCGCGTTTCTCGTGATCGAGGAGCACTATGCCGCGGCTGATGCTTCTTCCTGACGGGTCGTCGTCGGATGCCACAAGTGGTCTCACTCCGGCGTAGGCTCGGATGATGCGTGTCGTGGCGAGACTTGGGGCGAGATGCATGCCCTCACGAATCATCAGCTCTACCTCTTCGGGGGTGGCGCGCATGTCGTCTATCTGGTCAAATGGCACGCGTGTGCTTGTCGTGCCGATAACGCAAACCGCATCGTCGGGCACGAGGATGTCGCCATTGGCAGGCTTGCGGCAACGGTTTATCACCATACGATTGACTCTGTGGCCGAAGATGAGCAGCGTGCCTTTGGCTGGGAACATGTTTATTTGTACGCCTGCCAGTTGTGCAACGGGCTGCCCCCAGATGCCAGCAGCGTTTATCACGAGCCTGCAGTGGGCCTCGCTTTGCACACCCGTGCGGTTGTCGCGCAGCTTCACACCTTTCATCTCGCCGTTCTCTATGATGAATCCTACCACTTCCATGTATGTACGCACCTCGGCGCCATGGCGTTTGGCATCGATGATGTTGGCTGTGGTGAGGCGGAATGGGTCTATTGAGGCATCGGGCACGCGAACTGCTCCGATGAGTGTGGGATTGACTGCTGGTTCTATGCGGCGTGCCTCTTCAGGGGAGATGATGTCTGCCCTGATGCCGGCTTTCGTGCAAGCCTCTACAAACGTTTTTTGGTAGTCAAGGCTGTCTTCGGGGAGTGTGATAAAGAGTCCGTCGGTCTCCTCCACGCAATTGCGTGCCACTCGGCGAAGCGTCATGTTCTCTTCTATGCACTCGCGCGCCGACTCTTGGTCGGTTACGGCATAACGTGCGCCACTATGCAACAAACCGTGGTTACGACCTGTAGCTCCGTTGGTGAAATCGTTCTTCTCTACAAGAAGGACTTTCATCCCACGGCGAGCGCAATCACGTGCAGTGCCGGCACCGGTGATGCCTCCGCCGACAATTATCACGTCATATTCTTCTTTTAAGGTCTTGTCAATCATTGTGGTTTTTATATATAGGTATGATGCTTTTGTTACGAAAGCAAAATTAGGGAAAGTGGTTTACATTTCGATACTTTGGGCGTAATTATTTTCTTCGTGTTAGCAATAATTAACACAGAAACGGATTAATTGCCAGATTTTGTTTAGAATAAATCATAATTGCTGGTCTTTTGAATTATGATTTAGATGTTATGAAGCCCAACCATTACTTTGCAACTTGGTTGCGCTTTCCTATTAATAACTTTGCATCCGAAATAAGACAGCTAACGTGGGAAAGATAAAAAATATATAGGATATGGACAAAAAACTGTTATTTCGTATTGCGGCAACAACCGTGTTGCTCTTTGCGGCGTGGGTGATTACAGAGTCGTTTGCCATGCCTGTTTGGGGGCAGCTTCTCGTTTATCTCGTACCGTATATTATCATATCTTATGATGTGGTTGGTGAGGCTATCGAGGAGGGCATTGGCGAGCGCAATCCTTTCAACGAGGATTTCCTCATGTGCATAGCCACCATTGGAGCCTTGCTCATAGGTTTCATTCCGGGGGCGGAGCCGCAGTTTCCCGAGGCGGTGTTCGTGATGCTTTTCTTTCAGGTTGGCGAACTCTTCGAGGACTATGCTGAGGACAGGAGCAAGCGCTCGATAAACAATCTTATGGACTTGCGCCCCGACGTGGCCAATGTGGAGCGTGATGGCGAGGTCAAGGCCGTTGATCCCGCGACGGTTGCCGTGGGCGAGACAATCGTGGTGCGCCCGGGTGAGAAGGTTCCTATGGATGGCACGGTGATTGACGGCGTGTCCAGTCTCAACACAGTGGCGCTGACAGGCGAGAGCGTGCCTCGTGCCGTGGGCGTGGGCGACGATGCGTTGAGCGGCTGCATCAATGTGTCGGGCGTGTTGCGCATAAAGGTGTGTAAGTTGTTTGTCGACTCCACTGCCTCCAAGATAATCAAGCTCGTGGAGGAGTCGGCTGAGAGCAAGTCGCATAGCGAGACCTTTATCCGCCGTTTCTCTCGCGTCTACACCCCGATAGTAGTGTTCCTTGCCATTGCGGTGGCTTTCTTGCCCCCGTTCTTCTACGACAGTTATAGCCAGGGACTTGCCGTGTGGGTCTATCGTGCCTTGAGCTTCCTCGTGGTGAGTTGTCCTTGTGCTCTCGTCATCTCTGTTCCGTTAAGCTTCTTTGGAGGAATTGGCGGTGCGTCGCGCAAAGGCATTCTCATCAAGGGTGGCAACTATATGGATGCTCTCGCACGGCTCTCCACCGTGGTGTTCGACAAGACTGGCACGCTGACGCAGGGCGTCTTTGCCGTTGACGCTGTCCATCCTGAGGCAATCGATGCCAACGACCTCTTGCACCTCACCGCTCACGCCGAGGAATACAGCACTCATCCTATTGCTTCAGCCCTTCGCGCGGCTTTCGACAATGCTACGTTTAAGGATTCCGCGTTGGGCAATGTTAACGTGACAAATATTGGAGAGTTGCTCGCCGATGGTTGCCGATTGGAAAATGTGGAGGAGATAGCAGGTCAAGGCATTCGCGCTACCGTCAATGGCCATGCGGTCTGTGTGGGTAACGTTAAGTTGATGGAGGTCTCTGGTGCAAAGGTCACAGAGTGTGGGAAATGCAAAAATACCGCTGGCACTGTCATCCATGTGGCTATGGACGGCGTGTATGCTGGTCACATCGTGATAGCCGACAAGGAGAAGGCCGACAGCCGTGATGCCATTGCCGGCCTAAAGAAACTTGGTGTGCAAAAGACTGTAATGCTCACGGGCGACCATGAGCGTGTGGCAGAGAAAGTTGCGACTAACCTCGGCTTGGATGAATTTCATGCCTCGCTCTTGCCTCAAGACAAGGTGGAATGGGTGGAACGCCTTATCAGTTCCAAGCCCGAAGGCTCCACGCTCGCCTTTGTGGGTGATGGTATCAACGACGCCCCTGTCCTTGCCCGTGCCGACGTAGGCATTGCCATGGGCGCGCTCGGTGCCGATGCCGCAATCGATGCTGCCGACGTGGTGCTGATGGACGACAAGCCCTCGAAGATAGTCACGGCAGTTCGCATAGCGCGCCGCACCATTGCCAACGCTCGCCAAAATGCCACATTCGCCATAGCTGTGAAAGTCGTTATCCTCATCCTTGTGGCAACAGGTGTGCTTGGCGGTCTTGCCATGCCTTTGGCGGTATTTGGCGATGTTGGTGTCATGGTGCTGTGCGTGCTCAACGCCATGCGAACGCTGAGGGTATAAAAATAGTCTAAATCACGAACCGTAGTCCGATGGCCGCCCTGCGCCAGTTGGCATCCAGGATAAAGCGGCCATTGCCTGCTACGGCTCCCTCGTGGGTTACGCCAGTGTTGCTATAGCCTACGAAAAAGCCTCGTGCGAAGACATCCAAATGCTTGAATATCTCACAGCTTACGCCTATGTTCATGCCAGCTTCAAAACCATTGCCGCTGGTGTCGAACCAAGACGGGGCATGAGGTTGCCAATCGTTTACATACGAGTGCTTCACCCAGCTTACTGCGCCTTCCGTGAAAAATCTCACGGGGCCAACCTTTGCGAACGAAAACCTTGCGTATGGAGTGAAAAAACAATAGCGATTCTCCTCGTTATAGTATTCATCCCCTTGTATTCCGTTATTTCCCAATTCAAAAGACGCGCGCATTCCCACAGCCCATTTATCGTTAATCTTATAGCCTATGCCAGGTGTTAAAATGGCAGGGTGGTGATAATATTTTATGTCTCTCTCGTTGGAGAACCCTCCAGAGAACTCCACGAAAATACCATTCTTTTCTTGTGAAAATGCGACAGAGTAGCCTACGCAAAGAAGAACCAAGATAAATAATACCTTTTTCATACTTATTAGTATTTATAAATGAAGAAATTATCGATGCAAAATGTTTTGGATAGGGCATCACATTTGTAATTTTAGCACGAGAAAACAGTCAGAATGGTTGTCAGGCTTAGCAGGGTAGCCAATGATTTTTTAACGAACAAGTTAGTAATGTTTTTCATGGTTTAACAGTTATTGGTTGATACCGCAAAGATAGGGTATTTTCCACGAATAATTATTTATTCGTCCGGAAATTTTGGTTAAACCTTGTTAAGTGGTATTGCCTGGGTTTTGGATAGACTTTTTTGTATAAAACAGGCTGTATTCTTTCAGTCTTTCTTGTGCTTTAGGTAGTTGACGCACTCTTTCATTACTTGTGCGCCAGAAATCTTCATCGCGGCGACATAGAGCAGGGTGGTGACGACGATTTTTATTATCATGCGGGCCAGCAGACCATTTAAAAGTGATGCTGTAGCGTATGCAATGGCACAAGCCGCCAATGCCGCGAGCATGAACGGCAGCAGGTCTTTGACAAGCTGTAAGAAGCTATAGTCTACTATCATTCGCGTGAAATACTGCCAGGCTATCGTCCAAAGGGCAATGAAAACGGAATAGGCGGTAACCATGGCTATGATGCCCTGGCGGGCGAAGACGAGAATCACCGCAATCTGCAAAATTATTTGTGCGATGTTTACCCACATGAAAATATCCGACCGCCCCTTGCTGACGATTAGCTGCTGCATGGGGAGATACACGGGGATGAAAGCTCCGCTTATGCATAGGATTTGGAGAATGGTGATGCTGTCTATCCATTTGTCGGAGATGAGTAACACTATAAACTCCGGGGCGATTATCGCCAAGCCAAACATGGCGGGGAAGATGAGAAATGCCGTGAAACGTGTCATCTTGCGCAAAATGTGCAACTGGCGGTTTGCTTCTGTTTGCGTGGATGCAAACACAGGCTGTGCCACTTGTGCCAGCATGCCGGAGACCAATCCTGACGCCATGTTGTTCCATTTCCAGCCTTGTGTGAAATTGCCAACCGTCTTGGCGGGGAATATCCTTCCGAAAATAACGGTGAGGATGTTCTGGCTCAACTGCGATATGATGTTGGTGACGAGAATCTTGCTGCTAAAGCCAAACATGCGCTTGACGGGCGTGAAATCAATGTCGAGGGTGGGGCGGAAAGGCATGAGAAAATACTTACCGATGTTTTGCATGCCAGTGTAAATGAGTTGTTGAGCCACGAGAGCCCAATATCCCATGCCCTTGAATGCCAATGTTATGCCCACTATTCCGCTTATTGTTAGCACCACTATGCGTTGTAAGGCAATGGGCTTGACAATGAGGTTCTTCGTGAGGTATGCCTGTGGCACTATGCCCAAGGCCGACAAGGGAATGCAGACGAAAACGACTCTGCACAGCAACGTCAGGCTTTCCTGATGATAAAATCGTGCTATCAGTGGCGCGCAGAAAAACAATATTACATAAAGGCTCGTGCCCACTATCATTGAGAACCAAAACACGGAGTTGTAGTCCTTATGGCTTGGAGCCTTGAGGTTGATGAGGGCCGATGTGAACCCACTGTCCTGCAAGCAACTGGCTATGGCTGTGAAGATGGCCACCATGCCCACTAAGCCATAATCGGATGGGCTGAGCAAGCGTGCGAGAAAAATGCCTATTATGGCATTCAGTATTTGCATGCTGCCATTGTTCATGGCAGCCCAGAAGAGTCCTGAGGCAGTCTTTTCTTTCAGTGAGCTCATGAAAACCTTTGATAAATTGCGTTGTTGCGTTTTATGAAGTTGTAGTGGAACACTTTCTTGCGGAGCTTGGAGAAGTTGAATTCCAAAACGAAAGTCAGGCGTTGCCACATGGTGGGTTTCTTGTCGTTCTCATACATCCCGGGCGGGAGATAAGTACGATAGAGCATGGCAAGGGTGTCGAAGGCGCTGAAGTCATGGTGCTTGCCGGTGAATATCCATGTCTCCGCCAGCATGCGGTCTTCGCGTTCTTCCCGGGTAAGGGGCCTTAGCGTGCGCAGGTATGACGCCTTTGCCCACCAGAAATTGCCAGCATACATGGTGAAGGTGGCTGGCTTTGGAGGATAGCGCAGGCAACCGTAGGTGTCGTAGCCAGACGACAACACGTTGGCGGCGACCGTCCATTTGTCGATGTTGAAATATTCCATCACCTCTCGCCAGGCTTCCACCTTTTTCTTGAAATAGAGCCAGTGGCGGTCGCTCTTTTGAGGGCCGTGATACGAAACACCCTTGGTGTGGAAATAATAGACGAGGCAGTCTTCCTCTTTGGCTTTTAGGTATGCCGCGTCCAAGGCGGGGTATTCAAACTGTTGGGCGTCGGAGGTGCAGGCCGCTATTTCATAGTTTATGCCCGCCAGCATCTTCTTCATCTTCTCAACATCGTCTTTGTGCCGGTAAATGCAACTTATGAACAATGTCTTGGTTCGTGCGGCGAGTCCGCTCTTTTTCAGACGTCCTATCTGGAGAGGCAAAAGCCTTTCCCAGCCCTCGGCGCAGAACACATGATAGACACCGTATATTGGCAAATCGCCCGTGTAAGGATGCTCCCAGCGAGAGAGGTCCTCCTTGCGGTTGATGTGGAAAAGGGTTGTACTGATGGTTTGCCAAATGCTCATTGCTTCACTATGAAATCATTGCAAAAGTACGATATTTCCTTTGAAGGAACAAAATATAGTAGTATATTTGCAAGATGAAAGCTAAAAAAGTAGTTGTCAACCAGACAATTCAGTTTAAGGCCTATTCCAAGGTGTGTGCCTTGGGCAAGGCGCGCGATGACGTGAACCGCACGTTGTCGGATTGTGGTTATGATGTGGAGATGATTCTATGCAAGCGTTATCCTGTTCCTTTCCTTTCCAACATTATGGGATTGCTGAAAAACGTTGCCATGATTCTCCGCCATCCGTTAGGCTCCGAGTATATCGTGCAGTATCCGGTATCGAGCAAGGTTGTATTTCCTTGGGTGCTCCGTTTGCAACGTCTTCTTGGCAACAAGGTGACAATCCTGGTGCATGACATCCAAACCGTGCGCAATGGCCGTGACCTCACGCCCGACCTCCGCGTGTTCAGGTTGGCGCGTAGGATATTGACCCATACCGAAGCCATGAGCCGCTGGATTCACGACCACGGAGTGACCACTCCCACACACTCGATACAGCTTTTCGATTATTATACGGATGATGACTTCCGCCCCAAGGAAGACTTGCTGAGGCGCAAAAAAGAGATAGTTTTTGCGGGCTATCTACGTAAGTCGTCTTTCTTTACACCTTTGTCGGCTTGCGACTTCAAGGACTTGGCATTTAACCTTTACGGCAAGACCGACGACAACTTTCATGTGTCTGGCAACGTGCGTTACCTTGGTGTCTTCGAAAGCAACCACACGGCATCTGTCGAGGGAGGCTGGGGCCTTGTGTGGGACGGAACGTCGATAGACTCCTGCGAGGGAGAACTTGGCGATTATCTTCGTCTCATAGCCTCACACAAGTTGTCGCTGTATCTCGCCATGGGCATTCCCGTCATAGTGTGGAAGGAGAGTGCCGAGGCGGAGTTCGTCACGCGCGAAGGTTTGGGCATCGCCGTGTCCAGTCTCAAGGAGTTGCCCGACCGCATATCTGCCATCTCCGATGATGACTACGCTCGTATGCTCGACCGCTGCCGTGCCCAAGGCGCAATCCTCAGGCAGGGCGGAATGTTGAAGAAGCGGCTGGCTAAAGGCTGAATAAATGGTAGATGGGCGCATGGTGCGTTCAGAGCATGTACCACGCTATCAAGTACGCATTATATCCCCAGAAATATACGGTAAGAATACGGATGAGGTACCTCGCACTTTCAGCCTTTCGCCCATGGAGTTTTCTTAGCAGACATGCCAGTGCCACGGGTATGATGAACATCCAGTGGCCGCCGTTGATTGCCACCTCGTTTAGTCCGAAGCCGAGGATTACGTGAATGGTCAAGTCTATGGCAAACCACGATAGCAGCATCTGCAAGATGCGATCCTTGTAGCCGCAGACGATGCCCCCGAAGAACAGAATCACGAAGACGGCCTCTATTGCATAGTTGACCCATGACGAGTAGGTCACTTCGGTGGGACGTCCCAAGAAGACGTCACCCAAGAGATAGTCGCGATGAAGCTGTATCGACTCGCCGAACAGCCCATCCACAATTCCGTTCACGCGTGACGCGTCGGCATTGATCCAACGCAGGAAAGGCTTGTCGCTGATAGACTTACCGTTGATTTTCGTCATCTCAATGGAGTTCCTTATACTGCGGAGCGAGTCTTCCCTGAATTTCGCGGGGTCTTTTATTGCCAACTTCCGCTTCATCACCTCGGCGTTGTTGTCTCTTTGTGCCACGATGGTCTGGTCTTGTGCCCAGTAAGTTCCCAAAAGCAGGGCCGAGGGAAGAAGGAATCCCAAGAGGATGTTTTTCCACGAGAAAGCTTTTCGCCCGTCCACGAACAAGGCTCCGAGCAGGGTCTTCACCCCGTTTGTCAACGTGATTCCAGTAGTGATATAGTATAGTATGGCGGGTTTGTACCATGCTATGGCTTTTCCTTGGCGTATGTATCTGCCGAAGACGTAGAGCGTGAACACGAGGATGGAGAACGAGAAGATGAAGTGGTCGGGCGACATTGCCGAGGTCATGATGGAGGCAAACGAGAACAGCAATGCCGTGAGCCATATGCTGTCGCTCTTCTTCATGCTCATAAGCTCGTGCAGCGTCCTATACATGAATATTATGGCATAGAGCGACGCCATGATGACGAGTGCCGCCATGATGAACATCGAGGCGTTGACATCCCATGTCTCCATTATCCAACGGTTGAGCACGGAGAATGGATACAGAAACAACGTCAGCACCGGATGGCGCTCAAGGTTATAATAAACGCTGAATTTCGTCAAGGTCATGTAAGCATACGGGTCATAGCCTGAGAAATGGAGCTGGTTGTTGAACAGGCTCCAACCGCCTATCTTGCCCCATTTCGCCAAAAGGAATTTTGGCCAGTGGTTGTAAATCAGCATGGCGTTCATCAGTGTCAGTATGAACGTCGACACAATTGCCATCCAACGCTCGTCCTTGCGAATGGCGAAGATATGGAAAGGATTTCTCATTCTTTTCATTGTTGAAAACTATATGTATTTCATATATGTACCGGACTGCAAAATTACTATTTTTTCTCCTATTCCTTGCCTAAAGCTTGTGCCTTTCCGCTTTTTCTTGTATCTTTGCATAAGGTAAATAGCGGTTTGGCATAACGTTCAAGCACGCTTGGTGTTATGCTCCAAACTTGCATTATCCTTGTCGAAAAACAAATGTCTATGAATCCCAACAAGACGGTGTCGGTGGTGATGTGCACATTCAATGGCGAGCGGTATGTCCGTGAGCAGTTGGATTCCATTGTCGCCCAAACATATCCCATCCATGAGCTTATCATCCAGGATGACGGCTCTACCGACCGCACGGTGGAGATATGCAGGGAATACGCGTCCCGTTATCCCTTTGTCAAGGTTGTTGTCAATGATCACAACCTGGGGCTGGATGCCAATTTCGAGACGGCAACGATGATGTCTACAGGCGATTTCGTGGCTTTCTCCGATCAGGACGACGTGTGGTATCCGGAAAAAATAAGTCGGCAGGTGGCTGCGATAGGCGACAACGACATTTGCTTCTCTTGTTATGACCGTGGAGCTGACCGCGGCCACGCCACCCTTGTCTGTCAGCAATATCGTCTTGAGGCTCTTCTGTTTGCCGGATTCGCTGGCCATACCATGTTGTTGCGTGGGGAGTTCGCTCGCACACACGAGTTTTGGGCGTTGGCAAGCAAGGTGCCGTTCATGCACTACGATTGGAGCCTTGCCGTGTTTGCGCAGTTGAAACGTGGCATCATCCGTATCGACGAGGCTTTGAACCTGCATCGTTGCAATCCCGAGTCGGCCATTGCCAAGGAGTTGAGGCAAGGAGGACGGGTGGCACCTTATGTGCCTTATTCACAGGGGCTGCATGAATACCGACGGATGCAGTCGCGTGCCGAATGGCAACATCTCTACTCCCTTGTTTTTGACCGCACGTCAGACTCTTTCCAGCCTTTGGCGCATCGCATGAGCGGCTTGATGCTGAGCTCCGGCTTGCTTGCTTTGTTGCGACTGTGCGTGTTGTGTTGCCGTCATCGTGCCACGATTTATTGGAATGGCGGCGCCCGTGGATTCATGGGAAGGATACGTGGGTTCTGCTATCCCTTGATTTTTGCATACAACAATAAGAAATTTTACCAAGACCTATGAACATAGCATTGCTTACCGCCGGCGGTGTCGGCAACAGGATGGGGCAAGACATCCCTAAACAGTTTATGACCATCGACAATATCCCTGTTATCATTTATACCATGCAGGCCTTCCAGCGGCACCCGTTGGTAGATGCCATCTCCGTGGTCTGCCTGAAAGGGTGGGAGGTGGTTCTCCAGGCTTACGCCAACCAGTTCAACATCACCAAGCTGAAATGGATCTTCGAGGGGGGCGACAGCAACCAGCATTCCATCCGCAATGGCCTTGAAGGATTGCGTGATGCCGGTCGTCCTGCCGACGACATTATTCTTGTGCACGACGGTGTGCGTCCTTTGGTGAGTGAGCGCATCATCACCGAGAACATCGAGAAATGCCGCAGATATGGTTATGCCGTCACGGGGCTTGTTTGCAAGGAGGCTATCATGGAGAAGGTAGACGACTGCGTGAGGAATATCTCCATACCCCGCGAGCGGTTAATCCGTACGCAAACTCCTCATACCTATCGTCTTGGCGACTTGCTGAATGCTCACGGCGAGGCAGAGGCTAAACATGTAGAGAACACGGTGGCCTCGTGTACGCTGATGTCGGCCCTTGGCGTTGACAGTCAGCGGCTGGTCATGGGTTCTGAGAGAAACGGTCTTAAACTGACCCAGACGGAGGATATAGAGCTCTTCAAGGCCTTGATTCACACCGAGGCGGAGTCGTGGATAAAACAATGAGCCTGACATAGGGGCGAGAATTAAACCGGATGATGGATAGACAATGATGAACAAATATCAAGAAGACCTGTTGAAAGTGTCATCCTGCTCTCTTCCTTGGCAAAGGCTGAGCGGCAAGAATGTATTGGTGGTGGGCGCGACGGGACTGATTGGTGGTGCCGTGGTCGATGTGCTCATGCGCCGCCAGCCATTAGACTTCGAAGTCTATGCCTGTGGGCGCAATGAAGAAAGGGCTCGCCGCCGTTTTTCAGATTGGTGGTCGAACCCTCGTTTCCATTTTCTAAGACACGATGTCACGTCGCCTTGGGAGGAAGCCGCCGACTTCCATTTCGTCATCGACGCGGCGAGTGGCGCCTCGCCTCAGCTCTATGTCTCCGATCCCGTTGGCATCATTCGTGCCAACATCCTCGGCGTTGACCGACTTCTCGATAGTGGCAGGCGTCACAACATGGAGAAGTTTGTGTATGTCTCCTCCGGCGAGGTCTATGGAGAAGGCGATGGCAAGGCGTTCACTGAGGATTACAGTGGTTTTGTCGATCCAATGAGCGTGCGCTCTTGTTATCCTTCGTCAAAACGTGCCGCGGAAACGCTCTGCGTGGCATATGCCCACGAGTATGGCATCGACGTAAGCGTGGCGCGCCCATCCCATGTCTATGGCCCTTATTTTACGGAGGGCGACAAGCGTGTCTATGCCGAGTTCATACGGAATGTCCTTGGAGGTGAGGACATCGTGATGAAGAGCGACGGCATGAAGTTCAGGTCTTGGTGCTATGTGGTCGATTGTGCCTCCGCCTTGCTTTACATCCTTCTCAAGGGAGAGTCGGGAAAGGCTTACAACATTGCCGACGAGTCGTCCAACAAGACGATACGCGAGTTGGCTCTCATGATTGCTGCCATTGGTGGCAGGAAGGTGAGGGTGGAACTTCCGCCCGATGCGTCAACGACGGGTGGCACGCCTATCACGAAAGCGGTGTTCGACACGTCTCGTTTGCGTGGTCTTGGCTGGCATGTCGCTGGCGCAATGGAGGAAAAAATGCGGGCAACGATAGAAGAGGCTGCCCGGCAGTTTGGGGTTTAACGCCGCGTTCAGTCTTCCACCACCGTCTCCACCTTGTGACGGTCTCGCTTGTCTATTGGCGGCAAGTCCATATAGTTGCCGTATATGATGGAGCATAGCTTCTCGGGGTTTGCTGGCCCCTCGAAAGTCTTGCCTTCAAACGTGATGTCGCGGTGGGGAACGAGCACGTCCTTGTCGAAACGCTCATAGAACCATGCCCCATAGCTGTGCATGTAGCTGCGTTTGTTGCCAAACACATGTCCTATGGTGCGGAAAACAGGGAACACGAGATAGTGCAACAGGTCGTAGCCCGCCTGCGCCATTCGTGGATGAACGCCTGCAAACCTGAGGTTGACGTTCACCGACAACTTTGCCGCCAGGCGTTGAAGCCATGGAATCATGTAACCCTCGTAGGGAAAGATGTCTATGTGAAGCCCCTGGAATGTCAGCGTCTCTGCCGAGCGGCGGTCCTTGCTTGCCGCGTCGTCGTGGCTTACCTCGCGGCTCTTGAGGTCACGCAGCACAGCCCATTCCTTGTAAAACCCCTTGTCTGTGTCGTTGTCTTGAAGCACATATTGTGGATGGGGATGCGTCTTGAGATAGTCGCACAGCCGTTTGAAGTCCTTGCGGTCAACCACGAAATCTATGTCGTCGTCCCAAGGTATGAAACCGCCATGTCGCAAGGCTCCGAGGATGTTGCCACCGTCAAGGCGGCAAGCCACGCCAATCTCGCGTGCGGTGGCTTGTAGGTAGACGGCCATGTCGAGGAGGCGGAGCTGGGCGCGTCGTCGTGCGGAACCGTCGGGGTTGTATTTTTGGCGAAGCTCTTCTTCTGTCTCGCCTGTGTTGTATGTCTTGTTTTCTTTCATGTCTCGTTCAATTGCGTTTTGCTTGCTCTTGTTATGTCAGATAGCTGATATATAACGTTCCGTTGTATGCGAGAAGGTATATGGTTGTGGCTGCCATTATGCCTCGCAACCACCATCGTGGACGATTGAGCATTAGGTATGCCATGGGGATGGTCAGGATGAACAACCAGTGGGGCGACATGATATATACCTCGTTGAGGCCAAATCCCAACACGAAATGTATCACTAAGTCGAAGCCGAAGAAAGATAGGGCGAGCCAGAGGAAACGCGACTTTCGTCCAAACCAAACACCGGCTACGAACAGCAATGCTATCATACCCTCTACGATATAATTTATTGTGTGCTTGTAGTTGACTATCACGGGGCGATCTCTCAACACGTCACCCAATAGATATGTGTCGTGAAGTTGTATGGGTTCGCCAAATATGTTTTCTACCATTGATTCCCAACGTGGCGTGGAAATGTCAGTCCATTGCCCGAACTCAGTTTTGTTTATGGGCTTGCCCTTATGGGCATACACGGCTTTCTTTTCTTGCCGTTTCTTCTTTGCTTCGTCGCTCCTGGCTATGGCCTTTTCCACGTAAGCGTTGATGGCGGCTGTGTCGCTCAAGTGTGTGACGTTTCTCACCGCCATTGCTATCTTCTCGTGTCGTATCTTGGTTATCTTTGCGCGTTTCTCCATCCTTGCCAAGTATTTAGGCTTCTCGAAGTGCTGCCATTCGAGTCTTGCGCCAAGCCATATCAACGCGGAAGGAACTATGATAGCGAGTATAAGGTTGGCTGGTCGCCAAAAACGCTTGCCGTTGACGAACAGGTTGGCGAGAAACACTTTTATGCCGTTGTTCAGCGAAATGCCGGCGGTGAGAAAGAAAAGCACTATTGTCTGCCATGTCGTGAACACACGTCTCGCGCCCATGTGTCTTCCAGAGAGATAGAGCGTAAGAATGAGCATTAACATTGATGGGCAGAAGTGGTCGGGCACGCTAATGCCAACGATGACATAGCCGAAAGAAAAAGTTAATGCCCCAAGGAGCCATGAGTCGATGTGGCTTGCGCCTACAATCTCGTGAAAGATTCTTGTAAGGAAAACAAAACTGTAGAAGGCGCAGAAAGTCAATATCAGCCCCATGATGATTGTTGCCCAGTTGGTTCCCGTCAGTGCCATTAATGCTTGGTTGAGTTGGTTGGGAATGAACATGAAGAAGGCAAGCAGTGGATGCCTATATATATTGTAACTGGTGTCCCAGTTGGAGATGACCATGTAGGATATTGGGTCGAAGCCGGATATGTGGAACTGCATGAACGATTTGTGATAGTTGTCGTTCAGGGCGAAAAACTTATCCGCATACTTGTAGATGACCAGTGCGTTCCAAAGAACCACATACAAGAGGGCTAAGCAAGATGGCCAACGCTCCTCGCGCTTTATCTTAAAGATGTTTTCCATCGTAGTGTTGTTAATGTTTGGCTGCCGTATGGGATGTTGCTTGCAAAGTTAACGCTTTTTCTTGTGAAAGGATAGTTGTTCATGCTGTTGTTTGCCGTGTTTGTCGTTTTGTCAAAAATAGAAAGAGGCTTGTCGTGGTTTGCGGCAAGCCTCTTTTCTTTGGTTGTTATTGCTGACCCAAGGTTATGCCTCTCGTTTCTATTATGGTCTTTGTTGTCCCTGGTCTTTGTTGTCCCTATTGTCTTTATTGTCTTTATTGTCTTTATTGTCTTTATTGTCTTTATTGTTCCAGTTGTCTCTATTGTCGTTTCTTTAAGCTATCGTATATAGAGATGTTTTTGAATCTTTCCTTTTATGGTTTTTATCTTTATAATATTATATAGTCAGAGGCGAGGTCTCTCCTCCACGTTAGAACGGCGTTGCCGTTACGTTAGAATGGCATTTCCTTTACGTTAGAACGGCGTTGCCGTTACGTTACAATCCCCAACTGCCTCATTATCAGTCTGTTCTTTGGTCAGTTTCAGTCTATCAAAGTCTATCCTCGTCTATCCCGTCTATCGAGCCTCACTCTTGACCTAAATCAATAATAAATATTTTTTCGAAAAAATATCTCGAATTATTTGGAGGGTATTGAAAAAGTCTATACCTTTGCACTCGCTTTTCGGAAA
>CAVBXD010000004.1:0-163579 GCA_963599465.1 Oscillospiraceae bacterium | reverse complement strand
TTGCCTCAATCTCTTTGTCATTCCACACGTTTTGCGAGAAAGTTCTTATTGCTTCACGGTAGCCAGCCTTAAAGATTTCCCGTTCGCGGGCCTCCTTATCCATACCCGGGTATTCTACGACTTCGTCGCTTATGATGTCTTTAATGGGTCTTTCGTCTACCATACCAGTTCAAAACCTAATTCATTCAACTTACTGTTAACATCCTCTATACTTTCAAATAGCATTGGCATTTTCGTCTGCGGATCATGGATATATTTCCAACTCTGCCACCAATGGAATCTGTATTTGCAGCGATACCTCTTGGTCGTATTACTGCCGTCAATAACGCCTTTCCAAAGGTGCGGCAGACGTGTATCAACTTTTTCTATCTTTATCGTCATATCTCTATCCGATAATGTTAATATACATTGTCAATCGTGCTCGATGTTGAACACCTCATACACGCTGTCCATCCTCATCTCCAGCCTGTCGCATTTCCATTGCGCCGTGGTGAGCTTCGCCTTCATCGAGGCATAGTTGGCGAGGTTCGAGGCCACAAGAGCAAGCAACAGTGTCGCCACCGCAACCATAGGGTAGCGTTTTATGCCCGTAGCGGCCTTGCGATAGGCGAAAATCGCCGTATTAGCCACCAGCAGCACGATTACCCACAACGTGCGACAAAGACCGAATGTAAGGCTTTTCATAGCCTCGCGCGCGAAGTTTAGCACCTCGCCGTAGGAATTATATATTATCTTCATGTCCACTGTTTTTTTACGGTTTATATCTTGTTCAGTTCAGAGCCCGTCAGCTCCTTGATGGCTTTCATGGCACATCCCTTGGTACGGAAGATGTCGTCGGCGAAGTCGTTTACCGTCTCCACGCGGCTCTTTATCAGCGTCTCGCCCTTTACGAGCTTCTCCGCCCACTGGTTGAACGAAATCTTGATATTCTCAAACTCCTGTTCACTGAACGTCCCCTTTGCCAGCTCGGGGAAAAAGTCCTTGTGGGCGTCGCCCCACAATTTCTCCACGTGGCTCAGGTCGAACGCCTTGAAGAGCTTCCGCCATTCGGCAATGTCGCCGCCCCACTGTGCGGCTATGGCCTTCACCACGTCCCTGTGACATTCCGTAGCCACGCTGAGCGACATATACGCGCCCATGCTCCACGCTGCCACCTCAGCATCCTTCACACCCCAACGCTCGTAGACGAGCCTTAGCTTGTTTATCAGGCACGTAAGGAACGCCCTGTTCTCTTGGTAAGCCTTGAAGCCGAACGATGCCCAGAAATCGTAATACTCCTCATCCGTCATGCCGTCGGCATAAAACGCCCGCGCCTTCTCCGTCATGTCCGCCACGTGGAAGAACCTGTTGTTCTCCGTGTAGATGAGGTTGCGCTGGTAGTCCTTGAGGGCCTTGAACGCGCGCTTGTATCCATCGCCAGCCGTGCCTCCGCCCTTTACCTGGCGATTGAACCGCTTTTTGAGAGGCTTTAGGCTTTCGTAAGCGTCGAGGCACGCCGCCCATGCAGCGTTGTTCGCCACGCCGTCGATGAGCTTCACGAGGCTCGAAGCCTGTGCCACGCTCTCGGCGAAGCGGTTGTAGTCGGTATCGGTGATAGGCCTCGTGGCCCTCACCCTCACCATCGGCTTGCCCGTCTTGTAAATCAGTGTATTCATGCTGTTCCGTTTTTTAGTCCTTTGCTAATGGGTTGACCATGGCCTTGCGCCCTCGAAACGAGCCGCCCGTGAACACAACCCTCCTGAACATCTCCCGGCACCTGTCGGCCACTCTCTCGCCATATTTCCGGCTCAGCTCCGTGGCAGGCAAGTTGGTTGTTGCCGCCGTGAACAGTCCTCTGTCATATCGTCGTTCTATCAGTTCCACCATCGGTGCCATCACGTTGCCGTAGCTCAGCACCTCGCCCGGTTCCTTGCCCATGTCTTCCACGCCTATCATGTCGTAGCCTACCAGCCGCTCCCACGCCTGGCCGCCCTCCTGTGCCCTTGCGCACACCTCCTTGGCGTCCACTATCCATATGCCATACACGCCCGGTTCTTCCGTCGAGCCTTCTGCCTTAGGTTTGCGCAGCTCAAGCACGTTCAGAGCCATCTGGAAGGCTCTTAGCAGCGTCGTCTTGCCGTTGCCCACGTTCCCCATCAGCATGAAGCCAAACTCCACCGCGTCTTCCGTCAGATACCCCGCAAGCTCGTCCACGCACGCCATGAAGCTCTCGTCGGCCTCAAACCGCATGCCCGTACCGGCCACTTTCACCTTGCACGCCTCAACCAAGAGGCCGCGCGCCTGTTCCTTCTCCATGGGCAGCTTAAAACCCCGTCTTGTAGTCCTCTGCCGCATGAGCCACCGCGTCAGTGCCCCTGCGCCTGTCTGTAGTTGTTTCCCCTGTGTTTCCATTGCCGTTCTGTGTGTTTCTCTCCCGCGCCGCCCATTTTGCCAGCCTCAGCGCCACTTCGAAGGTTTTCTCCGTTTCCCACCGCATCTTCGTGCGGCTCCTGTTGGCCTCAGCCCAATAGTCGAAAAACTCCCTTGTCATGGCCTTGCCGTACATCTCGACATAAGGCACGAGAGACGTGTAAAACTTCTTTTTCCTTTCGTCAAACGTCGCCGCCAGCGTTCCACGGCCGGGCGCCGTCCCGTTTTCTTCTTTTCTTTTCTCTTTCTTTTCTTCTTTTATATTTTTATCTCTTAGTTTAATATCTTCTTCTATAATATTATTATTACCTATTATGCGCGTGCGTGAGTTTTTAGCAAATTCCGCTTCCATGCTTGTGCATGATGCTTGTGCATTCACCGCGGAAGCCCGTGTTTCCTTGGGTTCCATGCTTGTGCATGATGCACGTGCATCAGCCTTTTCCCATCGTGCCTGCGCCCGTCTGCTCATCTCTTTCGAGACTTCATCGGCCTTTCTCTCCTCGTCCATGTCCATCTTCGCGAAATTGAATGCCAGCCTTGCCATCGCTTTCAGTTCCGTAAGTTTCCCCATGGTGCCATACTCTATTATGGCCATGCAAACCTCTTCCCTGACCTGTTCCGGTAATCCGCTCATTGCCTCAACCCATTTGCCGCGAAACGTGAACGACCTTCTTTCCTGACCGTCTCTCATGGCTCAAGCCCTTTCTCCTTGGCCAGCCTGTCGCCAACCTTCTTGTAGTGCTCCGCCATAGCCTCAAGCTCAAACCTCGACCACGCCACCTTCTTCACGTGCCTCAGCTCCAGCAGCGCAAACCGTTGCTCACCTATCTTCCTTATCAGGTTCGCCCTGTACCCGTCAAGGTGCTCGGCGTTGAACCTGTTGCAGTAGGAGCACTCGGCGTGGCAGTTGTCCTCATCATACCTTGTGGCCATGTGCCGACGCGAGAAATAATGCCCGCAGTCCATCTTCTCCACCGGTTTCACGCGCCCGCACGCAATGCATCGGCACACGCCGCCCTTCATGCTGTCCCTCAGCCTTACATATCTCGAAAACGCCTTGTCTGCCTTTCTCACCGAGGCTTGCAGGCTACCGCCTTTCTTCCTTGCCGTGCTTGCGGCTTCAGCTCCCGTACTTGCTGTGCCACCCGGTTCCTCCTTCGCTTTCGTCGTGGGCGCCCTGCCCCTGTTCCTTCTCATGTAATATGCCATAATCTCTTAATAGTCTATCTTATCTATCAGTGTCTATCCTTCCTCTTTAGGCTTCGCCGCGCCTCCAAGCCTATACAGCGCATATTGCACCGTCCTTCCTGTCCGCTTGCTCTTCTCCTTCACCCTCTCCGTGGCGATGTCGTAGCCTTCCGCCCTCAGGTCGGCTATCCTCGCCCCGAGGCGATAGCAGCCATATTCCCTGAGTGCCGTCATCGGCTCTATAGTCCCGTATGCCTTCAGGTGCTCCAGTATCAGCTCCCTTTGCGTCTTCCTTTCCTCTTCCATGGCCATCGGTGTTTAGAATGGTGCCTCGTCGTCCCATGCCGGGGCCGCTTGTTCCTTCGGCGCGGGCACTGCCTGTTCCACATGCCTCTCCTCCTGTCTCGTCGGCGACACATACCTCTCGACCTTGAACCCCCGCAACCTCGTAAAGTTCCGAGTCTCGCCCGTCGCCTTGTCCTTATAGAGCGTGCCCTGGACGTCAAACCTCACCCTCACCATCTCGCCCACGGCCCACATGCCCACGCTATCGCAGCCCTGGTTCGAAAACTCTATCTCCGGGTAGTTGCTTTGGTATTCCTGCCCCGTGTACGGGTCATAACGCCTTTGCTCCAGCGTCAACGCCCTTTTCCTCATCGTGCCGCCGTTTTTCGTCGCTATCTGCTCCTCGGCCCCGATCCTGTAAACCCTGCCTATAATTTCATATGCCATAGTCTTATCCCTTTTTTAGTTAAACAAATTCCTTCCAACGCTCAACGCCTCATCTCGCGCAGCCTCATCGTTGCCACAGCCGCCCTTAGCTCAGCCATAGAGTAGCATATCGGCGAGTTCTTCCCCGCGCCTTGACGCATGGCATGCAGCAGCCCTGCCCCTGTCCACGCCTTGAGCACAGCAGGCTTGAACCCCTGTGCCGCCAAGTATCTTTCGGCATCTTTCCGCCTCACCATGTCGCCCGATGGGTCAACACCCCTGGCATAAGCCTCAACAGCCGCAGCGCAACAGTCCGTCACGAAACGAAACATCCCTTCCAGCGTCTCCATCTCCGTGCCCTTCCGGTTTTAAAGGCTCTCCACCCATGAGGCGAACAGCAGCAGGCCAAACACCGCCACCGTCGTGCCCCATCCGTAAACCATCCACTCACGCCTTGTGAAGCCTTCCTTCCTGTAGTCTTCCAAAATCTTTTCCATATCCCCTCCTTGTTTTACAGCCTCGTCACCACGTAGCAGTCGCCTCTCACCTCACAGCTGAACTCTTTCTGCCCTGCGCCCTTGTTCAGACGCGCCAGCGCGTTCCTCAGTGTGTTCTCGTCACATCCCAGTTCGTCCTTACCAAACCGTGCCGTAAGTCCATGCGGCATACTTGCCAGCGTCGGGGCCACCATGACCCTCTCAACCAGCCTCACGTTTTTGTCCCTGTTTAATTTTGTATTTTCCATAATTGTGGTTATGTCTGGACGGCTATTCCTGCATTACCTTTTCATAGAGTTTTATCAGCCTTTCTTTCTCAGCCACAAGTGTTTCCAACGCTTTCACGCGCTCTGCCAATACTGCATCTGTAGATAAGGAAACATTACCGCTCATTGAGGCGGGGCTAAAATCCCCACTGGTCTCGACAAAATTATTTACGAGCGACTGAGCATTCCCATTAAAGAAAATACGGATGTCTACATTTAGCAATAAGGAGATTTTTTCAAGATCAGCAGCCTGAATTTTATTGTTACGGATGCAACGATGTAAATTCTGTTCGCTCATACCTATGTCGGCCGCTAATTTCTTTAGCCCGCCTTCCCGTTTTTCACTAAATTTTCTAATTGCTTCTAAATTCATAATAATCAATCATTTAAAGAGTTTAAACTGAAATAAACTTTAGTCTGTGCGAAATTTATTGCCAAATACAGGATACCAGTATACAACGGAGTGTATACTATTGCCGATAAAATTTGCCCTAAATATTTCATTTTCTCCCCTCCATTAAAATGTTTATCAACCTCTCTTTCTCAGCCACAAGCGTTTCCAATGCTTTCACGCGCTCCTCCAGCACTTCTGCGGTAGGGGATGACACGCTGCTGTTGATTGCCGCCACCGACTTGTTGCCGCTCGCAACTGCGTTGTTGCCAGTATTTTCTCCAAAGAAAAAACTTACCGGCACGTTAAGAACTTGGGCTATTCGCTCAAGCAACCCAGACTTAACATCATTCACAACCAAAGCCTGGTTAAAAGATTGTTGTGACATCTGTAATCTTCTTGCAATTTCAGACTGTGACACTCCACACCCTGCCAATTTTATTTTAAGTTCTTTGCCTGTCATACAATTAAACCCTTGTAGTTATATAGTTAATATTTGTTATAAAACCACGATAAACACAATGAAACCTTTGTAGGTACAATGTTTTTATATAGCTTTGCAACACGAATCGTTCGATTTTGCAATGCAAACAGAACGAGAACAATTTGCAAATATAACCACAATTATGCTAAATAGCCATTGGTTATATTGACCCATGTTTTTGGCATAATTCATCCAAAAACTCAATCATAATATTTTACAAAAACAACGGTACAAATCTTAGGGTAATCCCCTAAAAACGAGAGGTACAAACGTTAACAGTTTGTCACAAAGCCATTTCCCCAAACTTCTTTGCATCCTTCCGGTTCTGAGTGTCGCGGGTTTGAGTCCCACCGGGGTCACCAAGGAAATCCTGCAAGTCGTTTGGCTTGCAGGGTTTTACGTTTTAAGGGCATCCCATTCTTGCTTGAGGGGCATGCACGATGAAGGGTCGCCAAACGGCAAGAAGAACATCTATCGAACCAAGACAAAGGACAGACGCATCGATGATGCCTACAGCCAAGGTTCGCCCATACGTCCGCCCCTTCAAAAGTGCTGAAGAGTGCTGGCAGAAAATGAGAAATATCAGTCGTCTCTCACACTGTCAAGTCAACTTACATGCCTTTCTCTTGCGTCGCTGACAGGATGCAGCGGTTTATGAAGTCGCTGCGGTTTTCCTCCACCTTGGAAAGGATGTCCAGCACCTCCTGTGTTACGCTGAAGAATATTGTTTTTGCATACTTCTTCTTACGTCCAGAGCCCGCTCTCGCGCCTCCCCACGTCTTAGCCTCTTTTGTTTCCATAAGTTAAAAATTTTGCGTTTTGAAAAGTAAATTGTAATTTCGCCAATGAAAACCCAAAGGAGAATGCGGTGTTAGCCTCACTACATCCTCGGGAATTTAGAATAATATAATATAATCGTGAATGATAAGATTTCTATTTTCCAAATCCGAATCTAAATGTACGTTCTCATACGGCTTTGGGTTTTCATTTTTTCCTACTCTCTTCAAGGCTTTCGGCTTCCCCTTTGTAGTTTTTCCTTGATTACACTACAAAGATACAAAGAAACGCTTGAAACGGCAAAGCAAATCAAGGTTTTTTCTATCGCCTACGCCCTAAAGCATGACAGCTGCCGCAATCCGCTCCGCTGTACGGTGCCGCCCAAGATGCCAAGCTGCAGGGCGGCCATGAGGTTGCGCTGTAGCTCCTTCACGCTTTGCGAAGCTTGCACAACAACCTGTTCCCCATCAACTGTTAATTTGATGTTAAACTTTATATCTTTCGCCATCTTAATGAGTTTTTGTCTATCTTTGCTTACAATTATTAGAGATATTGCACTATGGAGAAGGGAAACAAATTCAAAGACTCGCCGTGCATCCAATGCGAGATTGAGGTGGAATCAAGCACTGACAAGAAAGCGAAAAGAAGGGAAAGAAACAAGAAAAGGGCAATAGTCGCATCTACCGTTTTGTGTCTTGCTCTCTTCTTTGACATTCTTGTGTTTATTATCGCCTTGCTTTCAAACGACATAGATACCGCTGCATTCACGTTCCTGGCAATTTTCGTTATCGTCCCGCCAATGATCTTCCTGGTGGGGTTCAACGACGATTCCCCGTTTTACTGGCCTTTTTTCGATTGATGTCACGATAGCCCCATCTTCTTGGCGCGTCTCCATGCGGCGGCTTCCACTTCTCCTTTCAGGTCAGCCTCAACAAACTTCACAGACCGTTCCTCGGCTCTCCCGAGGATGTCATATTGTGGCATCTTTGTACTGGTGAGAATCCTTAGGAACTTTCAAAAATTGGTAGATATAGGCCGAAAGACGATAGTACCCGATATTCTCCAAATACCTTACTGCCTTGACTTCCTCAAAAATGACAAGCCCACGACTTTCCAGCAGAGCCACCAGATCTGCCTATGCCTATAATGTTTCGTGAAGTGAGGCAATCTTTCCATTAGCGTAATTTGAGAGTGAACGTATATATACAAAAAAGCCCCACGCATTTGAGCATCGTTGAGAGGCTTGGTGGGAACTGACGCTGCAAAGCGTACGAATAATCATATTGATAATGCAAACTTTTTAGCGATAAAAGTCACGTAAAAGATTTGATTTAATTATGCAAGTATAGACAAAAAAAGTCAAAGCCCCAACTGTTTTGAATTAATATTTGGCAAAGGACATAACACCTTGCAGCATAACGCAAAAAAAGGCCATTCGCCGTTACGTTAGAATGGCGATGCCGTTACGTTACAACGGGGTTGCCGTTACGTTAGAACGGCGATGCCATCTCAACGTAAAGGTAAAACGTGGCCAAAATAAGTTTATATTGTAAGGTGGATAAGAAAAACGACAATAGAGACAATAGAGACAATAGAGACAATAGATACAACTTTTTCAGACCATAATTTTGATTCTATGGGCGAAGCCAGATGTCTCTATTGTCTCTATTGTCGTAAAAATAAAAATTAGTCTGAAATCTTTAAAATCCGTGTGAATAAAACATGTGAAATATGAACGCCCACATGAATCAACATAGAACCATATTTTGGATTGTCGGCACATTCATTGAAAAAGCCCGAAGTCCGTTTTTACGGGACTTCGGGCTTTACATTTATGTTCTTTGGAATATTACCGGACAGCAACAAAAAAAACAGGGGATTGAAATCAATCCCCATCAATTCATTTTCTCGAAAAAACCTACAGATCCTACTATTTCTTCAGCTTGAACGATGTCTCAATGCTAACAAGTTCTGCCGAGAAAGCCTTGTCGACCTGCATACGCTTCTCCACCTGCGAACACGAATGGATTACCGTGGAATGGTCTCGGTTGCCCACGAGCTTTCCTATACGGCTTGCCGGCATCTTGGTGTATTTCTGTGCGAGATACATGGACACCTGCCTTGCCACCACATAGCTGCGCTTACGACTCTTGGAGTTGATTTGCGTGGTAGTGACATTATAATGCTGACAGACCTTCTCAAGGATGTCATCCACCGTGAGCGGACGGTCGTCGATTTTCACGGCGCGCTTCACAACTCTCTCGGCAAGGCGCATGTCTATATTGCAATTATAAACGATAGAATATGCCATCAAGGAATTGATGACGCCTTGCAAGTCGCGTACGCTACCGCTTGCCGTTTCAGCTATAAGCTCTATTACATCACGGGGTATCTTCAATCCGTCGCGCTTAATCTTGTTCTCAAGTATGTCCACGCAGAGCTTTCGATTAGGCTTTTCCAACTCTGCTATCAATCCGCATGAGAAACGGGTGAGCAGACGGTCGGGCATGTCTTTAAGGTCTACCGGCGGACGGTCTGAAGCAAGGATTATGCGCTTGCCGTTGCGGAAGAGGTTGTTGAATATGTGGAAGAAAGTGTTTAGCGTGCCTGTCTTGCCCATCCATTCCTGGATGTCATCGACTATAAGCATGTCGATGGTCTGATAGAACGCTATGAACGAGTTTACCGAGTTTTGCAGCACCGCGTTGCTATACTGCACCTGAAACAATCTCGCCGAGATGTAAAGCACCCGCTTCTGAGGGTAAAGTTCCTTGGTGCGCATGCCTATGGCATTGACAAGGTGCGTCTTTCCGCATCCCGACGGTCCATAGACAAACATTGGGTTGAACTGCATGGTGCCCGGATGCTCGGCGATTGACAATCCCACCGAGCGTGACAACTTGTTGCTGTCGCCCTCAATATAATTGGAGAACGTGAGATGCGGGTTCAACTGTGGGTCAAGCGCCTGAGGTTGCGCCGCGTCGAGCGGTGTCGGGCTTTGGTTTGCCCTTTGAGCAGGCTTTGGTTTTACGCCATTAGCCGGTTCCGACCAAACAGTCTCCGTGCCTCCCTTGTCCTTGCCGTCACGGTCAACGACGACACGATAGGATAAATGAATCTTGGGACCGAAGCACTCATAGAGCACCTTGGTAAGAAGATCCACGAAGTTCTCCTCAAGATATTCGTAGACAAAGGGGCTTGGCACCTGTACCAGAATCATTCTTTGAGCCTCATCGAAGTGCTCAAAGACGATTGGCTTGAACCACGTGTCATATATTTGCCCGGTTACATTCTGCTGAATGAGCTTCAAGGCATTCTGCCACCGGGAATCAATTTTTGCTGTCATTTTGCTGTCTCAGAGATGTAGATTGTCTGCCATCGAAACGCCTCATTATCGAAACGCAAATGCAAAGCTACACAAAAAAACGATATGTTGCAACCCCCAATTCTTTCATTCCCGATAGTTATTTCTTTATAACCTCTTATGAATTATAATATTAGGGGTTGCCGAGATATGTTTGTTAACGTAATTTAAATCTCAAACAAGTCCTACTTGTCCTTCTTCCCGAACAAAGAAAAATGGACATACCGTTTGGGATGCGCCTTGAGGTCGATAAGCAAAGAATCGGCCGAACGCATCGTGCCATTGAGGTTGTTATAGAGCGCCTTGTCGTTCATGAGAAGGCCCAGCGTTCCGTTTGTTGAGTTGAGCTGCCGCGTGATGTTCTCCACGTTGTCGAGGGTGCGGTCTACCTTTGCCATGGTCTGGGCTATATCAAGCTGTGCGAGGTTTGCCGTGAGCTTGTCGGTATTGTCGAGCGTGGAGCCTGCCTTACCCATGGCATAGTCGGCTTTCGTCAGCAGTCCCGGCACCTTGCTGTTGGCCTGCGCCACGAGACTGTTGAGTCCCGCTGAGGTCACTGCGAGGTTTGTCGACATTGTTTCCAGGTTGTGCAACGAAGCCTTGATAGCAGGGTCGGCAAGCAACATGTTCACGCTTGCCAAGATGCTGTCCACCTTTGGCAACATGGCTGCGATGGTCGGGACGAGTTGCTGCACGGAGCCCATCAGCCCGGCGTTTACGTTGCCTTTAATGGTATCGCCCGGCTCAACCCGTTCGCGGGGATTGTTGGCAAGCAGGATATTCATCTTGATGTTGCCCATCAAGTCGCTCTCTATCTCAGCCGACGAACCCTTTGGCACCCGCAAGTCGTTGTCGACCTGAAACTCCACAAGCACGTTGCCGCTCTTCTGGTAGTCGTAGATGATAGACTTTACCGTGCCCACCTGATAGCCATCCGCATATATGGGGTTTGACGCGGAGAGGCCATTAACGTTCTTAAACATGGCGTAATAAACGTTGTCTGTTGAGAATATAGGCATGCCCTTGAGGAAATGGAGCCCGAAGAAGAGCACCACAACACCCACGATAGCTACCGTGGCAATCTTTACTTCTTTTGTAAAAAACTTCATGTTAGTCGTTTTATGTCTTTGTGTTTATTTCTTTTTCTTGTTTTCAAGAAACTCTTTAATAGCCTTGTTCACATCCATGACCTCGCCGTTTTTCACGGCAATGATGAAACAGTCGGGAAACTTGTCGAGAATGGTACCACGGAGCTTCTTTATCTCGTTGTAGTTGGTCGAGGCGCCATAGGTGTACCTCAACATGCTGCCGTCAGCGAAGCTGTCGCAATCTTTCAAGCCCTTGAATAGCGGGCTGCCATCGTTGAGTTTCTGCTTTCCGGCAAAGATTTGAATCTTGAACACGGGCACGTTCTTACTGGTCTTATCGGCCTTCTTGACGTACTCTGCCTTCTTGGGTTCCTCTTGCGCTGTTCGTTTTTTCTGTTCTTGCTTGTTGTCCCGCTTGCGTTCCGTGGTCTGCCTTGTGACCCTTGCTGCCTTTGCGTCATCGTCGCTCGCGGCAATATTGGCCGACATATACGCCGAAGAACCATTATCCGCATTGTCGTCAAACGGTATTTCCGCACCCATGGAGCCATAACGTTGCTTGTAAATCCTGAAAGCATTGACAATGCCATCCGTGAAAGCGTCGAGAGCAGCATCGGTGTTCAGATAGTTCTCCTCGTCGGGCGTGGTGATGAATCCAAGCTCCAACAACACCGCAGGCATCGAGGTGAGACGCAGCACTGCAAGATTGTTTTGATGGGCACCGCCATTTTCCCTTCCCGTAGCGCGACACACTTCAGTCTGCAAAAGGCGCGACAACTCCACGCTGCGCTCACGGTTCTTGTCGGCTATAAGCTCAAACATGATATCGCCCTCGGCAGAGTTCTCCAAGCCCTTATATCGGGTTTTATAGTCTTTCTCCAAGAATATTACGGAGTTTTCCCGCTTGGCCACCTCAAGGTTCTCCTGAAGTCCTTTCGTGCCCGTGCGTTCTCCGGTGCCCAGCGTATAGCTTTGGAATCCATGGCTTATCTTTCCGCCCGCTAGGGCGTTGATGTGTACAGACATGAAAAGGTCTGCCTTGTTGTGGTTGGCTATGTCGGCCCGCTCGTGCAATGGCAAGAACACATCCGTGCGTCGGGTATATACCACACGCACGTCGTCAAAGCTCTTCTCTATGGCGCCGCCCACGGCGAGGGCATAGCGCAGCGTGAGGTTCTTCTCGTATGAAATAAGTCCCTTGGCACCACTGTCGTTGCCACCGTGACCGGCATCAATGACGACCGTGAATTGTCTCGGGGCAGCCTTGACCGCCGACAAGGCAAGGAACAGCGAGCAGAGCGTGAGAAACAACTTATGAAACATGATTCTATTTCTATTCAGTCACGTATTTCTTCAACGCCCTCACCACTCCATTCTTCCATGTGTTGATATTGTCATCGTTGAGCGACAACGAGCTTACCAGTTTCACCACATGGTCGATAGGCATTCCATAACGCAACACTCCGGAAATGAGCTTTGCATAGTTCCAATACTCAGGGTTGAACTTGCCCGACAAGCCCTCCACCGTGGTCTTGTAGCCACGGCGGTTCTCAAACTGGAAGTCGTAGCGATGCGAGCCGTCAGGATTAGTCTGCCTGATAATCTTTCCCTTCACCACGGTCTTGGGCAGCACTATGCCCTCTTCGTCGTCTTGCAGACCGGTGAAAATCTCATAAGGCCGGCCACCGAGAAGACCCACGAATGCCACCCATTTGTCTTTGTTATTCTGAAATCGCACAACGTCGCAATCGAGCTCGTCGGGGCGATCCTGTATCACTTGTGGGCGCGCATAGTCGCCATTGGCCCATATGGAACCGTCTGACGATGCAGCCGACTGGACCTTGTTTTCCTTATCCGTTTGTTGTAAATCCATGAAACTTTTGCAAGCTTGTTTTTGTTCTGTTCTCGTTTCGCATGAGTTATCAAAGTGCAAAAATAACTTTTATTTTCCACATTCTTTATAAAACTCAACAAAAGAACAGATTTTTCAGATAATTTTCCATAACTTTGCATAAATGCGTTCAAAAGAGAACAGTAAAAAAGCAATTATGGATAGTTTGAATAACAGAAAGAGCATAAGGAAATATTCCTGCCGTGAGGTGCCTTCCCAACTATTGACAAGCTTGCTCCAAGAGGCCGAGCGCACGCCGACAATGGGCAACCTCCAGCTCTACAGTGTCGTAGTGACACGTAGCAAGGAGATGAAAGAAAAACTCGCGCCTGCCCACTTCAACCAGCCCATGGTTACAGGTGCGCCCATAGTGCTCACTTTCTGTGCCGACTTCCGCCGCACCACCCTTTGGGCGGAAAACAGCAAGGCCGACCCGGGATACGACAACTTTCTCAGTTTCATCAATGCCGCAACAGACGCCCTGCTCTACTGCCAGACCTTTTGCAACCTTGCCGAAGAAAAAGGATTGGGCACTTGCTTCCTTGGCACCACGGTGTATCTTCCGCAACTCATCATCGACACTCTTAAACTGCCGAAGCTCACCTTCCCCGTGGCCACCATCACGCTTGGATGGCCCGACGAGAACCCAGCACAAAGCGACCGTCTGCCCGTGGAGGCAATAGTTCACGAGGAGACATACAACGACTACACGCCCGAGAGCATAGACAAATTCTATGCTTACAAGGAGTCGTTGGCAGAAAACAAGCATTTCGTGGAGATAAACCACAAGGAGACTCTGGCACAGGTCTTCACCGACCTAAGATATACCCGCAAGGACAACGAGGCTATGTCGGAAGGGTTGAAAGACGCTCTAAAAAAACAAGGTTTTATCAAGTAGGCTGCAATGAACTCATTTTCAGACATCAAGATAGTCGAGGTCGTAACCGGCAAACAACACAAGGCCTTTGTAGACTTTTTCTACGATCTTTACCGCGGCAACCAGTATGCCGTGCCTTATATCTACCTTGCCGAGAAACTCACCCTGAAGCCCAGCTCCAACCCCGCGTTCGAGTTTTGCGAGGCGCAATGCTTCCTTGCCTACAAGGGCAACAAGGTCGTTGGCAGGGTGGCAGCCATAATAAACCATCGCGCCAACGATTATTGGAAACGCAAGATGGTGCGTTTCGGCTGGTTCGACTTCATCGACGACATCCATGTCACAGAAGCCCTTCTGCAAGCCGTGGAGAAATGGGGAAAAGAGAAAGGCATGACCGAGATAGCCGGACCTTTCGGCTTCGAGGACATGGATCGCGAGGGCATGTTGGTAGATGGTTTCGACCAGCTGTCGAGCATGTATATCAACTACAACTACCCCTATTACCCGACACACATGGATAGCCTCGGCTTCAAGAAAGACAACGACTATGTGGAATATCGCATAAAGGTACCCGAAGAGACACCGGAGAAGTTTGCCAAAACCGCACAACTCATCAAGACACGCTATCATCTTGAGGAACGGAAGTTCAACTCCCGCGACATGACCAAGGGCGGCAGGGCGCGTGAGCTTTTCAACATCCTCAACATCACCTACGGCAACCTCTACGGGTATTCGCAACTCTCAACGAAGCAGATCGACACTATAACAAACAATTATATAAGACTCGCCGACCTCAATCTCGTTACATGCGTGGTAGACACCGAGAAAGACGACAAGATGGTGGGCTTCGGCGTTTCCTTCCCCTCTTTCTCCGAGGCTTTGCGCCACACCCACAACGGCAAGCTCTTGCCTTTTGGTTGGTGGCAACTGCTGAAAGTGCTGAAATGGCACAAGACACCGATTGTTGACTTGCTGCTCATCGGCGTGCTGCCAGAATACCGAAAGAAAGGCGCCAACGCCATCATCTTCAACGACCTCATATCATGGTACAGGCGCTACGGCTTCAAATATGCCGAGACGGGACCGCAGATGGAGACCAACAAGGGCGTGCTCTCGCAATGGCAATACCTTGAGTCGGAAGAGATAAGACGGCATCGCATTTACGTCAAGGACATTAAATAAAAAAAATGACATGACTATGGAAAACGAAGTTTTAAAGGCTATCAAGGAGCGTCGAAGCATTCGCCGCTTCAAGAAGGAACAAATCACCGACGAAGAACTCAACGCCGTGCTCGAAGCAGGCACGTGGGCACCCACCGGCATGGGCACCCAAGAGCCGTTTATCGTAGCCGTGCAAGACGAGCAGCTAAGGGGCGCCCTGTCGAAAATAAACGCGGAGATAATGGGAGTGACATCAGATTCCTTCTATGGCGCGCCAACACATGTGTATGTTTTCGCACCTGCCGCCAACGCCAACAACGTGAAGGACGGCAGCCTCATCCTCGGATCCATGATGCTTGCCGCCCACTCCATCGGACTTGGCTCATGCTGGATCAACCGCGTAGACAAGATGGTTGAATACGCCGAGGTGAAAGACCTCATGAAAGCCTGGGGACTGCCCGAAGGTCTCATGGGCGTTGGTTCATTGGCCTTAGGCTATCCCGAAAGCGCACCTCATGCAGCCAAGCCTCGCAAGAAAGACTACGCAAGAGTGATAAAGTAAGGCAAGAAAAAACAATCGGCAATGATAGACAGGCAGACAACAGAGAAGATCAAGGACGCGGCAAACATCGTGGATGTCGTGTCGGAGTTTGTCACGCTGAAGAAGTCGGGTGCCAACTATAAAGGTCTGTGCCCCTTCCACAACGAGAAAACGCCGTCGTTCTACGTCTCGCCTGCCCGTGGCACATGCCATTGCTTTGGTTGCGGCAAGGGCGGCAACGCCGTGACATTCATCATGGAGCATGAGCAGCTCACCTATCCCGAAGCACTCAGGTGGCTCGCAAAGAAATATCATATCGAGATAAGGGAGCGCGAGCTGACCAACGAGGAGAAGGAGCAGCAATCGAAACGCGAATCGATGTTCATTGTCAACGAATGGGCAGAGAAATATTTCGAGGACCTTCTCCACAACCATCCCGACGGCAACGCCATAGGCTTGCAATATTTCCGCTCGCGTGGCTTCCGCGACGACATCATAAAGAAGTTCAACCTCGGCTACGACCTGCCCGACCGATTCTTGCTCGCCGCCGCCGCCAAACAGAAAGGTTACAAAGAAGAATTCTTGACAGCCACGGGGCTATGCTACAAGACCGACCGCAACGAGCTTATCGACCGATATGCCGGAAGGGTGGTGTTTCCGTGGACAGGCGTGAGCGGGAAGGTTGTCGGCTTTACGGCGCGCGTGCTCGACAAGCGCACGAAAGGCGTAAACCAGAAATATGTCAACTCGCCCGACTCTGAGGTCTTCCACAAAGACCACGAGCTCTACGGCATTTGGCAGGCCAAGCGAGCCATCGCCAAGGAAGACAGGGTGTTCATGGTTGAGGGGCAGGCCGACGTGATAGCCATGCACCAGTGTGGGATAGAGAACGTGGTGGCCAACTCCGGCACGGCCTTGAGCCTTCACCAGATACACATGCTCCACCGGTTCACGGCCAACATCACGCTCATCTACGACAACGACGCGGCGGGCATACACGCGGCATTGCGAGGCACCGACATGCTGCTTTCCGAAGGCATGAGCCTGAGGGTACTGCTCCTGCCCGACGGCCAAGACCCCGACGAGTTCGCGAGAAGCCACACCGCCGAGGATTTCAGAAAATATATCGACGACAACCAAGAAGACTTCATACAGTTTAAGACATCACTGCTGCTCAAGGGAGAGACCGACCCTAAGAAACGCGCCGACGGCATCAACTCCATCGTGGAGAGCATATCCATGATACAAGACCCCATCCTGCGCGACACATATATCCACGACTGCTCTCAACGCACAGGCATGGCCGAGGCCACGCTCATCAGCAGAATGAACGGATATATAAGGGGCAAGAGCCCAAACACCACGACTGCCGCCCCCAAAACCACAGAGCAGAATGTCGAGGAGCATATCGTAGACGACAAGGGGCAAGCCTCGTCGCTTATCATCAGGCTCATCGTCAAGCACGGTGAATGCGTGATATATAATAATGTGGAAGACGACAATGGGGTATGCCACAACCTCACGATAGCACAAGTGGTGGAATACAGCCTGACGCAAGATCATCTCAACTTCAGCAACGAGCTCTACAACCGCATTTTGCATGAGGCAGCGGAGAAGAGCACGGAACCACAATGGAAGGCAGAGCCTTATTTTCTTCATCACGACGACATAGACATATGCCGCGTGGCCACAAAACTGTCGGCTGACGAATACCACGTGACACAGCCAAAAGACGATGCCCCTATAAACGAGGAGGCAAGAAAACAGAAAGAGGCCAACCAGATGGATGCACTCAGGGAGCAGACAGAGCATCTGCTTCTCGATTTCCGCATGGCCTACGTGGAAAAGCACTTAAAGGAATTGCAGGTACAGATGACGAAAGTGGCAGGAGACATGAACAAGTTGAAGAAGCTGATGGAAGAATTCAAGGACATGCAGCAAATACGCAACTTGCTCGCGAAAAAACTCGGAAACCATATTTTCATTTAAGCTCTTATCACATTAACAACGTGAGCGATACGGTTTGCCTACATGCGGCAAAACCTAAAGCAGGGCACTTGATTAATATTAGATAAAACCATACGAGATATTAACTATATTTGCTACCTTTGCACATTACAAAGGAGAAGCCCATGCAAATAATCGACATCATAACCAACATCTCTCTCTTTTTGATAGCCATAGCCTTGACAGCCCTTGTGGTGATAAGGCTCGTGGACTTGAGAAAAGTCATGGGGGCACCACGCGAAAGCAACATCAAGGCAATAATAAAAAAGGCCCTGAGGCAACTCAATGTCAATGCGGAATGGACAAAAGACAAGGACACCATTTCCTCACGCTTCGTCTACCAAGGAGGACACTTCTCCATTGAGGTTGAAAAAGGCAACACTTTTGCCACGATAAACTATCTCTACTTCTACAAGGCCGACATGGACTGCATTGAAAACGTGCGCTCCGTTTGCAACCTCTGCAACATCAATGCCGAAAATTGCCGCATCGTCTACACCGTAGACAGCAAGGACAACAGCATCGACCTGCATTTCATAAGCGAGATTCCTGTCGCGCAAAAAGGCACAGAACTGTCATTGCAAATAGCATTGGGCAATGCCTTCCGCTGGCAAAACACCTTCATAAAGAAATTTGAGAGTTTAGGGAAAAACAAGAAAAGCGACCAAGAGAAAAAGGCCGCCGACACGGACAGCGAACTTGAGCTCATGCGTGAGCAGGAGATGATACACCAAGCAGAAGGTCCAGAATGGCACGAGACGGCAGGCAAGACTTTCAGCCTGCGACATGTGCTTGCCACTACCATGGGGCTTGCCGACATCGTGCCGACAAGCTTGACCATAACCGAAAAGGATGCCACCCGAATAATCTCAAACACCAACGACATATTAGACATGAGCATCAACGCCGTGCTCATAGATGACGGGAAGTTTAGATGCGAGTCAGCATTTGCCAAACTCAACTTCTACGACCCCCGCGACTTGTCATGCGAACGACACATGATGATAGACTTTGAGGCGGAAGGGCACACCAAGGATACGCTCTACTATCGTGTCACGCTATCGCTGCCACCTGCATCCCTTGACGGCGATACCGACGAAGGCTCTTGGAAACGGCAGAAGTTGATGACAAGCGTGCTGCTCGGCTATGACCTCACGCCTTCGCAAGAACGGCTGGCTCATTTCCGTTATGTATGGAAAGAAGCCATGAGCAAAGTAAAGAATGGAGACGAGGCCAACATGACCGAAGAGGAGATGATGCTCGCCAATATGCAGGACACTCATACAGCCAAGAACTTCCACGTTGGCAAGCGGCTGTATTTGCAAAGGCGTTTCTATGAAGCCTTGGGCCACTTGACCGACGCTTACCATGATTTGGAAACCAGATGGGCCAACAACGACCGAGCCTGCAAAGACTCCATCAACGAGACCGCATATCTCCTGGCCTGCTGCTACATGGGCTTGGGACAACACGAGATGGCTTGTTTCTACATACAGGCCACGATGCCCAACGAGATAGGCAAGTTGACAGAGGTGTATATCAACAGCTTGACAAACCGGAAGGACTACAGGGCGCTTGATGCCATCAACAACTTGCTCAACGACCTTACTCGCCTGTATGAAAACCACTTCACCGACAACGACGAGGACGACGACCAATACGAGTCAGACGGGACGCAATTTGAGAGATTCATCAATTTCATGAAGCGACGCAAAGCATTCCTGCTCGTAAACCTCGGCAGATACGACGAGGCGGAAGCCATACTCACCAAGATGCTCAACGAGCCGGAGAACAGCGACTTCGCCCTCAACGAACTCGCATATATACAGAAAAAGAAATAACATTATAATTAATAATTTAGAATTAATAATTAATAATTTAGAAAGGATGTACTACATAGAAAAATCGCTTGAGATCTCTGCGTGCCACCACCTCGTTCTCGACCACGGCAGCAAATGCGAGAATATACACGGCCACAACTGGCAGATAACGGTATACTGCAAAACCGAGGAACTCGACAACAATGGAATGGTGGTCGACTTCACGCTCATAAAGCAGAAAATACACGGCAAACTCGATCATCAAGACTTGAACCAAGTGCTCGACTTCAACCCAACGGCAGAGAACATAGCCAAGTGGATTGTTGACGAGATACCATATTGCTACAAGGCAAAGGTGGCGGAGACATCGAGCAACGTGGCCATTTACGAGAAATAGATGATGGATAAGACCTACCGCGTCAACGACATTTTCTATTCGCTACAAGGTGAAGGGCACAACACCGGACGTGCCGCCGTATTCGTGAGGTTCAGCGGTTGCAACTTGAAATGCACATTTTGCGACACCGATTTCTCAAAATTCGAAAACCTCACAGCCGAGGAAATTACGAGGCGTATGACAACCCTTGTTCCTGAATCGGCAACAAGGCCCTTGGTGGTGCTGACCGGCGGGGAACCAACCTTGCAAGTTGACCACGCGCTTATCGATGCAATCCACGACGCAGGGTTCAGCACAGTGGCGATGGAGAGCAACGGCACCAACGAACCTCCGGCAAACCTCGATTGGCTGACGGTGTCGCCCAAGGAACATGTGAGAGTGAGGCATTGCAATGAGCTGAAAGTGCTGTTCAACGGCAAAGACGAACCCGACAAGCATGGGGTGAGCGCCGACTTCTACTATCTGCAACCACTTGACTGCGGTGAGGAAGAAGAAAACGCCTCCATCCTGAAAAGTTGCGTGGAATATATCACCAAGCACCCGCAATGGAGGCTCAGCCTTCAGACCCACAAGCTCATAGGCATAAAATAGGAAACTGAAATGGGAGGAACGGATTATATCTATTGGCTTTTCTACGTCGCGTATGTCGCAGTAGACATCATCGTGATGCTGAAGGTCGTGATGGACAATCGACAGCCTTCAAAGACCATGGCATGGCTCCTCGTGCTTTGGGCAGTGCCTTTCGTGGGTATTCTCCTTTATTTTTTCTTCGGACAAAACACCCGCAAGGAAAGGCTCATCTCAGAAAGGTCGCTGAGCCAACTCACCAAGCGGTCGATGTTTGAGTATATAGAACAGAAAAACCTCCGACTGCCAGAATGCCACCGGCCGCTGATGATGCTCTTCAAGAACCAGAACATGGCACTGCCATTCAAGGACAACGAAGTGAAGATTTACACGTCGGGTTATGAGTTCTTCCCCAACTTGCTACGCGAGATTAGCCTCGCCAAGAAACACATACACATCGACATATACATTTTCGAGGACGACGAGCTTGGCAACCTCATTGCCGACGCCTTGATAGAGAGAGCTGAACATGGCGTAGAGGTGAGAGTGGTTTACGACGACGTGGGATGCCTGAAGGTGAAAAACGCCTTTCACGAGCGAATGCGCGATGCCGGCATCGACATCCACCCTTTCATGCCAGTGAAGTTTCCCATGTTCACGTCGAAGGCCAACTACCGCAACCACCGCAAGATTATCGTAATCGACGGACAGGTGGGGTTCATAGGCGGCATGAACATAGCCACGCGATACGTGAAGGGGACAGGGACGCTACCGTGGCGCGACACGGTGATGCGAGTGAGAGGCGGCGCTGTTTATGGATTGCAACGGGCGTTTCTCGTGGATTGGTATTTCGTTGACCGCACGCTCATCACAAACAAAAGCTACTATCCCCCACTCGACCCTTCCATCGACAACAACTGCCTCGCACAGGTGGTGACAAGCAGTCCTATAACCCATTGGCCCGACATCATGCAGGGCTATGTGCGCATATTGCTTGAGGCAAAGCACTATGTCTATATGGAAACCCCTTACTTCCTGCCTACGGAACCCGTGCTTTTCGCCATGCGCACCGCAGCGTTGGCGGGAGTGGACGTGAGGCTGATCGTGCCCATGCACAGCGACTCCAAGATTGTGGAATGGGCAAGCACAAGCTATATCAACGAAGTGGAGGAGGCAGGCGTGAAGGTTTATTTCTACCAAGCAGGGTTCAACCACTCCAAATTTCTTGTAAGCGACAACAGCATCTGCACTTGCGGAAGCACAAACATAGACTTCCGCAGTTTTGAGCACGACTTCGAAGCCAACATCTTCTTCTACGACGAGAGCGTGGCAATGCGCATGAAGAAAATATTTCTCAACGACCAAGCCCTTAGCTCAACCTACAGCGAAATGGCAGCGCGCACGCAGTTCTCGTTCAGGAAAAGGCTTTGGACGAGCTTAATAAGACTTTTGAGTCCGCTCTTGTGATTTTTTTCGTAACTTTGCACCAAAGCTGTTCATCTTACACGTAGAGGAAAGAAAAATGAGATTAAAAGTCAACAAAACATGTTGTCTCGCCGGATGTGTCTTCCTGTTAGTCCTCCTTTGCCTTATGAGCATCGGCTCTCCCATATATTTTGAGAAACAAAAGACAAAACGCGAGAACGCCGTGAAGGAAAGGCTGATGACCATTCGCACCGCCGAAGAGAAATACCGGGCAAAGCATGGCGTTTACGCCTCAAGCTTCAAGGAGCTCGCACGGAGTGGTCTTCTCGCCGACTCACTCTGTGACATCCCGGGCGTGGAAGGCCAGCGGTTCTCGCTCACCGCTACCACCCTCCCGGGGAAGAGCGGGAAAGCCATACCCGTGATGGAATGTGGCGCGACATACAAACAATACTTAGACGGGTTAGACAAGTCAATCGTAGAAGAGCTCACAGCGGAAGCCAATGCCAACGGAAGATTCCCCGGCCTGAAAATTGGCGACATTGAGACACCAAACGATAACGTGGGCAACTGGTAAAAGTCTCACCCTGCCACGCTAACAACATGAATATCGAAAAGACCATGCAGAACAGAATGACATTAAGGGTGACCACAGGCTCTCTCGCCTTCGCACTTCCCAAGGATACGGACCGCACGCAAGTGGACTTTTACAGATACCCCTCGAAAAGCGGCATATCCGTCGCCGCACAACTCAGGGACGCTTTCAAGACCGTGGAGATGTTGAAAGACACAGCCATCGAAAGGAGCAAGGTGCTGGTTGACTCACCCGTGCTCTTGATACCCCTTGACGAATACAAAGAGAACGACAAGGAAGCACTCTACAAGCATTCCTTTCCCTCCACCGAGGGCAGCGTCATCATCGGCAACATACTTCCCGACTTGAACGCAGTTGCCGTTTTCGCGCTGAACCGCGACCTAAAGCTCGTAGTGGAAGACCATTACAACGACACAAGGTATATCCATCTTATGCAACCCGTATGGGACTATCTGCACCGGAGGCATTTCCTTGGCAACAGACGAAAACTGTATGCCTATTTCCACGACAACGAATTGGAAATATTCAGTTTCGAGCGCAACCATTTCATTTTCTATAACCGCTATCAAGCCCACTCCATCAAGGACGCGGTCTACTTCACGCTCTTCGTCTGGAAACAACTCGCCTTAGACCAAATGCACGATGAACTGTTTCTTGGGGGCGAGATACCCGAGAAGGAAGAACTGCTCAAAAAACTGCGCGCATACATCCAGATGGTAGCGGTCGTCAGCTCAACGGCAAGTTTCAACAACGCGCCGTTGACACAGGAAAAAGGCATTACGTTTGACATGATAACATCTTTACTCGCATGAGAATAATAACAGGAAAATATAAGGGACGCCATTTCGACATCCCACGCACGTTCAAGGCAAGACCTACCACTGACTTCGCTAAAGAAAACATCTTCAACGTGCTCAACGGTTATCTTGACTTTGACGGCTCATCGTCCTTGGATCTCTTCGCTGGCACAGGAAGCATCTCACTCGAAATGCTGTCGAGAGGTTGCGCCCCGGTGATAAGCGTGGAGGCTGACAGGGAGCATGCCGCCTTTATATCACAATGCATGAAGAAGATTGGCGCCACTGACAACATCTTGATACGAGGAGACGTCTTCCGCTTCCTGAAGAAATGCCACGAGACGTTCGACTTCATCTTCGCCGACCCTCCATACGCATTGGACAATCTCGCCAGCATACCAAGCCTTATATTCGAACACGAGCTATTAAAACCGAATGGCATCTTCGTGCTGGAACACGGGAAGACCTATGATTTCTCCGAGGAGCCGCATTTCGTGGAGCACAGAAGCTATGGCAGCGTAAACTTCTCATTGTTCAGATGAAGACGTTTGAACTGGTAGAGCGCATCATTTGTAATTTCGGGTTTTCCCCGACACAAGACCAGTACAACGCCCTTACCGTTTTCTCACGCTTTCTTGCCGACCGCCGCCAAGAGGCAGTGATGGTGATGAGAGGCTCGGCGGGCACGGGCAAGACCTCGCTTGCCGCAGCCATAGTATATACGCTCCATTCGCTAGGTCAGCGTCTCGTGCTCATGGCCCCTACGGGGCGCGCCGCCAAAGTTTTCTCGATAAGCAGCGGCATGCAAGCCTCAACTATCCACCGCGCCATTTACCGTGAAAAGAGTTTCACGGGGACTGGCGGCAGCTTCGACCTCAACTTCAACGTACACAAAAACACCTTGTTCGTGGTTGACGAAGCGTCCATGATAGGCAACGGCAGTGCAGGGGAAAGCGGATTCGGCTCTGGCAGCGTGCTCTACGACCTTATGCGCTTCGTTTACAATGGCAACAATTGTCGGCTCATGCTCATAGGCGACAAGGCACAGTTGCCGCCCGTGGGCGAGGAAGAGGCTCCCGCATTGTCACCACAAGAACTCGAAAGTTATGGCCTGAACGTATACCAATGCGACCTCGACGAGGTTCTCAGGCAAGGACAGCACTCCGGCATATTGTTCAACGCCACGCTGATAAGGCGCATGATTACCCATAGCGAGATGACTCGCTTGCCAAAAATCCACTTTGACGGTTTCTCCGACATCACAGTCGTGCCAGGCAGCGAATTGATTGAAAGTCTCGCCTCAAGCTACGACAAGATGGGGACTGACGAGACAATAGTTATAACGCGATCAAACAAAAGGGCCAACATATATAATAATGGTATAAGGAACTCCATTCTCGACAGGGAGGAGGCAATATGTCCTGGAGACATGTTGATGGTGGTGAAAAACAAGTATATCGCCAACGGAGACATAAATAATGACACAGAGCCAAAAGAGACTTTCGTAGCCAATGGCGACCGTTGCGTAGTACGCCGCGTACGCAATTTCATAGAGCTTTATGGCTTCCATTTCGCCGATGCCACATTGCAATTCCCGGACTTCAACAACATTGAGCTCGACACCACCATCCTCCTTGACACACTCACAAGCGAGGCTCCCGCACTGACAAGGGAGCAAAACGAGAAACTGTTTGACGCGGTGATGGAGGACTACGCAGACATACCCATCAAGGCCGACCGCATGAAGGCATTGAGGAAAGACAAGTATTTCAATGCCATACAAGTGAAGTTCGCATACGCCGTCACATGCCATAAGGCGCAAGGCGGACAATGGCAGCACGTTTATCTCGACCAAGGGTACATGACCGACGAGATGCTCACTCCAGACTATATCCATTGGCTATACACCGCCTTCACCCGTGCCAAGGAAAAATTGTTTCTCGTGAATTGGCCAAAGACACAAATAAATTCTTGAAAAGACATTTAGCCGCTTTTAAAAATGCACAAAACCACATGGAATGTGCGAAAAACGGCTGATTTCGTGCTATTTCTTTGGTAGGGAGTCAAATTTATTGTAATTTTGTCCCAATATTTCATACGTAACTTCAAGAAGATTACATAATTATATATTTTAAGAATACATGAAATTAAACATTGTAGTGCTTGCCAAGCAAGTACCCGACACGCGCAATGTGGGCAAAGACGCAATGACAGCCGAGGGCACAGTGAACCGTGCCGCGCTTCCTGCCATCTTTAACCCCGAAGATCTCAACGCGCTGGAACAGGCTCTTCGCCTTAAAGATTTGGATCCAGAGAACGTACACGTCGGTGTTGTGACTATGGGCCCTCCTCGCGCTGGAGAGATTCTGCGCGAGAGCCTCTACCGTGGCGCTGACGCTGGCTGGCTCCTCACCGACCGCAAGAGTGCTGGTGCCGATACACTCGCAACCGCTTATTTCCTCTCAAAAGCCATTGAGAAAATAGACAAGGACGTGTTCCACGTCGATCTTGTCATCGGTGGCCGTCAGGCTATCGACGGTGACACGGCACAGGTGGGTCCACAGGTAGCGCAGAAGCTCGGGCTCAACCAGGTGACTTACGCTGAGGAGATTAAAGAGGTGAAAGACGGCAAGGCTACAATCGTGCGCCATATTGATGGCGGCGTGGAGACCGTTGTCGCTCCGTTGCCAGTGATGATAACCGTCAACGGTAGTGCAGCTCCTGCACGTCCATGCAACGCTAAGCTCGTGATGAAATACAAATACGCCTCTTGCCCCATGGAGCGCAAGGGCGACGAGCCTTGGGCTTCACTTTACGAGGCACGCCCATATCTCACGCTCGGCCAGTGGAGCATCGCCGACTGCGGAGCCGACTACGACCAGTGTGGTCTGGCTGGCTCGCCCACGAAGGTGAAAGCCGTGAAGAACATTGTCTTCCAGGCAAAGGAGAGCAAGAGACTCACCGCTTCCGACGAGGATGTGGAGGGACTTGTAAAAGAACTGTTAGACGAGAGCATAATTGGATAAGTAGTTAAGACAATGAATAACGTATTTGTATATTGCGAGATAGAAGGCACTACCGTACAGGAGGTGTCACAAGAACTGCTCACCAAAGGCCGCAAGCTTGCCGACACTCTCGGCGTGGAGCTCAACGCCATCGTGGCAGGCACAGGCATCAAGGGTAAGGTGGAAGACCAAATACTTCCTTATGGCGTTGACAAGCTGTTCGTCTTCGACGGCGAAGGCCTTTTCCCTTACACGTCAGCTCCCCATACCGACATCGTGGTCAACCTCTTCAAGGAGGAGCAGCCACAGATTGCCCTCATGGGAGCAACCGTCATAGGACGTGACCTTGGTCCAAGGGTGTCGTCATCATTGACATCCGGCCTCACAGCCGACTGCACACAGCTTGAGATTGGCGAATACGACGACAAGAAGTCGGGCAAGCATTATGACAACCTGCTTTACCAGATTCGCCCCGCTTTCGGTGGTAACATCGTTGCCACCATTGTCAACCCTGAGCATCGTCCACAGATGGCTACCGTACGTTCAGGCGTCATGCAGAAAGCTCTCTATGAGGGCAAGGCCAAAGGCGAGGTCGTTTATCCAGATCCAAAGAACTATGTCAACCCATTGTCATACGCCGTTCAAGTGATCGACCGCCATGTCGAGGCTGCCAAGAACAACCTCAAGAGCGCGCCTATCGTCGTGGCAGGTGGCTATGGCGTAGGATCAAAGGAAGGCTTCGACATGCTCTTCCAGCTTGCCAAGGAGCTCCACGGTGAGGTAGGCGCAAGCCGTGCCGCAGTGGACGCTGGATGGGTAGACCACGACAGGCAGGTTGGCCAGACCGGTGTGACCGTGCATCCTAAGGTATACATCGCTTGTGGTATCAGCGGACAGATTCAGCACATAGCCGGCATGCAAGATTCTGGCATCATCATATCTGTCAATAGCGACCCGGAGGCTCCTATCAACCAGATAGCCGACTATATCATCACAGGCACCGTGGAGGAGGTCGTTCCGAAACTCATCAAATATTACAAGCAGAACAATAAATAAGAATCGAGAATAACGCACAACAATGACAGACGCAAAAAAACTACAATATTATCTCGACTCACCTCTGATGAAGCGCATTGTCGAGCTTAAAGAGCGCGACTTCGCCGATAAGGACAAGTTCGACTACGCTCCCGTCTCTTACGATGATGCCATCGAGAACTACAAACGCATCGTCGAAATCACCGACGAGGTGGCAAAGAACATTATCGAGCCCAACTCTGAGAGCGTTGACCTTGAGGGTCCACACCTTGAGAACAACCGCATGATTTATGCCTCAAAGACATACGAGAACCTCGACGCCACACGCAAGGCAGGTTTGTGGGGCATCACCATGCCACGCCGCTTCGGTGGACTGAACCTCCCCATGACAGTGTTCTCTATGCTCTCCGAGCTCGTTTCGGCTGCCGACAGCGGCTTCCAGAACGTTTGGTCGCTCCAAAGCTGCATAGACACTCTCTACGAGTTTGGTTCTCCTGAGCAGCAGGCCAAGTATATCCCACGCATTTGCGCTGGTGAGACAATGTCGATGGACCTCACCGAGCCCGACGCCGGTTCAGACCTTCAGCACGTCATGCTCAAGGCCACACAGGACACAGATGGCACATGGAGACTCAATGGCGTGAAGCGTTTCATCACCAATGGCGACTCCGACATCCACCTTGTGCTCGCACGTTCCGAGGAGGGTACCCGTGACGGTCGCGGACTCTCCATGTTCATCTACGACAAGCGCGACGGCGGCGTGGACGTGCGCCACATTGAGAAAAAGCTCGGAATCCACGGTTCACCAACCTGCGAGCTCGTCTACAAGAACGCCAAGGCTGAGCTTTGCGGCGACCGCCGCCTCGGTCTGATAAAATATGTGATGAGCCTGATGAACGGCGCCCGTCTTGGCATCGCCGCACAGAGCGTCGGTCTGCAGCAGGAAGCTTACGACCAGGCTGTGAGCTACGCTCGTGACCGTAAGCAGTTTGGCGAGGCCATCATCAATTTCCCTGCCGTCTACGACATGCTCTCTCGCACAAAGGCAAAACTCGACGCGAGCCGTGCAATACTCTACCAGACTTCACGCTACGTAGACATCTACAAGACTCTTGAGGACATCTCTCGCGAGCGCAAGCTCACCGCAGAAGAGCGCAAGGAGATGAAGACATACAGCCGTTTGGCAGATGCCTTCACACCACTGGGCAAGGGTATGACTTCTGAGTTTGCCAACCAATCAGCATACGACTGCGTGAGCGTGCATGGTGGCTCAGGTTTCATCATGGAGTACAAGGCTCAACGCCTGTTGCGCGATGCCCGCATCTTCTCTATCTACGAGGGTACGACACAATTGCAGGTCGTAGCGGCTATCCGCTACATCACCAATGGCACCTACCTCAACATCATGAAAGAAATGCTCCTTGAGGAAGTGTCAGAGGCAGTCAAGCCTCTCCTCAACCGCATTGCCAAGTGCGTAGACCTTTATGCTGAGGCTGTGGACAAGGTCAAGGCCGACAACAATCAGGCTGAGCACGACTTCCTTGGTCGTCGCCTCTACAACATGACTGGCGACATTATCCTTTCCCTGCTCCTGCTTCAGGATGCCACAAAGGATCCCGAGGAGTTCGAGAAGAGCGCCAACGTCTTCGTGCGCATGGCAGAAGAGGAGTGCGTAGGCTCACACGCATACGTCATGAACTTCAACGCTGACGACCTTAAGAACTTTGTGACAGAGTAAAACAAAGAGACACTATTATAATCAAAAAAGCCACGTCAATGATTGTTGACGTGGCTTTTTCGTGTTGTATAAAAAATAAAAACCAAAAAACTATGCAAAGTTAGCTAAATATAGTGCCCATAAAAAACACACATTGTTGTTTTTTTATTATTTTTGCGCTATAAAACTAAATACACCAAGACAACGTTAATGCCGTCACCATGCAAAAATATGCTGATTATATCACCCAGATAGAGATTGACGCGCTTTGGAGCGGACACAAGCACATACTCTGGAACCTTGATCGCCGTGTAAACATCCTCAGCGGTGTCAACGGCGTAGGCAAGTCGACCATAATCAACAAGGTGGTAAAAGGCCTTGCCGCCGGTGGCGAGTTTCATTCCCACTTGTTGAAAGGCGTGCATCTCAAGGTGAGCCCCGAAGATGCCAACTGGATACGCTACGACATCATCAGGTCATTTGATCGCCCGCTCATCAATGCCGAAGTGGTGTCGCAGATGAACATCTCGCTTGCCACAGAGCTCGACTGGCAACTCTACAAACTCCAACGCAAGTATCTCGACTACCAGGTCAACATCGGCAACCGCATGATTGAGGTGCTGCAAAGAGGCGGTGCCACGGCTGGGGAAGAGGCGCAAAAACTGTCTGAACCTAAGAAGAAATTCCAAGACTTCATCGACTCTCTCTTCGCCGACACAGGCAAGAAAATAGTGCGCACCGACAACGAGATAAGTTTCTCGCAGATGGGCGAGACATTGGTACCATACCAATTGTCGAGTGGCGAGAAGCAAATCCTCGCCATACTGCTCACCGTGCTCGTGGAAGACCAAAAGCCTTTCGTGCTCTTCATGGACGAGCCAGAGGTGAGCCTCCACATAGAATGGCAAAAGAAACTCATCGACCTCATTATAGACTTGAACCCCAACGTGCAAATCATCCTCACCACCCACTCACCTGCCGTCATCATGAACGGATGGATGGACAAGGTGACAGAAGTGTCCGACATTACAATCTGAACACCATGAAACGGCTTCAGGACAACCTCACATCTTCTTATCTGCAAGCGGCAAACTGTCTGAACTCACGCCTGCAGAGAAGGAAAATCGTGGCTTACGTGGAAAGCTACGATGACGTGTTTTTCTGGAGAAGCATTTTGAGCCAGTTTGAGACCGACAAGATATACTTCGAAATCATGCTGCCTACACGCGAGAACAATTTGGAGCGTGGCAAAAAGGCTGCCCTTATGAGCACTCTACGAGGCAAGACAGGTCAGTGGCTCATAGCCTGTGTGGATGCCGACTACGACTACCTCCTGCAAGGGGGCACAGAGACATCGAGAAAGATTCTCGCAAGCCCTTTCATCTTCCACACCTACGCCTACTCCATAGAAAACCTCCAATGCTACGCGCCTTCACTCCACGACGTGTGCGTGGCGGTGACCCTCAACGATCACAACATCTTCGACTTGCAACAATATCTTGAGGACTTCTCACGCGCCATCTATCCCCTTTTTGTTTGGAACATATGGTATTACCGCGCAAGCCGTCACAGTGAGTTCACCATGAGCGACTTTCTTCATATCATAGATTCCGCAAACTTCAACATGAACGATGCCAAGCGCATAATATCCTTGGTAAACAGTAAGGTGAGGCGCCATTGCGAGCAATTCAAGAAAACCAATCCTAATGCCGCGGATAGCTACCACCAACTTGAGGACGACCTGCGAAGGCTCGGCGTGACACCAGAAACAACATATCTCTACATCCAAGGGCATCACCTGTTCGACAAAGTGGTGGTGCCCATGCTGAACCGTGTGTGCGACAAACTCATCAGACAGCGCCAAGCAGAGATAACAAGGCAAAGCATCCACGACACGCAAAGGCGCAACGAGCTGTCATGCTACAACAGCTCCGTGGAGACGGTCATCTCAATGCTGAAAAAAAACACTGCCTTTACCTCATCAGAACCATATAAACGCATCAAGGCAGACCTCACGGCATTCATGGCACATGACTGTTGTCTATAACTTCTATAGCAAAATTAACAGGCGTTTAACTTTATAACAATATTTACACAATTTCCTTTTAAATAGTTTGCAATAAATTATAGAATTCTTCTCAAACCATATAACTTTGCAACTGTTATTAACAAGTCGACTTTTTAATTCAGACCAAACTGAAAAAAGGGATGCAGAAGCCAAAAAGCTGGAAATGAGTAGGCACAATTAAATTTTATCTTTTATGAAAAGAAAGAATTTTCGTGACCAACTCTCAAGTCTTAAACCTTTAGACTTGAAAGCTGAAGGAGAAATCAAAGGCGGTTTTTTATCACTTGATTTGAATTGTAACACTATGCAGGAGACAGGTGGTGACGTAGTAGTCAACTTCTACAAATGCGTTGTAAAGCAACCAAATCAAAAGTAAACTTTGTTAAGTTAGTACGACTCTATATAAAGAAACATTAAATAGTATTCTTTTATAAGAGCAAAGCACTTTCTAAAATTCATAGCCTTACTGAATTTGGGACTTTCCAGATGTGAGCAAATACTCAGTCATGGGAAGTCCTATTATTAAAGTATATAATCATGAAAAGAAGTCTTTACAACATTTTAATTCCTTATCAGGATAAAACCATAATTTTTAATACCCTGCAAAATAAAGCACTTGCCATTTTCAGAACAGACATTTCTACGTGGGGGCTAAGTGACGATTCAAAATTTGATGATTTAGATAACAGGATTAAGAAGATTTTAGTTGACAAAGGCATCTATGTTAGTGATAATACAAATGAATTGGAAAATGTACGGCAAGGGATTTCAAAACCGAAACATCTGAAGGATATTTAATCCCCGATGGGAACTTAAAATGGAACATGCGCCACACATTACGAGAGAATGTTACTCCTCTTAATAACTCTGCATGCAGAATTTGCAAACTATTACCAATTTGTATAGGAGGATGCTCACAAAAAATACTCGAAGCAGACAACAGTGATTGCCCGTTGCACCAAGACAGCAAAGCCAAACTAAGATATGCTAAAGAATTCTTGTTTAATGAATTAAATTAGGAGGTATAACTATGAAAGTAGAAAGAATCGTATTGTTTGTCATGTTTTTTCTCTGCTCGTATGGCTTATTTGCACAGACAGAGATGAACATAAAAATCACGGACTCTGCAGGTTCGCCCCTACCATACGCACAGATAGCATATTTCCCAAGGAATGACACTACTGCCTTGAAATATGCCGTGGCGGATAGTACAGGAATAATTCATGTCATAGTAAAACAACTCCCTGTGAGCATTAAGGCAGAATATATCGGCTATAAGCCAAAAGAGATTGTTTGCAACACAACTAACTCTTTAAACATCAAGCTTGAGGATGACATCTTGAGTTTGAAAGGTGTTACCATAATAGCCTCCCGCCCAAAAATCAAGATGTCAAAAGAGGGCATTGTAGCAAACATTCAAGGTACTGCGTTAGGCAAGCTTGGCTCAGCAGAAGATGTTCTGCAACACATTCCCTTGCTAAGAAACACCATTGAAGGTTTTGTAGTTTTTGGCAAGGGAACGCCAATTGTCTACATTGACGGTAAAGAAATGCGCAACCAAGATGAGCTTAGGGAATTGAAATCTGATGATATCAGCGATATAGAGGTGATAACAAATCCAAGTTCCAAGTATGATGCTTCCGTAAAGTCTGTAATAAAGATCAAGACTATACATCGTCAAAACAATTCCCTTAGCGTTGACGCGATGACAAAAGATGGCTTGGGGCGAAAAGACAGGTACTATACATCCGAATCGGTATCTATTGACAAAAGAAACGGCAAACTGGATATCTATGGCTCGTTGTGGCATAACATGGAAAGTACAACACAGTTTGCTACTCAAGACTTAATCGGACAGGCAAATGGTCTTTCTGAAGAATCTAGTGTCATGAATGATGTTACCAAAAGCAGGAATTTTCATTTCAACTTTGGTTCCAATTACGAAATCAATGACAGCAACCGTATTGGTATAGGTTATACCTTGTATGTGCCAATGCATGACAATTCAAGCACACGTCTTGACAATGCTCTGAAAATAGACGGCAAGTTGTACGACCATTTAACTAACAATACTGACTCCAAAACCAGCACAAGACAGCTCACACCCTAAATGCTTATTTTGACGGCAAAATAGGCAAGACGGGGCTTGAAGCCAACTTCACGTATCTTCATAATGGACATGATGAGTCAAATGCAATAAAAGAGAGTTCATCTATGGAGGGGGAACGAGATCTGAAGACGCAAAACACAGTTAAAAACAGTCTCTTGGCATTTAGTTTTTCCGCAAACATACCAGTTTGGCATGGTTCTTTAGACTTGGGAACGGAAGAGTCGTATACTTTAAGAGATGACGACTTTTACAGTGATAATAATTATGTAAGTTCGTCAGATAGCCATTTTGACAAGAAATATGTCTCTGTCTTTGGCAATTACAATCTCGACTTACCCTTTGGCAATTTAACAGCAGGCATAAGGTATGAGCATTTTGATTACAAATATACAGGGGATGAAGAGATAAAGAAAACATACAACAATTACTTTCCGACCGTGAGTTTCTCGACTCAAATCGGCTCGGTTAGCCTACTTGCCTCGTATAGTTCCAAAACAGGACGCCCAGAATATAGCCAACTCAGCAATGACGTGTTCTATGCCAGCATGTACTCGTTGCAAACAGGAAATCCTCAATTGAAAAACACGACCATTCATGACGCTGTCATATCCGCAGGTTGGAAATTTCTGCAATTTCAATTAGACTACACCTATACCAATGATGCGATTATCTATTTCAATTATCCTTATGGAAACGACCAGTTGGTGACAATGACTACTTATCGCAACATACCCAAAATCAAAGTTCTTACACCAGTAGTTGTCATAGCGCCATCATTTGGTATCTATAGCCCACAATTGACTTTAGCTATGCAGAAACAATGGATAAACTCAAAGGAACTTATAGGAGATGTTAATCTTGGCAAGCCCATTTTTTTGGCTGGTTTTGCCAATACATTAGATTTCGGTAAGAGTTGGCTTCTTGACATAAACCTCAACTTTCAAAGCAAGGGAGATTATCAAAATGCCCATGTCTTGAAAAATGTTTACGCACTGGATGTAGGCATCTCGAAGTCTTTGTTTAAAAACAGGCTTAGCATAAAGCTTGAAGGGCAAGATCTGTTGAACCGAAACAATGACGCCAGTACAGTTTACAGTCCTCATATACAATTGTCTCAAATAAATGAGTATTACAGAAGAATGGTGATGCTTACATTGCGTTACCAATTCAATGTCAAGGAATACAGGCATAACAGCACAAAGGCAGGACAGGAAGAAATCGATAAATTATGAAGTTGCTTATAAATGGTTTACCTTTTATGCAATCCATTGTCACACTTCACATTCTATATTAGAGAATGCTACATGAGACGAATAACAATTGTTCATCAGCATGATTCCATGCAATGTGGTATCGCATGTTTGCAGATGATATGCAAGTATTTCGGCAGAGAATACACTTTGGATTCTCTGTCGAAACTTTGTTTTGCTACAACGGAAGGAGTATCCCTATTAGGTATCAATGAGGCAGCAAACACGCTCGGGCTACATACCTTATGTGCAAAAGCTACGACTACGACTCTAAGTGATATTTCTTTACCATGTATCCTTCATTGGAATCAGAATCATTTTGTTGTCCTTTACAAGGTTAAGAAAGGAAAGAAATTCTATGTCGCAGACCCTGCAAAGGGATTGTTGACATATTGTCTTGAGGAATTCAAGAAACATTGGATAAGTACAAACTCCGATGGCGAGGAAAGGGGCATTGCCATGTTTTTGGAAACCACCCCTGCTTTTTTCACTTATAAGATGGAGGGCGAAGAAAACATCAAAGAAAAGAGATCGTTCCGCTTTCTCTTCGGGTATGTGAAGAAATATCGCAAGCACTTTGGGCAAATCATCTTGGGCTTGATAGTCGGAAGCCTCTTGCAGCTTGTCCTGCCGTTCCTAACTCAGTCCATCGTGGATGTCGGCATCAAGAACCAAGACATTGGCTTTGTCTGGCTCATTCTGTTGGGGCAGTTAATGCTTACTGTCAGTCGAACGGCTATCGACTTTATCCGCAGATGGTTATTGCTTCACATATCCTTGCGCATCAATATATCATTGGTAAGTGACTTCTTCATCAAGCTCTTGAAGTTGCCGATGTCTTTCTTTGATACGAAGCTCATGGGCGACTTGATGCAGAGAATGAGCGACCATAGCCGTGTGAACAACTTCCTCACGCAGCAGACACTCAACATAACCTTTGCCCTGTTCACCTTCGCGGTGTTCTCGGTGGTGCTGTTCTTCTACAACAAGTTGGTGTTCGCCATCTTCCTGCTGGGAAGCTTCCTTTATGGAGGCTGGATGACCTTGTTCCTGAAGCGCAGGAAGGTACTTGACTACGAACTGTTCGAGCAGCAAGCCATCAATAATAACAAAACCTATGAGTTTATCACCTCCATGCAGGAAATCAAGTTGCAGGACTGCGAACAGCGCAGAAGATGGGAATGGGAGGACACACAAGCCGACCTGTTCGGTGTGCAGATGAAATCGCTCAAACTCCAACAGACACAGGAGGCTGGAAGCATCTTCATCAACGAAGTGAAGAACATCGTCATCACGGTAGTGGCAGCTACAGCCGTAATACATGGGCAAATGACACTCGGCATGATGCTCGCCGTACAGTACATCATCGGACAGCTCAACTCGCCCGTGGAGCAATTGATGAGTTTCTTCTATTCTCTGCAAGATGTGAAGATTAGCTTAGAACGTATCAACGAAATCCATCAGATGGATGATGAGAACGGAAAGGAAGGATCGCTAACATCTGTCGAGGACAAAAGCGGAGGCATGGACATTCGGGACATCATGTTCAAGTACGACCCGCATGCCTTGCGAAAGACCATAGACGATGTGAACATCCACATCCCGCAAGGCAACGTTACAGCCATTGTGGGCGCATCGGGCAGTGGCAAGACGACACTCATCCGTCTGATGCTTGGCTATTATCCTGTCTTGGAAGGACAAATCAACATTGGCGGTACCGACATCAACAAACTCAACAAGAAATGGTGGCGCAGGCAATGTGGTGTGGTCATGCAGGATGGTGTCATCTTCTCCGAGAGCATCGCAAGAAACATAGCCGTTGACGATGGCGACATCGACAAGGAACGATTGCTGAAAGCTGCCGAGATAGCTTGCATCAAGGATTACGTAATGGCGTTGCCTCTGAAGTTCAATACCAAGATTGGGCGTGATGGCATTGGTTTGAGCCAAGGACAGAAACAGCGTATCCTGATTGCACGGGCGGTTTATAAGAATCCGGACTATATCTTCCTTGATGAGGCCACCAACTCGCTCGATGCCAACAATGAGAGAAGCATCGTAGAGAACTTGGATAAGTTTTACAAGGGCAAGACGGTCGTAATTGTAGCACATCGACTGAGTACGGTGAAGAATGCCGACCAAATCGTGGTCATCGACCATGGTAAGGTGGTTGAGGTTGGCAATCATGAATCGCTGACAGCCAAGCGAGGGGCATACTATAACCTTGTGAAGAATCAGTTAGAATTAGGAAACTAAGAAACTTTTGATATGGAACAGAAAGAATTTAATAATATTGAATGGAGAAGCGAGAAAGTGCGTCGTGTCATTGGTGAGGTTCCACCGTTTATTGTCCGTATGGGAGCGGTAATCATCACGATTATTGTCCTTGCTGTTATATTCGTTGGCATCATTTCTATTAAAAAGGCTCAATGGGAGTAGGTGACTACAGTGTAATATCAAGTAGAATTATCAAGCATGAACTCAGACCTTCCTGAGAATAATAAAAGGCATCGACAACACGGTAAGGGTTATTCTGATTACCCAGATCCGAGGTGTCCCAAATCAACCGTAACAGGGTATATTTTGTAGTGAATATTAGAGATATGAGAAGGTTATATGTTTTCTTGGTTTATATAAGTTTCAGTATTGTTTGTGCGGCACAAGACATAACAGGAAAGGTTGTTGATGAACATGGAAATGCGATACAGTATGCAAATGTGGCTTTGCTGCAATCAACTGATTCCGCATTTATAAAAGGAGTGGTTAGCGACGCAGCTGGTAGCTTTTCTATAAACGCCCCATGTAAGGATGGCATTGTCAAGGTGACGTGCATCGGGTATAAAACGGTTTATAAAAATGTACTTAGCCATGACGTTGGCACAATCACTTTAAAAGAGGAATCAATGACATTAGGAGATGTCATTGTCAAATCGTCTTTGCCAAAAAGTAAGTTGAAGAACGGGGCGATTATTACAACCGTGGCTGGCTCAATATTGGAAAAATCGGGAAACATATACAATTTGCTTGACCGAATACCCAATGTCACTACGCAAAATGGGAAAATCAATGTCTTTGGAATAGGTGAACCCGTGGTTTACATTAATGGCAAAAAGGTTAGGGATAATGCGGAGTTGGACCGCTTGAACCCAGATGAAATAAGTACGGTGGAGGTAATACAGAATCCGGGGGCGCAATATGCCTCAAACGTAAAGGCGGTTATACGTATCAACACGAAAAGAAAGGCCAATGATGGATTCGGATTTGAGACGAGGACATATGGGAATATTGATGAGAACTCAAGATTTGGCGGGTACGAGCAACTGAACATAAACTACCAGAAGAAAGGTCTTGAGACATTCACCGTCTTGAAAATTAAAGACGGTGAAAGTTCAAACAAGCAAGGCCTCGTTCAAAACACCTTTGTTGACAATGATTGGCGTCAACGCAATGATATTGAGGGTAGCATAAGGAACAGGCAATTTTATTGCGGACTTGGAATTAACTATCAGATAAGCGACAATGGTTTCATAGGCGCGAGTTTCAACTTCAACCGCATGCTCAATAAAGCTGCAAGCAATATGGCAACGAACCTGTATAAAGATGATGCCCTCACGGAAGAATCCACAAGTGACATTACAAAACCAGGCAACACAGGCCTTGCGAGTAGCAACGCTTATTATATGGGGAAAATAGGCATCGTGGACATAAACTTTAATACCGATTGGCTTTGGGATAAAGATTTCTCTAAAGTAAATACCCTTGAAAGGTACCAAGAACAAGGAGACGATTGGCGTGACAATGCCGTACATACAAAGACAAACACCAAGAATGAGCTTTTCGCTTCCAAGCTGACATTATCTTTGCCATTATGGAAAGGACAGCTTTCTTTCGGAGGTGAGTATTCCCATACTAACCGCAATAGCTCGTATGATGTCCAGCCTACGGGATTATTGGACAAGCAGGATAACAGAATCAAGGAAGGCATGGCCTCCGTGTTTTGTGATTTTACACGGAAATTCGGGCAATTGAGTGTCCTTGCCGGAATAAGGTATGAGAATACGGATTTTAACTATTATGAAGAAGGGAAAAGAATGCCCGAACAAAGTAAGAAATATGAGAATCTCCTTCCCTCTTTATCATTATCCTTTCCTGTAGGAAAGACCCAAATGCAATTGAGCTATGGAGCTACGATAAAACGTCCGTCATATTATGACATGCGGTCAGGCATAGCGTATGACAATCGCTATACTTATGAGTCTGGAAACCCATTCCTCGTCTCGGAGATAAGCCGTAACATTAATTATACGGTATCTTACAAATGGCTTATGGCTGGGGGCTTTTACACTCATGTGTCTGATCCGATTGTGATGTTAACCCAGTCGTACAAGGACAATCCTAATATAGCGTTAATACAAAATGTGAATTGGAAACCATATAATCGTATCGGGGCATCGCTTTCCGCAAGTCCTAAATTTAGAATATGGCATCCTTCCTTGAGTTTCTATTTCTTCAAGCAATGGTTTGACATGGAAACTCATGAAGGACACCGTCTTGACAATCCAAAAGTCACGGTGCGTCTTGACAATACGATAGATACCAAGCTCTGCACCATCTCCCTGATGATGATAGCGCAGACCAAGGGCGATGACGAGACCTCATATATGTATCGCAACTATTTCAGCACTAACCTGTCTATATATAAATCGTTCTTTAAAGGAAAGCTGTTGGTGTTTTTCTATGCCAATGATTTGCTGGGCACGGGAAACATGCATAGCAGGATGTACTCTGGCGCGATGCGAGAAATCGTTCATCATGATTATTCGATAAGCGATTTTTCGCTAACCATACGCTATAGATTTAATGTGTCGAAGAGCAAATACAAGGGTACGGGAGCAGGATTGGAACAGAAAGGAAGAATCTGACTTTGCACTCCCCTATTCGTTCAGCAGCTTTTCCAAGCTGCTTCTACCATTTCAGCCGCCTTTGCCGCCTTGCTCGTTGGTGTCTTCTCGGGCGTGAACTGTTCCACAAGTCTGTTCAGGCGTTCCTGTTTCGCCCTCTGCCCTCTGCGCTTGTACTCGCGTCGCAACTGTATTATCTTCTCGGTGATATGTGAACCTAAAACACCCACACGAATCAAAATAGAACCTAATGATTTCGGGCGCTGTGGTGATTGGCGTGGGCAATCTTGCAAAATCCACGATATGATGCCCTAATGTTGAAATGTAAAATATTATTACCAGAATTTAACACTTGGAAACAGGTTAATCCAGAGCGGAAAAACGGTTAGCCTGTTTCTCTTGGCAACACGGTCAGCCGGTTTTTTGGCCATGGCTTTTGCCGTTATAGGCATATCGCATCGCCTTTACGGTGTAAAGGAGACGCGAAATCAGTGTAAAGGCGATGCGACATCAGGGTAAAGACGACGCGATATCAGTGTAAAGGCGACGCGATTTCAGTGTAAAGGCGACGCGATATCAGTGTAAAGGCGACGCCGTTTAAGCGTAAAGACAACACCCCAAAGTCATTAAAACGACAGCTCGTTGATACTTAGCATATTACCGTTGCAACCAAGAATTACCCTCATTTCAACCAAGAGACCGCATGATTGAAAAAAACGATTCTCGCGAGACTATTTGTAAAATATTTTCCTTTCATACACCATAATGCTTTGCAGGGCGCGTGGAAATAAACACCCACACAAATAAGCATAGACCCACAAAAAGAAACTTTATTTTTAAACTTCTCCACAGGAATCAAGTTTTTTTTGAATAATTGTAGTATTTTTGCATAAAGCAAAGACATGATGCTTGACACGTAAACGAAAGCGAAGCATCGTAATACGGACAAAAGCAAACTTTGAAAAGTTTAATAATATATCATACCGAATGAAAAGAATTCTCTTAGCCTTTATCGCCCCACTCGCTGCGGTGTCGGCCATGGCGCAAACCAATCCTTTATGGATGCGTTTCCCTGCCATCTCGCCCGATGGCAAGACGGTGGCGTATTCCTACAAAGGCGACATCTGGACAGTGTCTGCCAATGGCGGACAGGCACGCCAAATCACCACTAACCCTGCTTATGACGCCTACCCTGTCTGGAGCCCCGACTCAAAGCAAATAGCCTTTGCCTCAAGCCGCGAAGGAAGCATGGATATCTATGTTGTCGACAAGGACGGCGGCTCACCGCGAAGGCTCACCACCGACAGCGGCGACGAATATCCCATGGCATGGCGAAACGACAACACCATCCTGCTGAAAGCCTCCATCATGCCCAAGGCTACGAGCATAATCTTTGCCGACTTCCCACAAGTCTACGAGGTCAGCGCCAATGGCGGTCGCATGAAGCTCTTCTCCGACATCCCCATGGAAGACATATGCGTGGGCAAGGACGGTGCAATGCTCTACCACGACAAGAAAGGTTACGAAGACCCGTTCCGCAAGCATCACCAGTCGCCCATCTGTCGCGACATCTGGCTCTTCAAGGACGGCAACTACACCAAACTCACCGATTTCGCCGGTGAGGATCGCACACCGGTATGGGGTAGCGATGCCAACACCTACTATTATCTTAGCGAGGAAGACGGCACTTTCAATGTCTACAAGCGTCGCATTGGCGAGACCGCCAAGACCCAGCTCACCCACTACAAGGGGAATCCCGTGCGCTTCCTCACGCGTGCCACTGATGGCACGTTGTGCTACGGCTACGACGGTGCCATATACACTCTAAAAGAGGGCAGCCAACCCGTCAGGCTCAACTTGTCGATGGTAGCCGACGATGGCACCGACAAGCTCCAGCGTCAGGTGCTGCGAAGTGGCGCTACCGAGTTCACCGTTTCGCCTTCGGGCAAGGAGATAGCCTTCGTGGTCCACGGCGATGTCTACGTCACATCCACCGAGTACTCCACGACAAAGCGAATCACCGACACGCCGGAGCAGGAACGAAATGTCAAGTTCTCGCCCGACGGCCGCAGCCTTGTCTATGCGTCTGAGCGCGGCGGACTATGGCAGATCTACCAGACAAGCATAGTGAACAAAGACGAAAAACAATTCACTTATGCCACCCAGCTCAAGGAAGAACAACTCGTAAAGTCATCGTTGGTAGACATGCAACCCGCATATAGCCCCGACGGAAAGACCGTGGCTTTCATCGAAGATCGTGGCACGCTCAAGGCCGTGGACGTGAAGACGAAAGCCGTGAGACAACTCATGGACGGGAAGTTCCAATACAGCTACTCTGATGGTGACCTATGGTTTGAATGGAGTCCCGACAGCAAATGGTTGTTGTCAAACTATATCGGCAATGGCGGTTGGAACAATCGTGACATCGCCCTCGTGCCTGCCGACGGAAGCCAGAAAATCACGAACCTCACCAACAGCGGCTACAACGACAGCAATGGCCGATGGGTACTTGGCGGCAAGGCCATGCTCTTCATGAGCGACCGTGCAGGTTATCGCAGCCACGGCAGTTGGGGCTCGGAAGACGACGCTTACATCATGTTCTTCGACCTCGACGCCTACGAGCGCTTCCGCATGGGAAAGGAAGAGCGCGCACTCTACGACGAAGCTCACAAGAAGGAAAAAGCCGACACCACAAAGAAGAAAAAGCCTCTTATAAAATTGTCGAAGAAAAGCAAGAAGCAAGCCGACAATAAGAAAGACGAGGCTAAGACCTTGAAGTTTGACCTTGCCAACTGCCGCGACCGTGTGGTTCGTCTCACGGTCAACTCCTCACACATGGCAGACGCCATTCTCTCCCCCGGCGGCGACACCTTGTATTATCAAGCACGTTTCGAGGGCGGCTACGACCTGTGGAAACACGACTTGGTAGAAAACAAGACCGAGATAGTGATGAAAAGCGTGGGCTACGGACTTGAGGCCGACAAGGGCTTCAAGCACCTCTATGTCTACAACAACGGCATCAAGCAAATCGACATCGCCAAAAACTCGCAAAAGAACATAGATTTCGAGGCCAACTTCAACTACCGGCCATACGAGGAGCGTGCTTACATCTTCAATCACGTGTGGCAGCAAGTGAAGGATAAGTTCTACGATGCCAATATCCACGGTGTCGACTGGGATGGCTACAAGAACACTTATGCCAAGTTCCTTCCATACATAAACAACAACTACGACTTCCGCGACATGCTCTCCGAGATGCTTGGCGAGCTCAACGGTTCGCATACCGGCGCGCGCTATTATCCTTCTGGCGCTACGCTCAAGACGGCAGCCTTGGGCCTCTTCTTCGACAACAACCATGAAGGCGACGGACTGAAGGTGGAAGAGGTCATCGACCGCGGACCTTTCGCCGTGCGCAACACGGGCGTGAGAAAGGGATGCATCATAGAGGCCATCGACGGACAGAAGATATTGAAAGATTCCGACTACACATCGCTGCTCGACGGCAAGGCTGGCCAGATGACGCGCGTCAGCGTGTTCGACCCATTGAAGAAAAAACACTTCGATGTCGTCATAAGGGCTATAAGCCGCTCCGCACAGTCTGACTTGCTGTACCGTCGTTGGGTAGACCGCAACCGCAAGATGGTCGACTCCTTGTCGCACGGCACCATTGGTTATGTCCACGTCAAGGCCATGAACAGCGAGAGCTTCCGCACGGTGTTCAGCGAACTGCTCTCCGACTCCATGCGCATGAAGAAAGCCGTCATAGTGGACGAGCGTCACAACGGTGGCGGATGGCTCCACGACGACCTGTGCACCCTGCTCTCGGGCAAGCAATATGCCAAGTTTGTAGCCCATGGCAAATACATCGGCTACGACCCATGGAACAAATGGGTGAAGCCCTCGTGCGTCATGATTTGCGAAGACGACTACAGCAACGGGCACGGTTTCCCTGCCGTCTACAAGACGCTTGGCATAGGCAAGCTCGTGGGAGCGCCGGTGGCTGGCACCATGACGGCAGTATGGTGGGAGACCATGATGAACGGTATGATCTTCGGCATTCCGCAGGTGGGCAACCAAACGATGGATGGCACCTACATGGAGAACAAGGAGCTCAAACCAGACATCGAGGTCTACAACACGCCTTCCGACTATGAAAACGGAAACGACGAGCAACTGAAAGCCGCGGTAGAAAGTTTCAAGTAAGCCGCATCAAGTTTTTCGTGAGCCACTGTTTTATAGGCAAATGGTCTTATCTCACGCACCAATTGCCGATAAAACAGTGGCTCTTGTTACATTTATATTTTTTATTGATATAAAACAAGCTACTACCATGGAGACTGTCAAGAAAAAAGAGTAACTTTGCAAGTTAGAACAGCTTGTAGGTCAGGCTTATTGTTTTACGAAAACTCTCTCAGATAATGATAAAGTTCAACCTGTTTAAATGGTATCTCACGCGAAGCGCACTTCCTTATTGGTGTGTCCTCATTGCAGACCTCATAATTGGCTATCTCGCCGGCATCCTTATCTTCTGGTTCTACTACCGTGGGGCAGTGACACTGGCCAACATCATACCTCTGTCGAGGACCATCGGCGTCTATCTTATTTTCTATCTGATCGGATTCCGTGCGTTCCACACTTACAGCGGCATAATACGCTATTCATCCGTCGACGACCTTCGGCGCATCTGCTATGCGCAAGCCTTCAGTTGCTTCATATCCGAACTGTTTCATTACGCGGTCATTTTCCTCCGCCTTCCGTTCATCCCACTTGCAGGAAGGCAAGTGTTCCTAATGTTTCTCGTCTCCACGGCCTTAATGTGGGGTCTGCGCATCCTCGTCAAGGTTCTCTACGATCAGATGCTGGGCAGAAACGCCACGCACAATGTTCTTATCTACGGAGCCCATTACGGTGCCATGGCGATGGCGAAATCCATTCAAAGCAACGTCAGCAGCAGGAAGTTTCGCCTGAAGGGATTCATCTCTCCCGACCAGAAGTTGAGCAACAAGACCATAATGGGAGAGCGCGTGTATTTAAACGACAACCATCTCGAAAACGTCATCAAGGACAAAGCTATCGACTCGGTGTTGGTGTCTCCTCTCGCGATACGTAATTTCCGAGAGGACAACGCTGTTCAAGACATGCTCCTCAGTCACGACATCAGCATTTATGTCATGAGCGACATGGAAGAATGGAACGTAGACAACAAAATCGACACCAACAAGCTTAGGGAGGTTGAGATTTCCGACCTTCTTCCAAGAGACGAGATTCAAGTGGACATCGAGGCCATTGGCTCCATGCTGAAAAACCGCACTATCCTCATCACGGGCTCCGCGGGAAGCATTGGCTCTGAGATAGTGAGGCAAGTCGCCTCTTTCAATCCCGCGCACATGGTGCTCATCGACTCCGCCGAAACTCCACAACACGACATCAGGCTGATGATGCACAAGTGTTTCCCCGAAATCGACTGCCAAACCATCGTGGCAAGCATCACGCAGAAGAAGCTAATGGAAAAGATTTTCGACACCAAACGCCCCGACTACGTGTTCCACGCCGCCGCCTACAAGCACGTGCCAATGATGGAGGACTCTCCTTCAGAGGCCATATATAATAATGTGTACGGCACGAAGATAATTGCCGACCTCAGCGTGAAATACGGAGTGAAGAAGTTTGTGATGATTTCTACCGACAAGGCTGTGAATCCCACAAACGTCATGGGCTGCTCCAAACGCTTGTGCGAGATTTACATCCAAAGCCTTAATGGTGCCCAACAGACAACCCAGTTTGTCACCACGCGCTTTGGCAACGTGCTTGGCAGCAACGGATCCGTCATTCCCATCTTCGAGAAGCAGATACGCAACGGTGGCCCGGTGACAGTGACCGACCCCAACGTGACGCGATTCTTCATGCTTATCCCCGAGGCCTGCAAGCTCGTGTTGGAAGCCGGCACGCATGGACACGGCGGACAGATATTCGTGTTCGACATGGGAAAATCGGTACGCATCGCCGACCTCGCCAAACGCATGATAAAACTGTCAAACGCCAAAGATGTCAAGATTGTGTACACAGGCTTGCGCCCCGGCGAAAAACTCTACGAGGAGGTGCTTGCCAGTGAGGAAAGCACCGAGCCTACATTCAACAAGAACATAAGGATAGCCAAGGTGAGGGAATACGAATTTTCTCAGGTTTCAAGCGACATCGACAACATCATAGATACCGCATTGACCTACGACCAAAAGGCGGTTGTCAAACTCATGAGACAGCTCGTTCCTGAATACAAGCCGGCAAACAGCCAATGGGGATAAAGCCGTAAAAAGGGCATTAAATGAAAACAGGGTATAACACGTTGATTGTGTTATACCCTGTTTTCATTTGTGGTTCCTTGTAGTCACCAATGTTATTCAGTGTATGCGCAGCTTGGCATCAGTCTTGGAAATACACGCGTTTCACGCGATTGCTGATACCGGTAAGCACCTCATAAGGAATGGTTTCGAGCACGTCGGAGAGAACCGTCACAGGCAGGTTGTCGCCGAAAATCTCAACGTTGTCACCTTCCTTGCACGGTATGCCCGTGACATCTATCATCGCCACGTCCATGCAGATGTTGCCCACATATTCGGCCTTTTGCCCATTGACGAGGCAATAGCAATGACGATTGCCAAGATGACGGTTCAAGCCGTCAGCATAGCCTATTGGTATGGCGGCTATCACGCTGTCGTGGTCTATCTTTCCCTTGCGGCTGTAGCCCACGCTGTCGCCAGCCTTCACGTTGCGCAACTGCAAGATGGTGGTCTTCAAGGTTGACACGTTGTTTATCACGTGGTTGTTCCTGCTGTTGATGCCGTAAAGTCCAAGCCCGAGACGGCACATGTCGAGTTGACGCTCCGGGAAATGCTCAATGCCAGCCGAATTGTCGATATGGCGAAGAATCTTATGGCTGAAGGCGGCTTGCAATTTGCGGCTGCCCTTGTCGAAGAGCTCGAACTGGCGGGCAGAAAAAGCATCGAAATCGTCGCTGTCGGAACCCACGAAATGGGAGAATACCGAGCGAGGTATGACGGCATCCTGATGTTTCAGCCTCTCAATGAGCTTGTCCATGTCGTTCTCAGGGTCAAAGCCAAGACGTCGCATGCCCGTGTCGAGTTTTATGTGAACAGGCCATCCCGTGATGCCCTCTTTCTCGGCAGCCTTCACAAGAGCGTCAAGAAGGCGGAAAGAGTAAACCTCCGGTTCAAGGTCGTGGTCAAACATCGTCTTGAACGCCGACATCTCGGGATTCATAATCATGATGTTCGATGTGATGCCGTTGCGACGCAGCGTAGCGCCCTCATCGGCAACAGCCACGGCGAGGTAATCCACACGATGGTCTTGCAACGTCTTGGCTATCTCCACGCTGCCCGCACCATAGGCATCGGCCTTGATCATGCACACGAGCTTTGTCTCGGGCTTCATGAACGAGCGGTAATAGTTGAGATTGCCTACCACGGCGTTGAGGTTCACCTCCAGCACGGTCTCATGCACCTTCTCCACCAAGAGGTCGGTTATCTGGTCGAAGCCAAACTGTCGCGCGCCCTTTATAAGGATAACCTCATCGCGCAAGGTGCGAAACACCGTTGAGTCGAGGAAAGAGCCGACGCTGTTGAAGAAAAATGAGTTCTTGACATCTATCCTGTTAGCGTTGTCCGACACCACCGGACCGATGCCGATAAACTTCTCCACGCCACGCTCCCTTGCCAAGCGGCTCACCTCTCGATAGAGGTCGGCAGGGTTCATTCCGCTCTGTTGTATGTCGCTGAGGATAAGCGTGCGCCGGCGCTCCTTATGGTCGGGACGTCGGTTCATGAAGTCGAGGGCTATGTCGAGAGAGTTGATGTCGGAGTTGTAGGAGTCGTTGATAAGCGTGCAACCATGGCGGCCTTCCTTCACCTCCAATCGCATGGCTATAGGCTCAAGCTGCTGCATGCGCTCCTTCAGCGCGTCAACGCCAACGCCAAGACGCAAGGCAACGATGGCCGTGACAATGGAGTCTTCTATGCTGGCATCGTCGATAAACGGGATGGTATAACTGCCCTCCACATTATTATATATATAGTCGATGGTGGTATTTGTCTCCGCCTTCCCTATACACTTGACAAACATCTTTGCCGCATTGTCCTTGCGCGACCAACACAGTTTCTCGCCCTTGTAGTCGGATGCGTCCACGACCTTTGCCACGATTGCATCGTCGGCATTGTAGACAATGGCCTGTGCGTCGTGGAAAAGAATGAGTTTCTCCTTGCACTTGTCCTCCATCGACGCGAAGTTTTCCTGATGGGCAGAGCCGAGATTGGTCAGCACGGCTATTGTAGGCTGTATGATGTCGCGCAAGGCAAGCATCTCGCCGGGCTTGCTTATGCCAGCCTCGAAGACGCCTATCTTGGTGTCATCGTTCATCAACCACACCGACAATGGCACACCAATCTGTGAGTTGTAGGAACGCGGCGAACGAGTCGCTACAGTGTCGGGCGAGAGCATCTGGTAGAGCCATTCCTTTACCACGGTCTTGCCGTTGGAACCCGTGATGCCCACTATTGGTATGTTGAACTCGTCGCGATGGCGCTCGGCAAGGCGCTGCAGAGCCTCCAGGGTGTTGGTTACTTTCAAGAAGTTGCCCTGTGGGAAACGTGCCTCGTAATTCTCTGGCACAGATGTCACTACGAAGTTGCGTACACCACGGAGATAAAGGCTTGGTATATACTTATGACCGTCGTTGCGCTCCGATTTGATAGCGAAAAACAATGTCTCCTCTGGAAAACAAAGCGAACGGCTGTCTGTAAGCAAGAATGCTATGTTGGCATCTGCCGTTCCATAACGACGCGCACCGATGAGGGTGGTTATTTTCTCAATGGTATAAGTCATTGGTATTTCTTTTAAAAATCTGATGCAAAGGTAATAAAAAAGTCTATACGGAGGCAAGCAATTCTTATAAAAGAAACGTGGCTTCCACTAATCCACGGGCAGCAAGTTCATTTGGCACTCGCCGCAACGGAAATCGAGGCGGAAGCCTCTCCCGTCGCCAAGGCGCAACGTCAATGGCTCGCGCCATTCTGGTTTTTTGCCGCCTCGACGCACGCAGAACCCGAGCTCGTGGCGTATGCAGTAACGGCACTGCATCGCTACGCTTTGCCTCGGCTCCGCCGTCTCCAAGGCTGGCTCGATGTCGCTCATGCCATGGGCTTCGTAGAAAGCGCGGGCCTTGTGGTTGGCCACATTGAAAAGGTAGGTGTACTTCTTGTATTCCTCCGACCAGAAACGTGCCGGAGCACCGTTGCTTTCCTGGTCGCTGGTCAAGCCGCTATCGCTTGCTGCCTTGTCAAGAGCTTTGGCATAAGCCGTCACAGCGTCGCGCCGAAGCTGTGCCAAGACGCTGGAGGGGATGAACAAGCCATTGGCTTCCTTGTCGATGGTCAAGCGTTCAAGATAGAATATGGTGCCACCGAGCTTGGACAGCTGCTTGCGAATGTTGTCTTCTTGTGGACGATTGGCTTGCTGATGCTCAAAGGTGCACTCAACCGTCCATTCCAACATGCTATCCGCGCCTGTCTTGACCTTCATGGCAAGGCTGAATCCGCCTGGAGTGGCATCAAACTCCATCTCCACGGGAATGACCCTGCGTGCCGTTTCCCCAGCCAAAGCCTTGCCAAACGCCACGTCGTTGTTGCGATAAAGTGACATGCCTCTTCTCAGGCCACGCGGCATATGGAACGGGAAAAGGCGGTTGCCTTCCACGCGGTTCACGCGGAATCCCTCAAGAAGCTCTCCTTGCTGGGAACTGCCGTCGGCTTGCTCCTTGACGAAGCACAATCCGTCGCCATTGGCAAACGTCGCGGTGCCCGACACGCGGAAGGAGTCGCCGCGGATGTCTTTCACCGTGCCCACAAACTCTCCAAGAGCCTTGGGTGTAACCATTGTTGGCAAGCCACGCCGACGACCTTGGAAGAAATAGTCGGTATATCCACGGTTGAATGTCTTGGCGAGGTCGGGCTGGAAACCATAGTTCACCCTACCCCACGAGGCGCGACGATAGTCGCCGCCACGCCTCTTGATGATGTTGTCGAGACGTTGCGAATATGCCGACACCACGTTCTTTACATAGTCGGCATCTTTCAGCCTACCCTCAATCTTGAATGACGACGCGCCTGCATCGGCAAGTTCCTCAAGATGGTCTACCATGCACAGGTCTTTCATCGACAAGAGATAGCGATCGTTCACCACCGCCTTGCCGTCGGCATCCACAAGGTCATAGCTCATTCTGCACACCTGGGCGCACTCGCCACGGTTTGCCGAACGGCCAAAAAGACGCTGCGAGGCATAGCACTGGCCCGAATAGCTCACGCAGAGCGCGCCATGCACGAAGACCTCAAGTTCCACTTCCGGCACCGCATCGTGGATGGCCTTGATTTCCTCTACCGACAGTTCTCTCGCCAGCACCGCGCGCGTGAAGCCAAGGTCGCGAAGCCATGCCACCTTTTCCGCCGTGCGGTTATCCATCTGCGTAGACGAGTGGAGAAGCGGCACGCGCCCCACCTTGGCCAATGCCTCGCGGCGCATGGCAAGCGTCGACATGTCCTGCACGAGCAGGGCATCGACACCAGCCTCGGCAAGACGGGTGATGAGTTCTTGGGTTGCGTCAAGCTCATGGTCGTATATAATGGTATTGACGGTGACATACACCTTAGCGCCATAGAGGTGGGCGAAGTCGCACAGGGCATGGATGTCGGCAACGCTGTTGCCTGCCGAGGCGCGCGCGCCAAAGTGGTCGGCGCCGATATACACGGCATCGGCACCGTGGCTGATGGCGGCAATGCCGCACTCCAAGTTCTTGGCGGGTGCCAAGAGTTCCAATGTTCTCATGTATGGAAAAAAATGAAGGGGCACGTGCTATTTTGCACAAACCCCTTCGGTTGGACGTTGAAAGCCTGAATGACCTGCAGGGCCGTCCGGCTTAATGGATGTTTACTCGTTGAAGCCTTCCGTGAGCTGACAAATCCTCACTATCACCTCCACGGCCTTTTGCATGACCTGGATGGACACAAACTCGTAAGGACCATGGAAATTGACGCCACCGGCGAAGATGTTGGGGCAAGGCAAGCCGCGGAATGAGAGTTGCGCGCCATCGGTGCCACCACGTATGGGCTCAACCTTCGGTCTCACGCCGCTCTCCTGCATGGCCTTGAGCACGATGTCGATGACATGCATGTTAGGATCAATCTTCTCCTTCATGTTGTAGTATTGATCCTTGATCTCTACCGTCACGGTGCCCTCTCCATACTTGGCGTTCATCTCTTCCACAATGCGCTCCATGAAGTCTTTGCGCTGCTCAAACTTCTTGCGGTCGTGGTCGCGAATGATGTAGGAGAGCTTCGCCTCTTCGCAATGGCTGTTGATGGAGAGCAGGTGGTAGAATCCCTCGTAGCCCTCGGTGTTCTCTGGTATGTCTGTTTCGGGTATGTGGCTGTTGAACTCGCACGCGAGACGCGAGGCGTTTATCATCTTGCCCTTGGCGTAGCCCGTGTGTACGCTCACTCCCTTGATTGTGACCTTGGCTGCAGCGGCATTGAAGTTCTCATATTCCAAGTCGCCGATGTCGCCACCGTCCATGGTATAAGCCCATTGGCAACCAAACTTCTCCACGTCGAAGTGGTGGGCACCCATTCCAATCTCCTCATCGGGATTGAAAGCCACACGGATGTCGCCATGCTTAATCTCTGGATGATCCCTGAGATAACACATCGCCTGCACTATCTCGGCAATGCCTGCCTTGTCGTCTGCGCCAAGGAGCGTGGTGCCATCGGTAACGATGAGGTCTTCGCCCTTGTGCTGGAGAAGCTCAGGAAACTTCTTTGGAGAGGAGATGATGCCCGGCGAAAGCTCTATGTCGCCGCCATCGTAGTTCTCCACGACGCGTGCCTTGATGTTGGCGCCGCTCGCGTCGAGGGCAGTGTCGTAGTGGGAGATGAAACCTATCGTGGGCGCATCTTTCCTGGTGTTGCCTGGCAAGGTGGCATAGATGTAACCCATGTCGTCCATTTCCACGTCTTGCAGTCTCTCGTGCTCCAACTCTTCCTTCAGATATTTCGCGAAGATTAGCTGTTTAGGCGTACTGGGCACAGTCGAGGAGTCCTCTGCAGACTGCGTGTCAAACTTTGTGTAATTGATGAATCTTTCTACTAAATCCATATTTCGCGTGAGTCGCTTGATTATACAATTGCAAAAGTAATGGTTTTTACAAACAAGCCGAACAAATGTGGCTTAATTATTATTAAAAGTTTCTTCGTGGTTATTTCAGCTCTTTCTTTCCGTCCTTGATGTAGACACCGTTGGGCAGGGAGCCAAAGTCGTCGCCAAGGTAAACCACGTTGATGCTGCATACGCCTTGTTTGCGTGCCTGGATGGAAGTTGCTTTCACATTATTTATTCCTGTCCACGTGTCGTGGAGATAACTGTTGTGCAACAGAAGCGTTTAGCTTGGACACCTGTACGGCACACCACATTATCCCAACAAATCAATGCGTTTCGGCACAAAGTTGGAGCTATATTTTAACCGAAAGGACGTAACCCTTTGATAGACAAATGGGAACAAAAAAGTTGGAAAAAAGAAGAGAAAACCTCTCCGACTTATCGAACTTTTTACTACTTTTGCACTCGGAAACGAACAAAAATCAACAACTTCGGGGATGTAAAAAAGAAAAAAGTTATCCAAAACGGAAAACTTTTACTTCTTGAAATCAGAAAAAGTTTCCCGTTTTTGCAAAAGAAAAATATTACAAAACTGCCATGATCCAAGTTAGAAAGCGCGACGGCAAGGTGGTGCCGTTCGACTTGACAAAGATTCAAGTCGCCATTTTGAAGGACCTCAAGGCCATAGGTCACGAGGGTGACATCGACAAGATTTCACGCGAATACGCCGACAAGGTATTCGCCCTTTGCGAGAAGAAATATCTTCCCATGACCGACGTTTTCGAAATTGAGAACATCCAGGACACCGTGGTCGAAGTGCTTGCCAAGCAAGGCGAGACACGCGCCGTCATCGCCTATTGCGAATATCGCTACCAGCACAAGTTGGAGCGTGAGCAACGCGTCAAGAAGGCATACGAGGACAAGTTGATGGCAAAGAACGTCGTCAACCAAAACGCCAACATCGACGAGTACTCTGGCGGCGGACGCTCCGGCGAGGCTGCCAACGTTTACGAGAAGCAATACGCGCTCGACCACTGCATGTCTGACATGGCATGCAGAAACCACGAGAACAATGAGGTCTACATCCACGACCTCAACAAATATGCCATCGGCTTCCACAACTGCCTTTCGATACCCTTCGACGACTTGCTCTCCAAGGGTTTCCACACACGCCAAGGCGACGTACGCCCTGCCGGATCGCTCAACACGGCCATGCAGCTCGTGGCGGTAATATTCCAGCTCCAGAGCCTCGACCAGTTTGGTGGCGTCTCGGCTACGCATCTCGACTGGACCATGGTGCCCTATTTCCGCAAGTCGTTCTTCAAACATTACATCACCGCTTGGGCAAAAGACCAAAAGGAGTTTTCAGACACCGACTTCCTCTCGCTTTACGATGAGACATACCAAGACAACGTGGGGGTGACAAGGTCGGCTTTCGAACATTGGAGCGACAAAGTAAAGGAACGTTTCTTCAACGACACGCGCCTGACAAGAGACGACTTCAAGCTCGCCAACAAGGACAGACTAGACCAGAAATATTACAGCTCGGCGTTATGCGACACCATCCAGGAGTTGCACCAGGCTGTGGAGGCTATGTACCACAACCTCAACACGCTGCAAAGTCGCTCGGGCGACCAGCTGCCCTTCACCTCCATCAATTACGGCACTTGCACATTAGAGGAGGGCCGCCTTGTAACGCGCGCCTTGTTGCTCGGCTCGCTTGAGGGAATCGGCTTCCACCACAACACTCCGATATTCCCTTGCGGCATATTCCAATATATGAAAGGTGTAAACGACAAGCCCGGAACGCCCAACTATGACCTCAAGCAACTCGCCATGCGATCAACGTCGCAGCGCTTATACCCCAACTACGCCAACGTCAACTGGAGCGGCAACGAGGGATTCGACATCAACGACCCACGCACTTACTTCTCCACGATGGGTTGCCGCACGGCAAACGGTTGGGACGTGAACGGACTCGGGCAACTGAAGGACGGACGCGGCAACATCTGCCCTACTACCATCATCATGCCTACGCTCGCCATGGAAGCGGGAAGGGACGTGGAGGCGTTCATGAAGCTCCTCGACCAAAAGATTCACGAGGCAAAAGACACACTCATAGAGCGTTTCAACTGGATTTGCTCGCAAGACCCCAAGACCGCACCTTTCATGTGGGACAACCACACCATGGCCGGATATATACCAGAGGAGGGAATACGCTCGGCCATGAGGCACGGCACGCTCGCCATGGGACAGCTCGGACTGGCGGAGACTCTCCAACTCCTCGTAGGCTGCAACCACACCAAACCCGAGGGCATGGCACTGGCAAAGCGCATAGAGACGCTGTTCAAGAAACGTTGCGCGGAGTTCAAGGAAGAATATAAACTCAACTTCGGCGTTTACTATACGCCTGCCGAGAACCTGTGCTACACCGCAATGAAGAAGTTCAAGGCAAAATACGGAGAAATAGAGAACGTGTCGGATCGCGACTACTTCACCAATTCCATTCACGTGCCTGTATGGGAGCATATGACTCCCTTCGAGAAAATAGACATAGAGAGCCAACTCACCGGCTATTCTTCAGCGGGCTGCATCACCTACGTGGAGCTTCCGTCAACCACGAAGCACAACGTCGAGGCATTGGAGAAAATCATCGACTATGCCATGGACAAGGATATTCCTTACTTTGCCATCAACGTGCCAAACGACACGTGCATGGATTGCGGCTACACAGATGAGATAAACGACACTTGCCCCATATGCGGCTCCAGCAACATCAGGCGCCTGCGCCGCGTGACTGGTTACCTCACTACCGATTACCACAACTTCAACCTTGGCAAGCAGGCTGAGGTGAAAGATCGCGTGAAACACCTGCGCTCGTTCGCCGAGGGTTCACAGAAAAGCCACGGCGGTTCTTCAAAGGGCAAAGAAGAAAAGAACGCGAAAGACGACAAATGCGGCGGGAGTGTCGACGAATCGCTGACTGAGAAAAACAAGAAAGTGGCTGCGCCGTTTCAAGACTTGTAAGTAGAGAACCCTTACACATATTATATATAAATAACGAAGAAACAGGGGCATATGCGATTTCACGACATAACAAGTTGCGACGTAAACAATGGTGAGGGGTTCCGCGTCACCCTTTGGGTGGCAGGTTGCACGCACCATTGCCCAGGATGTCAGAATCCTGACACGTGGGACTTCAAAGGTGGACGACCGTTCGGCAAGGAGGCACGCGACTACCTTTTCGCCGAACTCTCCAAGCCATACATCCAAGGGCTTACGCTCTCCGGCGGCGACCCCCTGTGCTCACCCGAAGACGCAACCGCCTTGGCAAAAGAGATAAAGGAATCGCTGCCCAACAAGGACATCTGGCTCTACACGGGGTTCACCATAGAGCAGATAAAGGCAAGCGCCAAGCTCAGCCAAATACTGCCATACGTCGACATGATTGTTGATGGCGAATACGTGAAAGCCCTGCGCGACGTAACGCTCGCATTCAGAGGTTCACGAAACCAACGAATAATAAAAATAGAAAACGGCAAGCCCGTTAATACATAACATGACTGCACAAAAAAAATATCACAAAAATTTTTGCAGTTCAAAATTTTTGCTTAATTTTGCAGCATCATCGTGAGATGACATCCATTTAAGTTTCATTAGGTTAGTAGTTTGATAGATTTTTAAGGTAAAACGGGATTTATGTCGATTTCAAAAATTCCGACATAAATCTAGCAAAAGGCAGAGCAAGTGATTGTTTTGCCTTTTTTTAGTTTTGATATGCAAACATTACAAAACAAACATAACATTTAATATTAAAAATCATAATAAAAAGGAAAAACCGCTCATAATTGTTCTATTCTTAGTAAATTTGCAGCTAAAAAGTAAATTAACGCAATGAAAAAACTGTTTTCGCACGTCATTATCATCATGGCAGCCGTGCTATCACTAACATCCTGCCTGGGTGACAACAATGATACCGACACGACATATTACACAGACACCTCCATTTCAGCATTCACGCTCGGCACGCTGAACTTGACCAACCACACACTAGCACATGACGGTGTGACAGACTCCACATACACCACGACATTCTCGGCAAGCGACTATACGTTTGACATCGATCAATATGCGCAAACCATCAACAACACCGACTCGCTGCCCAAAGGCACAGACCTGAAGCACGTACTCGCCACAATCAGCACAACCAACAGTGGCACGGCGCTGCTCGTGTTGAAGTCGCAAGACAACAAGGACAGCCTTGCATATTATTCGTCGTCCGACTCCATCGACTTCTCAAGCCCAGTTCGCATCCGCGTGTACAACATGACGGCTTCGGCATACCGCGAATACACCGTCAAGGTGAACGCGCACAATGAAAGCGAAAACGAGTTTGCTTGGAAAGCCACTCCCATCGACAACTACGACGGGCTTGAGAACCGCCAATTCGTGAGCGACGAAGACAAGTTGTTTCTCATGGGCCTGCACAACGGCACGACAAACGTGTTCGAGAACGGCGTCACGTTATGGAAAAAAGTTGACAATTCCATTGCGAAAGACGACAATGAGATTGGTGCGACAACGAAATACCGCTACGGCATAATTGACGGAAAACTCATGCGCGCCACGATAAACGGCGGCGAGTGGACAGAAGAGACGCTCGACGAAGACGCATCGCTGCTGCCAAACGAGAGCGTGAGCTTCATTGTGGCACCCATGGTCAGCGACCCGTCCTACAACAACCTCCTCATCATAGGAAACAGAAACGGCAAGACCGTGATGTGGAGTAAGGTGGAAGACGATGGCGACAAGTCGCAGACGTGGATGTATTATAACGAGGATGAGTATGTGCAAAAAAAGGCGTTGCCTTATCTTGAAAACATGAAAGCCGTATTGTACGGCGACAGCATAATAGCTACCGGCGGAGACTTCTCTCAAGTCTACACAAGTCCCGACTGGGGTCTCACGTGGAACAAGAGCACGCTCCTCAAGTTGCCTACCGATTTTGGAAGCCAGGCTGCCAAATTCGACATGGCAATAGACAAGAACAACTACCTCTACATCTCACGCGACGGCTCATCGACAGTGTGGTACGGCCGTCTGTCACAGTTGGGATGGAAAGAAGATCAGAGAATATTTACGAGGAGCGCGGCAAGGCGCAAATAGCTGAAAAGCGAAATTGCCTATGGGCAACAAGGCCAAGACAATAGCAATAACGGCAATGGCAATGCTATCGCTGACATGTGCCGCTCAAGACGATCCGGAATATCGTTATGAGGTAGGCGTGGGCGCAGGCATGACGGGGTATCTCGGCGACTACAACGGAAGCCTGACACGAGGCCTGCAACCAGAAGCGAGCCTCATGGGGCGATACAACATAAACCCATGGATGGCACTAAAAGTGAACATGGGCTACGGGAAGCTGAAAGGGTCTTCAAAGAATGTTGACACCTGGTATCCAGCAACCGACCAACGTGCTTACACGTTCAGCAACAGCCTCTACGACCTTTCCGTTACTTACGAATACAACTTCCTGCCGTTCGGCACAGGACGCGACTACAGGGGAGCCAAGCGGTTCACGCCTTTCGTACTTGCCGGATTGGGAATGGGATTTTGCAAGACCACGGCGAAGACACGTACGGCGATGACGCTGCCCATAGGAATAGGTATGAAATACAAGATAAGCGAGAGGGTCAACCTCGGACTTGAATGGGCAATAAACTTCACAACGAGCGACTGGCTCGACGAGGTGAAAGACCCATACGACATAGAAAGCAGCGGCATGTTCAAGAACAAGGATGCCTTCCATAGGCTGCAACTGTCGTTGACCTACTGCTTCTCGCCAAAATGTCTTAACTGTAACAAAGAGTAACAACATACAAAGAGCATGACTTCGTGCAGTAACCATCAATCCCATACGGTGAACGGCCCTGTTCCCGAGAGCGTTGCCATCATCATGGACGGTAACGGCCGGTGGGCTACGGAGAAGGGAAAGGATCGCTCGTTTGGCCATCAAGCGGGCGTTGACACCGTAAGGCGCATCACCTCAGAATGCGTGCGCCTCGGAGTAAAGTATCTCACGCTATACACGTTCTCCACAGAGAACTGGAACAGGCCACAACCGGAGATACACGCATTGATGGGTCTTGTGCTGACAAGCCTGGAAGACGAGATATTCATGAAGAACAATGTGCGTTTCCGCGTCATTGGAGACGTGAAACGCCTTCCGGCAGAAGTTCAGGAAAAACTCCGCGAGACAGAAGAACACACACGCGACAACACGGCAATGACAATGGTGGTGGCGTTGAGCTATTCATCACGCTGGGAGATGACAGAAGCCGTGAAAGACATAGCGAAAGAGTGGAAAGACACGGGGAAATCGCTCGACGACATCGACGAAGACACCGTGTCGCGGCATCTCCAAACCAACTTCATGCCAGATCCCGACCTGCTGATACGCACCGGAGGAGAATATCGCATAAGCAACTACTTGCTATGGCAGATAGCATACACTGAATTGTATTTCACGCCCGTGTATTGGCCGGACTTCTCAGAGGAAGACCTTCACAAGGCCATTGAGAGTTACCAAAAGAGGCAACGCAGGTTCGGCATGACCGAGACGCAAGTTGACTCCGCATCAAATAGACAAGAATAAGAACAAAGAAGAATTTGGGGGAATATCTGACGACATCGCGACATAGACGAGCCACAGTTTTCCTGTCTTCAATCCGCAACAAGTAATAAATGCACTACAACAAGAAGAAAGTAGCAGCTGCAATCGTCGCCATGGCATGCAGCCTTGGCTTAGAGGCACAAGAACGCATCGTACACCCCGACATCACTTATGCCGGCACGCCACGCAATTTGACCATCGGAGGCTTTTCCGTCTCAGGCATGGAAGGCTATGAAGACTATATGCTTACAGGCATATCAGGACTTACCGTCGGACAAAGCATCTCCGTGCCAGGCACAGAGATAACCGATGCCGTGAAAAGGTATTGGAAACACGGACTTTTCTCTGACGTGCAGATATCAGCCGACTCAATCATCGGCGAGAAGATATTCTTGCATATCGCCTTGAAGCCAAGACCAAGGGTGTCTACCATCAACTATTTTGGATTGAAGAAAACAGAGCGCGAGGACATGGAGAAAAAGCTCGGCATATTGAAAGGCGGACAAATAACGCCTAACATGATTGACCGCGCGAAAATCCTCGCAAAGAAATACTTCGACGACAAGGGTTACAAGAACGCCGACATTGAAATAAACCAGAAGGACGACCTCTCCAAGAAAAACCAGGTCATCCTCGACATCGTCATCGACAAGAAGTCGAAGATGAAGGTGCGCAACATCTTCATCGAAGGCAATGAGCAACTGAAATCATCACGCATCAAGGGCGGATTGTTCACGAAAGGCGCGTTCACCAAGACGCATGAGGCTGGAAAGTTGTCGTCGTTCCTCAAGTCGAAGAAGTTCACTCCAGAGCGTTGGAAAGAAGACAAGGAGAAGCTCATCCAGAAATACAACGAGCTTGGTTACCGCGATGCCGCCATTTTGGGAGACAGCGTGTGGAACAACGACCCCAACCACGTGAACATATGGATTAAGGTGTCGGAAGGACAGAAATACTTTATCCGGAACATTCATTGGGTGGGTAACACCGTTTACACTACCGAATATCTGCAGCGCGTGCTTGGCATGAACCCTGGCGACGTGTATAACCAGAAGCTCCTCGACAAGCGATTGAAGAGCGACGAAGACGCCGTGGGCAACCTTTATTATAATCACGGCTACGTGTTCTCGAACATTGACCCGGTAGAGCAAAACATAGAGGGTGACTCCATCGACCTTGAGATGCGCGTGCAAGAAGGTCCGCAGGCTCACCTGTCGCACGTGCGCATCTACGGCAACAACCGCCTTTACGAGAATGTTGTGCGTCGTGAGTTGCGCACCAAGCCGGGCGACCTTTTCTCAAAGGATGCCATCATGAGATCGTATCGTGAAATAGCCAGCATGGGACACTTCGACCCAGAGAAAATCAACCCTGACGTTAAGCCAGACTACGAGTCGGGAACGGTTGACTTGAACTGGATGCTTGAGCAAAAATCCAACGACCAAATAGAGTTCTCTCTCGGTTGGGGACAGACTGGTGTCATTGGACGTATCGGACTGACACTTAACAACTTCTCCATGGCGAACCTGTTCAAAAAGAACAAGGAGCGTCGCGGCATTCTGCCAATCGGTGACGGTGAGAAGCTGTCGATAAGCGCGCAGACCAACGGTACTTACTACCAAAGCTACAATGCCTCCTACTCCACCAACTGGTTCGGCGGAAAACGACCAAACCAGTTCACCGTTGGTCTCTACTATTCGAAGCAGACCGACATCAACAGCAACTACTGGAACCAGTCGGCATACAACAACTACTATTATAATTTGTACGGCTACAACTCATACAGCTACAACTATTCCAACTACGAGAACTATTACGACCCCAACAAATACATACAGTTGTTTGGAGCGTCTCTTGGTTGGGGTAAGCGTCTGCGTTGGCCTGACGACTACTTCACTCTCTCCGTGCAAGCGGCATACACGCGCTATATGCTGAAAAACTGGCGTTACTTCTACCTCATGACAAACGGTAATGCCAACAACCTCAACTTCAGCATCACGGTGAGCCGTGCATCTACTGACAACCAACTCTACCCAAGAACGGGTTCAGAGTTCAGCGCAAGCGTGACACTCACCCCGCCATGGTCACTTTGGGACGGCAAGGACTACAAGCACCTCGCCACAAACTCGAACTCGCCAACTTATGTCAACGAGCAAAAGACCAAATACAAATGGATTGAATACCACAAGTGGTCATTCAAGTCGAAGACCTACACTGCACTCACCAACGGACAGAAGTGTTTCGTGCTCATGACAAGGGCTGACATCGGATTGCTCGGCAACTACAACAAATACAAGGAGTCTCCATTTGAGACGTTCTACATGGGTGGTGACGGCATGAGCGGCTACTCTTCCTACGCTGGCGAAGAGACCATCGGACTCCGTGGTTACGAGAACGGTTCTATAGCCTACAATGGCTATGCCTACGACCGCTTCACATTGGAGCTTCGTTATCCGTTCCTTCTCGGCAACACAACCATTTATGGACTGACGTTCCTCGAAGGTGGTAACGCATGGAGCAAGATAAAGAGGTTCAACCCATTCGACATGAAACGCTCCGCTGGCGTGGGCGTGCGCATCTACCTGCCAATGGTGGGACTCATGGGTATCGACTGGGGTTACGGTTTCGACAAGGACAACGTGAACAACCGCAAGGGCGGATCTCAATTCCACTTCGTCTTGGGACAGGAGTTCTAAACATTTCATAATATAGAGCGTAACAAAAGACACTAATCATTCGTCTAAAAGAATAAACATAACAAAGATGATGAAAAGAAACATTTTCAAATGTATTGCGCTTGTGGCGATGATGCTCGCGTTGCCTCTTATGGGGCATGCGCAGAAGTTCGCTCTCATAGATATGGAATATATCCTGAAAAACATTCCTGCTTACGAGCGTGCCAACGAACAGTTGAACCAAGCCACCAAGAAATGGCAAGCCGAGGTCGAGGCCCTCAACACCGAGGCCTCAACCATGTACAAGAACTACCAAAACGAGCTCGTTTTCCTCTCAAAAGAGCAAAAGAAAGCCAAGCAAGAGGAGATAATGAACAAGGAAAAGGCAGCGGCGGAACTCAAGCAGAAATATTTCTCACCCGAGGGCGAGTTATACAAGAAGCGTGAGAGCCTCATGCAGCCCATACAAGAAGAGATCTACAACGCCGTGAAAGAAATATCAGACCTGCGTGGATACAGCCTCGTGCTCGACCGCGCGTCTGACACAGCCATAATCTTCGGCTCACCCAAGATAGACATCTCCGACGAAGTACTGCGCAAGCTCGGGTACTCGCCTCGCTAAAAACCAAAACAACAAACAAATAAAACAAACAACAATGAAAAAGATCTTTTTATTCATCATGTTGATGGCTCCGCTTGCCACCTTCGCACAGAAGTTTGGCAAAGTCAACACACAGACTATCATGCAGGCGCTGCCCGACATCGCAAAGGTTAACGGAGAGCTCCAGGCTCAACAGAAGACTTACGAGAACGACCTCAAGAGCATGCAAGACGAGCTTACTCGCCAAAACGAGGCATACGAGAAAGGAAAGAGCACTATGAACCCCACTCAGCAGAAGCAGAAAGAGCAGGAGCTCCAGACTCTTTACCAAAAGATCCAGCAGACCTACCAGGACAACTCACAGGCTCTGCAGAAGAAGCAGCAAGACCTCATGCAGCCTATCGTGACAAAGGTGCGCAACGCCATTGACGCAGTGGGCAAGACAGGTGGCTATACGTTCATCTTCGAGGATGGCGTGGCTGTTTACACTGGCGCAAATGTCGAGGATGTCACTTCCAAGGTGCAGGCCGAGATTACAAAGATGAAGTAAACAATACCTTTGGGAACAAACAAGGGCGGCAATGCTATGCCGCCCTCATATTTTCAGACTTTTTTGACAACCATGAAGAAACTCATCCTCTTTTTCATCGCCACGGCAACAATGCTTTCAGCCAATGCGCAATCAGAGATAACGACGCTTGGGCAAGACGCAATGACCATAAACCAAGAAGGCCAACAGCCAGCGATCCGCTTTGGTTATCTCAGTTGCGACAGTGTTCTCCATGCCATGCCGGAATACAACGTGGCAATGAAAAACCTCAATGAGCTGAAAGCGAAATATGATAGCGAAATGAAGCGCGTGGAAGATGAGTTCAACAGTAAATACGAGCTCTTCCTTGAAGGGCAAAGCGACTTCGCGCCATCCATAAGACAGAAAAGGCAAGCCGAGTTGCAAGAGCTCATGGAAAAGAACATTGCTTTCAAGAAAGAAGCTACCCGACTTCTTGAGCAAGCCAAGCTGGAAGCCCTTAGCCAGCTGAAAAAGACCATACAAGCAAATATCACACGCATTGGTCTACAAAGAGGTCTCGCTTTCGTCGTGAATACCGACGGAGACAACATGCCCTTCCTCAACACAATAATGGGCGAAGACATTACTGAAGAGGTCATCAGATCCTCTAAATAATAGTATGCAACTGAAAAATACTATTCTTTTCCCACAAGAGCCAGGGCCGATAGGTGTCTTCGACTCTGGCTATGGTGGTCTGACCATACTTCACGGCATAAGGCAGACGTTGCCTCAATACGACTACATTTACCTTGGCGACAACGCCAGGGCTCCCTATGGCCCCAGGTCTTTCGACGTGGTTTATGAGTTTACAAGGCAAGCCGTGGCCCGATTGTTTAGCATGGGTTGCCAACTCGTCATCATAGGCTGCAACACCGCGTCGGCAAAAGCATTGCGCTCAATACAACAAAACGACCTACCTACTTGGGATCAGAAAAGACGTGTGCTGGGCGTAATAAGACCTACGGCAGAAATCATAGGAAACATCACGCGAAACAATCATGTCGGGCTGCTCGCCACTGAGGGAACGGTGAAGAGCCAGAGCTACGACATGGAAATTAACAAGCTTTGGCCAAACATCAAGGTTACAGGACAGGCATGCCCGTTTTGGGTGGCATTGGTGGAATACAATGAGGCTGACTCGCCCGGAGCCGACTACTTCGTGAAAAAGCGCATTGACCAACTGCTGAGAAAAGATCCCGACATTGACTCCATAATACTCGGCTGCACGCATTTCCCACTGCTCATGCCGAAGATACTCAAATACACTCCGCCTGGAATTACCATCGTGCCACAAGGGGAATACGTGGCAAGCAAGCTGAAAGACTACCTTGAAAGACATCCTGAGATGGAGACACGTATCACAAGGGGTGGAGATGTGAAATACTTCACAACAGAGAACGCTACAAAGTTCATGGAGTCAGCTTCAATTTTCCTCCACGAGAGGGTTGAAGCAACACATATAGAATTATAAAATCCAAAACAACACATAGAAATGCAAGAGACAAGACAAAACAAGATAGCACGACTGCTGCAAAAAGAACTCGCAGAGATTTTCCAGAGCCAGACACGTCAAACCCACGGCATCCTCGTGAGCGTTACGCGCGTGAAGGTAAGCCCCGACTTGAGCATCTGCACGGCATATCTTAGCATCTTCCCGCCAGAGAAGGCAAAAGACCTTCTCGACAACATACGCAAGAACGAGAAGACCATTCGCTATGACCTTGGCAAGAGGGTACACAACCAGCTGCGCATCATCCCTGAGCTGCGTTTCTTCCAAGACGACAGCCTCGATTATATGGAGCGTATCGACAGTTTACTGAAACAGTAACAATTCTCAAGACAAAAAGCATCACCAAAGGTGAATCTCCCATTTTTCATAGCGCGACGTTATCTCTTCTCCAAGAAGAAGACCCACGCCATAAACATCATTTCCATTATATCCGTCATTGGCGTGGCAGTGGCTACCATGGCTCTCGTCATCGTCATGTCGGTGTTCAATGGCTTCCACGATCTCGTGGCAAGTTTCTTCACCAACTTCGACCCACAGCTCAAAGTGGTTCCCGTAACGGGAAAATCTGTGGCAGCCGACGACTCCGCACTGTATAAAATAAAGAAACTGCCGCAGATAGACGTGGCAACGGAGACATTCGAGGACATGGCCCTTGCTGTCTACAAAGGCCAACAAGCCATGGTGACAATAAAAGGCGTAGACGACAACTTCTCGGATCTAACCCACATCACCGACATTCTCTACGGTGACGGGCAATTCCAGCTCCACACCGCGAACCTTGATTATGGAACTCCTGGCATACGCCTTGCAAACAACTTAGGACTCAGCACGAGATGGGACAACTACCTTCGCATATATGCCCCCCAACGACAGGGACAACTCGACATGAGCAACGTGGAAGGTGGCTTCGTGCTCGACTCCTTGCTGTCCAGCGGCGTGGTGTTCACGGTGAACAACAGCAAGTATGACAAGAACTACATCATCACATCGCTCGGCTTCGCGCGAAGGCTCTTCAATGCGCAAGGCGAAGTGACGGCCTTGGAACTGAGACTGAAGCCTGGGTCCAACTTCGATGCCGTGAAGAACGACATACAAGACATAGCAGGGAAACGTTTCAAAGTGGAGGACAGGTATGAGCAACAAGCCGACACGTTCAAGATAATGGAGATTGAAAAGCTGATGGCGTATATCTTCCTCACGTTCATCCTCGTAGTAGCGTGCTTCAACATCATCGGCTCGCTTTCTATGCTCATCATCGACAAGAAAGAGGATGTTGTCACCCTGCGCAACCTTGGTGCCAAAGACAAGCAAATCACGAGGATATTCCTCTTCGAAGGCCGATTGATATCTATCATAGGCGCGTTCTTGGGTATAGGCATAGGATTGCTACTCTGCCTTCTCCAACAACAATTCGGGTTGGTCAGCATGGGAAGTGGCGACGGCTTCATAGTGACGGCATACCCCGTGAGCGTGCACTATTCCGACGTGGCCATCATATTCCTCACTGTCATTGCCGCAGGTTGGCTGGCAGTGTATTACCCCGTAAGGGAACTAAGCAAACGATTGCTGAAATAACAAAACGCTAAAATAGCAAACGCTAAAGTAACAAACGCTAAAATAACAAACGCATGAAAAAAGGCTGTCAGTTCTTGTGCTGACAGCCTTTTTTCATGTTTATGGATTTGATTGCGGGTGACTTTAGAAGCAATCAGTGCTTAAAAGTCAAGTTCATTCAAGTTCTTGTCAACAGCCATACCCTTCGGGTTCTGCTGCTTCACGGTGAATGCACGTATAGCCTTGAAATGCAACACGCAGAGCGTTTCGTCGCCATTAATCGTGGCTTGGTTGCCGATATTGGCAAATGTGGGATACAATACTTGTGAGCCATCGCTATGATGCCTGTCGTAGGTCATGTTGCGCATGTCTTTCGCCGCCACAGCTTCCACCTTTATAAAACGCATGTCCTGTGGACGATAAGGAAGCACAAAGTTGAACGCATTGACCGACTGCATGCCTTGACCATTCACCTTTATCGTGACATCATCGCCTGCCTTATAGACTTTCTTGTCGTACTCATAAGAGAACTTGCCAGCCAAAGGCTCGTTGTGACCGTTGTCATAGACACCGCCATCGAGCTTTGTCGTCACATTTGATATGTCGTAAGAGTCAATCAAGCCATTGTTGTTTACGTCGCCTATGGAGATATACCCGTCGAAGTCGGAGTCGCCCTTCTTCAGGCCAGTATAGTTCATGTATGAGGTCAAGTCGTTGTCGTCGATCTTGCCGTCGTTGTTGATGTCTCCAGGAATAAGCGTCTTGGTGCCTGGCACCTTGAAAACGAACAACTCACGGCCTGAGCCGAATCCGCCAACGGCATCGAGCACTTTCACCTTTACATATCTTGCCTCAGGATGCGACTCAAGTTTCACTTCCTTTGTCTGTGCGTCGCGCGCCCATGTCTGCTCACCTATCTCTGTCCACGTCTTGCCATCACGACTCACCTGAATGTCGGCTCGCGTTATCGTGCCGTTGCCGGCATTTGCGCGAGGCAGATACTGAATCTTGTCGAGCGTGCTGATGCCGTGCAGGTCAACAGTGAAATCAAACGGCACAGCCTTGCTATAATAATATGTATGCCAGATGTCGCCTGTCGTGGCAAAATCAAATAGATGCTCTATGCCAAAGCCTTCCATGTCCTTGGCTGTTGATGTTGCAGTGAGACCATGGATGGCGAATTCCAACGGGTTGACTGCCGTGCGAACATGAAGAGGTGTCCACTCTCCCACTCCATCAGCATTGACCGCACGCACCTTGAAGTCATAGTCTGTCTGTGGGGTAAGGTCGTTGAACGTCAGCTCGTTGCCGCGAATCGTCGAATAGTTCTCGCCCTCAAACTCCACCTCATAATAGTCGGCATTGTCCACGCTCTTCCATTTGGGCGTGACAGAATATGGTTGCACGTCGGCAGCGAGGAGCTGAGGCGCGGCAAGGTTGCCTGTGCTCTTCTTCAGACCATTGTCCTTTGCCAACTGTTTAAAGCCCTTTACGGTCAGTGTGACATCATTTGCCAAAATGTCCGTCTTCGCTATGCGAATCGTGACACACGGGTTTTTCTTCACGCTGAAAGATGCATATGGAGTGCCTGGCGTAGAGAAGCGGTTAAGCTCTGGGGCCTCGTCATAGCTCCATGTGTTCTCGCCCGAAGCAGCCTCGGCCAACGCCACTTTCTTCCCGCCTATGGTAGCAGTCAGCTTGGAAGGCTTGGCGTCGCAATTGACGATGAGCACCGTTCCTTGTTGGGTGGTTTGCCCGTCAAACTTGCCTTGCGTCTTATCAATATGTATGTTCAGTTCACCCTTTGCATTCAGCTCGGAAGTGACAAACGTAGTGGCAGAGTCGCCCTTCAGGTAATTCTCTGTCACGCCATCATCATCATAGAGAGTGAACGATGACTTGCCGTCAGGATAAATCTCGAAGACACGTGTCGACTTGTCTATCTGCGACGGGTTGTTGTTGGGGTTGTTCATAGGGATGATCGCTCCCGCCTTGACAAACAACGGCAACTTCCACAATGGCGCATCAAAGTCGTTGAGTATGCGCCCGCCCTCATAGGTCTCACCGGTAAAGTAGTCGTACCACGTACCGTTGGGCAAATAGATGCCATTTCGTTTGTCGTTGCCGTCCTTGTCAGCCGACGTGTCCTGATATATAGGTGCCACAAGCAGCGAAGGGCCATACATATACTGGTAGCGTGTGGCTATGCCACGTGTGTAATCGGAAGGAGCTTCGAGGAACATCGCCCTTATGAGCGGCTCACCGGTCACGGCCTCATGAGCGCAAGAGTAAGTATAAGGCAGAAGCATCGACTTGAGCTTCAAGTAGGAGCGGTTGATGCTCGTTGCCGGCTCGCCAAGCGCGTTGGGATATTTAGGATTGGAACCCCATCCATCCATGTTGAGCTGCATGGGCGAAAGCGTCTTCCACTGGAAGTCGCGGATATTGACAATAGGGTTCTTGCCACCGAATATGCCATCCATGTCGCTCGTGATGTTGCTCATGCCCGACAGTCCCGCACCGATATAAGTAGGGATGTGGAAACGGATGTACTCCCATTCGCCACCAGTCTGGTCGCCAGACCATACACCTCCGTAGCGCTGCGTGCCAGCCCAGCCGTCAAGCGTGATGATGAACGGACGCGCGTTGTTGCCATAATAAGGCATGATGCCAGCCACATCGTCGATGCCGTTAAGTCCAAACGAATAGCCGTCTCCAACCCACGCCACGTCAGTCTTGAGCACGCGCACGCCAGCGTCGCGCACCTCCTTCACGATGTCTCGTTGAAGCAAGGCAGGGATAGAGTCTATCGGATGAAGGTTCGACTGTGTCCACAGGCCTATTTCCACACCATTCTTGCGGGCATAGTCGCCAAAGCTCTTCAAGTTGGCTATGTTGCCGTCGAGCGTCGATGTCTGTCCATAACCTGCTCCGTAACCATCGTTTGGCAACACCCAACCCAATGGCATGTCGCTGTTCTTGTATCTGTCTACCACCGCGCGTGCAGAGAATTGATAGTTGTTCTTCTCTCCGTTCAGGCTTTCCTTGATGCCTCCATCATTTTTCTGGCTTTCCTTATATCGTTTGCCGTCCTCAAAGAGTATGCCTTTCTCATCGGTGGTTTCTTTCCAGTAGTCGCGGTTGTAAGCATTGAGATGTCCCTCATAAAAGGCGAACTTGGGCAGCAGTACAGGGTTGCCTGTCAACTGATAGTAGTCGCGCAACAAGGCGGCAGGCGTGCTGTCCACCATTAGGAACATATCCAGATATGACGTGTCGTGGGTGATGGTCACCGTCGACTTGTCGGAACTTCCGAAGTCGTATTCGCCTGGTTTGAATGTATAAGGCATGGCGGCATAACCCATCGTAGACCAATAGAAAGGAGCTGGCGATGCCACGCCGCCATCAGTCCAACTGTTGCTGTTTACGATCTCTATGCGTTTGCCACGATGTGAGAAACGACCGTTCTGCACACCACCGCCATAGAAATATTCTCCGTCATGGTTACGGAGACTGAACGTGGTGCGCCCGTTCTGGAAGTCCACGCCCTTGGTTTCCTCAGCCACTACCTTGCCGTTTCTCAAGTCGGTGACGGTCATCATGCCCGTGTGTCGGTTAAAGCTAACCTTTATCTCGGCAGTAGCCACAGAAACTGCGCTGTTGTCCTCTGTCAATTCCAACGCCCCCACTTCATGCCGGGGAGCCTTGACAAGAATCTGCGCCGGCGGATTGCTCTGTGGGTCGCGGATTATTCCGCCATTGGGGTCTTGGAAGACACGAAAGATATTCTTACCATAGAAATCAAGGGTCAGCATCCTTCCGTTGCCATACAAGACCTCTACCGTTGTCGGGTTAATCTGCCGTATGCCAGTGATAGGTACGCCAGCCGCTTGCGACGCACCTCCTGTCAATAAGGCGGAAAGCAAGATTGTTAGATGTTTTTTTGTACTCATTTTCTCGTACACATTATTAATATTGGTTCTTATATTTGTTTCTTTTGTATAAAGCTTCTCTCCTTTGGTTTTTCCGCAAATATAGCAAGTTCAAAATTACAAAACCTTTTTAAGAAACAAACACAAAACGCGCATTAAATACTCCCAATTTTGTCAAAACGCCCATATTCATGGATAATAAACAAAAAAGAGAAAGGCAGACAGGTTGCAATAGCTTCCTGTCTGCCTTTCATCTTCATTCAAGATGTCTTGTCGGTTCTTTCATCATCTCATGTTCCCAAAACTTCTGTTACCTGAGGATGCGACGTTTTTAACATTGGTCTTGCCATTATTCTTGTTTGAATTGGCGGTGTTATGCTTCTGCGTCTTTCCAGTCTCCACAGGACGCTGGTTGTTTGTAGCGGGCAAGCTCACAGGCTTGTTGTTTCGGTTCGCGACAGACGAGGTCTTTCCCGACGGATACTTTGAATAGACGTTGTGCACGTATGTGTTGTTACGCCAACTGATGGGACGATAGAAGTAAGACACGTTCTTGTAGCGTTTCCACTGTGACGACGTGAGAATGGTCTTAAACTGGGCATTGCGCTGCTTCCAGGCATAAGAGCTGATGTCGCTGTAGCTGTTGATGCCATTCATGTAGGTGAGGTTTGCTTGGTATGCCTCTTCCCTTTGCAAGCTGCTCAAGCCAAGTTCCTGCACCATCTTTTCTGTAAGGAAACGAGCCTCCGTGTAGGCGTTGCTTATTCTCTGAGCTGACATTGAGGTTGCCATCAATATCATTGTCACCATTGCCATAATCATTCTTTTCATAGCTCATGCATTTTAAAGGGTTACTATTCTTGTTTGTTTAACAAGAGCTCTGTCTCTTTTATGGAAACTTATCTCTTGATTTCTGTGGCAAAGTTACGCCGAATTTGTTTTCCGCCAAAGGGAAAAACCATAAACGGCGAGCGGTTTTTCCCTAAAGCGAAAGTGGAATTTTCCCCTATTGCCCACAAGAATCCCCCTTACGTTATTACTTTAGAATGGTCTCAAGGATGGAAAATTGACATACTTTAGACGTGCCGCGAAAAGGTAATTCAACTCCCTACGAAATGCCCCTTTGCCGTTACGTTAGAACGGCGTTGCCGTTACGTTACAATGGCGTTGCCGTTACGTTAGTATCGCACTGCCGTTACGCTGCAACGGCGACGGCATTTCAGCGGCAAGCTGAAACGCAACGAAAACAACACGATATAACCTTGATATAGAGCTATTTACGCTTTTCGTGCTTACTTTTGAAAAAAGAAGCCCGAAGTCCTGAAAATTCGGACTTCGGGCATGATATTTATGCTCGTTAGAGTTTTAGCAGACAGCAAAAATTTAGAATGAGCTATTAAAAGATTTACTCAGTTTGCTCACCGTATTGCCAACGCTTGCCTAAGCGTCTTGCGGCCTTTTCTTTACGCGCTTTGACAGACTGATGGCACCTGCGGGACATACGTGGAGACAAAGAAGGCATCCCGCGCATTTAGCTCCCTTGACATGAGGCTTGCGGTTCTCATCTATAGTGATAGCTTGATGTCCACCGTCTTCGCATGAGATATGGCATCTGCCACAACCAATGCACTTGTCTCGGTCTATACGCGGATAGACCACGGTGTCGCGATCCATCTGTGAAGGCAGCACAAAGTTTGGAAGTTCTTCGCCAACAATTGTGTCCAAGCGGTCCACGCCACGTTGTGCCAAGTAGGTCTGCATTCCGTCGATCAAGTCATCGATGATGCGGAAGCCATATTGCATCACGGCGGTGCAGACCTGTACGTTGGTGCATCCCAGCTGGAGATACTCCAGGGCATCCTTCCACGTCTCTATGCCGCCGATGCCGCTTATGGGAGTGTATTGCAGTATGGGGTTCTTGGCCATCTCAAGGATATAGCGCAAGGCTATGGGCTTGATGGCACGTCCCGAATAGCCCGAGATGGTACGCTGTTGCGACACCATCGACGAGTCGGACATGGTGACACTCTTTATCGTGTTGATGGCGGAGATAGCATCGGCACCAGCCAGAGAGGATGCCGCGGCTGGCACACTGATATGCGTGATGTTTGGCGTCATCTTGGTAATGACAGGAATGCTTACCCGATGCTTTACATAAGAGGTATAGTGCATCACGAGTTCCGTGTTCTGCCCCACATCACTTCCCATTCCCTCAAGTCCCATTTGCGGACACGAGAAGTTGAGCTCCACGGCGTCCAATCCTGCGTCTTCAGCCATATGGGCAAGCTGAGCCCAGTCTTTGAGCGTCTGTCCCATGATGCTCGCTATCACTATCTTGTTGGGATAGTTCTGCTTGAGCCTTCTCAGGATGTCAAAGTCGACCTCGGCCGGGTTCTCGCTGAGCTGCTCCATGTTGCGAAAGCCATAGAAACGCCCTGTCTCCCCTTGCTCGCCAACGGAGTCGAAGCGCGGAGACACCTCGTGAATGTCCTCCAGGCAAATCGTCTTGTAGAACACACCTGCCCATCCTGCTTCGAAAGCTCGCGCCACCATCTCATAGTTGGTACAGATTGCTGACGAGGCGAGGAAGAAAGGGTTCTCGCATTTCATGCCACAGAACTCTATCTCCAGGCTAGGCTTTTCTTCGCCGTTCGCCTCTTGGTGGTCTTCGTCAGTGACCTGTGGCAAACACTTGGCAATCTCTCGTATGCGAATCGGGCGGTCATAGTGGATGCACGCACGTTCGGCAGCCTCCAAGTCAGCGTCAGCACAAGAGGCTATCCACTTGCCTGCATTCTGACAGTTGTCAAAACGTATGGCACGTAACATACGTGCCGGGTCGCCATGGTTGCATGCGACAGTGCAAGGCGCATTCTCGCACAGGAGGCATCGCGCAGCCTCTTCTTTGTAAAGGTTTTCTTTCATAATGTTTTTGTAGTTTTAGATATTAGATTTTTTTTGACCGGCGGGTAAATGCTACGCCGGCCTTGCGTTGTCGAGATATTTCCTTTTCCACGCCATGAACCAGAAGCCGGTGAGCAGGGCACAGGCAATGCCGATGACGTATGACAGGTTCCAACTTAGGTTGAGGCTATATTGATCCACGCAGATATAGCACACGCATACGGCAACCATGAACATGCCAGGCAAGAGGGCGAGGTAATATGGCTTGTTGAGCTTGGCCAGATAGATGGCTATCGTGAAGAACGTGAAAATGGAGAAAGTCTGATTGAACCAAGCGAAGTAGCGCCACAGCACGTCAAACTTCACGAACAGCAAGATGATGCTTATTACAAACACCGGCAAGCAGATAGCTATTCGCTTCAACACCTTGTCTTGCTTAATCTTGAGCATGTCGGCAAGGATGAGACGTGCACAACGCAAGGCGGTGTCGCCTGTGGTGATAGGGGCGATAACCACACCGAGGATGGCCAAGATTGCCCCAAACGACCCGAGCCAGCTGTTGCATATCCTATTGACAAAGATGGCGGGGTTTATCGTGCCGTTGGCATCGAGCATGGCATTATAAATCTTCTCGTAAGGCGTGTTGCCCGCAACGTCCAGCTCGTTGGCAAATTGCAGTGCGGCAGCCGCCCAAATCAATGCTATCACGCCCTCGGTGATCATAGCTCCATAGAATACACGCCGTCCGTAACGTTCGTTCTTGATACAGCGTGCCATAAGCGGACTTTGCGTGGCATGGAAACCGCTGACCGCTCCGCACGCTATGCAGATGCACATGCACGGGAATACCGGAAGGCCTCCGCCAGGATAGTGGTTCTCAAAGGCATCGGTTATCTCGGGTATGGGTTTCCCACAGTGGAGGAATATGCCCACAAAGATACACAACGCCATGAATATCAGCACAACACCGAAGACAGGATATATCTTTCCGATGATCTTGCTGATGGGAAGGGTGGCTGCAATAAGATAATAGAGGAATATAACCACGACCCAAAACATATAGCTATTGCCCGTCACGCCTGAGGTGAGATTGGCAAGCAAGCCTGCCGGGGTCTTGACAAACACTGCCACCACGAGTATCATAAGAAACAGGGCAAGGTATCGCTGCGCGTTGCGCGCCACAGTCCCCATCTCGTCACCGACAATCTCTGGCAGCGAGGCTCCATTTCGCTTCAACGAAATCATCGCCGCCATATAGTCGTGGGCGGCTCCACCGAAGATACACCCAAACACGATCCACAGATATGCCGAAGGCCCGAAGAGCAGGCCTTGTATTGTTCCAAAGATAGGACCCGTGCCCGCGATATTGAGAAACTGTATAAGATACACCTTCCATGTGGGCATTGGAATATAATCTACCCCATCTTGCATGGAGTAACAAGGCGTGGGACGATTGGCATCGGGCTGCATCACACGCTCAACGACCTTTCCGTAAATGATATATCCCAATATAAGGCAAATCAAACTGAAAACAAATGTATACATAACTGCGTTTAAAATATTTCTGCAAAATTACGGTTTTTTACTGAACGGGCAAACAATATTAGCAGTTTTCGCTTATTTAGGGCTCTTTTGTGTCACTTTCAAAGATGCATGGCTTGTCTTACGCAATGCGACACCCATTGTTGAGTTAGAAAAAATCCAACTTTTTAACTTGAAAGGCGTTTAAGCGGAAACCGACTGAAAGCCCCATACCACAAACATGAAAACCGGCGCACCTCAAAAAGAGATGCGCCGGTTTTCTTTTCTGAGCCTCTTGTCGGATTCGAACCAACGACCCCGAGATTACAAATCACGTGCTCTGGCCAACTGAGCTAAAGAGGCAGGTGGGCAAGCTGTTCTTATCGCGTCGCTACAACCAAGTACCCTTGCTACGTTCCCGTCCTGGGGGATTCCGAGGGAGCTGACCGTAAGAGACTTGCCCATGTCATTGAGAGGTTTTCTCAAATGCGGGTGCAAAGGTAAGACAAATTGCGGAATTAAGAAAAAATATCACGTTTAAAAAGCGAGATTTAACATATTTTTTCTACTCCCCAACCCTATCTACCTCTAAAAAATGCTACCTTTGCATCCGAAATATGATAAATGTAATCTCTCTAATACAGCTCAAGGCTTTTGCGCGCCAAGACGGTTTTCTGCTCTTTCTGCTATGGGTAGCGTCGTTCGCGATTATCATCAACAACCCGGCATCCGCATGGGGCAGTTTGCTCGCCATGGCGACACCTTTCTTTGTGGGCTGGCTGCTCATAAAGTTTCGCGACTATGCCCTCAAGGGCGTCATTTCGTTTCGCCGGGCTTTGGCATTCTCCATATTCACGTTCTTCTACGCCTCCATGCTCTTCGCGGTGGCGCAATACGTTTATTTCCGCTTCTTGGACAACGGCGCGCTGATATCAATGCTCGTCTCCTCCGTCAAGACGCTTGAGCCACTTTATCAAGCTCAAGGCGTTTCCATCGAAGGGCTGAAACAATCAATCAACATGATAGGAGAGTTGTCGCCGGTGGAGATAGCCTTTATATTCATGATGCAAAACATCTTCATGGGCTTCTTCATGAGTTTCCCCATAGCTTTGGTAACAAGGAGGAGCACGGCGAGAAGAGGCATCAATCAATAAGAAACAACCAGAAAAATGAACATATCTGTAGTCATTCCCCTTTTTAATGAGGCAGAGTCGTTGCCCGAGCTTCACGCATGGATTCAACGCGTGATGAAAGCCAACAATTTCACTTATGAGATTATCTTCGTCAACGATGGCTCCACCGACAACTCGTGGCAGGTCATAAAAGAACTCTCCGCCAAGGACTCCAACATCCACGCCATAAAATTCCGCCGCAACTACGGCAAGAGCCCCGCGCTCTATTGCGGATTCAAGAAGGCCTGTGGCGATGTGGTAATCACCATGGATGCCGACTTGCAGGATTCACCCGACGAGATACCAGGGCTCTACAAGATGATAACAGAGGATGGTTACGACCTCGTGTCGGGATATAAGAAAAAGCGTTACGACCCTCTAACGAAAACCATCCCCACAAAGCTCTTCAATGCCACGGCACGACGAATCAGCGGCGTGCACAACCTTCACGACTTCAATTGCGGCCTCAAGGCTTACCGCAAGGATGTGGTGAAAAACATCGAGGTCTACGGAGAGATGCATCGCTATATTCCTTATCTTGCCAAAAACGCGGGATTCGACCGCATAGGCGAAAAGGTGGTGCACCATCAAGCACGAAAATACGGAAGCTCCAAGTTTGGCATCAACCGTTTCTTCAACGGCTATCTCGACTTGCTCACCCTGTGGTTCCTCAGCAGCTTTGGCAAGAAGCCAATGCACGTTTTCGGCTTCATAGGCTCTATCATATTCTTTATCGGCTTCATCTCGCTCGTATGGCTCATCGTGGAGAAAGCCATTGCGCTTTGCCATGGCATCTATGGCGACCTGCTTGCCGACCATGCCTCGTTCTACATCGCCCTGACAGCACTCATCCTCGGCTCACAGTTCTTCGTGGCAGGATTCCTGGGCGACCTCATGAGCAGGCAAAACCCACAGCGCAACGATTACCAGATAGAAGAAACCATCTGAAAATGAGGAAACTCCTGTATCTTTTGTTAGGGGCAACGACGCTGGCGGCATGCTCAAGCATCGACTGCCCGCTCAACAACACCGTCAGTTCCAATTACGTGCTTCGCGGGTCTGTGGCGACACTGCCCGACACACTCACCATCTCAAGCATGAGAAGCGACGGCTCCGACTCAGTGCTCATCAACAAGCAACTGGACACCGACTCCTTCTCCTTGCCCATGAGCTACAACAGGCCCGAGGATATCCTCGTAATGCAGACCAACAGCCTCTTCGATACCATCAGGGTAGAGAAGACCAACACCCCACACTTTGAATCGGTGGACTGCGGAGTAAACTATTTCCACACCATCACCAACGTGACATACACGCGTCACGCCATAGACTCGGTGGTAATCCATCACAACATCGTCAACTATGATGCCTCGCAACAGCATTTCTATATCTATTTTAAGGAGAGTCGCCTGTAGCTTGCTGCTCTTGACTGCCCTCACCGCGACAGCGCAAAGTCAACAAGGCACGGGAACACAACGGCTTACGAAAGACCAGCAACTCAAACTGCGCATGAAAGCCATCGACGACTCCATTCCTTGGTGGCGTGGCATCCAGGTGAAAGTTGACCTCATGGGTGTCGTGCAGCGCAGCGTGTCGTCAACGGGACAATACGAGGCAGGAGTGAAGGTTAACCTCAAAGACAAGTATTTCCCCGTTGTGGAAATAGGATTGGGACAGGCCGATGAATCAAATATCTCCACCAACACCCATTACAAGACTTCTGCGCCATACGGAAGGATAGGCATGGACTTCAACATCATGAAGAACAAGCACGACATCTATCGACTGTATGCCGGCGCAAGATACGCGTTTACCAGTTTCAAGTTCGATGTTGACCGCCCCAATGTCACCGACCCCGTTTGGGGCGACAACGTTCCGTTCTCCCTTCACGACGTCAAGGCGCAATACCACTGGATGGAAGCTGTATTCGGCACCGAGGCAAAGATAATAGGCCCCATACGCCTTGGCTGGACATTCAGATACCGAAGAAGGATAGCCCACAGTGACGGCGGCTACGGCAACCCATGGTATGTGCCAGGCTTCGGCAAACAAGGCTCGTCACGCATGTGGGGATCGTTCGAGCTAATGGTAAACTTGTGAAACCCTGACACCGAAACTTCATAATGAAAAAGAAAAACATATTCAAGGCGGTCTTTCTCGTTGTCCTGATTTTGGCCTCGATTCTCATAATCAAGCAACAACGCACAACTCCATACCAACACAACACGGGATTCATTTTCGGCACGACATATAGCATCACGTACCAATATTCCAAAGACTTGCAACCGGAGATTGAGGCGGAAATGAAAGATGTGGATGCCGCATTGTCTACATTCAACAAGCAAAGCATCATTACCGCGATAAACAACAATCACAAGACAAAGCTCAACAAGAAATTCACAGAGGTGTTCGAGCTTGCCGAGAATATTTCCCGTGAGACCGACGGCGCTTTCGACATCACCGTGGCTCCACTTGTCAACGAATGGGGCTTTGGATTCAAGAAAGGCGTTGACCTGACGAAGCACACTATCGATTCTCTTCGCGAAATAGTTGGTTATCAAAAGGTGGCACTCAAGGATGGCACGATAGTGAAGCAAGACCCTCGCATCAACCTCGACTGCTCTGGTGTTGCGAAAGGCTATGGTTCCGACTGCGTGGCAAACCTTCTGCGTAGCCACGGAATAGAAAACTTCATGGTTGAGATAGGTGGAGAAGTAGTGACATCGGGCATCAATCCCGACAGGCTGCCGTGGAAAATAGGCGTGACAAAACCAGTGGACGACCTTACACAGCAAGGCGGCGAGTTGCAAACCGTGCTCAACATCACCGACAAGGCAATGGCCACAAGTGGAAACTATCGCAACTTCTATTACAAGGGAGGCAAAAAATACGCCCACACCATTGACCCCAAGACTGGCTATCCTGTGCAGCACAACATCCTCTCGGCGACCGTAGTTGCCAACAATTGCGCCACGGCTGATGCCTACGCGACAGCGTTCATGGTCTTAGGGCTCGAAAAGGCGAAAGCCATATTAGACAAACATCCCGAACTGATGGTTTATTTCATATATAGCGATAAGAATGGGAAAAACGCCGTGTGGTTCTCACCGTCAATGAAAAAGGTTATCACGCCATGAGATGGGACTCACTTGCTTCCCTGCCACTCTTCATAGGAATGAGCCAAAAAGAACTGGAAAGCATAATGACACAAAGCCGAATCGACTTCAACAAGGTCGAGGCAGGAACGGTCATAGCGAAACGCAACCAACCGTGTGGTAAACTAATCATTGCCGTCTCGGGTGAATTGCTTTGCCAAACATTCTCCGACGACAATTCCTATAAGATAGAAGAAAACGTCAGCGCGCCAATAATATTGCAGTCGCTTGGCATCTTCGGCAAGTATCAAGTGTTCACGAATACCATCAAGGCAATAACGCAAACCAACACCATCACCTTCGAGAAAGACGAGCTGCACAGGTTGCTCGACACGTCGCTGATATTCCGAATAAATCTTATCCGCATTCTGGCCACGCAGCTGCAAAAGCGAGAGCAACAACTGTGGGCACAACAATATCACCCTAAGGGCAAGACTCTCTCTGAGCAAAACAACGACCTGTTGGTTTACCACATAAAACAATTCATCAAACGCCGTTGCATCACTCCGGCAGGACGGAAAGTGTTATACATCAACATGACGACCTTGGGGGCTTTGCTTGGGCAAAACCGCCAACAAATATCCAAGGCCATCAACAGTTTAAAGCAAGAGGGGCTTCTCACGAGTTCGCGAGGGAAAATCGTTATACCTCAATTGCAAAACCTTTAGGCTCATAGCGACTTCTTCCCTAACGCGCCGTAAACAATCTTGGCTATCAGCGGTCGTGAAGTTTCCTCGGTGAGTCCATGACCAAGCCTGCCGTAGATGAACGGCACCTCAAGTCCCTTTATACAATAATGCGTGATGTCAGCTACCATGTCCACGTTTTCAATGTCAAACTCACCATCGGCCTTGCCCTCGGCATAAACCTTACGAAACAGCTCCATCTCGTCTTCATCGAAGTTTTTGCGCACTTTCTCAACAGTCCAGATATTACGGAAAAACTCCGCGCGGAGATTGCCATTGCGCACCACCGTCTCCTTTATTGACGTAAGATGGGTGTAGATGAGCTCTATCACCTTGTCTTGTGGTGGTATGCGTTTCGCTGCCACAGCGTCGAGCTTATCGCTCAAGCGTTCAAGCTCCGACTCTATCACGGCATAATAAATATCCTCCTTGCAATTGAAATAGGTATACAGCGTGCGACGTCCTTTCCCCGATGTCAAAGCAATGTCGTTCATCGTGGTTCCGTTGACACCTTTCTTGGCGAACAGTTGACGCGCCACGTCAACCAACTTCTGTCGTGTTTTGGATATTGACATGTCTGAATTTCTTTTACGTGTTTCTTGAGTATCCATAGTTCGAACCAAAGGCTTGCACACGTAAGCGTCGTGTGCAAATTTGATGTTTGCAAAATTATCAATTTTTATTGATAACGACAAGAAAAGTGCCAATGAAAATTTATCATGCTTTTATTGTAACTTTAAAGCATTGTTTACGATAATTTTGCGTAATTTTGAAACCCAATAACATGAAAGTGCAACGGCGCGACAAACGGAAAATACATTAAGGCAAAAACTTAAAGAACGGAAATTGAAAAAGGATATTGACATAACCGAGATTAGCCGGCTTGTAGAATGGGACGAGACCTCTTTTCATTGGCTTTACCGTGAATACTACAAGTCGCTTGTCGCTTATGCCATGCGCTTTCTCGATGACGTGTCACATGCCGAGGACATCGTGGAAGACCTGTTTGTCCATCTCTACGACACCCGCCCTGCCATTGGCTCTTTTCTGGCTTTGCGGCGCTATCTCTACAGCAGTGTCTGCCACCGTTGCATCGACTATATCCGACACCGCGACACCATCAACACCTTCGCCAAGGAAATGGCCTCGAATGGAGAGGTGACAATAGAAGAAGACCAGGTCGCCAGTTTCCGCGAAGAGTTCTATCGCCGCCTTTTCAAGGTCATCGACTCCATGCCCACCCGCCAGCGCGCAGTCTTCGTAGCAGCCATGGAAGGCAAGACAAACAAGGAGATAGCCGAAGAACTTGACGTAAGTATCGACACCGTGAAAACCCAAAAGAAACGCGGTATAAAAACCCTGCGCAAAGAGCTGAGCTCCGCCAATACGAACATTTATCTCGACTTGTTTCTGCTATTATATATAATGTAACAAAGGAACCCGTAAGGTCTATCCTTTAGAGTTCCTTTAATGAGCAAAACCTATCTAATATGTATTAAGCCTTTACGCCCCGCGTCATTTCCCGACAAACTGTATACACACGGGCTTTCCCAAAGAAATGTCTTTACCTGTATCGGTAAGCATGCCGGTTTTCAGGTTCCGCCGATACACCTGTATGACATTGCTGTCGCGGCATGCCACAAGCAAGAAACGTCCATTGGGCGTTATGGCGAAATTGCGTGGATGGGCGGCAGTGGACTGGAAGCCGACCTTGGTGAGCAGTCCGGAGTGTTGGTCAACCGCAAACACCGACAGACCCTCGTCGGTCAGTCTATGCGAAGCATACAAAAAGCGTCCATCTGGCGACAAGTGGATGTCGGCACTTCCGGCAGTGCGCGTCTTCGAAGCCTGTATGCGCTGAAGTTCACGCAACGTGCCTTCCTTGTAGGCCAAGACGGTCACGCTACCGTCAAGTTCGCCCACGAGATATGCCACACTACCCTCACGGTTGAACACGAGATGCCGAGGTCCGGTGCCCTTTGGGGCTTGATAGGCAACAACGGGACTGGAAAGAAACTCCTTGCCACTGTCCACAGAGAAACGCCATATACAGTCGTTGCCTAAATCGTTGGCCAGCATGTATTTCTTGTCGTGGGTCATTTGGCAGCAATGTATGTGCGATGCCACATCGTTTTGTTCTCTATACATGTCGAAATATTGCGACTCAGGAGCAATACCTCCGTCATCGTTCACTGGGAACACTGATATGTCGCCCCCGTTATAATTGGATGTCACCACATGCCCGCCATACAGCATGACATTGCACGGTGCCGCACCGGGCATCAAGTTTCCAATGCGTGTGGCTTTTGTTCCGCATTTTTGAAATCCGACAGGTTTCATTTTCCCGTCTGCCACGTCGAGCGTGAAGGCTCCTATACCCTGCCGTCCGTCATCATATTCGCTCACAGCATACACCCGGTTGCCGTTGTCGTTGATGGCGAGGAATGACGGATTGCCGGCATGCACGTCGCCAACCAGCCGCGACGCGCCCGAACGCTGATTGAACCGGTAAACATACATGCCGTCAGAAAGGCTCTGCTCGGTATATGTGCCTATTATCATTGTAAGTTCGTGGTCGCCTGCCAACGCACGGATTCCGCCAGCCACTATCAGCAAAAAGGTTGTCAGTACTTTTCTTGTATTGCACATAGCATTATGTTTTACGGTCTTACCTGTTTAAAAACGTTTATGCTGCAAATGTAACAAAAGAAACCAACAACGGCAAATTCCACCGGAAAATTCTTTGTCCTGACTTCTACGGGTTCGGCAAAGGAAATGGACGGCAAGACCTTCTTTGACAGAGAAAATGGTCGATATTTCAGTGATTTGAGGAAGAAGGCAAAGGAAAGATGGGGAGACTCCATGCTTTTTTTGAGATTATTTGTCACCCTTTAATCGTTTTTACACGTTATTGGTATAAAAAGCAAAGTCAATGAACGTGAAAAACGATATACTGAAAGAATTAGAGGCTGAAGACTCCAAACTTTTCAATCAGATGCTTGAAGAGCGCGAAGCTGCCTCTAGATATGCCACATATGACAAGGTAGACGACAAGGCCGCCTGGCGGCGTTTCCGCAAAAACCAGTTTGGCAAGCGCAGTCTTTCCATGCGACTTGCCGGAAAAGCCAACAAGTCAAAACTTGGCGCTTGGAGACTTTCTGTCGCCGCGGCTGTAGCATGCGTGCTTGCACTCACGGCTACATTATGGCTTGACAAGCCCAGAACTGAAGCCCCGAGACAGATTGCCGAGGCGCAACAGACCGCGGCAAGGCATTACGACAAGACCGATACGCTCATGGCCAAGGGTCAAACAGCTGTTACGCAAAGCGTCACACCTACCACGCTTCTGCCCTCAGCTCCAATGCCAGCGGAGTTTTTCAATAGAGACGCGCCTGTAGAAATCCTGTCAAGCAATGCCCACGACCGCAAGCTACGCCTATCAGACGGCACGACCGTATGGCTCAACAAGGGGGCTACATTGAAATACCCCTCATCATTTGAGGCTGACAACCGTACCGTATATCTCAATGGCGAGGCTTATTTTGAAGTGAGTCACGAGGCTTGCAGACCTTTCTATGTGCGCACCGACAACGGCATAGTGAAAGAATATGGTACCAGCTTCAATGTCAACGCCACATCCCACAGCACCACGGTAACCCTTGTAGAAGGCAGTATCAGTGTCATAGGCACAGGCAGTGGCGAGAAGGCCATGGTCCCAGGCGAGCAAGCCGTAATGCGGCAAGGCTCTACAACGATAAACCATCACGACATTACCAACGACATAGCCTGGAAAACAGGAATATACAAGATGGACAACGAGAGCGTCGGAGAATTGGCCGAGCAATTGGCCGAATGGTACGACTGCGAGGTTAGGTTCCAATCACGGGAGACAAGAGACGTGCGTTTCAGCGGTATCATAAACCGCAACAAGTCGCTGGAAACCATCCTCTCTGCCATATCCTATGCCACCGATGTCAAGATTCGCCTGGTCGACGGCTGTATCATATTTGAATAAAACAAGCAAATCATTATAAACACAAGAGAGAGATTATGAGAGAGTATTTTAACTTTAGGCACGTCTTGACGTTGCTGGCAGCGGCTCTTGTTTTGAGCCTTGTGCCCCAATCCTCAAGAGCCCAATCATGGAACAAGAAGATCTCCATCCACTTGAAGTCGGTGGACATCAGTGAGTTTTTCCATGAAATCAACAAGAAGAGCGGATTGGAGTTCGTTACCTCCTATGCCGAAATGAAACACTCGCCAAAGGTCAGTGTCGACGAGAACGACACGCCCGTTGCCACTATCCTCGACAGGGTTCTCAAGCCACTGGGGTTCAACTATCAGGTGAACGACGGCGTGCTGTCAGTAAACGGGCGTAAGCCAGCAGCCAACATGAGGCTGTTCACTGGCACGCTCTGCGACATAGAGGGGCAGCCTCTGCCCGGCGCACAAGTGCACGTCGTGGGCACAAAGCTGTATACCATTGCCGACATCGACGGCAACTTCGCCATCGACATCCCCACCACGGAGACACACATCGAATACAGCTTTGTGGGCATGCGCAAGAAGACTGCCGTCATTAAGGCAGGTTCGAGCGACGAGTATCGCAACGTAGAACTGAGATACAACACCGACATCGATGAGGTTGTGGTCACGGGTTATCAGGATTTTGACAAGAAGCGCATGGCAGGCTCCGTGGCGCAAGTGTCGGCCAAAGAACTCAACATCAACGGCTTCAACAGCGTAGAGCAAGCCCTTCAGGGCAAGCTTGCAGGCGTGGCTGTCACCAACGTGTCGGGCATGGTTGGTCGCACGGCAAAGACTCGCGTGCGTGGCACGTCAACGATGTTCGGCTCGCAAGAGCCCATCTGGGTGGTAGACGGTGTCATACAAGAAGACCCATTGCCTTTCAGCACGCAGACGCTCAATGCACAGGGTGGCATCGACGAGAGCAACTTCGACTACATACGCAACTTTGTTGGAAACTCCATCTCGTGGCTCAACCCGATGGACATCGACCGAATCACCGTCTTGAAGGATGCCTCTGCCACGGCCATATACGGCACCAAGGCCGCCAACGGCGTAATCGTTATCAACACCAAGCGCGGCAAGGTGGGATCGCTCTCCGTGTCCTATTCGGGAGGATTGCAGACCGGGCAGCGCTTGAGCCACAAGGCTGAGGAGATGATGAATTCGAAGGAACGCGTTGACGTGAGCCGCGAGATATTCCAGCGCGGACTGTCGGCAAGTTGGACAAACAACAACATCGGCTATGCCGGAGCCCTGCAAGACTATCTCTTCGGCAAGATTTCAGCCACGGAGTTTGAAAAGCAGGTGGCGACGTTGGAAACCAACAACACCGACTGGTTCAAGTTGCTCTTCCGCAATCCCATAAGCCAAAACCATAGCGTGTCGCTTTCCGGCGGATCGGAGATGGCGAGGTTCTATGCTTCCCTGGCCTACAACGACACAAAAGGCACGGCTATTGGCAACGACCAAAACAGCTACTCTGCCCACGTGGGAATAAACATGGACTTCTCCAAGAAGTTTAGGGTAAGCGTCGACGTGAGCGGAAGCAAGGCGAGGACCAATGGCTTCTACAAGTTCGACGCCTATACCTACGCCCACAACGTGAACCGTGTAATACCGGCCTACAACACCGACGGCTCGCTCTACTACTACCAGAATCGCAGTCTCAAGACCGGCAGCAGCAGTGGCGGATACCTCTACAACGCACTCAACGAGCGCGACAACACGGGCAACCAAAACGACAACGTCTCGTTCAACTCGTCGGTAAACGCCTATTATGACATATCGCGCGACTTCCAGTTCAACACCCTTTTCTCTGTCAACGCCTCTTCCGTGAAAGGTGAGAGCTGGGCATCGGAGAGAACCAACTACATTGCCGACAAGCGTGGCTACGACTACGGTGAGTTCCTGCCCACCGACAGCAAATACAAGCAGTCGGGACTTCCCGTGGGCGGCGAGCTCAACACGTCAAACACAAACCAAACTACGTGGAGCTGGAGAAACTCGCTTCAGTTTGACCATGTTTACAACAACGTCCACGCGGTGACGGCCATGCTGGGCGTGGAAGCGAGTTCTACACGCTACAAAGGCTACAACGACACACGCTACGGTTACCTGCCCGAGAGAGGCAAGAGCTTTGCCCAGCTGCCAGCCACCGTCACAAACCCATACGGCGGAATAACACAGGCAAACCCTCTGTATACCAACTACGACGGCCCCACGATAACCGATACCAAGACCAACACGATGGGCGTTTATCTCACGCTCAACTATGCCTACGACAACCGCTATGTCGTGAACATGAGCGTGCGCGGAGATGCCAGCAACCGCTTCGGACAATACCACAACGAGAGGTTCAACCCCGTATGGGCGGGCGGCTTCAGATGGAACGTTGACCGCGAAAAGTGGTTTGGCAAGCAGGACATCGTCTCCGACCTTTCATTTCGCGCGTCATGGGGCTACCAACGCAACATGGCAAGCAATTTCAGCCCAAGTCTCATAGTGAAGATTCCCACCGGTTCGGCATCCAACATCACCGACCTGCGCACGGGCGACTATCTTCTCACCATCTCCAACCTGCCATACAACGACTTGCGTTGGGAAAAGACATTCTCGCAAAACTACGGCGTAGACTTCGGCATCTTCCAGAGCAAGGTGCGCCTCAGCATGGAGTATTACCTGAAAAAAGCCACCGACCTCATATCGTCGCTCAGCATCCCCTACGAGTTTGGCGTGGAGACAATGCCTGTCAACGGGGGCAGCATGAAGAACTCGGGATATGAGCTCACCGTAGGGTTCACGCCTATACGCACCAAGAACTTCACATGGGACGTGAGCCTCAACACTTCGAAAACAATCAACGAGGTGACCAAGGTGGGACTTCAGAGCCAATCCTACTCTTACGTCACGTCGGGAAACTTCTACAAGAAAGGCTATGCCGCCACTTCGTTCTGGGCTTTCAAGTATGACGGCGTAGACCCGAAAACCGGTTACCCTATCATAGACTTGAGCATGGCCGACGGTCTCACAGCCGAGGAGAAGAAGGACCCGACAAACTTCATGGTCTACGGCGGCAAGATAGACCCCGACTTCACGGGCGGCATAAGCACAGGGATAAGATACAAGAACCTGTCGCTGAGCACATCGCTATATCTGCGCATCGGTGGCAAGACCATCCTGCAGTCGGCTTACCAAAGCACTTACCTGCCGTCTGAATTTGAGAATCTCACCAACGAGCTTGTAAACCGATGGACACCCGAGAACACCCAAGCCACGCTTCCCGGACTGCCCGACATCAACGTGAAGTCGATCGCGTTGCCCAACGGCGAATATGCCACCGTTTACGAAATGTACAACTACAGCACCGACCGAATAGCGTCCACGACCTCGCTCTCCTGCAACAACCTTGGACTGACCTACGACGCGCCCCACGAATGGGTAAAGCGACATCTGCACTTGCAAAGCCTCTCCGTAGGAGCGTCGGTGACAAACCTGTTTATCATCCACGCTGGCGACTTCAAGGGCCGCGACCCCGAGGTGGCTATGGGACAGCAACCAAGAACACGCGCGCTGTCGTTCAACCTCAACGTGGCTTTCTGACATATAATCACATAAAACGACAACAACAATGAAAACAAACATATCAAAATGGTGTCTCGCCGGAGTGCTTGCCATGGCGCTTTCCTCGTGCGGCGATTTCTTTAAAGAGTCGAGCCAAGACGAGATAAAGCCTACCACTGTCGAAGACCTCCAGGCTACATTCTTCCACGACGGCTATCCCTACAACTTCAGCTCTGACTCTTACCTCAACCTTCTCACCGACGAGGTGCAAAACAATGGCTTGACCAACGACCATTATGCTGACCGCCTGAAGATGGGGCAGCCGGTCTTCACTTTCAATGCCGACATGTTTGAGGGCGCGCTCTCGTTTATCGACGACGAGAACTCCTGGAAGAACTATTATTCTCTCGTCATGGGTTGTAACGTCGCGCTCGATTATGTTGACGCCATGACCGGGACCGACAAGGACAAGCAGAATCTCAAAGGACAGGCACGACTGCTCAGGGCCTTCTATTTTCTAAAACTCGCCACTATCTATTGTCAACCATACTCCAACAATCCTGACAACAACCTCGGCATCTCGCTCGTGACAACGTCTGCCGTCAATGACGCTTATCCTAAACGTGCGTCGCTACGCGACACCTACGACTTCATAGAGAGCGAACTCAAACAGGCCAAAGAGGAGTTGAAAGACTATAAGCCCACAACCCATTACAGGGTAACGTCGGAGTGTGCCGACATTCTTCTGTCACGCCTCTACCTCTATGAGGAGAAGTGGGACGAGTGCATCGCCTCTGCTGACGAGGCCATAAAGAACGGGCCAAGTCTTACCAACCTCAACGCTCTCATAGGCAAGGACGACAACGTCTACGACGCGTCGAGCACGGAGGTGGTATGGAACTACAACGGGAAATTCTACGACAGCCAATATATCAACAAAAACGACAACTGGGGCACAGCCATTCCCTATTCATTGAGCACCAAGATCGCCACACTGTATGACCAAGCCAACGACCTGCGCTACAAGAAATACGTCAACAATTTTTATTCCTTCTTCTTTGTCGGCAAGGCATCGTTCAACTCCCAATATGACGGCGAGCACGGACTCCGCATGGCTGAGGTTTATCTCAACCGCGCCGAGGCTTACGCCCGGAAGAGCGTTAACGGCGACGCGGCAGCTGCCACAAAGTCGTTAGCCGACATCAACGCGTTGCGCGAAAGCCGCTATGCCGCAGGGACCTATGTCTCCCTTGCCGACATCCAAGGAGAGAAACTGCTCGAGTTAGTGCTTCAGGAAAGACAGCGCGAATTGGTATGGGAAGACGGATTCAGGTGGATGGACATTAAACGCAACCATCTCAGCGTGACACACGCCTACACCGACGACACTGGCGCAACCCATGAATACACGCTCAAGGCAGACGACCCTCTGTACGCGCTCCCAATACCTGCCTCGGCAATTTCACGCAACCCCAACTTACAACAAAACCCAAGATAACAACATTTATGAGATATTTGCATACAACAATGGCATGCGCCGCTATAGCAGCGCTGGCAGCCTTCACCTCGTGCAGCTACGACGAGGACGAGTTGACACCATCCGGAGAAACATCTTCTTACCAATTGCCGCAGGGAAGCCATGACTTCGACGCCACGATACAAAAATTCCACGAAGACAACGGCGTCTACCTGCTCTACAAGTTCTCCGACAAGGACGCTTACTGGACTCCTTCCGGATGGACCAACGGCACGCCGTCGGAAGACAATGACGGCAAGGAGGGATTCACCGTTAAGGCTGCAGACGAGAACTACGTGGGGCAGCAAATAGCATTGCTCGACGAGGTATGGTTCAGCAAACTCAACGACACGGCCAAGAAACGTCTGTTGCCTACAATAATACTGTTGTGCTCGGAGGTAAACTCCGTGGTCTTCACTTACGAGTTCACTCCCGTATTCAGGTCATACTACGCCGAATCGCCCATACAGTCGCATTACAACTACGACAACATATGCGTCACCTATGGCTCGTCATCGGTCACCTCGCTTACCGACGAGCAAAAGAAGGAATACGGAAACAGCATCATAAAGTCGTGGATAGAGTATATTTCCGACCACAAGGCAGAACCCACGAGCGAGTTCTCCTCTTCCATAGACTACAGTAGTACCGCCATAACCAATCTCTCAAGCCCGGCAGAATGTTGTGCGGCAGGAACTCTCAACGCCGGATACAACACCACAGCCGTGAAAGACTGGCGGTTGTTTCTCGACATGATGATGCTCTATCCCGAGAGCTATCTCACCGAGGACGCGGGTGACCTTTCAAACGTATGGAGCTTCACCAACTACGTCAACGGAGCCTATGTTTACGATTACGACGGGATATTCCACGGCATTCTCAATATCAAGAGAGACACCAAGGGATTACTGAAACAACGTTACGACATCGTTAGAAACTATTTTATAACCAATTATGACTTTGACCCGCAATCGGTTGGCAACAATCGTCAATAAGTAATGGAAAAGAGAAACAACACATTTATGAACGGTTGCCTTGTCGCCTTGACAGTGCTGGGACTCTCCACGACACCAGCCTTGGCACAGCAACCTACCCCAACGCAACAACCCACAGAGGGGAAAGGCTTTGACAAGAGCAAGGCCGTGGCCTCGCATGGTTTCCTAAGCAGTTACCAAAAAGATGGCAGATACTATCTTGAGATTCCCGACTCTATTTTCGGTCGCGACATTCTCGTCACTATCACCATCACCAAGGGAGCATACCGCAAGGAGCGTAAGGACGACGAGCGGTTTGGCTTTGCCGGCGACTCCATGTTCAGCAAGATGATACGCTTTGTCAAGACCGGCAACACCGTGTCGCTCGTATATCCCAACGTCACTTATCACGATGCCACTCCCGACAACGTCGGGCACCTTGGCATCGACTTGCCGCCCATACACGCGAGCTTCAAAGTCTTGACAAGTGAAAACGGTGCCGACATCATCGACATAACCAACATTATAGAGAGCGACGACGAACTGTTCTCGCTGCGTGGCGGAGCCAACGACCTGCATCTTGGCGCGGCACAAAACGAACATACGCAAGTGGAGAGCATCCATGCCTTCCCCGAGAACATCAATTTTCTGAGCCTGCGCTCCTACACCTTGAACCGCCCTGTGAAAGACGAGAACACCAACTCGCGCTGGGAAGTGTCGTCGAGCTGGTTTCTCCTGCCAAAGACCCCAATGACGCCACGCATATCCGACAAAAGGGTGGGCTATTTCGCCTATGGTCTGCCGGGCTTGACCTATACCCCGGGCTTCGACCTCGGCAGCATGGCCATAAGATGGCGACTGGAACCAAGAGACGAGGACATGGAGAAATACCGCAACGGTGAACTCGTCGAGCCTAAGAAACCGATTGTCTACTATATCTCGCGCACGGTGCCAGAATATCTGCGTCCGTATTTCGTTCAAGCCGTCAACAACTGGGAGCCGGCATTCAGGGCTGCCGGGTTCAAGAACGCCATACATGCCGAAATAGCTCCCGACGATTCTCTCTACGATGAGGGCGACGTGCGCTACCCGCTGGTCTCCTACAAGGCATCACCCATACCCAACGCCTACGGCCCATCCGTCGTTGACCCACGCTCGGGAGAAATCATAACGTCGCACATCGGCATATACCACTCCGTGCTCGACCTCATACAAAGGTGGTATTTCGTGATGTGCGCACAGGTTGACGAGCGAGCCCGTCAATACCCGCTCGACAAGAAAATCATGGGCAAGCTCATGGAGACAGTGCTGACCCATGAGGTAGGCCATACCCTCGGCTTGCGCCACAACTTCATAGCATCGACCATCTACGATGTCGACAGTCTGCGCAATGAGGATTTCGTAAAGGAGCATGGTCTCGGCGGCAGCATAATGGACTACCAGAGATTCAACTATCTACTACAGCCAGGAGACAGGATTACCGATTACGACAATCTCCTGCCACATGTCGGCGACTACGACAAGTTTGCCATAAAATGGGGCTATTCTCTCGACCCCACAACGTCGCTTGAGGAAAACACCAAGGCACGCCGACAATGGGTTACAGACATGCGCGCTAAGCACAATTGGGCGAAATACATTGAGGAGACAACCCTTGGCGACCCTCGCGTGCAGAGCGAGGACAGCGGAAGCGACGACATAAAGTCGAACACTTACGGCATGAAGAACCTCCAGTATATAATGAACCACCTCGAAGAGTGGACCGATACGCCAGACAACGACTGGTATCCGCTGCGCCGACGATACCTCTCCATACAAAACCAATACTGGAACTATATAGGCCATGTGGTCCGCTACGTCGCGGGCGTGATGGACGACAAGTGCGACAATGGAGAGCGGTTGTACGTCAGCCAGCCTGTTTCCCGCGATGACCAGCTCAGGGCCTTGGACTTCATAAACGAGTACATGATTAAAGAGCAGAAATGGCTATGGCGACCCGAGCTGATGAAGAAGACGGGCGTGGACTGGAGCTACGACCTTGAGAGGGCATCAAGGCAAACCGGCGTGCTGTTCCTGAAATTCATGGCCTTTGCCAACCAGGACAGTCGGCACGGCGGTCTTTCCGCCGATGACATCTTCAACTATATCTACGACAAGGTGTACGCCCAATATCCAGCCGGCCACAAGCTTTCCATCCACGAGCGAATGCTTCAGCGCAATCTCCTTAGCGACATATCGGTGAACGCTGAGAATCCAGCTTCATTCGGGATTGGCGTAGGGCTTCAACTCAAGAAAATGCTTGAAAAGATTAAGGCGTATTCTGAGCAAGGTGAGAGAAATGCCCAAGATGACATAACAAAAGCCCATTTTGCCACCATCGTGAACTTCATCACCACATGGCAGACGGGCAACAATAAAGGATTATTAACAAAATAACACATGAAATACACCATACAAACCCTGCTGTTCCTGGCTGCACTCTCCACATCTGCACGCATACAAGGCGCGCCACTCCGTGACCGCGCGGCAGTGGCAGATGCAGACACCCTGCCTTTTACCTACAAGAGCTTCATGGCCCAGGAGGGGCTGAAGGCCATAAAGGGACAGGCCAACGCCAACGAAATGGCACTCAACGTCTACCAGAAAGGCGACTACGTGTATCTTGAGATACCGCGCAAGGCTCTGGGCAAGGACATCTTGGCCCTGGCCATGAGCTATAAGGGCAGCAACTACGTGTCTCCAGTCTCAGGACTCTTCAAAATAAAGGAGGGAGCCAACAAGCACTCGCTCTACCTCACCTACAACCGCAGCCTCGACACGCAAGCCGACTCCACTCACGCCAAGGCTGCCTACGCCGCCATGACGGAAGCCATACAAGGCAGCAACATGGAACCGATCGACATGAGCCTCGACGTGGTTTCAATGGGCGATGGCGGGAAGTCGTACATAGTGGACATATCATCGAGCGTGAACACGGCTCAAGGACTCTTCGACGTGTCAAAGAACACCACACTCAGCCATCCCGACATGTCACGTTCCAGGCTGGTCACGGTGGAGCCTATAAGCGGTGGCGTGGCTTTCGACCTCTACCGGTCGCAGAGCGACATGGTAAACAAGACGATGGACACGCAGGAAGAACAATCCACTACGACATCATTAAAATTCGTGTTGCAACTGTTGCCCGAGAGACGCAACAAGCTCAAGCTCGACAATCCATTCTACGGCTTCAACACCGTCACACGACAAGAGTATGACACGAAGACTTATGTCTCAAGGCGACGCCAATATGTGTCGCGCTGGAACTTCAGCGAGGGCCCGATAACGGTCTACATCAATCCTCTCACTCCCAAGCCTTACCGTGAAAGCATACTGAAAGCCTTCGACGAATGGGTGCCGGCACTTAATGCCGCAGGCGTGAAGAAACCCTTCGTCTTCACATCCGACAACAAGGACGCGATGATGAGCTATCGACACATCTATGTTGACTGGTTCGGGAACTCAACACCCGACAGCAAGGTGATAACCGACGCTTTGTCGGGAGAGATTCTCGCTGCCCGCGTCAATATTTGCGATTGGGGAACGGAAGACCAGCTGACAAACTATTATACCCGATGCCGTAACATCGACAAGAGGATAGCCAAGGACATGCGCAGCGTCGGCGTGACACAAGACATCATACAGGCTCTCATGGCTGGACAGATAGGCGAGGTGCTCGGCTTGAAACGCAACGACAACGGATACTACCAGTTCTCACCGCGGCAGTTGAGAGCCAAACAGTGGCTGAAAGACAACGGCACCACCTCTTCGGTCACTGGCACTTTGACTTTCAACTACCTTTTGCAACCCTCCGACGGCATAGGCGCAGAGGGGATTTTCCCAAAGGTGTCACTCTACGACCGCGCCGCTATAGCCTATCTCTACGGCAAGAGCAATTCGACCCCAAAAAACGGGGCGGGATTCTTCTTTCAGTACGACATGTCCAACTACATGACGAGTTGGAAAAACCCCAAGGCTTATCTCTCCAATGACCTTGCTGAGGCTGCGCGACTGGGCATTGAACAGGTGAAAAGACTCTACTCGTCGATCGACAAGGACATGAAGTCGCTTCCTGCTGACCAAAACAACATTGAACGGGAACACTCTGTCGTCCTTAATACATTGGGACATTATCAACAGTTGCTCACAAACGTGGCCTCCATCGTAGGCGACAAGAAGACTCTTCCCGTGCGACGCGGAGTGAACGAGGCCCCCAACGCCTACCCTTCAAGAGCCGAACAGACAAAAGCTCTCGATTTTCTCAATAAAGAGATTCTGCACGGCGTGCCGGCATGGAGCGACGACGACACCTTGGGCAGAATCAGCGGTGGCAACGTGGGCAGCATGATGCGTGCCGTGGCAGTGGCGGTATACAAGGCGCTGCTCGACGAGGCAAAGATCAACAATCTCGTTTCCGCCGAGGACGAATTAGGCGACAAGGCTTTCAAGGCCAAAGACCTTTTCGATTTCATAGACCGCAACCTCATGTGCGACTACGATGTCAATGCTGCCGTGCCTGAATATGTCAGGCTGATTCAGGCCAACGTGTTGCCCGACTTGGCTGAAAACGTGTTCAAGGCCGATGTTTCCACGGCGTTAAGCAACGAGGGGGCGACAATGCTACACGCCTACTTCGTGAATCTCGCCAACAAGGTGGAGCATCTATCCAAAAACAACGTCGACAAGGCCACACGCGACAACTATGAGTTTATCTTGATGCGGTTCAAGCGCAACTATTTTGATAAGCAACACCAATGATAAGATATTTCTTTCTCGCTATCCTGTCAGTTTTGCAGACTGCCCTTGTCGCCCAAACGGTGGCAAGAGCATCTGCAATCAACGAAGACACGAAAGACACGGTCAACGTGGAGCGTTACGACGACACCAACCTCAAGCCTCTGGTGAGCAGTCTGGAAACCGTCCCTTGGTTCCATCAAGCAAAAGACAGGTTCTGGTACACTTGGCATAGGGTTGGGGAAAAGTCGGAATCGGAATATTATGCCTGGGAAAGAGGTAAGGGAAAACGGAAGGTGACTCGCGAGATTGCAGACAGTCTTGTTGCCGGTCGTTTGCCACGATTGACGCCCTACGGCACAAGCACCGATTCCGTATGGCGGCTTTCTGTCGACTCTTTGCGCGACCTTGTGTTGGAAAACCTAAAGACACGCTCCCGGACTGTTCTTTTACATGGCGTTGACGATGACTTTCCCTTCGAAATCATTGACGTGAAATGGTTGTCAGGCGAAAAGTTCATATTGCCGCGCATCGACCACCGTGGCGTAAGGAAGTTTGGCATGATGTGGTGTGGCGACTACATCACTCCCACGACATCGACCTACGAATATGAGATACCGGGTGACACGATAGTGAAAACCACACATTATTATATAGGCGACTGCAAACTCAAGACGCTTCGCGAGGTTGATATAGCAAAATGGAGATGTCAGCAAATTGTGCCGCAGAAGGCTGAAAGCGTGGACGACCGCATTTTTTTCTGGAGAAACAAGAAGACGCGCGACGTGGCGCAGCTTTGCACCATTGATGCCGAGGGAAAGTTGCGTGTCCTCATCACCGAGACGGCCAAGCCCCGAATCAATCCCGATATGTTCGAATGCAAGGTCGTCAACAAGGGCAACGACATATTCTTGTGGAGCGATCGCACGGGATGGGGTCACATATACCATTACGATGGCGATGGGCACTTGCTAAACGCCGTCAGTGCGGGATGTTGGACCGCTGGCCGTATTTGTGCCGTTGACGAGAAGGGCAACCGTCTGTTCTTCTATGGATATGGCCGTGAGACGGGGCGCAACCCTTACTATCAGCATCTCTACAGGGTAGGCTACAATGGCAAGGGGCTGAGACTGCTTACGCCTGAGGATGCCGAGCACACGGTTCACGTAAGCCCCAACTGCCAAATAGTGGTCGATAACTTCAGCACCGTGTCCACACCTCCCACTATAGTGGTAAGAAGCTGCGACGGCAAGCTCCTCGATTGCCTGGAGAAAAGCGATGTCAGCAAACTGTACGACTATGGTTGGAAAGCGCCCGAGCAGTTCAAGGTCAAGGCCGCCGATGGCAAAACCGACCTTTATGGACTGATGTGGAAGCCTTACGACTTTGACCCTTCAAGGAAATACCCCATCATATCGCAAGTCTATCCGGGGCCGTTCACGGAAACGGTGTGGAACGCTTTCACCGTCTTCGACAAATACCACAACGCGGCTCTCGCCCAGCGTGGGTTCGTGGTCGTGGTCTTCGGCCACCGCGGTAGCAGTCCTCTCCGCGACAAGGCTTACAACACTTATGGCTACGACAACCTGCGCGACTATCCCCTAGCAGACGACAAGGCCGGACTGGAGCACATAGCCCAACAATATCCTTTCATTAACTTGAACAGTGTCGGCATTGTGGGGCATAGCGGCGGCGGCTTGATGGCGGCGGCGGCCATCATGACTTATCCCGACTTCTACAAGGCTGCGGTTGCAAGCTCGGGCAACTACGACAACCACGTCTACAACCGCATGTGGGGAGAGACATATCAAGGGATAGCTGGCGACAACGCTCCGTTCAAGGTGAAAACGGTACAGGAACTCGCGCCACGGCTGAAAGGACACTTGATGCTCGTCACGGGCGACGTAGACCAGAACGTCCACCCGATACACACGCAACGATTGGTAGAGGCCCTCATCAAGGCCAACAAGGACTTCGACTTGATTGTGCTTCCCGGGCAACAACACCACTACGACTTCAAGCACCAGATGTATTTTGAACGGCGCAAAAGAGACTTCTTCGAAAAATGGTTGAAGTGATCTCTGTTGGCATTGCGCATTCTGCGACAATGCCAACAGATCACAGCTTATTGCTGCGCCACTCCTCTCATCGTCAAAGAGATGCGATGTCGGCGGTTGTCTACCTCCATCACTTTCACGCGCACGTGCTGATGGAGTTTCAGCACTTCGTTGGGGTCACGCACAAACTTGTCGGCGAGTTGCGATATGTGGACAAGGCCATCTTGATGCACGCCAATATCAACGAAAGCACCAAAATTGGTTATGTTGGTCACAATGCCAGGCAGTTCCATCATTGGCACAAGATCTTCAGGGGTATGCACACGAGGGTCAAACTCAAAGGTCTCAGCCTTGCCACGTGGATCGCGCCCAGGCTTCTCCAACTCCTTCATTATGTCGGTAAGCGTTGGCAGGCCAACGCTCTTGGTCACATATTTGTTGACGTTCACCTTCTTCCTTAGCTCCGCGCTCTTCATCAACGCTTCCACTGTGCATCCACAGTCTTCAGCCATCTTCTCCACTATCGGATAACTCTCTGGATGCACGGCGGAAGCATCAAGCGGGTTCTTGGCATCGGGTATGCGCAGGAATCCAGCACACTGCTGGAATGCCGAGGGGCCAAGGCGTGGCACTTTTTTCAATTGGGCACGCGAGGTGAATGGCCCGTTGGCCTTGCGGTAATCCACGATGTTTTGCGCCAAGACGGGGCCTAGTCCTGAGACATAAGTCAGCAGGTTTTTTGATGCCGTGTTCACGTTCACGCCGACACCGTTCACGCAAAGTTCCACCGTCTGGTCAAGGCTATGCTTGAGTTTGCCTTGGTCAACGTCATGCTGATACTGCCCCACCCCGATGCTCTTCGGGTCAATCTTTACCAGTTCGGCAAGAGGATCCATAAGCCTACGGCCTATCGACACTGCCCCACGCACCGTGACATCCTCGTCGGGGAACTCCTCACGTGCCACCTCGGAGGCGGAATATATGCTTGCGCCATCCTCTGACACGACATAAGTGGGGATATCCTTAATCTGACGCAATATGTCGGACGTTTCTCTCGATGCCGTTCCATTGCCACACGCTATGGCATCCACCCGCCACTTGTGTGCCAAATCGTCAAACTGTTCCAAAGGGGTCATCCCGTTTCTCGCACGGCGGTCTCCCACGGCGAACACCACGGTATGATACAGCAAATTGCCTTGAGCGTCGAGCACCACGACCTTGCAGCCTGTGCGTATGCCCGGGTCTACGCCCATGACACGTTTCTGGCCGAGAGGCGCGGCAAGAAGCAACTGCCTGAGATTCTCCTTAAAGACACGTATTGCCTCGTCGTCGGCTTTTTCCTTGCTCAACGCCGCGAACTCGTTTTCTATCGATGGTTCCACAAGCCTTTTATATCCATCCTCCACAGCCTCAGCCACAAGGGTTTGGCAAGAGCCGAACCCACGCACGTAATGGCGCTTCAACCTCTCCACATTGCCTTCGTCGTCGCCGGTGATGCTCACCCTCAGCACACCTTCCGCCTCACCACGGCGTATGGCGAGAAGACGGTGCGAAGAGCATCGGCGAAGTTCCTCCGAAAACGCGAAATAGTCGCTGTATTTCTGTGCTTTGTCGTCGTCTTTCATCTTTGGAATGACACGCGACACTATCGTCGCCTCACGTTGGAAGTTGCGACGCACAGCCTGCCTCGTACCCTCATCCAGGGAGATGTCCTCGGCTATGATGTCTTGCGCGCCCTTTATCGCCTGCGTCGCGTCTTTCACGTCGCCTTTGACAAATCGCTGAGCCGCCATGTCGGGATAATGCTCTTTCTGTATGAGAATCAGCTTGGCGAGAGGCTCCAGCCCTTGTTCACGCGCCACTTGCGCGCGTGTTCTGCGGCGAGGCTTGAAAGGCATGTAAATATCCTCTATCTCCGTGGCGTCCCATGATTGCTCAATGCGGCAACGCAAGTCATCGGTGAGCTTGCCCTGCGACTCAATGGTTTTCAGGATGGTCTCCTTACGCTTCTGCAATTCCTTCAACTTCTCGTAGAGGTCGTTAACGGCAGCCACCTGCACCTCATTGAGGTTTCCGGTTGCTTCCTTGCGGTAACGGCTTATGAAAGGAATTGTAGCGCCAGCGTCGAGAAGTTCTATGACCGCCGCAGCTTGTTCCTGCCTGATATTAAGGCTTTGGGATATGAGGATAGAATATTGGTTCATTTCTGACATTATCTAATATGTGTAATGGAGGCTATCTTAATTTCTTATGATCTCACGCGCTTTCTCTATCATCGAATCGGTGCCGCGGCTTATGTCGCTTGACGACAGGCCAACGCTCACGTCAGGATCCATTCCGTCTTCGGTGCTGCGCATGTCAGTGTCGTATATGGGACAAGCCGAGAAACGTATGCTCCAGCCGTTTGGCAACTCCGAAGAGAAAGGCAATCCGGCACCGCCGCCAGTCCGGTCGCCAACGACGATCACCTTCGGGAAGTGGCGCATGTATTTCACGAACTCGTTGGCTGCCGAGAACACGGAGCGGTTGACAAGCACCGCCACCGGTTTCTGCCAGCGTATGCCTTTGCCAGGCTTGAGCGTCTGCTTCTCCAGACTGGAGAAATCGTCGTGTCCCTTGCCAGTCTTATGGCGCATATAGCCCACGAGGGTCTCCTCGTTGGTAAAGCGTGCGGCAAGTGTCTCCGCAGAGGTCAGCATTCCGCCGCCATTGTCGCGAAGGTCTATTATCAAGCCAAGGCACGGCTGGAAATACATTAGTATTTCGTCGAGATTGCCCGCGCCAAAAGTGTTCTCAAAGGTAGGAACACGCAGGTAGCCTATGTTGTCGTCGAGAATACGGTAACGCATCCCGCTGGATATGCGATAGTCGGTGCCAAGATACGCGCGCACAAGGGAGTCGCTATAATTCTTCGGATAGTTCTCGTGGAATCCCCAATAGCGACTGTAGTCGAAAGAGGCAAAGAGGTTCACGTGTCCGTCGCGCAACTCGGCGAGCATGTTGCCAAGCACTTCAAGCTGCTGACTTTCGCTCATGCCATAGTTGAATTGCGGCTGATAAACGGCATGGATGGAGTCCCAGTCTATGTCCTTTTCCTTAAAGAAACAATAATGCTCGTCCATGATGCGCCACAATGCCTCAAAGTTGCCTTGTGGAGTATCGTCGTACTCCTCTTCCGACACACACGACGCCAACGCGAGAGGCATGAGGAAGACCATAAACAATCTTAACGTTTTACTCATAGGTCAATACCTCCATCCTATTGTCACCGCGTGGGTGTATTGATGATATTTCAAACTTTTCGCGCTCAACTGTCTTATGTCGTTGAGATAACCAATGGTGAACGTTGTTTTCCAAAGACGGAAGTCGAACAAAAGCTGCTGTTGCACTTGGAAGCCCGACGCCGGCGAGGTGAACACCACGTTGTGGTCGTAGTTGCCGCGTGTGAAAATCTCGTAATAGCTCTGTCCATAGTTTGGCGAGAACGCTATTCCCAACGCTTGCGCGGAAGCCTCGTACCGAAGGGCAAAGGGTTTGCCCTTGATGTTGAATCGCCATGTCACCAATACCGACGGGTCAACGCTCAACGCGAGTTTCAACTGTGCGGGATTGTTGCTGTTGCGCGTGTTGTAGAGCCCACCAAGCACGAAGTCGGCAAGGAGGCCGAAGCGCACGTTGAGCGGAGAGGGGTCTATGTTGTAATGCCAACCAAAGCGCAGGTTATACATGGCACCAAGAAAAGAGTTGGCATTGCCTCGTGTACCGGCTTTTGACACCAACGCCTCTTGCGACACAAACGACGACCATTTGCGCAGCCTCGTGTCTGTGGCGCAGCTGTCGCCACACGCCACCAACTTGCGGTTAAGCCTTTCCTTGTTGTAGCGCAGTTCAAGGCCTGTAGCCTTTTCCTGCGACAGATAGGTGTCGAGAATGTCTACATGGCCAACGCTTATCAAGCTGGCATTCTCTTTCTGCGCCTTTACGCTCGCGCTCATCATGAGCAAAAACAATGTCAAGGCCAAGTAGTTAGCCACGCAAGCGAGGTGTCTCATCGTGCCTTTTGCCATCAACGTATCTTTATTTATTTTTCTTTATCGTCGAAGAGATTGAGCTGTCCGGTAATCTCGTCAATGATTTGCTGCCGCGACTTACCGGCATCAGGGTCAAGGTTCTCGTTCTCGTCGCTTGACATATTGCCATCGTCCTTCAGCTCAGCCTCAGACTGTCTCAACGGTTCCAGCTCCTCTACATTCTCCACTTGCCAAGTGCACACGCGCTTGCCCTTTGCCTTGAAACTCTTGACACCAACAAAGCGTTCGGCATCAATATCCATTGGCGGCCTTACGCCGTCTGCCCCACCAAACGTCACGCGAATGTTAGGACAAGGCGTATCAGAGAGGAGCAGCATGCGGCTGTCGCTATTGTCGCCCACGAAGTTTTGCGCCATCTTTCTCGCGTCAAGCAGGAAACGCTTGAGATAGAGGAAGCCATTGTTGTCGGCATCAAGGAGAAGTACTGTCCACACCTTGTGAGGGTCATATTTCTCGATGAGCGTTATGTTGTCTTCGAAATGATTGTTGAGATCGAAGTCGGTGAGGTAATAGTTTCCACCATTGAGCATCACCAACACGGAGTCGTCGTCGTTGAACTCGCCCAGATACTTGCCGTGGCCATCATAGTTGAGCCGTCGCACGTCGTTGTCGAACCACACTTTCCTTCCACCGAGCGTGGAATGTCCGTGGCTCTTCAGCGTTATGCGCTTCACCTGGCGCTTCGTCAGGACATTACCCCTTACGGTTCTCGCCTTGATGAGAACTTCCGAGAAGTCTTTTTCTATAAACAACGCCTGCCTCTTGTTAAGCAAGTCGGGCTCAAGCGTCACCTTTATTATCTCTGCCTCACCATTGGGGTTGGCGGTGAAATAGCACACGCGCGAGCCTGGTGTGCCCAAGGTGATGTCATACTCACGGTCACGGATGACAGACGTGACGTTGAATCGCTTGACATAGTAAGGGCCTTTCTTGCCGTCGCGATACACGGCATTGTAGATCGTACGCGTATCGTTTTTCTTGAACACCTGCGCCCACAACACGTTCTTGCCCACGAAAATCTTGTCGGCAACCTTTATGACCTTGTATTTGCCGTCCTTGAAGAAGACTATTATGTCGTCGATGTCGGAGCAGTTGCACACGAACTCGTCTTTCTTCAATCCTGTACCGATAAATCCGTCCTGCCTGTTTATATACAACTTTTCGTTGGCATCTACCACCTTTGTCACCTCAATGGTGTCAAACGAGCGCACCTCCGTCAGGCGCGGGTGATCCTTGCCGTAGGTTTCTTTCAAGTGCTTGAACCACGCCACCGTGACATCGGTCATGTGTGCGAGGTCGTGCTCAATGCCTTTCAGCTCGGCCTTTATCTTTGCCATGAGCTTGTCGGCCTTGTCTTTGTTGTATTTCAGGATGCGCTGCATCTTTATCTCAAGCAGTCGCAGATAGTCGTCGTCGCATATCTCGCGCAAGAGCTTGGGCTTCCACGGCGTGAACTCCTTATCAAGAAACAGCAACACCGCTTTCTGGTCGGCGGCTTGCTCAAAGGCTTTTTCCTTATACATGCGCTCTTCTATGAATATGCGCTCCAAACTGGTGAAGAAGAGTTGTTCCTCAAGTTCTCCCTTGCGTATCTCCAGTTCCTTGCGGAGAAGGCCCATGGTGCGGTCGGTGGAGTGGCGCAACACTTCCGAGACGGTGAGGAACCGTGGTTTGTCGTCTTCTATGACACAGCAGTTTGGCGAGATGTTTATCTCGCAATCGGTAAAGGCATAAAGCGCGTCTATGGTCTTGTCGGGCGACACGCCCGGTGCCAACACCACTTGTATCTCCACTTGGCGCGCCGTCATGTCGATGACCTTTCTCGCCTTTATTTTTCCCTTCTCTATCGCCTTCGTTATGGAGTCTTGCAGCGACGCGGCAGTCTTTGAGAAAGGCACCTCGCTGATGACAAGCGTCTTTGAGTCGCGCTTCTCTATCTTGGCTCTGACACGTACCACTCCGCCACGCTGACCGTCGTTGTATCGGGCCACGTCAATGGCTCCACCCGTAGGGAAGTCGGGGTAAAGGTGGAAGTCTTCTCCATGAAGATAACTTATGGCGGCATCGCAAATCTCATTGAAGTTATGCGGCAACACCTTGGACGACAAGCCCACGGCAATGCCCTCAGCGCCCTGCGCCAAAAGCAACGGGTACTTCACCGGTAGGGTTACCGGCTCCTTGTTTCGACCGTCGTAAGAGAGTTGCCACTCGGTGGTCTTGGGGTTGAACACCGTCTCCAGGGCAAACTTCGACAGGCGCGCCTCGATATATCGCGGCGCGGCCGCACGGTCGCCAGTAAGTATGTTTCCCCAGTTGCCCTGCGTGTCCACGAGCAAGTCTTTCTGTCCGAGCTGCACCAAGGCGTCGCCAATGGAAGCGTCGCCGTGAGGGTGAAACTTCATCGTCTCGCCCACGACATTTGCCACCTTGTTGTATCGTCCGTCGTCCATCCGCTTCATGGTATGGAGAATGCGGCGCTGCACGGGTTTAAGGCCGTCTTCTATATGAGGCACTGCACGTTCCAAGATTACGTATGAGGCATAATCGAGAAACCAGTTCTTATACATGCCGGAGAGGTGATGCACGGCACTGGCATCAAAACGATCAGCAGGCTGATAGTCGGAATGCTGATCCACGGCAAGCTCTTCGTCTTGGTTGGTATCGTTGTTTTTTATCTTATCGTCGTCCATATAATCGTATGATTTCTTGCAAAGTTAATAAATTAATCGTGCAAAAAATAACAAAAACTTTGATATTTAAACCGATTTGCGTAATTTTGTCATTGAATGGGTCAAGAGAAAGAATTCAAGCGGCTGTTCCGCGAATACTATCCACAGCTTTACGCTTTCGCCTTTGGTATGGTGAAAGACGAGGAGGCATGCCGTGACATCATCGGCGATGCGTTCGAGAAACTGTGGAAACAACTCGACGAAATCAAGGACGGCAACGAGCGCGGATTTCTTTATCTTGTCATTAGAAACAAGTGCATAGACCGCATCCGCAACAGTGTCTCACGACAGAGATACGAGATTTTCTACAAAAATTTATACGGCGACGAGACCGACGTTTACGACACGAGACTCAGGGAGACTGAGAGCAAAATAGAAAGGATGTACCAGCTCATCGGCACTCTCACGCCACAGACACGGCATATCCTGGAAGCCTGTTATTTCCAAGGCAAACGCTACGCTGACGTGGCAGAAGAATTGGACATCAGCACAAGCACGGTGAAGAAACACATTGTGAAGGCATTGAAAACATTAAGGGAAGAGGTTAAATAATTATAACGAAGGGAACTTTTCAGTGACCATTACGTCATATAAATAGAGACATCATAAAGATGGAGAATAGAGACAAGGAAACACAATGGATTAAAATCGTTGATGCCATCGAGAACAACGGCAACAACGATGACGACCTTCTTGCACAACTCGCGCAAGAGGGCGACGCCTTGTCCATGCTTCGCGATGCCGAAATCATGCGTCATGCCGTAGTTCGCGAAAGCGTGAGACGTTCCGTCTCCGAAGCCGACATGGAGGCAGCCTACTCCCGGGTCATGAGCCGCATCGAGGGCAACCACGACAAAAAGGCCCGCACGGTAAACATGACTCCATGGTGGATGGCTATTGCCGCCGCGGTGTGCCTGGCGTTTATCGTAAGCGTCTCTCTTTGGAGAAATTCCACGGATCTTCAGCCAACATTGGCAAGCGGCAAGCCAGAAACAACCACTCAAATAAAATCCAGCCCTGTCCAACGCCGCATTACAAACGCCGCAAATCAGGCACCGGCAACGCAAGCGAGCAACGCCGCCCTACCCCAACGCTTGCTCAACGCCTTGGGGCTCGAACCTTCCGAGGTGGCGACAGAGAGCAACACCATAACTACGAAATCGGGCAAGAGCGCCGACTTGGTACTGCCCGACGGCACAAAGGTCTGGCTCTACGCCGACTCGAAAATCACATATCCAAAGGCGTTTAGCGGACATGAGCGCACTATCTTCTTGGAAGGACAGGCTGAGTTTGACGTGACCCACGATCCCGCCCATCCTTTCGTGGTGATGACCAACAAGCTCGACGCTCGTGTGCTCGGCACGGAAATCAACGTCAGCGCATATCCCAACGAGACCGGGCACGTAGCCCTCATTAGAGGCATCGTGGTTGTAACGGCACATGGCGCGGGCAAATCGGTGAAGCTCAACCCTGGCCAAGGTGTCACCATAGAGAACAACGGCATGCTCTCCGTGGCAGAAGAAAACATGGAGCGATACCTGAAATGGAAAGAAGGCTTATTGTATTTTGACAATGAGACGCTTAACGAAGTTGCAAGCAAGCTTGGCAAGTGGTACGGCATACCCGTACAATTCGACAACGATGCCTTGCGACAGACACGCATGCATTTCAGTTGCGACCGCAACGAGAGCCTTCCACGCGTGATAGAGCTCATCAACCACTTTGGTTATTTCCAGGCGACAATAAAAGGTGACGCGCTTTGTTTCAGTGAAAAGAAATAAGGCTTGTCGCCTTGTTTTTTGGGGGTCTATGTTTGATTCATATGGGCGTTCACTTTTCACATGAGTCCATTATTGTAAGATTTTTTAAAGTGGAATAACCGTCGAGGCTTTTGGCGTTAAAAAAAATATACATAGCCCTTTTTTATCCCGCATCAGCGGTTTTCTTGCCTATCATTTCCTCATTCCATTTTGCATAAAGTTGCATTGTGCAAACTTGCAGTGTGGCCTTGTCATAAGTGACAAGCAATGGGCTTCTTTCCCAATCTTTTTTTACATTTCCACCTCGCGGATTCAATGGCGCACGCATAACAGTAAGTCTCTGTTAATCAGTCCAAAAACAGATACCAAGAGGGAACGTGCGCAATTGGCCGAAATAGACTATTTAGCTTTACGCTGAAACGGCGTTGCCGTTACGTTAGTATCGCGTTGCCGTTACGTTGAGATGGAGACGCCATCTCAACGTAACGGCAACGCCGTTTCAATGGCAAGCCGAAAGACGACCAAAAACGGCTTAAAACGACCATAACGCAAATGGTTTTTTATGCTATTACACGTCTGTTTTTTGTTTATTTCTTCATATTCATTGAAGAACCCGAAAAAGATTGGGCGAGAAAGCGAAACCGCGCGGAAAGACAAACATTAAAGATTTCACAAAAAGATTTAAGCAACTTTTCAAAAAGGGATAGCATGGCACTTTTTAAACGAAAAGAGCATTTTGGAAAAAGAATGCACTTTTTCAAGCCAAACAACTATCACTTCAATATAAAAAATGCATGTTAAGTAAATTTCCTCAATAAAAAAACTAAATATTGCTTGCTATTATTAAATATTCGTTATACCTTTGCGAACAAAATTAACATAAAAATTTCAAAATGTCATAAAATAGGGTGTTCAAAAGAAAAACCTATAATTATTAAAGAGGGAGAATATGAATTCTATCAAGAAGAACTACGTTTTGACCGCTTCGCTCTTGTGCCTATCCTCGATATGCGGGACAGGCAATTCTATTGCCACAGCTCAAAACAATGTTAAACAAAGTCAGCAGGGCACGGTTCAAGATCGTCGTGCCAAAGGTGTTGCCAAAGGTGTGGTAACAGACGACACGCAAGAACCCTTGGTTGGGGTGACAGTGAGAGTCAAGGGAGCCAAGGCGGCTACTACCACCGACGCCTATGGCAGGTTCAATCTTGCCATGCCAGCCATGGAACCCGGGAAAGCCTATTATCTTGAGTTTTCCTACATAGGCATGGAGAAGAAGGTGGTGCGCTATCGCGGGGCCAACTCCATGCGCATAGCCATGACGACGGCAACCTCCAACGAGCTTGACGAAGTGGAAGTGGTTGAGACAGGTTATGGACGCTTGCCGCGTAAGGACATGGTTGGCGCGTTTACCACCGTGAAGGCCGAAGACGTGATGATGCCTGCCTACCAGACCATCGACCAGATGCTGCAAGGAAAGATTGCCGGTCTGATGGTTGTCAATTCTTCCACACGCGTAGGCGCCGCGCCAAAGCTTACCATCCGTGGCAAGTCCACCATCCTTGGCAACACTGACCCTCTATGGGTGGTTGACGGCGTAATACAGGAAGACCCTATCTCCATCGACGCCAGCGCCGCCATGACTACCGACATGAAGGAACTCATAGGCAACCAAGTGTCATGGCTCAACCCTCAAGACATTGAGACCATCACCGTGCTGAAAGACGCTTCCGCCACGGCCATTTATGGCTCTAAGGCATCCAACGGCGTCATCGTCATCACGACAAAGAAAGGCTCTGCCGAACGCACAAGCATCAGATACTCGACCAACCTATCGGTGCGCCAACGTCCCAACTACAGCATGTACGACTACATGAACTCACAGGAGCGCATACAGTTCAGCAAGGAGGCTTACGATGCCGGCGTACGTTATCAGGCTGACCCATTGCCACAAATATACACTTATGAGGGACTGATGGCAATGTTTAACAAGCACATGATTTCCGAAAGCGACTTCATGAAACAGATGGAGCGTCTGGAAACCGTCAATACCGACTGGTTCGACTTGCTTTGCCGCAACTCCTTCAGCCAAAACCATAACCTTAGCGTTTCGGGTGGTACCCAGAGGGTCACCTACAACGCGTCTTTCGGTTATTCCAACTCGAAAGGCACGGAAATAGGCAACGACCAAAACCAGTTTACCACTCGCCTCAACGTTGGCGTGCAATTCAACAAGCGCATAAGGGCTTCTTTCAACCTCAGCGGCAGCAACAGAAACTCATACGGCTATAGCGGCGTGAGTCCTCAGTCGTACGCACTCAGCACCAGCCGTGCAGTGCCGGCATTCGAGGAGGATGGCAGCCGGGCCTTCTACAAGAGCTATTACACCTACCAGTTGAACAAGACGCTGGGCAGCAACAACACATACGGCTACAACGTGCTCAACGAGATGGACAACAGCTACAGCAAGAACCGCGCAAACACCTTCAACGTGTCGGCAAACCTCGACATCCAAGTATTCAACTGGCTAAACTATCAAGTCGTGGGTTCCATGTCGCACAGTTCCAACGACTCGGAGAGCTACAAGGGTGAAAAGACATCATACATCGAGTGCAACTACCGTGGTTATGCCGTGGGGGCTGCCGAACCTGGCGATGCCCTTTACAAGGCGGCCCTGTTGCCATTCGGCGGCCAGCTGACAACCAACAACAACTCCATGACCTCGCTCGACATGCAGCACAAGTTGGTGGCAAGCCACACTTTCAACAACATACACCGCGTGAATGCAATGTTCGGTTTCGAGATGCGTTCTTCCAAGACATACGGCAAGGGAAACAACGTGTGGGGCTACGTGCCTGAGCGTGGCGAGAGCCTCATCTCCCCTACCCTGCCAAGCGACGTGGTTCCTATCGGCGGCACACAAGACATCGGTTGGGGCGCGCTCAGAAATCTCTATGAGGGTGGCTGGAGCAGTGTAAGCAACACGTCAAACTACATGTCTTTCTTCGGAACGACAGCCTACTCGCTGATGAACCGCTATGTGGTCAACATGAACATACGCTCCGACGCTTCCAACCGCTTCGGCCAGGACAAGAGAAAGCAGTTTGACCCTACTTATTCTTTCGGCTTCTCATGGAAAATAGCCGAAGAGAAGTTCTTCAAGGATCATGTGAGATGGATTGACCAGCTCAACCTGCGTGCCACATACGGCATACAAGGCAACGTGGTAAACTCTATCAGCCCCGAACTAATAGCCAGCTATGGCGGATTGCTACAAGGCTACAACGAGTATTACACCACCATCTCAAGTCTTCCAAACCCATACCTTAAATGGGAGCGCACCAGGACATGGAACTTGGGTCTTGACTTGCAACTGGCTAAAGGCATCAACATGAACTTCGAGTATTATGGCCGCCGTTCCAACGCCATCATCGAGCAAGACGTGGCCGAGGAATATGGCATGGGAACCTTGCGCCTCAACGGTGGCATAATCTACAACCACGGTGTGGAGTGGTCGATGAACGTCACTCCCATCCGATCGAAAGACTGGACCGTGAACATTGGCCTCAACGCGTCGAAGAACTGGAACAAGTCGGAGACCGACGACCGCACCGCACGCGCTGACCAGTTGACCCACCGCGACTTCATCAACGGCAACAGCAGCCGCCCGTTGCGCAAGGGATATTCGCTCTACGCTTTCTGGGCATACGACTTCACGGGCTTGGAGCACGAGACTGGCCTTCCAACTTTCAAGAACACCTCTGTGGAGGTGCCCGAGAATGCTGACAAGAGCATCGACCCAACCACGTTCCTTGTTTACGCAGGTGAGTCGGAGCCATATTTCACGGGTGGTATCAATCCACGCGTTCGCTGGAAAGACCTTCAGGTAAGCGCCAACTTCGCCATCATCTTGGGTTCCCAGAAGCGTTTGCCAAACCCATACTCCACATTTACCAACGGCAAGATGCCAAGTCCTCTCTCAAACCTGAGCAAGCAGTTGCTCAACAGGTGGAAGGAACCCGGCGACGAGGCAAGCACCAACATCCCCGGCCTATACACGTCAGTGGTAGACGTGCTCAACCTTTACACGCCCGACGGTTATTTCACCAACCGCTATGAGATGTGGGCAAACTCTACCGCACGCCTGGTAAGCGGTTCGTTCTTGCGTTGCACACAAATAGCCATCTCCTACAACTTGCCGAAGAGCGTCTGCCGCAAAATACGCGCCACGGGCATCTCCATAAGCGCCAACACCAACAACCTGTTTGTCATAGCCAGCAAGAAATGGAATGGCTACGACCCCGAGACAGGCAGCAGCAAGCAACCAAAGATTTACTCAATGGGGCTTAGTGTCTCATTCTAAACATACGCGACAACAATGAAAAAGATAAAATTATATACATTGGCTCTCTTGGGCATTGCCGTTCTCTTTTCCGGTTGCGGCGACTTTCTTGAGCCTAAATCAACCAGCGAATACGTACCCAAGGAAGTGAAGTCGCTGGACGAGATTCTCTTGGGAGAGGCTTATCCCCGCAACGACATAGGCGGATTCAACTATTTCCTCACCTTGATGGACGACGACCTTACGGCAACCACGTATCAAGACCCCGAACCAAACTTTAACGAGAACCTCTTCCTCGCGTCTTATACATGGCAACCCGACATGTTCAACATGATGGAGGAGGCTGGCCAGACTTCCACCGACATGTATTACACCTATTACAAGAAACTCAAAGGCGTGAATGCCGTAATCGACTATATCGGCACGGTGTCGGGCACGGAAGAGGAAATCAACAATGTCATGGCACAAGCCTACGCGCTGCGTGGTTTCTATTACCTGACCCTTGTCAACATCTTCGGCCAGCCATACAACGAGAATCCTGATGCGTTGGGTGTGCCACTGAAGCTGAGAAGCGGCGTGGAAGAACAACCTTTGGCCCGCAACACCGTGAAAGAGGTGTACGACCAAATTGTGGAAGACCTCCTGGAGGCAGAACGCCTCTACAACCTCCTTCCAGCATCCAAGCAATGGAAACAAAACTATCGCACAAGCCTTCCCATGGTTGAGCTGCTCCTCTCGCGCACCTATCTCTACATGGAGAAATGGGAAGAGGCTGCCAAATATGCCAAGCTGGTGATGGACGACTCAAGGTTCAAGTTGCTTGACCTGAACACTATCGCCACCGAGAAGACCGAGTCTGGACAGACGTCACGAGTATATACCAACTACCACTCCTACACCGAGTCGAGCGAGGTCATCTTCCCATACGGCAACGTAAGCGACTGGGCAGGATGGGTTGAGAATTATTCCACGGAGAGCACTTCAGGCGAGCCTCGCATGCCATACTTCCGCGCCTCCGACGACCTTCTCAAGACCTTCGACGACGAAGACTTGCGCAAGGAGCGCTACATCGTAAGAAAAGACTTCAGCGGACAGTCGCTGCCATTGGCAATAGGCAAACTGAATGTCAACAACGCCTACCGCCCATCAAGCGGAACGGGCATCTTCGGGCGCAGTCTCCGACTGGCAGAAGCATATCTCAACTACATGGAGGCAAAGGCCATGACCGCCAAGCAGACGGGCGGCACGCAAGCCCAGCAGGAGGCCATCCAAGCGTTGAACAGCCTCCGCAGCAAGAGGTTTGCAGGGACATACGCACCAAAGGCCGAAGACATCGACAATGCCGACAAACTGGTGGAATATATCCACAACGAGCGTCGCAGGGAACTATGCTTCGAGAGCCACAGGTGGTATGATTTGCGTCGTTGGGGCATGCCTGAAATCAAACATGTATGGTATAGCAGCAAAGGCACTGTAACAACCTACACCCTTCAGGCAAAAGACCCACAATACACCGTGCCAATACCCGACGTGGCAAGGGAGAAGAACATCAATCTCGAACAAAACCCACTGGCTTCAAAACGTATCGGCGTAACGACCGACAACACTACTGACACTCCGGAAATTCCAGAATAAGACCTTGATAAAGACACTGAAGAATGAAAAAGTCATTATTATATATACCATTTGCAAGCCTCCTGGCATTCACGGCTTGCGCGCCAAACGAAGACCCTATTACCCCATCGGGCAACTACTCGGTGCTTCGCATGACCTTCCCCCAAGGCGACAACTCTTGGGACGAGGAAATAAAGGAGATACACGACAAGTATGGTGTGTATCTGCTCTATAAAGACATTACCGCTGCCGACCTCAACCGCAAGTGGACGGGAGTTGGCACCGGCAAACTCTACTATGGAGATGACGTGCCAAACGATGAAGTGCAATACTATGTTGACTTCTTCAAAGGTCACGTTTTCCCATATTTTACGCCAGAGGTGCTGCAAAGCTCTTTCCCCGTCAAAATCTACTTAATGAAGAACCTCAGAGGGGTTGACCAAGATTATTCAGGTACAGGAACAGGTACTGGAACGGGTACTGGAACGGGTACTGGAACAGGAACAGGAACTGGCACGGGTACGGGTACAGGTACAGGTACAGGTACGGGAACGGGAACGGGAACAGGAGGCACTGGCACTTGGGGTACAGGAACAGGAACTGGTACGGGCACTGGTACTTGGGGTACGGGTACAGGTACAGGTACAGGTACGGGCACTGGTACTTGGGGCACTGGCACCACTGAGCCAGAATATGATCCTGATGTCGCTGGATTTACTTCCATTAAGTTTGATGGCTTCGACTATTGGGCCATAAGCTTCTCTAACAAGGAGCTGGCAGAGATGAAAACCGACAAGGCAAAAGCCTTGAAGTCAAAGCGCTACAGTTTTATCAACCAGATTGTCACTGCACAAAGAAAAGACGGAACCATCGCCGAGCCAGACGGATTCCGCGACGACATCGACTTCACTAAGACATGGAAGAAGTATAACACAAGCGATCCTGCGTACCCACCCAAGCTTGGTTTCATTCAATGGATCAATGACAACGGAAATGAATCTTCATGGGGGTCTATCTACCTGACATATTACAAGACTCCAAACTACAATTCGGGCGGCAACTATTACGACTATTTCATGTCTTACATAAGAGCTGCCATGATTTATACGACAGAAGAGTTCTACGCCAAGTATCCTAAAGATTTGTACCCATTGATCAGCCGCCAGTACGAGACAACTGTCAAATACATGAAAGAGAAGTTCGGACTTGATCTCCCGGGCATAGCCAAAGGGCCTTCTGAGACGACTAAAGAATAGGCATCACGATGACGAAAAAAACTTTATCGGTTCTTATCACGCTCTGCCTCTCCGTCATATCAGCCATGGCGCAAGACAGCTTAGCCAACAAGGGCATACATTTTGAGAACATTTCCTTGCAGGAGGCTCTAAACAAGGCCAAAGCCGAAGGCAAGAAGGTGTTTGTAGACTGCTATACCCAGACTTGCGGCCCTTGCAAATACATGATGAAAAACATCTTCCCCCTTGAGGAGTGTGGCGAATATTTCAACCCACGCTATGTTTCCCTTGCCAAAGACATGAACGTTGGCGAGGGACCGGCGATGGGCAAGAAATACGATGTGAGGCTCTATCCCACGTTCCTTATCATCAACCCAGACGGTAGCCTGTATTGCAAGGAGATGGGCGCGGTGATGCTCAACTCCAAGGAAACTTTCGTGGAGAAGATGAAACGTGCCGTGGAACGCACTGAGCTTGCAAAGAGATACGAGGCGGGCGAAAGAGACAAGGGCATGGTTGAAAGATACGTTGAACTGTTGAAGGCAAGCGGAAGCGTCCAAGCGGAAAAGGTAGTCAGCGATTATCTCATGACGTTGAGCATCGACGAGTTGTGTAATGAAGAAAACTGGAAAAAGGTTTCCGCCGACATCAACTCGCCAGACGTTGCCATATTCAGAAAGCTACTGGACAACCGCGAGAAATTGGAGAACATCTTGGGCAAGCAAACGATAGAAGACAAGTTGATGACAGCTTATCAAAACGAGTTCAACATGTACAAGATGATGGGCATGGATTTCGACAAGCGCATAGCCGACTTGGAGACTCTCGACAAGGCAGGTTACAAGCAAGCGCGCGCCTTGTCTTATCGCATGACCATCAGACAGATTATCAATGAGAAGCAACAAAACCGCATCAACGACATCATTACCTTGCTGCAAAAACTCAAGCCTCAGCTATCCGACGAGTCGTGCATCGCAATAGTAAAGGAGCTGAGCAGCTTTGAGCGTGTGGCCAACACCGCACAACGCCAAAAGGCTTGCGCGGCACTTCGTTCACTCGGGAAGCAGCTTAGCGCGCCCTCCGCCATTATAGAAAAGGCTATAACACGCATCTCACCAAACAAATAAAAAGACACAAATGAAAAAATGGATATTCAGACTGGCCTTTGCCGCCATGCTGCCAACTTTTGCCGCATCGGTATCAGCACAGCCTGAAGGTTTACAAGAAAAGGTGAAGGATGTATTCCTTCAGAACCTTAAGGAAAAGGCAGTAATAAAAGAAGCCAGCGACTTCATAAGAGGCATTTCTGCGAACACTGAACTGCGACAAGACATAAAAAACAAACATATAGCAGACTACCAAAAGATGGTTTGGGCTGCATGGCGTGAGGCCAATCACGATTTTCAGGAAGAGAAACTTGCCACGCCTCAAGCCTTGAAAGCCAAAAAGGAAGGCGCATGGCACCTCCCTGCAGCATTGGAACCCAACGCCACCATGCCCTATTATTTCGGGAGCAAGAAGGATGCCGAGACCCCTGCGCCACTGTTCATTTACCTGCATGGCTCAGGTCCCAAGGCACAGGAATGGGAAGCGGGCTGGCAATGGACACAGATATTCAACGATGCACCTTGCCTATACTTCATACCCCAGATACCCAACGAGGGCGACTACTACCGCTGGTGGCAGTTGTCGAAACAATATGCATGGGAACAACTCTTTCGCCAAGCGTTGGCTGGAGACATGGCAGATGCCAACCGCCTATACATCTTCGGCATTTCTGAAGGCGGATATGGAAGCCAGCGCCTCGCCTCTTTCTATGCCGACTATTTGGCAGCGGCTGGACCCATGGCTGGTGGCGAGCCCTTGAAGAACGCACCGGCAGAAAACTGTGCCAACATAGGTTTCTCTTTCTTGACAGGTGCCAACGACATGGGGTTCTATCGCAACGTGCTCACTTGGTACACACAAACGATGTTCGACTCCTTGCAGTTAGCACACCCCCTGTCGGCAGACAACAAGCCTCTCTTTCGCCACCGCATCAACCTCTTGCCAGGCATGCAGCATAGCATTGACTATCGCCTCACCACGCCATGGCTGAAACAGTTTATCCGCAACCCTTATCCTAAGACCGTGTTGTGGGAAGACTTCGAGATGGACGGTCGCCATCGTTCCGGCTTCTACAACCTGCAAGTCTTGACACGTCCTTCCGACGGGCGCACGTTCTATGAGATGAACATCAACGACAACAACGTAGACCTGCAGATAAGCGATGTGGCATATGCCACCATACAGAAAGACCCACAATGGGGTATCGAGATGAAGTTTAACCGCACTTACTCAAAAGCCACCGGCGGCAAGGTGAGGATTTACCTCTGCGAACAACTGGTAGACATGAACAAGCCTGTTGAAATAAGCATAAACGGCAAAAAAGTTTTCAGCGGCAAGGTGAAGGCGAACCTTCAAAGCATGATAAACAGTTGCACGGAATATTTCGACCCATGCCGCGTTTATCCCGCCTATGTCGAATTGAATTACTAAATGTACAAACACAAAAAAAGCATGGTGCGAGCACCATGCTTTTTTTGTGTTTCCTAAAAGTCACCTCCTGCAACCATCAGGTGCGAGGACGTTTAGCCTTTGTCCTTATTCCTGCTGCAAGATTTCCTTGGCACGTTCCAAGGCTATGTTGATATGGCTGCAGATGTTCTTCTCGCCCACAAAGTCGTAGAACCGTGCTTTCTGCAACGCAGCGTGCACGTCAGGCACCACGCCCGACAGCACCACCTGTATGCCTTCCTTCTGGCTCATGACACACAGGTTGGTAAGGTTGTGTATGCCCGTAGAGTCTACAAACGGCACCTTTCTCATTCGGATGATGCGCACCTTTGGGCGGTCGCCGAAGGTGGCCATGATTTCCTCGAAACGGTTGCCCGCACCGAAGAAGTAAGGGCCATTGATCTCATACACTTCCACGCCCTGCGGTATGGTCAGGTGTTCCAGGTTGCCCGTGGTCATGTCGCTGTCCTCGCTGATCTCGTTCATGATGACCTTGACGTCGGTCGTTTCCGACATGCGTTTCATGAACAGCAGACAGGCAATGATAAGTCCCACCTCGATGGCTATGGTGAGGTCGAAGATGATGGTCAGGAAGAAAGTGATGAGCAGCACCGACACGTCGCTCTTCGGATTCTTCATCAGTGCCAGGAACGAACGCCAGCCGCACATGCCGTAGGACACGATGACCAGCACGCCGGCCAGACAAGCCATCGGGATATATTTGGCCAAAGGCATGAAGAAGAGGAAGATGAGCGTCAGTGTCACGGCATGCACGATGCCGGCTATCGGGGTCTTTCCGCCGTTGTTGATATTGGTCATGGTGCGGGCGATGGCACCTGTGGCAGGTATGCCTCCGAAGAGGGGCGAGGCCAGGTTTGCCACACCTTGCGCTATAAGCTCAGTGTTCGAGTTGTGGTGGTCGCCTATCACACCGTCGGCAACAGTGGCCGACAGCAGCGACTCGATGGCTCCCAGCACGGCAATGGTCAATGCCGGCGACACGAGGCTCTTGATGGTCTCCCATGTCATGGCCGGCATGTGGGCGCTGGGTATGTCGTTGCTCACCGAGAAACGATCACCGATGGTCTCGATGGTGGTCACGCCAGCATAATGTTTCAGGGCCAGTGCGCCCACGGTCATCACGATGATGGCTACAAGCGATCCCGGTATCTTCTTGCTCAGCCGCGGCGTGAGGGCGATGATGGCCACGCTGACCAGTCCCACGGCTGCGCACCACCAGTCGATGGTGTCGAGGTGGCAAAGGTAGCACTGCCATTTCTCTATGAAGTCGCTCGGCACCTTGTCGATCGACAGACCAAGCAGGTCTTTTATCTGTGTGGTGAAGATGGTCACGGCTATGCCGCTCGTGAAGCCCACCACGATGGGGTATGGGATAAACTTGATGATGGTGCCAAGGTGGAGCACGCCGAACAATATCAGGAAAGCACCGGCCATCAGCGTGGCGATGGTAAGTCCTTCGATGCCATACTGCTGTATGATGCCGTAGATGATGACGATGAAGGCACCAGTCGGGCCGCCAATCTGCACCTTGCTACCACCCAGCAGCGATATTATAAATCCTGCCACTATGGCGGTTATGATGCCCTTCTCGGGCGTCACTCCCGACGCTATGCCGAACGCTATAGCAAGCGGCAGGGCCACGATGCCAACGATGATGCCAGCCATGAGGTCGGCCATGAAAGTCTTCTTGTCGTAGTTCTTCAGTGTGGCGTAGAGCCGCGGCTTAAAATCTAACTTACTGTTCATCTCTTGATTTTCTTGATAATTGTCTTGTCTGTGTGCGTACTGTCTGTACTTCTTATCCTGTATGTTAATGATCTGTCACTTGTTCGCTCGCTCCAACATGTATTTTTTATCGTTATCAAGAAACCGTACCAAGAAACCGGTTTCTTGCCTAAATATCAGGATTACAATATTGGACGAGCCTCTCTTTGCTCGTTTCTGTGATTTGCAAAATGCAAAGAACGCCGCTATTCGGGTGCAAAGTTACTACAATTCTCCAAATTTTCCATCTTGGATAGCGGTGAAAAAATGGATGTCTTCAATTGTATTCTGCGAACAGGATGTAAAAACATCAATAACATGCTGAAAAAAGTAAAGCTTGCCCTTCGCTCACGCGAAAGACAAGCCTTAGAGAGAGATTTTATACTAAATAATAATACAGCAGATAGATTTTATCTTTGCAACGGATACACAAGCTCTGGCTTGCGCGAGCCCTTCAACGATGGTACCGACAACTCCATGCCGCCAATGATGACACTGCTTGGGGAAACCACGGAATACGTGTAGGGCTTAACCATGTTGGTCACCAGCGAAGTGTTTGAGATAGCCTCAAAATGTTTCATCTGGTCTTGTGTTGGAAGGGTGATACGGTTGGACTTTACCAACTGACGCTCACCTGTCTTCAGATCAACCCTATACAGGCGCAAGGATGAGCAATTCATGGGCTTGCTTATGACGTAGGCACAATCTGCCTTTGCCTTCTTCGCCAGCTTAATCAAGGTCTTTTCCATCTTGGCGGCATCAGTGGTGCCAGTGGCTGAAACCACCAACGTGCCTACACCTACAACAGGCATTGCCTGTGCCAGCTCGTTATACCAACGCGCAGAGCCCGTGCTCTTCAACGCATATTGTGCAGGTGTGGCACGGTTGAGCATCATCTTGAACACGCCCTTGTCTACGATGGTCATGGATGGCTGCGGCTTGAAACCGTCGGCATCGACAGTATAGTTGCCATAAAGCGGCGTGCCATTCCAGTCGGCACGAGCAGTCTCGTTGGTTATCGTAACACGTTCATCCATTATCTTCTTGCCGATCTTCAAGCCGAGCGATTTAGGGTTCTCCTGGAAAGACGGCTGCGCATAAAACTTGTTTGGCACGAGATAGTTCTCCGTGAACACTTGCCTTGCCGCGTCGTCCTCATACATTACGGGGCCCTTGTATTCTTCCGTCAACACTGGAGCATTGCGCATAGCCATGCAATCGTCGGCAAAACGGCGTACCTTGGCAACGAGAGTGTCGAGAGGTGGCAACTCGGAAATGTGCTCATACTGCAACACCATTTCGTCGGCAAGCTTCACTCGGTTGTCGTCCATGAATTGTGCGCTAACAGTGAGAGTAATACGGTCGTGCGGCTGCTTTATGTTGACGTTTTCAGACGTGCTGCGATAAGAATCGAGCTGGTCGCCCGAAATCTTGACCGACGTGCCTGTCAAATACTTATAGTCCTCAAAAATGGCAGAGAGCACTTTGGCATAGCGTTGCAGCTTAGCCATGTCAATCTCGCTGTCGCGGTCTTTGCTGTCCATGACATAAGTGCCTGGAGCAGAGCGCTGCATGTCAGGAATATTCTCCAAGGCAGACGGCAACGGATTTTGGCTTAAGTAGTTCTGCTTCTGAGCCATCATGTTGACGCTGTTCAAGTAGGCCATGAACGAAGTCTGCCAAAACGAGCGGCGCAAGCCATTGTAGGTGAGTTCATCGTTGGATGTTCCGCCGATAATCAGAGGTTGCATCGCCACGTCGCTGTTATGACGATAGTTGCCCAACAGCACATGGGTCATGGTATTTGTCTTCCAAGGCGTAAGAGATGCGTCGGAGATTCCGCCCAGCTCACCCGTGACGTTGAATGAGCGATAACGGTTAGTGATATAACCTGTCCAGAAAGGAGCTGAAGCACCTTCAACACGCAAGCTATCGACCGTGCGTTTCATCTCGTCTTTCATGGCAGAGAAAATGACGTTGTCCACGTTGTCGTCCTTCTCCGAGAAAGCGGGGGCTGGCAGGGCTGGCGGAACGTCGAGACCCTTCTGCGCACGCTGAGTCTCTATCTGGCTCACGAAGATGGCAGGCGACGAAGCCGTGACAGGCACCCAACCTGACTCCGCACCGCAAACTCCGGTGAACGTGCTGGGCTTATCGCCACCGGCCTCAATATGAGAGAACATGGAGAGCGGCGTGCCGATAAGGCTCACGCCACGCACGAGCTCATCGGGGCGGCCGTCAACATATACGCGATATACCTCCACGGGCGTGACATTAAACGAGTTGATGCTTCCTCCCTCGCCTGTCATGGTGTAACCACTTGTCACAGTACGGAAAAAATAACCATACTCCTTGCCTTGCTTCTTGGCCTCTCGGCAGAGCATTTGGCGGAGTTGCGCGTCTGTGCATGGTGTCTTGGTCTCTACAACGAGGTTCGACTGGCGACTGACAGGGTCATTGCCCACAGAGGCGCGACCATGGCCATTGCTCTCAGGGAAGCCGTCGAGTGGCACTCGGCTCATGAGGAACGAGCGAAGTATGCCATCGGTGACATTTGCCACGCGGTGAGCCTTCACGCCCTCACTGTCGTAGAGATAATAACCGTTCATGTCGGTACCGGCATATTGACGAAGCGTAGGGTCGCAGAACACTTGGAAGGAAGCTGGCAACACAGACTTGCCAACCATGTCCTTGAAGGTCTCGCCACCTTCTTTAAGACGGTGGCCCTCAAGCCTGTGGCCGAAAATCTCGTGGAAGAACACGCCACTTGCCGGACCTGAGAGGATAGCCGGACCCGTGTATGGATTTGCCACAGGAGCCTTGCGAAGGGCATCTACGCGTTTGAGCAAGTCTTTTGCCACTTCTATCATTTTGCCTTGCGAAGGCAACGAGTCGGGATTGAAGGCGAAGAAGTCTTGCATCAAAGGCAACTGCATGCCATCGTCGGCAATGGCCTGCACCGATAACATGATACGTGCCGAGCGCCTGTTCTGCACAACTTCAGAACCATCGGTGTTGACAAAATAGGAGCGCGACACTTGATAGTCGAGCGATGCGGTGCCAGCCACAAGGTTAGCGTCGGCCTTGAACACGGCTGATATGGCATTGAGACGCTCCTTCCATGTCTTGCCGTCGAGCTTCACCTTGTCAGCGTCGTAAGGGTTCTCATAGTATTTCTCCACAGATGCGGCTGAGAAGCAAGGAGCCTTGTCCTCCTCGGCAGTGCTTGTGGAAGCCTTGCTCTTCGCCTGCTGGTATGCCGCAAGGGAATGGTTGTAACGTGTGAGCGTCGCTGCCCAGATATTTGCCGTGATGCCATCCGTGGCGCTGTCGTCGTAAGGGATGGTAACAGTCGTGGCTGACCGTCCGTCACGACTCGGCGCACACTGTGAGTTGTACTTGAAATTGTCGAGAGCCTTGTCGCCCAAACGAATCTGGGGTGTCACGTAGCGACGACGGTTCTCACTGTCGGAAGCCGTGTTGCCAAAGTTGCTGCTTATCACGCGATTATACACGTCATCGGCACGGTAGCTCATGAAGTAGGGCTTCACCTGCTGGTTCTGCAACTCAGCGTAGTTGTGGGCGAGTTCCGTTTTCAGAATGCCGAGCAACTTGTCGGAAGAAGCCTGGGCGAAAGCGGAGGCGTAGCCAAGGACGAGTGTTATGGATATGACAATTCTGTTCATTGTGTTTTATTTTCTTTTATTTATAAAGTCCTACTTCTGCCAAGGTTACGGCATAAAACTTGTGGTAGTACAAGGAAGGGATAGACAGACGGAGATATTTTACCTTCTGTGTTCCTTTGGCAAACGGCAGGAGGATAGTCTCGCCTGAGGTTCTGCCCAGGTAGTTTTCCTCCACGTGGGTGGCTTCCTCGAAGTTGCCGGAGTTGTCTGCAATCTCCACTTTCACCTTTTGCGGCACGATGTCCTTGTCCGTGTCATATTCGTCGAATGCTTTCTGTACGAGTTTGAGACCTCGTGCCTGCACCTCGTTGTCGAGCGTGAAGGTAATCACATAGGTGGTCATGGATATTTGCTGCAAAGGCTTCCAGCAACTTGTGGTGTTGCCGTCTGTCAGGTACTGCAGGTTGGAACTGAACCCTTCCTCGTCCTCGGGCGAGACGCTGATTTTCGCCTTGCTCATGTCTATGCAGTCGAGGGTGGGCAACTTCGCCGCTCCCATTTCCTTGATGAAGGAAGTCTTGTTGAGTGTGGCATAGTGCTTGTTGTAACGCTCGACCGTTAGACCGTGGTACTTATTCAGGATGCTGAGCACTTGGTTGCTGAGTTCCGTCTCGCTGACCTTGAACTGTCCGTTGGTCGCGTCGTTGGCTCCTGCGGTGGTAAGATAGCGGTTCTTTCCCAGCACCAACTTCTTAAGCTTGGGGAAGTTCATCAAGTCTTCGAACGACTCCAGGTCCTCGTCCAGTTCCAGCGTCTCGATGCTGTTCGCCCATGCTTGGTTGATGTTGCCATTGGCATCCATCTCGTTGCTGCCTTCTCCATATTTGGTTCGGATAAACTCCTTAAAGTCAGTGGCATAGGTTTGCTCGTCTGTCAGTTCGTAGGGCTCAAACTCTATGAGGTCGTCGCAACCGCTTATCTTTCCAGTTCGGTAGAGGGTTACGGGCTTCTGCGTGTTGATTTCGTCCCCCAGCTCGTAAATGGTCTCCGAAGCCAGTTGCTTGTCGATGGTCAGCTTGCCCTCTTCCCCATTGCTCTTGGTGTAGGTGACGTAGGCATCCTTGATTCCCTCCGCCCAGCCAGAGAACAGCATGACGAGGTGGTTGCCGATGAAATGCTGCTTGGCGATGAGTCGGGTAAAAGACTTTACCTCCTCATGGTCTGACGTATAAGGGCGACCATAGATGGTGTTGCTGATAGAAGCGTTGCCCGATGCATCGAGCGAGCTCACCTCTATCAGATAAGTGTCGTTGTCGAGGTCGGGAATGCTATATTGCTGGGTGCCTCTCTCCAGGATCACGGAGTCGGCCATGTTGTCGTTGGACCATCTCACCTTTACTTTGCTGATGATGGGGTCGATGTTATTAGTCCATTTCACGATGAGGCGTTTCCATCCGGGACTCACCGTCAAGTCCTGGCATTCGCCGATGTACCTGATTTCTCCGTCACCCGCAAAGTCGGAGTAGGTGTCCTTGAGGTCCTGGCATGAGGAAAGGCTCATCAAGGCGAGGCAGAGCGTACTTATTTTATATGATAACCTGTTCATTTCTTAATCCTCCTTCTTTGTGTAAATTTCTAATTCCTGCAGGGCGAAATACTTGGCGGCATTGAAGACCTTTCTTCCGAAACCATATCCCGTTTCCTCCTCGCTCAGGTTGTAGACATCGTTTACCACAATCTTGAGGTATCTGTAGCCCTCTCCCTGTCCTTCGCAAAGAAGGTTGAGGGGCAGATAGATGGAGTCGGCACTTTCCACGTCGGTTTTCTTACTGTAACCGTAGAAACTGTTGGAAATGAAGTCGCCGAAGCAGTTGGCGCACCATCTTGCACTGCAGTCCACGTCGGGGTCTTGGGTGTAGGACGATACTTTCTCCCACTGCTTGCTATCCCAGTTGCCGGCGGTGCCATGGTCATCTTTAGCGGCATAGACCTCCACCTTGCAAGGTAGCTTGTCGGCATAGTAAAGACCTTGGAACAACCTGTTGTAGTTGCCTGAGATTCCGATACCTCTGCTGATATTGATCATGGCGTACATCCTGACCTCCGCCGTCAACTTGTTGTCATGCATGTCTATGTACATCGGTATGCCCATGGCTTCTGGACCTGCCAGGAACATATTGTAGTGCTTGTTGTTCCTCTCGTCGTCAAAGTAGGTGATGCCCTTGGTGTCTCCGTCGAAAAGATACTCCTTGCCAAGTCTCTCATCTGCGTTTTCGATGGTCTTGTCGAAGAAGAAGTCAAACTTCTCCGGATTCAGTTTCTGGGTGTTGTAGGAGGCGATGTTGGGATAACTCTCCTCGCGCACCATATAGCCTCGATAGTCCTCAGTACGAACGATAATCGTGTTGACGTCCGACTTTTGCTGGAGTGAGAAGTTCAGGGTGTCTTTTCCCGATGTGATGTTGAATGAGCTGACCAAGATAGTATCTGCCTCTCCCGTAAGCGGGTTCTTACCGAGGTAGAAGACGTGCGCCATACCTGTCGCATTGGAAGGGTTGTCGGTCAATACAGCAAAGCCATTCCAGCCGGAAGTCACCCTCAGGTTGTCGAAGAAGGCATAAGGCGCGGAATCGTTGGTGCTGAATGTCACGGCGATGGGAGTGCTTTCCTCTCCATTGCGCTTCACGAGCCTCACCTCGGCGGGGATATTCTCCTCAGCCTTGTTGAATCCCACCAGCTCCATGGAGTCGCAGAGAGCACTGGCAGAGCGCAGGATGCCCTTGCCCTGGAAGTCTTTATATCGGATGTTCAGACCCATGATGTCCTTGTCGGCAGGCAGCCGATAGTGCATGATGGCACCGCCGCTGGTAGGCTTGAAGCTGAAGGCTTCGCTACCGATGGCAGGTTGGAATGTGTTTTCTTCTTCCTTGCATGCGGTCAGGCAGGTGAGGAACAGAAGAAAGTATATTATCTTTTTCATTTTTTACCTTGTTTTTTGATGAGTTTATCAGTTGCTGCTACTGCCCCAGCCAGGGTTCTGCGCGCAACCGGAAATGAGCACTTCCTCGCTTCGGATGGGCGAGAAGTAGTCGCGTGGCGCGGTAAACTTGCGCTTGGACCAAACGACCACCGGGCCCTCGAAGTTGTTGTAGAACGTACGATCATCCTTGCCAAGGATGTTCCAACCGTATTGTGGCTGGTTCAGTTCCTGCGGAGCCTCCATCCATCTGCGCAGATTATAGTAGCGGCGTCCCTCGAAGGCATACTCTATATTCCATTCCCTGTGGATGATCTCTCGCATTCCGGCTTGGGTCTTCACCTTTTGTGGGTTTCGAGCGTAACTCTCCCAGGCGTCGCGCACCTTGGGGATTCCCGCCCTCTCGCGTACCACGTCAATCCTGTTGTAAACCTGCTCGTTGGGCTGGTCGAGGTATTCGTTCCAGGCCTCAGCCGACATGAGGTAAAGCTCAGGCAACCTGAACAACACCTGCTTGAATCTTGAGGAGTTGTTGCTAATGTACTGGGCAAACGGCTGTCTGGAGTCTTGGTATTTCTTGATCCAGTAACCCGTGAGACTCTGCGGCACGGAAGGGTCGATAGACTTGGCTTGCGTACCGAAATCCTCTCCTTGCTTCATATCCAGCAGGATGGCCTTGAAGGACAGGCTGCTTCCGCTCGTACGGTACCAGTAGGTTCCGTCAGCGGCAATGTCGGCGTAGAAGCGGGGCTCGCGTTTTCTGTGCAAGCTGAGGATGTTTGTGTTCAGAGGCACCACGTTCTGGTATTTGTAGTCTATCTCCTTGCTCAGCTCGTATTTGTCGGTTACCCACTGCTTGTCCTCGTCGATGGGCAGTCCATGCTCGGTGTAGAACATCTCCACCATCTTCATGCTTGGGGCGAGGCAACCTTGGCTCTCCCAGTCGTAGATGCTGCTCACGGTGCTCTTGGTGTAGGGGGTGTAGACGGTGTAGTCGAAACCTGCCTGTTGCTGCTCAAACTCCTGGATAATCTCTGAGTTGGTGTAGCTCTCGTCCAATACCGACAACTGGATGTTGAAGATGGTGTTCAGCATGTCGGTGCCCTTGTCGGTAGTCAACTCATAAAGTTGCTTGCCACCCGCCTTGGCGTATTCGATGGCCTCGTCTGCGGCAACAGCAGCCTTGTGCCACTTCTCCTTGTCGTAGTCGGGAAAAAGTCGCTCGCCATCCTTGTTGACGAAGTCCTTGAGCTGGGTGTTGCCGTTAAACAAGGGCGAGGCTGCATATAGCAGAGCGTAAGCCTTGACGGTGGCACAGGCCTCCTTGTTGAAATAAGCGTAACGGGTCTGCTCCTTGCTCTTCATGTAGGGAAGGGTGGGGATCGCCTCGTCGCACAGGGAGACGATGGCGTTCACGCATTCGTCGATAGGACGGCGTGGCTGTTGCATGTCAACGGAGGGGGAGTTGGCGTCGAGGTTCTTGTCTACGATGATGAAAGGACCGTAGCGTTTCAGCAACTCTAGGTAGGTGGCGGCCTTCAATGCCTTGATTTCCGCAGCCCATAGGTCCTCCTCTTCTTTCTCCATATTGTAGCAGTTGTAGATATTCTCCAGGAATATGTTGCAATAGCGGATGATGCAGTAGGCTTCGTCCTTCTTCCAGATGTTGCCGTAGGGACTGGAACTCATCTGCAGTCCGTCGCCGATGAGGAGAGTGCCCAGGTAGGTTGAGTAGGAAGATCCTTTCATTTCTCGGGCATATTGACCACCCACAAATTCGTCTGCGCCCAAATAGCCGGGCTGGGTATGAAACTGGGTTGCCATGTCGGTGTACATGACGTAGCAACTCTTGAGCCATTGGGCAACGCTGGTTCTTTGCTCGAACTGACTCTCTACGGTCTCTACATCACTCTTGGGCACTACGTCCAGATAGTCGCCGCAAGATGCCAATGACAGGCCCAGGGTGATGAGGGGGATATAATTGTTTATTTTCATTTTTCTTCGTTTTATGTATATTGTCCCTTTCCCAGTTTAGAAGCTGACGTTGACGGCAGCCGAGAAGGTGCGCTGTATGGGGTAATTGAAACCGTTCTCTCCAAGCTCCACGTCCCACAAGTGGAAGTTTGTGATGTTGAAGGCGTTGTTGACCTTGAGCGAGACCTTTACGAGCTTCAGACCCATCGGACGGATCCATTTGCTTGGGAAACTGTACGCCAGTTCCAATGACGTACAACGCAGGAAGGAGCAGGAACGCATGAAGTAAGTGCTCTTGCGTGTCTCGGCATTCTCGCTGTTGTACCAGTCTTCCTGAGGATTGTGCTGCTTGATGTTGTAGGTTGACAGGCGTGGCCAGAAGGCGTGCGTGTCTTGGTTGTCCTCAGACCAGTGGCTCTCATAGATGGCCGTCAGCATTGCGTGGTCGTTGTAGAAGGGGGAGACCTCCACGGGGTTGATGAAGAACGAGCGTTGTCCTGAGCCCTGGAAAGCGAAGTTGAACTCCAAGCCCTTCCAGTTGAGGAAGCCCGTGAAACCATAAGTGAGCCTTGGTGTCTCTGGGTAGCCAATGTAGGTGGCATCGTTCACGTCGATGACACCGTCGCCATTGATGTCGCGGTACTTGATGTCGCCCGGCATCACGTCGCCGTCTTGTCGTGGGGAGTTGTCTATCTCGGCTTGGTCGCGGAAGAGTCCTTCTGCAATGTAACCTATGGGCTGGCTGATCTCGTGTCCCACCTTGCGCTGCCAGTAGGGCTTGTTGACTGCCTCCTCAATCTCCTTGTATGTTACCTTGTTATAGGTAAGGGTTCCGTTCAGAATCATCCAAGTGTCCTTGTTGAATGACTTTTGGATTTTCAGCGAGAGGTCTACACCTTTCGAGAGGGTCTTGCCGATGTTGGCTAGAGGGTCTACCTCAATACCGGCGGACGCGGGGATGGTGGTTCTTGACGAGATGATGTTGTGTCTCACCTCTTGGTAGATGTCGGCTTGCAGTTCCACAAGTCCCTTGAAGAGCTTGGCCTCGATACCCAGGTTGCTCTGCTCAGCGATTTCCCAGAGGATGTCTTCGTTGGCGTAACTGGCAATCTGATTGCGCGAGAAGCCCTGGCCGTTGTTTGCCTCCGGGTCTTTGTAACCCCTGACGGTGCTCAATGTGGGGAGGAATACGAAGCGGGGCGAACTGGCGATTCCGTCGTTTCCTACCTTACCCCAGGACACGCGGAACTTCAGATAGTTGATCCAGTTTTCCGCCTTCTTCATCCAAGGCTCGCCAGAAGCCACCCAGGCTCCACCCACTGCGGGGAAGAAGCCGAAGCGGTTCTTCTTGGCGAAACGCTCCGAACCGTTGTAGCCGAAGCTGCCTTCCACGAAGTAACGGTCCTTGAATCCGTAGTTGCCGCGAGCTGAGTAGGTGAGGTTGCGCTGAGGCTGACCGTCAAGCACGCTTGATACGGGGGTGAAGGTGCGCTCTTGCATCTGTGCCACACCTGTGAGCGATGTCTGATGGTCGCCCCAAGCGGCAGTATGGATGAGAGTGGCAGTGTAGGCCACTCGGGTGTCGGTCGTGCTGGTGGCGCTTTGTTGCTTCAGCGTGCGGTGCGACTCACTCTCCTTGATGGCCTTCAAGGTATGTTTGCCTGTCTCGAAGTCGTAATCTGTCAGGGCATACATGAACGGGGTGGTGTAGAAGGAGTTGGTGTAGTAACCGCTTTGCACCAAAGAGGCACTGGCACGGAACTCCAAGCCCCTTACCAACCTCGACAGGTTGTGTATGTATTCCGCCTTGTTGGTGGTGGAGTATCTCGTTCGGTTGATGTAGCCTGCCTGAATCTGCATATAGGGGTTGGTCTTCTGGCTCTCGGTGGTTCCGTAGAGCGTATGGGGCCAATTGTAATTGTCGTCGGCAGGATAGGTAGGGGCGAAGTCCACGGGCGAGGCGTTGAAGGCTTGTGAATAGGCCGTAGTCTGGTCTTGCAGCGGACCGTGGTATTTGTCCAATGTCGCCACGGAGTTGATTACCAGCTTGATGCCAGCCTTCAAGTCGATGTTGAGGTTGGTACGAAACTGGATCTGGTTGTTCACGATGTTACAGTCGAAATCGTTCAACTTATCGGTCTTGATCATGCCCTCGTCGCGGTTGTAGTTGACGGCTGCATAATACTGTACGACCTTCGAACCACCACGGATGTTGATGCCCGCATGGTTGTTCCAAGCCAGACTCTTGAAGAGTTGCTTGTACCAGTCGGTATGAGGATAGACCCAGTCGGGATATTTGCCCGATGCCGTGCGGTTGATGCGCTCCACAGAATACTTTGGCGTAGCCAATGGGTTGCGGCTCAGCTGAGCTTGGTTGTACATTTGCATATAGGTGATGGGGTCCACCACGTCGATGTCCTGGGTGGGTTGGGTGATGATGCTCTCGTAGCGGAAGTTGGCGTACACGCTACCTTCCTCACCCTTCTTGGTCTCCACCTTGATGACACCGTTGGCGCCGCGGGCACCATACATGGCCGTGGCGGAGGCATCCTTCAAGACGCTGAAACTCGCAATGTCCTCCACCTGAATGCGAGAGAGGTCGAGCTTGGAGGACTCCACGCCGTCAATCAAGATCAAAGGGTCGGTGTTGGCACCACTCTGGAAAGAGGTGATTCCGCGGATGTAGAACTTGGTATTCATCTCGCTCTCGGTCAGACTGCCAGGAAGACCACCCGTCTGCCAAGCCACCATACCGGGAATACGACCGGCGAAAGAGGTGGTCAGGTCGGAGCTTGAGGTCTTGAGGTCGCCAGGACGTACTGTCGTGATGGAAGAAACGACGCTCTCCTTCTTCTGCGTACCGAACGCCACGACCTGCACCTCGTCGATATTGCGAGAGTCGGGAGTTATGGCGATTTTCATGACCTTGCGGTTGTGAACGGGCTTCACCTCCTCTATCTGGTCCTTATAACCTATATAAGAGATTTTCAGCTTCTGCCCTGCCCTAACCTTCAATGAGAAGCGACCGTCAACATCGGTTGCCGTCCCCTGATTCTGGGTTCCAACGATCAGGACTGTCACTCCCGGAACATCAAGACCCGCCTCGTCTTGCACGCGACCATTCATCACGAACTCATCGCCTTGTCCGGCAGAGGCCGTCACGGCCTGCTTCTTGATGATGACATACTGCTTGTCGATGACGTAGGTCAGACCTGTCCCCTTAAGAATCTTGTCAAGGGCGGCCTTTACATCCGTGGTGTTGATGGTCTGGTTGACCTTCACGCCATACACGTCGCCATTGACATACTGTACCTTGTAACCCGTGGCTTTCTCGAATTTAGCGAGAACACTTGCCAAGGGCTCGTTCTTTGCCTCAATGACGATTCCCTGTTGTTGCGGAACGGCCTGCATTGTGGCAGTGCCGGTCAACGACAAGAAAACCGCAAGGAGCAAAAAAGTAAACACTCTCTTCATACACGTAACGATTGTTGTTTTTAAAGATATTACATTAATAAATCGCAAACGCCACGAATCGGGTACCCCAAAACTTAAAATATTTTCTAAAAAAACAAACAAACCTTATCTAACTGCACGTTCGTTTGACTATACACATTATATATATATAAAAGACAGCTGTTTATTTCATACGATTCCAATAATCAAGGGTCTGTGTTTATTCATGTTTGTGTTTTCATTTCACATTAATCATTATGCCATGATTAAGCATTTTCTTCTGATAATCTACTATCGTAAAGGGAAAATTAACGATTTTAGCGACAAGAATAAGCAAAAAAGCAGTAACTTTGCGCCAAATGTATATTCATAGATAAGAAATCATGGCAGAAGACGCATTCAAGAAGATTGTAAGTCATTGCAAGGAATATGGCTTTGTATTCCCAAGTTCAGAAATTTATCCCGAGGGTCTCTCGGCTGTTTACGACTACGGACCAAACGGTATCGAGCTGAAAAACAACATAAAAAAATATTGGTGGGATTCCATGGTGCTGCTCCACAACAACATCGTGGGCATCGACGCTTCCATCTTCATGAACCCTACCGTGTGGAAGGCCAGTGGCCACGTTGACGCATTCAACGACCCACTCATCGATAACCGAGACTCAAAGAAGCGCTATCGCGCCGACAACCTCATTGAAGACCAACTCGGCAAATATGAGGAGAAAATAGACAAGGAGGTGAAGAAGGCAGCCAAGAAGTTTGGCGACTCTTTCGACGAGCAGAAGTTCCGCGAGACCAATCCTCGCGTGCTTGAGCACCAGAAGAAGCGCGACGAGCTGCACGCACGCTACACTGCCGCAATGCAGGGACCAAACCTTGAGGAGCTGAAGCAGATCATACTCGACGAGGGCATCGTTGACCCCATCAGCGGTACCAAGAACTGGACAGACGTGCGTCAGTTTAACCTCATGTTCTCAACAGAGATGGGATCAACGGCTGGTTCCACCAACAAGATTTACCTGCGCCCTGAGACAGCTCAAGGCATCTTTGTAAACTTCCTCAACGTGCAGCGCACCACTCGCCAGAAGTTGCCATTCGGCATAGCACAGATAGGCAAGGCTTTCCGCAACGAGATTGTGGCTCGCCAGTTCGTGTTCCGTATGCGCGAGTTCGAGCAGATGGAGATGCAGTTCTTCTGCCAGCCTGGCACGGAGATGCGTTGGTTTGAATATTGGAAGAAAGCTCGCCTGGCATGGCACGAGGCTTTGGGCATGGGCAACGACAACTACCGTTACCACGACCACGAGAAGCTCGCTTTCTACGCCAACGCCGCCACCGACATTGAGTTCAAGATGCCATTCGGCTTCAAGGAGGTGGAAGGCATCCACAGCCGCACCAACTACGACCTCTCGCAACACGAGAATTTCAGCGGCACGAAGATGCGCTACTTCGACCCCGACAAGAACGAGAGCTATGTGCCTTACGACGTGGAGACATCCATTGGCGTAGACCGTATGTTCCTCTCCGTCATGTGCCACGCCTACCAAGAGCAAAAGCTCGAGAACGGCTCATCGCGCGTCGTGCTTTCATTGCCGGAGGCATTGGCTCCTATCAAGTGCGCCGTGTTGCCTTTGGTCAACAAGGACGGACTGCCAGAGAAGGCACAGGAGATTCAAGACGAGCTGAAGTTCCATTTCACTACGCACATCGATGCCAAGGACTCCATCGGCAAGCGCTATCGCCGCGAGGATGCCATCGGAACACCTTATTGCGTCACCGTTGACGGCCAGACTTTGGAAGACAACACCGTGACCTTGCGCCACCGCGACACAATGGAACAGGAACGCGTCAATATCAACGAGTTGCGTGCAATCATAGAAGACAGAGTGAGCATCACATCTCTTCTCAAAAAGCTTGCCAAGGAAATCAAGGACTTGTAAGACAAGAACAAGCAAGTGTTTAAAATATGCTGAATAAAACAGAAATATCAAAAACGGGCAAGAGAGCCATTCTCTTTATGGCTTTCTGCCTTTCCCCATTACTTCTTTTGCTTGGTTCTTGTTCGGAATCGGACAACACGGTAGAGGAATATCCCGATTGGAAGAACACGAACGCCACCTATTGGGACAAGCTCTACACAGAGACACAGACCAAGGTGAACGGCGGTGACGCCTCTTGGAAAATATACAAGAGCTATAGCATCGAGGACAGCCTGACATCGCCCAACACGGATTACATCATCGTCAACGTGCTTACGGCTGGCAGCGGTTCGGGATGCCCCATATATTCCGACTCGGTGCGCGTGCGCTACACTGGCCAGCTCCTGCCTTCCACGTCTTATCCTCAAGGCTATATCTTTGATACGACAAACAAGAATGGAGCCGCAGATTCCATATCTGGCGTTGCCGATTTCAAGGTGAGCGGCCTCACTAATGGCTTTGCCACAGCATTGCAACATATGCACATTGGCGACAAATGGGATGTATATATACCGTGGACCTTGGCCTATGGCGAGTCTGGTAGCACTCCTATACCAGGATACTCGGTGTTGAAATTCAAGATGCAACTCATTGCTTACGCAAGGGCTGGCTCAAGTCTCCCGCCGTTTAAATAAGCCTTCGGGTCAACATCTTAAATTTCAAGAACATACTCATATTATTGACTAAAACAGGATATGTCTATAAAACAAATACAGACGATGGGCAAGGAATTATTGTTGTTCCTTCTTCTCATTGTATCAGCCGCGTCGATAACATCGTGTAGCGATGACGAGACTTATGCCGACCAGGTGAAACGCGAGCGCAATGCCATAAACGCATACATCGCCGACTCTGCGGTCAACGTCATCTCCGAAGAGCAGTTTCGCAGCCAAAACTATACAACCGACGCATCGAAGAACGAGTTTGTGCTCTTCGAGTCGAGCGGACTATATATGCAAATAGTAAGGAAGGGTTCGGGCAAGCCTATCGCCTATGGCGAATCGGCACGCATCATCTGCCGCTATAGCGAGCGCAACTTGTTGACCGACTCCATACAGGCAAGCAATACCATATCGCCTTACTATTATCGCTATGTGGAGGTGATGAACGTGACCAATTACTCTGGCACATTCTCTGGAAGCTTTGAGCAGAACTCAAGCTTGATGTACCTTTTCTACAATAGCACCGCCATTCCAAGCGGATGGCTCGCTGCCCTTCCCTACGTCAACATTGGCAGATATGTCAACGACGATGACGAGATGGCAAAGGTTCGTCTGATAGTGCCGCATGACCTTGGACAGCAATACGCCACTTCAAGCGTGTATCCATGCCTGTACGACATAACTTTCGAAAGAGGAATTTAACTTGAGCCAACAACAAGCTATATTAACTTAAATCTTACAACAAGGAAATGACTCTAATCAAATCAATTTCAGGTATTCGCGGAACAATAGGCGGTCACACCGGCGACACGCTGAACCCGCTCGACATCGTAAAGTTCACCACGGCATACGCCACATTCATACGCCGCAGCAAGCAGTCGGACAGCAACACCATCGTGGTGGGACGCGACGCACGCATCTCTGGCAAGATGGTGGAAAACGTGGTGTGCGGAACGCTCATGGGAATGGGCTACGACGTGATAAACATCGGCCTTGCCACCACGCCAACAACTGAACTCGCCGTAAGGATGAGCCACTCTGCGGGCGGAATAATAATCACCGCAAGCCATAACCCACGCCATTGGAACGCATTGAAACTCCTCAACCAAGAGGGTGAGTTCTTGACGAAGGACAATGGTAACGAAGTGCTCGCCATTGCCGAGAAAGAAGACTTCGAATATGCTGACGTTGACCATCTTGGCAAATACACTGAGGACAACTCGTACAACCAGCGCCACATAGACTCCGTGCTCGAACTTGAGCTCGTTGACAAGGAGGCCATCAAAAACGCACACTTCAATGTCTGCGTAGACTCTGTAAACTCTGTTGGCGGCATCATATTGCCTCAACTCCTCGATGCCTTAGGCGTTGAATACAAATTCCTTAACGGCACTCCAGATGGAGACTTCGCCCACAACCCTGAACCACTGGAGAAAAACCTTGGTGGCATAATGACGGAAGTGGCAAACGGCAACTTCGACCTTGGAATAGTGGTTGACCCAGATGTTGACCGTTTGGCTTTCATACAGGAGAATGGCAAGATGTATGGCGAGGAATACACCCTTGTCACCGTGGCAGACTATATTCTCGACCACGTGAAGGGCGCTACCGTAAGCAACCTCTCCTCTACCCGCGCCTTGAGAGATGTCACTGAGAAACACGGCTGCCAGTATTTCGCCTCTGCAGTGGGCGAGGTAAACGTCACCACGAAAATGAAAGAAGTGAATGCCGTAATAGGCGGCGAGGGCAATGGCGGAGTGATTTATCCCGAGAGCCACTATGGACGCGACGCATTGGTCGGAATTGCACTCTTCCTCAGCTCAATGGCTCAGAAAGGCTGCAAGGCTTCTGAATTGCGTGCTTCTTTCCCAACCTACTTCATGGCCAAGAACCGCATCGACCTCACTCCTGGTACTGACGTGGACGCTCTCCTTGCTAAGGTGAAGACAAAGTTTGAAGGTCAAGACGGCGTTAAGGTGACCGACATAGATGGCGTGAAGCTCGACTTTGCCGATTGCTGGGTTCACATGCGCAAGTCGAATACCGAGCCTATCATCCGCATCTATTCAGAGGCTAAAACAATGGAAGACGCACAAAACATAGCAGAGAAGATGGCTTGTGAACTAAACTAACAAACAAGATTCCTCTTAGGTACGCAATACCTCTAAAATCAATATAAATTAAGCCGGAACGCAAATATATGTGTTCCGGCTTAATTTTGTATCTATACCTAACGCCTTTTGCTTGCAAGAGCTTTAAAACAAATATTGTTGCCCGTTTTAACTCAAAAAAGCACAAGTCACTATATATCAGAACCTTATTATGGCCATTTTTCTTTGTTATGGCTTGCCCCTGAAATGCCGTCGCCGTTCTAACGTAACGGCAATGCCGTTCTAACGTAACGGCAACGCCATTCTAACGTAACGGCAACGCCGTTCTAGCGTAACGGCAACGGGGTTCATTTAGGCCCTGATTATCCACTACATGCTATGGCTTCGAGGCGGTTGGATTTCAAGGCATAATAGTGTTGGTTGATGTGCCAAGTTTGTTTTCAACAGTGTAGAAACGCTGTACAATGAGAAAAGGAGCGGTTCCTATATGGAGCCGCTCCTTTTATATTATATGGCTTTAGAGCCACAGGATGTGACAATGCTATCTATCAAACTGGAATGTCCTTGTTGACGTTCTTTGAAAGGAACGCTGCATAGCAGAACATATAAACCACGGCTATCAGAGGTACGATGTAAGAAAGCATGTAATTTGTAGCGTCAGCCACAGCATTCTGGATAAGAGGCAGCACGCCACCGCCTACAACCATCATCATGAAGATGCCACTTGCCTTCTCTGTATACTTGCCCAAGCCCTCTGTGGCGAGATTGAAGATTGAAGACCACATGATTGAGGTGCAGAGACCGCAGAGCACAAGAAGAATAGCGCTAAGGGGCAGTGTCACGACCTCGAAGCCAGAACCAGTGAACACTGGCAGTGAACCTGTGATGGTTTTCGGAAGGAACATGGCCAAGAGAATGAGAATAGTGCCTGCACCAGAGGTAGCTATCATCATGGCGCGGCTAGAAACCTTAGAGGCTATGAAGCTTGAGATAAGACGACCTACAAGCATCAAAAGCCAATAAGTGCCAGCGGCAAAACCACCGATAGCAGCTGCCTGCGCCATCAAGACGCCAGCTCCTTTCTCCGTAGTGTCAGAGATATAGAAGTTGAGTGTGCCAGGGATGCCAATCTCCACACCCACATATACGAAGATGGCTATAACACCGAACGTGAAATGACGGAAAGCGAAAGGACTACGCTCAAACTTAACATCACCACCCATTGACTTCGGGTTCTCTATTGGGACAAAGAACAAGACCAAGAATGTCACGAGGAACACGCCCATGGCCATATAGAGCACGAGATTGACATCGCTCATTGCGGTGTCCTTTGTCACTGTGCCGATGAGAGCGCCTACGAGCATTGGAGTCATAGTGCCAAGCAGGGAGTTGAATGTTCCGCCAATGAGGTTGAGCTGGTTACCACGGTTGCCGCCACCGCCAAGCTGGTTGAGCATTGGATTGACCACTGTGTTGAGCAGGCAAACTGAGAAACCAGAGATGAAAGCACCAGCGAGGTAGATGATGAAACCAGTCATACCCTCAGAGAAGCCCGAGAGGAACTGGACGAGCACGCCAAAGAAGCCAAAGGCGATACCCAGAAGGGCAGTCTTCTTGTAACCAATCTTCGTGAGCAAGTTGCCAGCAGGGATACCCATGAACAAGTAAGCGAAGAAGTTCATGAAGTTACCCATCATGCCGAGCATGTTGCTACCACCAATCATGGGCTGGTTCTTCCAGATGACGCCGATTGGCGCAGCGAGGTTGGTCACGAAGGAGATCATTCCAAAAAGGAAGATACATGCCACGATGGCTATAGCGCGACCGTTGGTGTTTGTTTTTGCCATTACGATATAAGTTTATAGTTTATAAGTTTTTAAAAGAGCTTGTTTGGATAGACGCCCTCGTCTACAAGTTGCTGTATTCTTGCCACTGTGCCCGGACGGTCTGCAGAATAAGTCACGCCAAACCACTTAGATGTGGTATCGAGCACTTCGCAGGTTGCCTTTCCGTCCTTGATGAGCTTGTCCACGACCCAAGGAATGAGATATTCTGCCTTTGGGTTAGCCTTTGTTGAGGGCTGGTCAAGGAACTCCTTGAAAAGCTTGTCTGAATATTCGAAATACTCTGGTGTGAAGCCCCAAACGTTCATCGACACAGGCGTGTTGTCGCCGGTTGTCACCCACTCGCCATTGTCGTCCTTATAGCTTACCTTGCCTTCGGCATTGCGGAGGATCTCCGTGCGTTCCACGCACGACGTGAGGAGGTTGTTCTCGTCTTTCTCGCAAACGCCACGGCTCACGCTGCCATTGTCTGACAAGGTGTTGGCAACGCGGAAGCCAACCATGGCATACTTGCCGTTGCTTCCCTCCGGAAGCTCAGACAGGAACTTCCCAATGACCTGGAAGCAGTCGCGGTTATAAAAGTCGTCGCAGTTGATCACGCAGAAAGGCTCCTTGATGACTTCCTTCGCCATCATCACGGCGTGGTTTGTGCCCCAAGGTTTTGTGCGGCCCTCTGGAACGCTGTAACCCTCGGGAATCTTGTCGAGACTCTGGAAAACGATCTCGCAAGGGATATGACCTTCATACTTTGAGAGAATCTTCTCACGGAAGTCTTGCTCAAAGTCTTTGCGGATAACCCATACAATTTTTCCGAAACCAGCTTGAATGGCATCATAGATACTGTAGTCCATTATGGTCTCACCGTTTGGGCCCAGTCCGTCAAGTTGTTTCAAACCACCATAACGGCTACCCATACCAGCAGCCAATAATAATAATGTAGGTTTCATAATCTGTATTTTAAATGTTTAGTTCTATTAGTCTTATCTATTGCAAAGATACCCTTTTTATATGATACATCAACTAAATAATAGCAAATTTTTGTAATTTTGTAACACTCTAAAGAATATAGCCTCATGCCCATTACAGAAATACGCAGTTTAGATGCCTCAGGAGTGGCCGTGTACCACCGTCTGACCGACCACCAACTTCGCAACCGCCTTCATCCCGACGATGGCATAGTGATAGTGGAGAGCCCCAAAGTCATCGACGTGGCTCTCGACGAGGGTCTCCAACCCGTTTCCCTGCTCTGCGAGGCACGTCACATAAAAGGCGATGCCGCCGACATCATCAATCGCTGCGGTGACATCCCGGTATACACTGGCAGCCGCGAGCTTCTTGCCTCTCTCACAGGCTACACGCTGACGCGCGGCGTGCTATGCGCCATGCGGCGACCCAAGCTCCCCTGCTGGCAAGAGCTGTGCAAAAAGTCGCGCCGCATCGTTGTCATCAACGCGGTGTGCGACACTACCAACATTGGCGCCATTTTCCGCTCCGCCGCCGCCCTCGGCATCGACGGTGCCCTGCTCACTACCGACAGTTGCGACCCATTCAACCGTCGTGCCATCAGAGTGTCAATGGGCACGGTGTTCAAGTTGCCATGGGCATGGCTCGACTCCCCACTCCACTCTCTCCACGATCATGCATTCAAGACCGTGGCAATGGCATTGCGCCACGACAGCATAGCCCTCGACGACCCGAGGCTCAAGGCAGAGCCAAGGCTTGCCGTGGTGATGGGTACGGAAGGCGACGGATTGCCATCGGAAGCAATCGACGGCGCCGACTATGTAGTAAAGATTCCTATGGCACGTGGCGTCGACTCGCTCAATGTTGCCGCAGCATCAGCAGTGGCATTTTGGGAGTTGGGGAAGAGGTAGACGGGAACCATTTCGCCCCAAACGTTGTCCAAAGGTTGTCACAACCTGTCGCGTTCTTCCGAGTTGGACGATTGGAAAGCCGACTTCCGCTTACTAAATGAAGTGCCGAACTTCTTCGTCAACGTAATTTCCACATGTCGTGTGTCATAATAATTGTTGAAGTCCTGCCCAACACCATTGGAATAGTAACCATATTTCGGGTTCACGTTCTTAAACAAGTCCTCAGCCTTGATACTAACCATTAGTGCCCTTTTCTTGTCTGTATACGCAAGCCCAACGTTCAATAGCAAAGAGTTCTTGTTTTTCCTGTAATTATAATACCCCGGGACATCATCCTCTACATACAAGGACGAGGATATCTTCTTGCTTAAATAGAAAGTATTATTCCATGAGAACACCCCTCCCCATCCTGCGGCATTTTTGAACGCTGCTTCATTGGATACGTATCTTGAATAAGTAACATCACCTGAAAGATTAGACTCAAACCACGAACCAACCTGATAGTTGTATTCAACATTGACACCAAAAGCAGATATGTTCAAGAAGTTTCCTGCTCGTTCTATTTGGTTCCGTATGTTCTCTGAATCCAAGACAACCATCTTGCCGAAATCATTATTCGTCTGCGTGAAATACATCTCAGCATAGAGTGAGCTCCCGCGCGCGTAAGACAAACTGGCATTGTGTATATAAGATGGTTTCAAGAAAGGATTTCCTTCAGAATAATCATATTTGCTTATATACCAACGAAAAGGATCCAGCAACCGGAATCCCGGCCTTTTGACTCTTCCCGAATAATTCAATTTTAATATATTTTCATCATCAATGGAATATTCCACCCCCAAAACTGGAAACATCTTGAAATAGTGGTCACTATTAATATTGTTCAATGCATAAGAAATTCCCTTGGTATTTGTCAATTCCGCCCTTAAACCCACATTCAACAGCAAAGAGCCAAAAGCTCTCTCAGCATTAACATAAAACGCATTGCAATATTCTCTATATCCAAACAAATTGACAGAAGCGACATCGGCTACCAACCTTGAATCTTCTTCATTATAAGAATCGGTATGTATATAAGACCATTTATAACCCTCATTGCATTTCCAATCCCAAAGGACATTGTCGAAATCGGCCTTAAAGGTATAAATGTCGTTCTTCTGATGCCCTTTACTGTAAAAGGATTCTTCGTTAGTCGTTGTTGTCTTGGCTGTCTCCGAATCCCAGCTTCTAAAGTCCCTTTCATAACTGTTTACATAGCCAAGGGTAATGTCAAGATTCGATTTCTTTGACAAGGCACAAGCATAATTCACTTCAAAATTGTACTGATAATCTGCCGAATGCCCCTGCCCTTTCGATGACATCAAGGAGTCCATCTTGTTGTCTATCGTATAATATCTTGTATCATTGGATAAATCATGATTGTTTGTCCTATTAAGCAATGGCAATTGTAATGTTGCAGACAGTTTTCTTCCGCATCCCAAGTCCCAATTCAAAGAAGACAAGACTGTTACAACCTTTTCGGTGGATTTCTTAGGATTATCGGTTGACACAACATTATCGGCAAAGGTATTTGTATATCTACTATGGGTATATTCATTCGCTCGGCTCCCCAACGGAATTGTTTCTATACTTACTTTGCTACTAGAATAGAATACCTTTGCCGAGCCACCATACGACAGATAGCTGCCAATTGTCCCTCTCCCTAAAAGACTTGTCTGCAATCCTGGGACAAACTTTTTCGATGTCTCTATCTCGATAATACCAACATTGCCTTCTGCCTCATAACGTACAGGAGGAGTGGAAATGACTTTGATCTTCTTAATATTGTCAAGCCCTAAAGAATTCAGATAGGCCATCAATTCTCCTCCTTTCAAGAACAACTTGTGATGATTAACATAAACCTTCACTTCACTCTTACCAGCAATAGAGACAACATCGTTCTTGACATTTACCAATGGCAACTGTCTAATAATGTCGGAAAACAGTTTTCCTTCCTTCTTAATAGCGTCCATATTTATTACGAAACCATCCGTTGACATTTGAACCGCTTTTCTTTTGCCAACTATTTCCACATCTTTAAGGGTCAACGAGGTATCGCTCAGATAAACATCAACAACTTTTCGATTAGAAACTGGCACCATCTTATCCAAGCAACCAATATATCTACATGTAATACTGTCGTTTCCTGTCACATGAATCTGAAAATGTCCTAATGAGTCTGACAATACAACCTCTTGAGAACTGGTATTCTTTACGGAAGCATAAGGAAGGGGATGAGTATTGTCTTGAAAATAGATGTGACCATTCAATGTATATGATTGCGCCACAATAGACATGTTCACGCATAACACAGCAGCAATAACAAATATAACTCTATTCATAATCTAAAATTTAAACAGAAGTTTTAAAGAGCGTCTCTTGTTATCTTTTCCTATCGCAAAATTAGAAAAACATTTTTGTTCATCAATAAACAACAAAAACATTTAAACCATCTTGAACTACATTATACCAAGTTAGCCCAACAATTTACTTGCGTTCGCTTATACGAAAAAGACCTATCCGCAACACCTGATTATCGGCATTGCGGATAGGTCTTTTTCCCGAAAATGCACATCCTATTCCTTGCGCGTTATTTCTTTTTTGCGGTCTTCTGCTTTCGCCTCCCAAATGAGAAGAGATCGCGCAGGCTGCCAAAGTCTTTCTTCAAGATAAAGCCCACGCCTTGGGTGTTGAGCGAGTTGCGCGTGAAATAGCGGTCGTTGGTTTGATTGTAAACGTGCACGCTGAAATTGCCATTGGGGAAGATAAGATAGCGCAAGTCGAAGTCGCCAATGAACGTCATGGTGGCGTTGGCGTTGTCGCGGTATCCGAACTGGCCGTTGAAAACCAAGCGGTTGTTGAGCAGGTTGCCACTGAACAATCCCTCATACTCGGCATTGTTGAAACCCTCATCGCCGGTGGAGATGTTGGCTCCGAAGTTCCAGTTGTTGTTCTTCATCACGGTTCCCAACACGTTGTTTATCTGTTGGCTCAACGTGCCACTAAGAAGACTCTGCATGGCGAGGGATGTTTGGGTCATGCCCTGCGTGCTGGCGTTGTTGGTTCCGCGAGAATAGAACCTTCCCACCGCAAGCAGATAGAGAACCTGCTGGTTCATCTCCTCCTCGCCATTAATAAGACTGTAGATCATCTGCTTGGCGTCCGTGCTCATTGTGGGGAAGTCGAGGTCGAAGGCTACACGTGGTGCCTCCGGCGTGCCACTGATGTTCATTATGCAGTTTGCCTTGACATTGTTTGACGTGAAGCTACGCCCCATCTGAAGGTCGGAGAGGCTCACGGAGGCTATAGGGTAGACCGCCTTGAGCTTGAGCAACGCCACGAAGGGGTCGCCACCAAAAGTGATAGTCCCGCCTTGTGTGAAGTTGAACACCTTTGTTATGATATTCTGCACCGTGATTCGGTACACACCCTTATCCACGGTGTAAGTGCCGAAGATGTCGAGTCTGCCCTTATTAAAATATGTAGCACGCAACGTACCGTTGCCATTGAGCGTGATATAATCTCCCGAAGCCTTGTCGGTGATGAGCCGCATCGTGGCATTGGGGTTTACGTTTATCAAGAAATTGAGGTGAATGTCGGTAGGAATGTCTGCCGCGTCTATGGAGTCTGCCATCACCACGGAGTCGGGGCGAGATAGCACGGCATCACGGTCGTGCCAAGTTATAAAGTCCTGTGTCGAGGCCGCCGCCGTGCTCGTGATGTCATAGACAATCTCCGAACCCTTTGTTGGCGTGACATTGATGTTAACATCCAACGTACCCGGACGACTTCTCAATGTAGCATCACCCGTTCCAAACACCTTGCCATAGAAGCTGCTGCCATCAGCTCCATTCGTGTTGAACGCGAGCAAGTGGTCGGCATGGACGTTGATGTCGGCAGTGATTCTGCTGAGGTGCTTGTGATGAAGGGCACCCGTGACAATTCCATGGTTGCCATATTCGTCGACGATGGTGTCGCCAGGGAGTTGTATCTCGTTTTCTATGAAGTGAACCTTCCCACGATTCACTTGGTAGCGCACTCCTGTAGGCTTAATGGTCATGGCTCCATCCGTAACGATGTCGCCCGTAAGATTGAGCTTGCTCAAATCGCCCCACAGCCTCAGTTCTCCATTGCCACGGAGTTCAACATCGTCGAGGAAGCTATCGCAGAGGCTGCCAAGAAATTCCGCCCGCGTGTTGTCGAGCTTCATGCCCAAGTCGATATAATGGTTCTTCGTGGAGACATAACCATTAATATAAGTATTTGACGGTATGGGACCCGAAGGCTCTTGTATGGTGTCGCAAGTCATGCCGGCGATGTTTATCTGGCCTTCGCTGAGTTTCCAGCCTACGTTGGCATGAAGAGTGCCAAGCCGCCCCTCAATAAACCTAAAACTGTCTACACGCAAGGCTGCATTGATATCGGGACTACCAAAGAGGCTCTTCACGCTTGCCGTACCCGATGCCGCGCCACTAAACTCGACAGAATGGAAATTGACGAGATTGAGCAGATAGCTTACGTTGACGTTTGACAGGCGAGCAGTGAGCGAGTCTTGGCTGTTGTCGGAGCCAGTGCCCGACACGAGGATGCCCTGCGAGCCACTGCTTATGGCGAAATCATGAACCTCAAGACGATTCTTGCTGTAAAGTATTGTTGACGGATGCACCACAAACAACGTGTCGCCTACGTGGAATTGCGACTTATTGAAGTTTACGAGCGCAAGCGTCTTGCCGTCGAGGGTCTTGCGGAATGCCACATCGGTAGCCAACGCCCCACGAAGTCGCTGCGCCTTGGCATGGTTGTCGAGCGAGAGCTGTGCCGTGATGCGATCGAAACCAGCCGAGGCTTTCAGCCCAATGTCGGTTCCAACCCTCTCGTCGTGCATGTTGGTGAGTCCGGCATCGACGGATAGCACGCCCCCCACCGTGCGCACCTGGGCGTTGACACGCTTAAAGTGGCGATCGCCCCAAACAACATCCGGAGCGGAGATGTCGGCATCGAGCGAGATTCCGTCCCTGCCGAAAGAAGCCTTCACCGATACGGTGTCGAGAATGTCGAGCGGCATATTGAGGAAAGGCCTCGCCCAATTGCTATCGGTGAGACGGGCCACGAAGTCCACTGCACCCGCGTTTATGGGCCGATAATGGAATGGCGCGAGATTGGTGATACCAGGCAGTTTCTTCACGATGACATTCTCTATCGCCTGAGGCAAGACTGCATAATCGAACTTGCCATAAACCGCTGCCATACCAAAGTCGCTGTGCATGAGCAGGTAATGTCCACGCGTAGAGTGACCGGCACGAAGGCTCAGCGAGTCGAGAGCATAGTTTTCGCTGCCTTGTCGCATCACGAAATTGTTTAACCGCAAGTACCCGTCTGCGGTGTTGATGTCGCGTCCACGAATATCGGCATCCACCGTTCCGCTATAAGTGGCCTTTGCCAAGCGACCGTCGAAGAGGCGCAACGCCGAAGGCAAGAAACGGCTTACGGAGCCTTTTAGCCTAACGGCCTTTTCTCCTCCCAAGAGCTTCACGCCACCATCAATGGAGAGATTGACGTTAGGATCATCAATGCTCACGCGTCCCTCTGCCATGCCATCAGCGAAAGAGGCGTTGAGCGATATGTTGCGGTAGGCGTAATCGTTGTAGTCGAACCGCTTAACCATTCCCTTGAGTTCGAAGCGTTTCGCCTTAATGTCTCCACCACCGACAACATCGGCGGCAAGCGTGCCAAAATGCTGATTGGCAAGCACCTTGCCAAGAGCGAATGCTTCCGTGGATACATGCCCGCCAATGCGTTGCCCTTGCTTGTTGAGGTCAAGCACGGCTGTTCCCGCGCTTGTGCGCAATTTTCCATTGGCGTTAAGATCAAGACCTTTGCCCGACACCGTGCCATTGAAGGCGATGTCGCCCAATCGTGTGACGACCTCCGGAACTTTGCCCGCAAAATATTTCACGACATTGGCGTTAGCATGGAATTGTTTCACGTCAGCATGCCATGTCATGGATTTGCCCGTCATGAGCCACCCAACGGCGGAAAGGCGAAAATCGGAAGGCTTGTCGAAGTCGTGGAATCCGGCATAACGCGGCATGGCAACGTCAAGTTGGCTCAAGCTGATTCGCCGTCCCCTACCCTTAGCCGAGAGTTTGAGGAGGACGGGGCGGTTGATTGAAGCGAGCATCGGGGCAAAGGCGCGGAAATCGGAAGGGGTGACGCGCGACAACGCCAAGGTGAGGACAAAGGAACGCGCACCCTTACCGTTGCTTGCCTCAACATGTGGAATGGTTATCTCCGTGCCAGGCAAGACCAAGGAGAAATTGTCGATGGAAACCGACTGCTTCGTCGCCTCAGCCTTAAAGGATAGCGAGTTTATATCGAGTCCCGAAGCCTCGTGGAGCGACAATTTCTTCAATAAAGCGTGATAGGAGTTGCCGTCAACTATATTGAAGACGATATGGGAGCTTATCTCCGAAATGTTTAAGTGGTTGGTGTCAAAAGTCTTGAGCCGCGGCTTGTCCCATCGGTTCCAAGCCACCTTGCCATGACGGATAATGAGACTATTGATGGCAAGGTTAAGACGCGACTTGTGGGTAGTGTCTTTTGAGGCAAGTGAGTCGAGAACGAATTGGAAATTGGGCTTCGTTGTCGCTTTTTCCTTGTAAAGGTTAAATCTCGGGGTAAACACTTGTGCCGACGTGATAGAAATCTTACCTCTTGCCAGATCGGTGTAGCTGAACTTGGCGGAAAGACGCGATACCCACAGCATCTGCTTGCCACGCTTGTCGAGCATTGCCACGTCGTCGATGATGATGCGGTTGAAGAGGCCAACATCTACCCTGCCCACCGAAACCGGCGTGCCAAACTTATTTGATATGGCAGACGCCACGGCGGTTCCCAATGCCGACTGGATCACTGGAACGCGCACGATGACCATGACAGCAAGGCAAAGTCCCACTGCCAGCCATACGAGATAATTTATTATTCGCCTAAGCCTCTTCAATAGAAACGGAAATGCAATGTAGAAGTTAACTTCTTGCAAAATTAAAGAAAAAATAATCCTTAGGAAAGAAAAAGAGAGATGATTTATCTTAATTGGCATAAATTATTGCTAAATTTGCACGCACAGTACATCAATATCTTTTTATCTGTTCTATGGCAAATGTAATTAAGTTGCGTAAAGGCTTAGACATTAACCTGGCAGGGAAAGCCGTGAAAGAGAGAGTGGCAACGCCACAATCCTCCCTTTATGGACTTTCCCCGTTGTCTTTCCCCGGCATCACTCCTAAGCTGTCGGTAAAGGAAGGCGACCACGTGCTCGCCGGAGAGCCACTGTTCGTGAGCAAGCAATGCCCCGAATTGGGCTTTGCGTCTCCAGTTAGCGGTACCGTGAAAGCCGTGGCAAGAGGAGCCCGACGCAAGGTTCTCATGGTCACCGTTGAAGCTGACCCTACCCAACAGGCCCACGACTACGGCAAGGCAGACGTTGCCACGCTTGACAGCGAGGCCGTGAAAAACAAGCTCTTGGAAGCTGGCATCTTCGGTTATATCAACCAGCTGCCCTATGGCGTAGTGGCAAACCCACAGACTAACCCCGACGGCATCTTCGTGTCCGCATTGCGCGACATGCCTCTGGCAGGCGACTTCGAGGTGGAGTTGCAAGGCAACGAGGAAGCGTTTAAGACCGGTCTCAAGGCGTTGGGCCGAATAGCCACCGTGCATCTTGGCACAGGTGCAAAGCAAACGGCACAAGCCTTGACAAACGTGGAAGGCGTGGATCTCAATGTCTTCGACGGCCCATGCCCGGCAGGAAACGTTGACGTGCAAATAAACCACGTCGAGCCGATGAGCAAGAACAAGACCGTGTGGACTGTTGACCCGACAGCCGTCATTTTCATTGGCCGCCTGTTCCTTACCGGAAAGGTTGACCTTACGCGAACAATCGCCGTGGCAGGAAGTCGCGTGAAAGCGCCATCCCACACCGACGTGAAAGTCGGCACGCCTCTCAAGGACATTCTCGCCGGAAGGTTGGAAGAGGCAGGACACTCACGCATCATCAACGGTAACCCGCTAACAGGAACGAAAGACAGCATCGACGGATTCCTCGGCGCGCATACGTCTGAAGTGACCGTGATACCTGAGGGCGACGACATCGACGAGACCCTCGGATGGATCCTCCCACGCACCAAACAGTTCTCGGTAAACCGCAGCTATTTCTCTTGGCTCTTCGGAAAGAAGAAGGCCTACGACCTCGACGCGCGTATCAAGGGAAGTGAGCGCCACATGATAATGAGCGGAGAATACGGCAAGGTGCTGCCAATGGACATCTACGCCGAGTATCTTATCAAGGCCATCATCGCCGGCGACATCGACAAGCAAGAGCAACTCGGCATCTACGAGGTGACACCAGAGGATTTCGCACTCGCCGAATTCGTGGACAGCTCGAAGCTTCCATTGCAACAACTGGTGCGTGAAGGTCTCGACACACTGAGAAAAGAGAACGCGTAAGTCAGGCGGTAAGGTCTGACCAACATTCTTTCAACATTAATCACACAATCCAATATTAATCCAATATTTGGAATGAACGCAATAAAACAATATTTCGATAAGATACGGCCCAACTTTGAGGAAGGCGGCAAATTGCATGCCCTGAGAAGTGTGTACGAGGGATTTGAGTCGTTCCTTTTCGTACCCAACACCACGTCAACGAGCGGTTCCTCCATCCACGATTCCATCGACTCGAAGCGCATAATGAGTTTCGTGGTAATAGCGTTGATACCAGCCCTGCTCTTTGGTATGTACAACGTGGGCTATCAAAACTATCTTGCCGCTGGCACGCTTGCCACGGCATCATTCTGGAGCATCTTCGGCTTTGGCTTCCTCGCCGTGTTGCCAAAGATTCTCGTGAGCTACATCGTGGGCTTGGGCATTGAGTTCGCATGGGCACAATGGAAAGGTGAGGAGATTCAAGAAGGTTATCTCGTTTCGGGTATCATCATCCCCCTCATCATCCCCGTGACCACACCGTTGTGGATTCTCGCGCTGGCTTGCGCCTTCGCCGTGATTTTCTGTAAGGAAATCTTCGGAGGCACTGGCATGAACATCTTCAACGTGGCTATCGGCGCACGTATGTTCCTGTTCTTCTCTTACCCGTCAAGGATGACGGGCGACACCATCTGGGTGGCAAACCACAGCATTTTCGGACTGGGCAACACCCTCCCCGACTCTTTCACCATGGCAACCCCGTTGGCGCACGTTGCACAAGGCTCACCTTTGGACGCGTCTGCCTGTGACATGATAACAGGACTCATACCCGGCTGTATAGGCGAGACCTCGGTCATTGCAATAGCCATTGGTGCAATTATCCTGCTTTGGACAGGCATAGCAAGCTGGAAGACAATGCTGAGCGTGTTCGTCGGCGGTTCTGTCATGGGAGCCATCTTCCATGCCACTGGTGCTTCGCCAATCGACTGGTGGGAGCAGCTCATCTTCGGCGGTTTCTGCTTCGGTGCCGTCTTCATGGCAACAGACCCCGTGACATCAGCAAGGACGGAAACAGGCAAGTGGATATACGGATTCATCGTTGGCGCGATGGCTATCATCGTGCGCGTGAAGAACCAAGGCTATCCTGAGGGAATGATGCTCGCCATATTCTTTGGCAACATGATCGCGCCGCTCATAGACTATTGTGTCGTTGAGTGCAACATCTCTAAACGAGCAAAGCGCAGCAAGGTTTCTGAATAAAAGCATAAAGGAAATGAAAACTAACAGCAATTCATATACCATTATCTACTCGGCCGTCATCGTCGTGGTAGTGGCATTTCTCCTTGCCTTCGTCTATCAGGCGTTAAAGCCAATGCAGACAGCCAACGAGGCCCTGGCAAAGAAAAAGCAGATACTTTATAGCCTCAACATACGTGGACTCGACGACAGCGCCGCGGAAGCGAAATACAAGGAAGTAGTGAAATCGGAAGAGACTGTCAACGGCAGCGAGATGTTCCTATGCGAAATCGACGGTAAGGCGAAATACGTCTTCTCCATGACAGGAAACGGTCTTTGGGGCGGCATTAGCGGCTACGTGTCGGTAAACGACGACAAGACCACCGTCTATGGTGCCTACTTCAACCACGAGGGCGAGACTGCCGGACTTGGTGCCGAGATCAAGGACAGCCAGGCGTGGCAAGAGAAATTCCAGGGCAAGAAGCTCTTCAAGGATGGGAACCGCAACGACATAGCCTTGTCGGTGAACAAGGAAGTAACGGATCCTTCTACACAAGTTGATGCCGTGACAGGCGCCACGCTCACCTCAAACGGTGTAGCCAGCATGCTTCACGACGGACTTGGGAAGTTCCTGAAGTTCCTCAACAGCAAATAATTTTTCCACGGAACGACAAAATTATTGAATTATGAGTTTATTTTCAAAACAGAATAAGGCAGCATTCACCGAGCCACTGCACCTGAACAACCCAATCATGGTACAAGTGCTTGGCATATGCAGTGCCCTTGCCGTTACTTCACAACTCAAGCCAGCCATCGTGATGGGCCTTGCGGTAACAGTAATCACGGCATTCTCCAACGTCATCATTTCCATCATCCGCAAGACCATCCCCATGCGTATCCGCATCATCGTGCAACTTGTTGTCGTCGCGGCGCTGGTAACGATTGTCAACCAGATTCTCGGGGCTTTCGCCTACGATGTCAGCGTGCAGCTGAGCGTTTACGTCGGACTGATAATCACCAACTGTATTCTCATGGGCCGCTTGGAGGCTTTTGCCATGATGAACAAGCCTTGGCCTTCATTCCTCGACGGAATAGGCAACGGCCTCGGCTATGCGGCGATTCTTGTCATGGTGGGAGCTTTCCGCGAGTTCTTCGGCAGAGGTTCTCTCCTCGGGTTCCAAATCATCCCACAAGGGGCTTATGACCTCGGCTATATCAACAACGGCATGATGACAATGTCGTGCACGGCCCTCCTCCTCATCGGCTGCATCATTTGGATCAACAGGGCATTCTTTGTTAAAGACGAAAAGAAGTAATAAGAAATGGAACACGCAATAGCATTACTCTGCAGGTCTATATTTGTAGACAACATGATTTTCGCTTACTTCCTCGGTATGTGCTCATACCTGGCAGTAAGCAAGAATGTCAAGACATCCCTCGGATTGGGTCTTGCCGTGACCTTCGTGCTCGTAATAACCGAGCCTATCAACTATCTCTTGCAAACGTATGTTCTCGGTCCCGACTGCTTGGTAAACGGAGTTGACTTGAGCTATCTTAGCTTCATCCTTTTCATAGCCATCATCGCAGGCATAGTGCAGCTCGTGGAAATGGCAGTGGAGAAGTTCTCGCCATCGCTCTATGCGGCACTGGGTATCTTCTTGCCACTTATCGCCGTAAACTGCGCCATCATGGGTGCCTCTCTCTTCATGCAACAGCGCATCAAGCTCCCAATAGATAACGCTCAGGCCATCTCCAACATTGGCGACAGCATAGCCTACGCCCTTGGAAGCGGACTGGGATGGACGCTCGCCATTGTCATGTTCGGAGCCATTCGTGAGAAGATGGAATACAGCGACGTGCCCAAGCCGCTCCAAGGCATGGGTATTGCCTTCATAACCGTCGGCCTCATGGCTATGGCAATGATGTGCTTCAGTGGACTGAAGTTCTGACACCACTAAAGAAGAAACAACATAGAACAAACACAGAATAAAGAATAATAAGAATATGGGACAATTTATAGGCGTAAGCATAGCAGTGTTTCTCGTCATCATCATTCTCTTGGTGGCGATGCTGCTTATCGCTAAGAAATATCTCAGCCCTAGCGGAAAGGTAACCATCACCATCAACGGGGACAAGAAGTTGGAAGTGGATCAAGGCGGCTCATTGCTCTCCACACTCAACGAGAACGGCGTACATCTCTCCTCCGCTTGCGGCGGTAAGGGCAGCTGCGGGCAATGCCGTCTGCAGGTTCTTGAAGGTGGTGGCGAGATTCTCGACACTGAGAAAGGCCACTTCTCACGCAAGGAGATTAAAGACCACTGGCGCCTGGGATGCCAGACGAAAGTTCACGGCAACCTCAGCGTTAAAGTATCCGACTCTATCCTTAACGTCAAGGAATGGGAGTGCACTGTCATCTCCAACAAGAACGTTTCAAGTTTCATTAAGGAGTTCAAGGTTGCACTGCCTCCTGGTGAGCACATGGACTTCGTTCCCGGCTCGTATGCACAGATTGCCATCCCTGCCTACGACACCATAGATTACGACAAAGACTTTGACAAGTCTCTCATTGGCGAGGAGTATATCGGAACATGGGAGAAGTTCAACATCCTCTCGCTCAAGGCCCACAACCCAGAGCCTACCGTCCGTGCGTACTCCATGGCCAACTACCCTGCCGAGGGCGACATCATAACGCTCACCGTGCGTATAGCCTCTACACCGTTCTTGCCACGTCCACAGGTTGGTTTCCAAGACGTGCCAACAGGCATAGGCTCAAGCTACATCTTCTCCCTCAAGCCAGGCGACAAGGTGCGCATGAGTGGCCCTTACGGTGATTTCCACCCCAAGTTTGACAGCAAACGTGAGATGATATGGATTGGCGGTGGCGCTGGCATGGCTCCGCTGCGCGCCCAGATCATGCACATGACGAAGACACTCCACACCACTGACCGCGAACTCCATTTCTTCTATGGTGCCCGTAGCCTGAGCGAGGCTTTCTTCATGGAAGACTTCTGGGAACTGGAGAAGGAATTCCCCAACTTCCACATGCATCTCTCCCTCGACCGTCCCGACCCTGTCGCCGATGCTCAAGGCGTGAAGTATTACGCAGGATTTGCCGTAAACTGCGTGCGCGACACCTATCTCAAGGACCACGAGGCACCAGAAGATTGCGAGTATTATCTCTGCGGACCACCAATGCTCATCAAGACAGTCACCGACTATCTCGACAGTCTGGGCGTTGAGCAAGAAAGCATAATGTACGACAATTTCGGATAGGAATATAAAGTTCTGAACCAATCAGAATATCATAATTGAATAAGCCGCAAGGGTATTTTATCCTTTGCGGCTTATTTTATTATTATAGACTCAACACAAAATTCATGCTTTCTCCCCATCCTCTTTCTATTCTAGAAATTGTAGAGGTCAATAAAGCATATATCCAAAAAAAATGCGTAAGTTTGCAAAACAAATAAATTGAGCAACGTCAATGGGAAACAACAGCAAAAGCACGGCCACCATAAATCCAAAACTCAAGAAAACAATAAAATATGCAGGCATTGTGATTACAATACCTGTGGCTTTAATAATCGTCTTCTCTCTTCTCCTCTATTTCCCTCCTTTCCAAAATTGGGCGGTGTCAAAAGCCACTGCCATTGCCTCTGAAAAGATGGGCATGCGCATCAGCGTTGGACATGTGAGGTTGGCGTTTCCTCTCGACCTTGCCCTTGAAGACGTGCGTGCCTTCGAGCAAAACGACTCCATTAAAGGAAAGACTGACACCGTGGCTATTGCCTCGCGCGCCGTGGCCAACATTCAACTCTTGCCGCTCCTTCACAATCAAGTAATGGTAGACGAATTGTCGTTGTGCAACGTTCAGCTCAACACCACACATTTCATCAGCGACGTGCGAGTCAGCGGAAAGGTTGGCGAACTAAAGATAAAGGCCCATGGCATTGACCTGTCAAAAGAGCATGTAAGGGTGAACCATGCAATTTTGAATAATGCCAAGCTGCTTGTCGAGCTTTCCGACACGGCGAAGAAAGACACTGCCACCACGACGAACTTCTGGAAGGTAAACCTCGACGAGATAAGCATTCGCAACACCGCTTTTGCTCTTCGCACCCCAGGCGACACTATCTCCGTGGCATTACTAATGAACAAGGGAAAGGCGCAAGGCATCTACATGGATCTTTTCAAGAGCCTATACTCCGTGAGACATCTCGATTGGTCTGGCGGTTGGCTTAACTACGACAAGCAACCATCTGTCGTGGCGAAGGAAGGTTTCGACCCCAACCACATCGCCTTGGATGCCTTACAACTCAAGATTGACTCTTTCCTTTTCTGCTCGCCGTCTATCAAACTAAAGGTTCTTGCCGCGGCTTTCCATGAGAAATGTGGACTCAACGTGGCCAACGCAAAAGGAGCATTCAGCATGGATAGCGTGGGCATCAGGCTGCCCGAGCTGCGCTTGAAAACCTCATTTTCCGACATCTTGTTGGCATTTAAAATGGACACTAACGCCTTTTCTACCGACCTTCCTGCCGATAGCACAGGCACATTTTCAGTCAACATACACGGCTCCCTTGGCAGCAAAGACTTGCTGACCTTTGCCTCGCCTTATCTCACAAAAGATTATTGCGACATCTGGCCTCGTGTGCCACTTGTCGTCGACGGCAGGATAGGCGGAAACCTCCACCGCCTGCACATAAACGACGTGCATCTCAGTATACCTGGAATAATGAAGGTAAACGCGGATGGATTCATCGCCAACGTAACCAACATGGCAAGTATTCGCGCAAACATGAATGTCAATGCCATGGCAAGCAACCTAACCTTCGTCACGCCCATACTTCCTAAAAGTGTCACGTCCAGCATCAACATTCCTCGCGGCATAAGTCTCAGTGGCAACGTGAAGTTGGATGGCAAGCAACTCGCCACCAGATTCTTAGCCTCACAAGGTGGTGGCAACATTGGCGGCACCTTGGCCCTTGACATGAAACGAATGGCATACGACGCAAACATAAAGTCGCATCGCCTGCCCATAGCCCATTTCCTAAAACACCAGCCCGTTCATCCTTTCACGGGTTCAATAGTGGCACACGGCCGAGGCACGGACTTTTTCTCGCCAAACACAAATTTGCGTGCGGCTGTTGACATTAAAGCTCTTGGATATGACAATTACAATCTCGACGGCATAAACCTGACGGCAAGCCTCAACGGAGGTCATCTCGTGGCAAACGCCGACTGTCACAACAAGGCATTGAAAGGCAATATCGGGCTCGACGCCCTTTTGTCAGCACTCCACATTGGCAACAACAAGGCAAGCGCATGCACGCTCACCGCTGACCTCTCCCACATCGACCTTCAAGCACTCAATATTGTAGATGAGCCTACAACCATGTCGGTATGCGGACAAGTGGACGTGGCTACCAACCTCGACAAGTTTTATAAGGTTCAAGGACTGTTCTCCGACATCACCGTGAAGAATGGAAACCGTCATCTGCGTCCCAACGACGTGACATTAGACCTCTACACCAATAGAGACACCACACGCGCGATTGCCGACTGCAACGACTTCCATCTCAATCTCCATGCCTCTGGGGGTTACGAGACATTGCTCAAGGCGATCACTCCTTTCACGACCGAGCTTCAACGACAGATAAGCGACAAGTACATCGACCAGGAACGACTGCGCAATCGCTTGCCACAACTACAACTGACACTGCAGACTGGCACCGACAACTTCGTTGCCCAAATTCTTCACCATTACGGCATCGACTTCAAGTCAATCAACATGGATGTCACGACATCACCTGCCAATGGCATCAATGGTTTTGCCGAGGCGATGGGGCTCGTTGTCGACAGCATGGCTCTCGACACCGCCCGCCTCAAACTGTCGTCGGCACAAAAGGACATGACTTACAACCTTGAAGTGCACAATGGCAAGAAGAGCCAGTTGCCGTTCCATGCCTTCCTCGACGGAGCCATCACCGGCCACGGCACATGGATAAAGCCACGTGTCTACGATGCCAACGGCAAACTCGGCGTCAGTCTAAGCCTCATGGCGGAAATGAAGCAAGGTGGCATAAACTTGCGCATCTTCGACGGCAAGCCTATCCTTGGATACAAGGCGTTTGAGGTCAACGACAGCAACTACATCTTCCTTGGCGACAACCGGCGCGTAAAGGCAGACGTGAAACTCACCTCCGACGACGGCACTGGCTTGCAGATATACAGCGATGACAACGACCCTGACGCGTTGCAAGACATCACGGCATCGCTCCACAAGCTTGACATAGGCAACATACTTTCCGTCATACCTTACGCCCCAAATATCACGGGCGTGCTCGACGGCGACTTCCATCTGACACAAACAAAAGAAGATCTGACCATGTCATCTTCTGTCAACGTGGACAAGATGACCTACAATCATTGCGCCCTGGGCAATGTCGGCACGGAGTTCACCTACATGCCACAAGCTGGCGGAGGCCACTATGTCGATGGAGTCATCACCAAAGACGGCGAGCAACTCGGCACACTCAAAGGAAGTTATTTCTCTGTGGGCAAAGGGGTGCTTGACGCCACTCTCGACATGACACACATGCCAATGGACTTCATCAACGGCTTCGTCCCCGATGGGCTCTTTGGCTTCAAGGGTTACGCAGAGGGAACGCTCACCCTGAAAGGTTCACCGTCACAGCCAAATGCCAATGGCGAACTGTTTCTCGACTCTTGCTTCTTGTTCTCCGAGCCTTACGGCATGGAGGTAAGGTTCGCCAATGACCCTGTGACGATAGAGGACAGCCACATCGTGTTTGAAAACTTTGAGGTGTTCGCCCATAACGACTCGCCGCTCAACATTTCCGGATCCATAGATTTCGCGGACCTGTCTAAGATGATGGTAAACGTGAGGATGCGAACAGCCAACTACCTGCTCATCGACTCAAAAGAGAATGCTCGTTCTGAGGCATATGGCAAGGCGTTCGTCAACTTCAACGGAACGGCTCAAGGACTCATCGACAACTTGCGCGTGAGGGGTGTAGTGGATATCCTCGGCACGACCGACCTTAAATACAACCTCAAGGATTCGCCTCTCAACACCGATGACCAACTGAAAGATCTCGTTGAGTTCACCAACTTCAGCGACACCACCGACGACGTGGTCAGCCAGCCGCCACTCACGGGCCTCAACATGGACTTGTCACTCAACATCGACGAGGGGGCACACATAAACTGTTATCTCAATGCCTCCAAGTCAAACTATGTCGACGTAATTGGCGGCGGAGAGATGCGAATGCAATACAACACCGTAGAGGGCATAGTCTTGCGAGGCAGGTACACTATAAACAATGGCGAGATGAAGTATGAGCTTCCCGTCATTCCTCTCAAGACGTTCACCATTGCCCAGGGCTCTTACATCGAGTTCACTGGTGACCCCATGAATCCTCGCCTGTCTCTCACCGCCACGGAGACAACCAAGTCGACCGTAGGCACGTCGTCAGGCAACGGCAGGGTCGTAAACTTCACGTGTGGCGTGAAAGTGTCGAAGACGCTTCAAAACATGGGACTCGAATTCACCATCGACGCGCCTGAAGACATGACCATTCACAACCAGCTCCAAGCAATGACAGTGGAAGAACGTGGCAAGCAGGCGGTGACGATGCTCACCACCGGCATGTATCTAGCCGACGGCAACACGTCGAGCTTCTCCATGAACTCCGCGCTCTCCGCATTCCTCAACTCGCAGATAAACCAGATATCAGGCAAGGCGTTGCGCACGCTCGACATAGGCTTCGGCATCGACAACAGTTTCACGGGCTCGGGACAGTTGCATACCGACTACTCCTTCAAGTTCGCGCGCCGGTTCTGGAACAACCGACTAAAACTGAGCATTGGCGGCAAATTGTCATCGGGTGCTGATGCCGCATTGACCAATGAGACATTCTTCGACAATGTCTCAGTAGAATATCGCGTGTCTCCCGTGTCAAACATGTATCTCAACCTCTTTTACGTGCGCGACAGCTACGATTGGCTTGAGGGCAACGTCTCCCGCTTCGGAGCCGGATTCCTATGGCGGAAGAAGCTCAACTCGCTTTCAGACATTTTCCGTTTGAAGACGGTAGACACCACTGCTCCCGACTCTACAACAACAAAGACAAAAACACTGTAAACATGATAAAAAAGGTATATCTCCTGTACCTCCTCCCCATAGGGATGCTCCTTTCCGCTTGCTCCTCCACAAAGAGCATACCGGATGGCGACCAACTCTTTATTGGAGTAGAAAACATCAACTATGTCACCGACGACAATGACAGCCATTTCGCCTCAACCAAGGAGGAAATAGACGCCGCCCTCGCCACTGCGCCAAACGGAGCCATATTCGGGTCGGGCATACGCTCGCCGTTCCCCATAGGCTTATGGGTATGGAACGAGTTCACGGGCAAGGACGACGTTTTCTCCCAATGGATGCTCAAGAGCTTTGGCACCAATCCGGTGCTGATGTCATGGGTCAACCCTGCCTTGCGCGCCAAGGTAGCAAAACTCGTGTTGCAGGCGCATGGATATTTTCGCGGCAAGGTCGACTACGAGGTATTGGAACAAAGTAACCCTAAAAAGGCCAAGATAAGATACGACGTGCAGCCGGGTCACCTGTTCACCATCGACTCCTTGCGCTACATCGGCTTCCCCACATCCACCGACAGCCTGTTGGCAAGCACCGCCTCAAACGCCAAGATACACAATGGCGACGCTTTCGACGTGTCGGCCCTGGATGGGGAGCGGGCACGCATAAGCAACCTCTTTCGCAACAATGGCTATTTCTACTACCAGCCCTCTTATGCCTCATACCTCGCCGACACGGTAAGCGTGCCTGGCAAGGCGTTGTTGAAATTTCAGATCATCAACAACATCCCGTCGATGGCTACAAGGAAATGGCATATCGGGATAATAAACATCGACATGCACAAGAGCTACAACGACGTGTTGAACGACAGCATAGGGCACCGCGACTTCACTATCCACTTCAATGGCAAGAAGCCTCCTGTGAAGTTTGGCACCATCCTGAAAAACATGCACCTCATGCCAAAAGCCACATACAGCTATTTCAAGCATCAGGAAAGTGCCAACAAGCTGGCATCCACAGGAATATTCTCGATGGTCGACTTCAACTTCGCCCCTCGCGACACCACAGGACGCTCCGACACGCTCGACCTGCACCTCAACCTCATCCTCGACAAGCCTTACGACTTCTACGTGCAAGGCAACCTCACTGGCAAGACCAACAACCGTATAGGACCGGGCATAACCGTTGGCCTTACAAAGCGCAACGCGTTTCGTGGCGGTGAACTGCTCGACATCAACTTCAAGGGGAGTTACGAGTGGCAAACGGGCCACAAAGCCGAAAACGCGGGATCGAAACTCAACAGCTATGAGTATGGCGTCGACGCGTCGCTCACCTTCCCCGCACTCATCATGCCTTGGGCATCAAAGGTCAGGCAGCGACTCATAAGGCGGGCCATACGCACGCAATACATCCCACAATTGTCAACCAAGCTGACGTTCTCGTCAGACATCGTGAGACGTTCGTCTTTCTTCACCCGACATATCGTGTCTGGCGAATGGGCTTATGAGTTCCAGACGTCACAGAAGAGCCGACACCAGTTCTCACCCCTCAAGTTCTCTTACGACTACTTGCGACGCTCATCGGTGGAGTTCGACTCCGTGCTCAACGCCAACCCGTATCTCTTCTACACCATGCGCAACCAATTCATACCCCGCATGCAGTATGTTTACACTTACACGTCGCCCAGCGATCTCAAGAACCCGATATGGTGGCAGACCACGGTGTCGGAGTCGGGAAACATCCTGTCGCTTGGTTATCTAGTCGCAGGAAGAAAATGGAACGAGATGAACAAGAGGATGTTCAGAAACCCTTATGCCCAGTTTTTCAAGGTTGAGTCGGAACTGGTAAAGACGTGGAGGCTCTCTCCCCACTCCACTCTCGTTGGACACGTCAACGCTGGCGTCATCTGGAGCTACGGCAACTCTGAAGACCCACCTTACTCAGAGCAGTTCTATGTGGGTGGTGCCAACACCATACGCGCCTTCACAGTGAGAACAATAGGTCCAGGCTCTTATCATGACGAGTCGTCAGCCGGAGTCTATTACCTTGACCAAACAGGCGACATAAAGTTCTTGGCTAACCTCGAATACCGTCCACGGCTCTTCGGCAACCTTTATGGCGCACTTTTTCTTGATGCCGGCAACGTGTGGAAAATGAACGACAACTACCGTCCGGGCGGGAGCTTCAAGATCAAGAAGGTCTTTCAGGAAATGGCGCTGGGCACGGGTGTCGGTCTTCGCTACGACATGGAATTTCTCGTGATACGTCTCGACTGGGGAGTCGGTATTCACGTGCCCTACAAGAACGGCTTTTACAATGTGGGGAAGTTCAAGGACTCGCAAAGCCTACATTTCGCCGTGGGCTATCCTTTCTAAAAGAATCCACATAAGCCTCAAATCGTTTTCTATTTCTTGCTGTCCGCTAAAACTCCAAAGAGCATAAATCTCATGCCCGAAGTCACATTTTACAGGACTTCGGGCTTCCTTTTTCCAAAAAAGCATGCGCAAAAAGCATAAACCACTCTATATCAAAGCCTTTCCTTGGTCTACCGCCCGTGTTGCAGCGTGCCACTGAAATGGCATCGCCGTTCTAACGTAACGGCAATGCCATTCTAACGTAACGGCAACTCCGTTCTAGCGTAACGGCAATGCCATTCTAGCGTAACGGCAACGGGGAGTCAATTGAAAGCCTAATAACCTTTTCTCAGCACATTTAAAGCCTATTAAAATGGCCTTGTTCCCAAGCCTAGTATTTGTATGTTGACATATGCACGACCATCATGATCTTCTTCTTGATAATCTGCTGATTGCTTGCAAATAGCTGATTATCAATGTCAATTTCGTGCTAAAGTAGTTGCAAGAAACAAACTGGAAACAAGAATTTCATTTAACCCGAAACGGAAAGCAAGAGAAAACATAAATTAACACGGAAATGAACGGCAATTTTCCGATTTTGGGATTTGGGAAGGAACTATACATTGTGGAGATTATGTTATTGTTGGGAGAAAACTCGACTTTTAGGCAATCGAAAATATGCAACAAAAAGTTGTCATTTACAACGAGATTTGGTAGATATGAGAAAATGAGAAATACTCACCAAGTTGCTAAATAAGCATAAATAAACGGTTGCTTATAGCCTTGTCTGAAATATATTTTGTACTTTTGTAACAAAACAAGACGCACATATGGCAAATAAGGAATTAAATAGGCTAAAAGTAGTACTGGCAGAAAAGAAACGTACAAATAAATGGCTTAGCGAGCAGTTAGGAAAAGACAAAACAACCATTTCCAAATGGTGCACAAATACATGTCAACCTGACTTAGAAAACCTCATGAAAATGGCCAAACTTCTTGAGGTTGATGTGAACGAACTTTTGCGTAATGTGTATTAAACTATTGAATAAGAATATAATGGCAGAGAAAAGATATACTGTATTGGACTTGTTTTGTGGATGTGGCGGCATGTCGCTCGGCTTTGAAAAAGCTGGCTATGATGTGCTGCTTGGTATTGACATTTGGAAAGATGCTCTTGAAACATACAAGTTTAATCACCATAATAGCAACGTTTTGTGCGCAGATATGTCGACTTTGACAGGCGACGATGTAAGCACTCACCTTGGGTCAAAAAACGTTGATGTAATAATAGGAGGACCGCCATGTCAGGGATTTTCTGTCGCTGGTAAGCGCATCGTGGATGACGAAAGGAACAAGTTATATAAGGGCTTTGTGCGTATGGTAGCATACTTCAAGCCAAGTGCATTTGTGATGGAAAATGTACCCAACATATTGTCTATTGGGGAGGGGGTCGTTAAGCAATCTATACTTAACGATTTCCAAGAATTGGGCTATCAGGTAGAAACGAAAGTACTTCTTGCCTCTGATTATGGCGTTCCGCAAAATCGTCGGCGAGCAGTTTTTGTAGGTTTGCGCAACGGTGTTTTCGACTTCAATATTCCGACAGTAGAGCATCGGGTTACAACTGAGGAAGCACTTGGCGATTTGACGGAAGACTCCATTGCAGACGAAACGCCATATCCCATCGCCCCAAGTTGTGACTATCAACGACTGATGCGAGCAAGCAGCAATGTGATATGGAATCACGATATTACACTACATAATGAACAAACCAAGCGCATTATTGCAATGGTTCCTGATGGGGGAAATTACAAAGATTTGCCTAAGGACTTGCAAGAAACCAGAAAGGTTCATATAGCGTGGACGCGCTTGAACAGTCAAAAGCCAAGTATCACCATTGACACGGGACATAGGCATCATTTCCATTATAAATGGAATAGAGTTCCAACGGTTCGTGAAAGTGCAAGAATCCAATCGTTTCCAGATGATTTCGTTTTCTTGTGTAGCAAGACAAGCCAATACAAGCAAGTTGGTAATGCCGTACCACCAATTATGGCACAGGCTATTGCAGAACATTTAAAGAAACAATTATGTCAGACAAAATAAATTACTATCAGATACCTGATAAATATTGGTTTAGGATTCATTTCGTTAGACCTCGTTTCAAAAGCAACATTGAAAATGTGTTGTTGTATATGGCCAATGAGTGTTGTCGAATACCTCAATGTTCATGCTCCGAGTACAATCAGAAGTATCTCAATGCAATAAAGATGTTCCCCGGGAACATTGGCATGACAAAGAAGACTCTTGACAACTGGCGTACTGAGATACCTGCTCTTTTCGGCTTCTACAAAGAAGATAAAGATGCCGACATTACTGAAACGTCACAAATGGCAGTTTTCCTGCACGAGAATCAAGACTTAACACAGTTCTTGCGCCTTTTCTTGTATTCATTTCAATTCCCTGGTGGACACATGAAGGCTGTTGATGTCAAAGACATTATATACAATAACATAAGATTCAAACCTGCACGTACTATTATTCAAGTTCTGCTTGCAGGAAATACCCTTCTTAGCGAACAGGATAGCTCAAAGGAAATGTCTATGTCCGCAGAAGAAGCTACATATTGTATCTTTAACGACATTCGTGTTACAAGTGGAGACGTTTCTGCAAATGAAATTGCGCAAACAATCCTCAACAACAGAAAGAACAAGGTAAAGTATTATAATCCGAAAGATAAAAAGATACGTTCACTGACAGGTAGTCCACGAACAAAAGGTGATGTTACACGCTATGCAAAAGATATTTTGGATTATATGGAAATAGCAAATTTGTTGACAACAACAAATGGATATTACTATCTCAAAGGTAATGAGGTAGCTGCTATTCAAAAATTCAGAGATGACAAAACGTGGTTTAATGGCTATGATTCGTTTTACGGCAAGAAAGACATAGAAACCATAGAACTGACTAAGATAGAGCCAGAATGGTTTGAGTATGTCAACAATTCTATGAAGCCTGACTTATTCAAGACGAATGTGCAGGCACTGTTTGGTCAAACAGGAGCAATAGATGTGGTTATTGACGACCGCATCAAGGAGGTTGTTGCATCTGATGATAGAACAACAAAAGACATCGGAAACTTGGGTGAAGCCATGATTTGTGGACATGAGAAGATGCGCCTAAAGATAAATGGCTATGAACAGTTTATTCGTCTTGTTCAAATTGTAGATAGTCCTTCTTATCATCCCGGATTTGATATTGACAGTTATGAAGCAGATGGCACAGAAGACCATAGATACATAGAAGTCAAGACTACGGTCAGTAAGAAGAAAATACAAATGTATGGTTTCCACATGTCCCCAAACGAGTGGCGTGTCGCTGGAACTATAAAGGAACATTATTGTGTTTATCGCTTGATGCTTAGTGAACAAGAAAAGGTATTGTATGTTCTTAGGAATCCAGTATCTTTATACAAAACAGACAAGATAGAGGCTGAACCTCGCAATGGAATGGAAATATCATTCTCTACAGAATTGTTCAAACCAACAGAGTTGCTGACATGGAAAGAATAAAAGTTGCATCACTTTTTTGCGGATGCGGTGGTATGGATTTAGGAGTTGTAGGCGGATTTTCATATCTCGGGAAAGAGTATGCAGAGAATCCGTTTGAAATCGTGTATTCAGTTGACAATGATGAGTATTGCACGAAAATCTACAACGAAAACTTCGTCCATAAATGTATTGTCAAGGATGTCCGCCAAATTGAAATTGACAAGATGCCAGAATTCGACATGTTGATAGGTGGTTTCCCTTGTCAATCTTTCTCTATTTCAGCGCAGAACCCACCTCGACTCGGATATAAGGACGAAAGGGGTATGCTATTCTTTGAGATGGTTAAGATTCTCAAAGAGCGCCAGCCACGTTTCTTCATTGCGGAGAATGTAAAGGGATTGTTGTCCGCCAACAAGGGAAAAGCATTTCCTATGATAATCAAAGAATTTGAAAACGCAGGATATAAAGTGGTGCACAAACTGCTAAATGCTTCAGAATATGGTGTTCCACAAAAGCGAGAGCGAGTGATAATTGTCGGGTTCAGGGATGAAGCAGACTTGGCAAAATTCAAGTTCCCTGCTAAGGTAAAAACAACAGATCGCAAAGTGCTGGGGGATGTCATTATTGAAGATGATAACCATGATGAGAAATTGTTCTTCAGTGAAAAAGCGGTTGCAGGAATGATGGCCGTTCGTGAAAAAATGAACAAGGGTCGAGCTATGCTCCTCAATGAACCATGCAATACTGTTAGTGCACATTTGGCAAAGGTCAGTTTGAATAGTACCGACCCTGTATTTATGGTAGGCGAAAGATACAGACGCTTCTCTACTAGGGAAGCAGCCCGCATACAATCTTTTCCTGATACCTTCAAGTTGGATTCTGTTTCACAAATACGCCAATACAAAGCTATCGGAAATGCTGTTCCACCTGTGATGATGTGGCATGTGATTCAGGCCTTAAAGAAAGTATTAACTGTACACTTCGTTGATTTCAAAGAAGTTAAGGCTGAATATCCAAAATGCATTGTGGACAATGCTTCTGTGGAAGACAATGATAAAGATACGGCTATTGACAATAAAAAACATCTTCTTGTAAGTTTGGTCAAAACAGACAACATGGAGCAATACCTTGACCGCTCTGCAAAGGTGTATTATACAGGGAAGAAATTTCCTTCCACAGTGGCATTGAATAAACTCTATTATTTCATGCCATACATGAAGCGGAAGGGCGTGAGAGACCTGTACTTGATAAATATTGCACGTGTTGGAACTAAGAAAGAGGTACATCCAGAATGTGATGATAATGATTTCCGTCTTGTATTTGAAATTCAGTTCGTGAAGCAGATGTTTGATGAATATCAGCCGATTCATTTGGATATTTGGCAAGCTTTTACAGACACGACAATTGAAAAATTGATGTCGAATATTTCTAAGTAATAAATTTGCAATCAAAATATAGAACAAAAGATGGATTTCTATTCACTTAAAGAGTATACGATTTCAGATATAGAACAGCTTATACAAGATGAAGTAGAGGAAAACATTCATCTTGATTATAAGAGAGATGGGGCTCTGTCTAAAGATGATAAGAAAAAGGCAGAAATCACAAAAGACATCTCAGCTTTTGCAAACTCAGATGGAGGCATCATTGTTTATGGACTTGCAGAAAGTGACCATAAACCCCAGTCTATAACCTATATAGATGGTTTGGTCTATACAAAAGAATGGTTAGAGAATATTGTCAATACCATCCAACCAAGAATCGATGGACTGAAGATATATCCAGTTCGCAAAAACAATGATTTAAAGCAATCTTTGTATATAGTCAAGATTCCACGTAGTTCCCAAGCACCTCATATGGCTAAAGACAAGAGATACTACAAGCGTTTCAATTTCTTGTCAGAGCCTATGGAAGACTATGAGGTAAAGGATGTTATGTTTAGACACCGTTCTCCTATACTCACTCTCATCAATGGCTCATTACAACCTGATGACGAACCTGCTCCATGTTCAGAGACTGTTAGGTATTCATTTAAGGCATGGATAAAGAATGAAGGGAAAAAACTTTGTAGAGAGTACAAATTAAGTGCGTACTTCTTTAATTTCCCAAGTGGAATAGAGGGAAGTTACAACCCAGCAGAGGGAATAGTTCTACCTATGCTTATATCCGACTTCTGCTTTAGATTTACTTCGCCTTGTAAAGAAACAATATTTCCAAATGAAATTATTGAAACGGGGCATTATTCACTTGAGATTCCAATCAAAGAAATAAACAAGCTCTATCATGCGTATATAAAAATGACCCTCCAGTATGAAGATGGTGGAAGGAAAGATTTACTTATTGGCGCTTTGGAAGATAATGAGTTGTACATTGATGATGTCGAAGAAATTAGGGAGTATATATTAAAAGACCATCCAAATTTCAATATTATTGATAACTTATAGAATCAGCTTTATACGATTTATATCCAACTGGACATCCGCCTGACTTTAAGCCCACAGCCAAAGGTCAGGCGGTTGCTCGTTCATCACCTTGCATAGTGCTGCGCTATCAGCACGGCAATGACACCACAAAAGCCGAAGAAACCCAGGCAGAAGAAGATGCCGACAAACCACTGGGCATAGCGACCGAGATAGACGCCATCGTATTCCTTGTAACGCTCGTTGACCTTTCTGCGCTCAACCTCAAACATCTTGTTGACAGAATGGATGTGCTCCTGCATCTTGACCTGTATCTGCTTGTTGTGCTCGTCAAACATCTGCTGCATCTTTTGCCAGTCAGCATCTGAAACTTCCACGGACACCTTCAACTTGGAAGGGGCTTCCTTCATGACTTTGTCGATGCGGTCATTGATGGTTTCCACCTTTTTGCTTGCGGTGGTAACCGCTGCATCCAACTTGCCTTCCTCACGCTGCGACTGACGGATGGCAGTCTCTAAGGTTAGCTTGGCATTGATGACGGCAGTGGTCGCCTCGTCAATGGTCGTAACCAACTGGTTGAGTTTGGAAAGACGGTCATCAAGTTCCTGTTCCGCCTTGTCCGCTTGCACATCCTGCTCGACATCGTTCATCACGTCGTCGAAATCAGGACGGTTGTCATTGTTCTTGCTTCTCCTAATCATAGAATTGTCGGTTTATCTGTGGTAACTGCGTGTTCTTGGCTTCGGCTTGCACATGGAGTGAGCCATCTGCACACAGCGATGGGCAAACTTCCAATCATCCTCATCGTCTTTCTTGCCCCAGCCAGACTGAGGGGCAGAACCGCCACCTCCGCCACACGATTCAGACATGGCGGTGGCTGCATCAAGATAACCAGCGAAGAGCAACATCGCCACATGAGTAATATCCTCCACTGTAGCCTTGTCGTTGCCGTCGGGTATCTGGATGCCGTCTGTAAAGATGTCCTTGACCTCGTCTGGAATAGATACCCATCTGGTCTCATTGCCTGTCTTGATGCTAAAATCTGAATAGGTCGGTTTCTGCGGCTTCGGTTGCTCCACTTGGGACATGCCGCCACGGGCAACGTTCGGTTGGGCAGTGGCAGTCGGATGTAATACTGGACGGACAGGGCGAGTTGCGGAAGGATTGATAGAAGAGAAAACAGGTTTTGTCCTGACCATGGTGGTTTCGGGATGGAGTCTCCGCCATGTGCTTTCAAGCCTTGATGCCATGAACTTCCTGCCAATCTCCGAAGCCTTGAACACCGAAGCGTTCTTGCCCACGGTGTAACCCACGAGTTTGCCCTTCTTGTCGTAACGGGTCTTTA